>CAZSQS010000043.1:0-31458 GCA_964608995.1 uncultured Smithella sp. | reverse complement strand
TTCGGTCTGGCGATTGTGCTGTTCATTTTGATCGAACCCAAGGGGCTTGCGGAGTTGTGGCGGATTGTCCGGTCGAGTTTCCGGCTGTGGCCGTTTTCGTATTAGGATAACTTATGGCAGATACCTTATTGCAGCTCAATAATATTTCCGTTGTGTATTCCGACGTGATTCAGGTCTTAAAAGGTGTTTCTCTGACCGTCGAGCGGGGTCATATCGTCTCGCTTCTGGGAAGCAACGGCGCGGGTAAAACGACAACGCTCAAGGCGATCTCCGGGCTTCTCAAGCCAGAAAACGGCGAAGTGACGGATGGCAATATCATTTACAACGGCGTCAACATCCAAAATCAGGCGCCGGAGTTTATTACGCGGCGGGGGATCATCCAGGTTCTGGAGGGCCGCCAGCCGTTTAAGTATCTGACGATTGAAGAAAATCTGCGCGTCGGCACGGCCACCCGTCCGGGAAAGCCCTACAAGCAGGATCTGGAGATGGTCTATCATTACTTTCCGGCGCTGGTGAAACGTAAAAAAGCGCTGGCCGGCTACTGCAGCGGTGGCGAATTGCAGATGCTCGTCATCGGACGCGCGCTGATGGCGCATCCCGAGCTTCTGATGCTCGACGAGCCCTCGCTGGGTCTGGCGCCACTGGTGGTTCAGGAAATCTTCCACATCATCCGTAAGATTAACGAAGAACACGCTACAACGATCGTGCTGGTGGAACAAAACGCCAACATGGCGCTTCAGGTGGCTCATTACGGCTATGTCATGGAAAACGGTAAGGTCGTGATGGAAGGGACGTCTCGGGAACTCTCCGACAATCCGGATGTCAAGGAATTCTACCTGGGCATGGGCGCAAAAGGCGAAGTGAAATCCTACAAAGATGTGAAATCCTATCGACGCCGCAAACGCTGGCTGTAAAAGAGGGGAGGCAAGGCGATGAAAAAATATTTTGACGCTCGGGAAAAAGCAACGCTCAAAGACCGTAAAACCACGCAGGATCGAGCGCTGGCCGACATGATCCGGCTGGGCTATAAAAAATCCTCTCGACTTAAAAAAATACTCGATTCCCACAACCTTCATCCCTCGAAAATTAAGACGCGCGAAGATCTTGAAAAACTGCCGGTGACCACCCGTGAGAAGCTCGTCGAGATGGAAATGAAACAACCGCCCTACGCGGGTCTGGAGAATCCCTCCATTGCCATTGATCGAATTTTTACCTCTCCGGGCCCGGTGTATGAGCCGCACCTGTCCGAGTCGGACGTGCTGTGGGCTCGGGCGTATTTTGCCGCCGGCATCGGGCCGAAAGATGTTGCGCTTAATGCCTTCTCCTATCACTTGGTGGCCGCAGGTCTCACCTTTCACAATGGCCTTCGAAAAGTCGGCGCAACGGTCGTGCCGTCCGGAACCTCTTCGTCGCAAATTCAGGTGCAACTCATTCGGGATTTAAATGTGACGGCCTATGTGGGCACGCCCAGCTTCCTGATGTCCATCATTAATCAGGCCAGGGAAATGGGACATGACTTCAAAAAAGACTTCCGCGTGAAAAAAGCCTGCTTTGCCGCCGAGCCGCTTTTGCCTGCGCTTCGGGAGGCTTTTGAAAAAGAGTACGGTATCGACACCTATTCGATGTATGGCGCAACTGAAGTGGGCGACGTGGCCTACGAATGTTCGCAAAAATCCGGCTGGCATATTTGCGAAGAAACGATTGTCGAGATCGTCGATCCGGCGACAGGCCATAACGTGGCGCCGGGCGAACTGGGTGAAGTGGTCGTCACGCGCCTGAATCCCATTTTCTTTCTGCTGCGTTTCGGCACGGGCGATTTATCGCGTCTGATAACCTCAAAATGCGCCTGCGGCAGAACCTCGTATCGCCTCGCCGGTATTGCCGGCCGGGTGGGCGATGCCGTCAAAGTCCGGGGGTTATTCATTGCGCCCAGCCAGCTCAAGATGCTGGCGGCTAAATTCGACAATCTTGCGCTCCAGGCTATCGTGACCCGACAAGGCCATGAAGATGTTTTGACTATTCGTGTCGAAAAAGCAAAACCATCAGTTGGAACGGAGGCTTGGAACGAAAAGTTCAGGAAGTTGTTTAAGGAAATTTGCACCGTCAGAATCGATACGCTGGAGTGTGTTGAAGAAGGCGCGATAGCAGCCGATGCGAAATTAATTATCGATCAGCGTCAGTGGCAGGCATCATGATTTTTTTCCAAGCTGGTAGGCATCAATAATGGATAAGACCCATAACATCAGCAAAAGCGCCAGAAGCAGGAAGAACATTCGATAATTGATGGTCTGAAATGCTTGAAGAATTAAAGATGCAATCGCTTCCGCAAAAGTTAACTCCTTTTGCCGCGCCACCGATGTGAGGGCGCCGAAACCGGCCAAAATGACACTGTAGGCCATAAGTGCTGATCCCAACACCGCGGGAATGATAAAAACCAGTCCCCGGACATAGGCTTTGAGATACATCTGGCCCCATCCCGGAAAGAGCAGGGCGGAAAGTAAAGCGGCTTTCGTGGCTTGATTCATGAAGCGCTCCTTCAGGAGACAATGGCCGCGTCTTTGAGTTTCAGTTGAATATCCGAGTTGCCATTCCAGTAATTAATCTGAGGCGTAAATACCACATCCAGCTGAGCGCCGTTCACCGCTTCGGCAAATTTTCCCATGCCAAACCAGATGGCGTTACAGGACGCGCCGTTGGTGGAAAGGCGCAGGCGCAAATGGTTATTGCCGACGACGGCAGGGGATGAGGCTTTGACGCTTCGCGTGCAAAAAACCGGTTCCGGATTTTCACACCCGAAAGGGGCAAGCCTGCTTATTTGATCAATCAGACTGAGATTGATATCCGAAAGCGAGCACTCCGCGTCAATGAGCGTTTGGGCTTTTGCGCCCGAAAGTTGACCGGTTTCCCGGATGATATTGTCCAGCAGAGAGGCGAATTCGTCAATGTCGTCTTCCTTGATGGAAATGCCGGCCGCCCGGTAATGACCGCCGTAAGACAAAAGAAGCGAGGAACATTGTTGCAGACCCTTGTGGATGTTGAACGCCGAAACGCTTCGTCCCGAGCCTTTGCCCACGCCGTCTTTCAAACTGATGACAAAAGAGGGGCGGCTGAATTGATCCACCAGACGCGAGGCGACAATGCCCACCACGCCGGGGTGCCATTTTTCAGAGGCGAACACCAGCGCGTTCATCTTTTCAAGATCGGGATTGGATAAAAGCTGTCCCAGAATTTCGTTGAAAATATCCTTTTCCATCGCCTGGCGCCGACGGTTGTGCGCGTCGAGTTTTTCAGCCCAGGGGCGGGCTTCTTCTACAGTTTCCGAAAGCAGAAGCGAAACGGCATCCAGCGCAGAGGCGATCCGGCCGGCCGCGTTGATGCGCGGAATCAGACAAAAGGATGCGCGAAAAGAATCGATGGTTTGCCCGTCGATGCCGCTGATTTCCTTGAGTGCCCGGATGCCGGGACGCCTGCCTTCCGTGATGAGCTCAAGACCAATTCTGGCAAAGATGCGGTTTTCGCCTAAAAGCGGTGCAATGTCGCCAATGGTCCCCAGCGCCACAACATCAAGGTAGTCTTTCAGGTTTGGATAATCGCCGTTTTCCCAGAAGCCCTCCTTGCGCAGCGTGCCGCGAAGCGCGATGAGAAAATTGAAGGCGATGCCGACACCCGCCAGGTGCTTGAATGGAAATTCGCAATCGGCACGGTTGGGGTTGATGCAGGCGACGGTATCCGGAAGGCCTTCCGAGATTTCGTGATGATCCAGCACAATCGTGTCAATGCCGATGGATTTGGCGTAGGCGATCTGTTCAATATCGGACACGCCGCAATCCACGGTGATGATCAGTTTAACCGAATTTTGTTTAAACTGATCGATGACTGGAAGTTTCAGGCCGTAGCCTTCAGCAACCCGGTCGGGAATGTAGTAGGAAACGCAGGGGGTCAGTTCTTTGATAAATTTATAAAGAACCACTACCGAGGTGATGCCGTCCGCGTCGTAATCGCCATAAATAACAATATTTTCCTTATTGCTGATGGCCTGGATGAGCCTCGATACCCCTTTTTTCATGTCCTGCATGAGAAAAGGGCTGTGCAGGTCATTGAGTGACGGGTTGATGTACCGATGCGCAGCCTCCAGAGAACCGACATGGCGGTTTGTGATGAGTGAAGAGACGATCCGGCTGACACCGAATTCCTTCATCAGAGTGTGATTAATATCTAACGAACCGGATTCTTTAGTAATCCATTCCGTTACCGGCAACTGCACATCATTTGTCATGTATTCTTCTTCAATAGTGTTTTATTTTCTTTCGGCATCATAACCAAGTGAGACATTATGTCAAGCATTCATTGTTTTCTTTCAAAAATCAGATTTTTCATATTCGACTCATGTCTTTGTAATTCCAGAGCATATTTTATAAAGTCGCTCAATTCGGCAAGTGTGACTTTTCTTTCTTTTTGTGTGTTGGCCACACTCACCTCAAAAGTCGAGCCCTTCATGGCGAATCTCTCCTGACGGGTGACGTGCGGCTGATCTGAAGCGTAATTTTCAGGGAGTTTTCGAATGGAAAATCCATCGGGAAAGACATAACGAAACGTTTCCCGAACTGGATAAGACGGATGAAGGAGAATCGGATAGAGACGCTCGTTTGATGCCGTGATGTCGCGATAGGTATCGAGCCTTATGACATTGGAAAGAATCATCGTATCGGCATCGACAATTTGAACAATGTTTTTGAGCTTGCCTTTAAGCCGGATGAAAAAAGGGGCATCCGTATCGGAAAAACTGCCCAGGTCAAGATCCAAAACTTCAATCCCCCGTTTTTCAAACGCTTTGCGTCTTTGTTCGGGCGGGAGATATTTATAAAGATAACGAAGATGTTGTGCTGCCTTGCCAAAGTGTGTTTGGTCAAAGGTCACATCGGCGTTACCCTCCATGTCAATATTGAGTGTGATGACGGATTGGGCATAGTCCTTCTTCGGATCCGGGGAAGGCGTTTGCACGAAACGGTAGGAGCCATCCGCCATAACCACAAATACCGGGGAGGGAGAGCTAAACGGCGGCGACACATAAGAGGCGACTTCGTTGGTGGCATCCAGCCAGAAATAGTCCTCGCCATTGGGAACCGCGGCAATCACATGATTGAATGCGCTGATGGAGGGCATTTTTTCATCGAAATATTGACGATGCGACGGCACCAGCACCGGCTGCCCCTCAACCCCCGCAATTTTCAGCATGGTCAAAAGCAAGACGGTTTTGTCTTTACAATCGCCATAACGTTTTTGAAACACTTCCGCGGCTTCATGGGGTTTATGCGTGTGCGGACCCAGCAATACGGCGATATAACGGATATTTTGCGCCACGAAGTTGAAAATGGCGCTTATTTTTTCTTCCCGGGTTTTTTTGCCTTCAATGAGTTTTAGCGTGAATTGCGTAAGCTCCGGGGTGACTTTCATCTGGCCGGTAAAAAGACGGATATACCACGAGGAGATGCTCTTCCAGTCAGGCAGTGTCCAGATCCAGATTTGCGGAAACGTTTCGCGATCAATCAAAGACGGCATGCGCGGCTCAGGAACGATCTCCTTTTGTTTGAGGTTGGTAAAAACATAGCGCCGCTTCTCGACGTCCGCAGTGATGCGCGGCAAAAGGTCTGTCTGGAAGGTCTTGAATTTTAATTCGCGATTGACAGGCAAGACGATCTCGAGAATATCTTCCTCCATGGGGAAGAGGTTCCGGCAAAGGAAAATCGTTGCATAATCAAAATTGAAGACAGGTTTTATGTTTTCAATTTCATGGGCGATTTCGATGATGCAGCCATCTTCGACCGCAGGCAGGGTAAAGCGCTTGTGCTTGATGTCCGTATAAAAATCAAAGCCCGCATATTGCGTTCCTTCGAAAATGTCGCTTTGTGCCAGGGAAATCACCTGTCCGTTGGCTTTAATGGTGTTGGCGAAAAGAATCGTGGCCTTCGAATAGCCTTCGCGATACGTGATGGTTTTGGTGGCAAATCTTCGGCCTCGCTCGTTGAGTATTTTGTAGCGTTCCAGATGGCGGGTAACGCTGGTTCCGTCTTTAAAATATTCCACATAAGCATGGGAAGTCAGCAGGATGACACCCGCATTCGGATGATCGGCCGCTTGCGGGGTTTGTTTTAAGTATTCCTGCACATTTCCCTGCGTGACGCTTTTGAACGGCGCAGTCGTGGAACACGACACACAAAATAAACACAGCACCACCGTTAAAATTAAACGTTTTTTCATGTTAATCTCCTTGTATGACGCCAACATACATGGTTTGGACGGCGGAGTCAAACAAGCATTGTCACGCTGTCGAATCTCCTTGATTCTTGATCAAAGTGTCAATGCATGCTAGCCTGCCGACATGATTCGGAAATGGTTTAAATTAGATGCTGGCGACATCACACTTGTTCAGTACCTCATCGAAGGCTACGAGGGAATGGCCACCGTCTCAACGATTCATCCGAAGGAAGCCATCCTTCAGGTGTTAATCATGCCCGGATTTCTCGATGACGCGCTTATCCTGCTCAAAGAATTGCAAAGCCGCTATCATCTGCTTGAAATTGATATGATCTGATCAAGAGGTTTGTTTATGCTGATGTTAACCCATACCTACGTATTGCAGCAGGTTATGGAGGCCGCAGGCAGAAAAGCTATGGCGCCTGATATTTATATCTATAACATCGCACCGGATTTATTGACGATTCATCCTTCGATCAATGCCCAGCAAACTCATTCAATTCCACGGTTTATGGCAGCGCCGCCCACTCACGCCCGGACGGCCTACGTCATGTTTCATCTTTTGGTGGATGATCTGGCGCATTACGGAAAAATTGCGCTTAAGTGCCGGGAGGGCTTTGATGCGGATTCCCCGGGTTACACTTACGTGAAGGGAAAATTCCTTATTCAGGAGATTCTGGATTTGCACAAACTGATTGGAAGCGAGCTGTCCTATAGCGAGGCGGCGTATCAATCCCATCTGATTATCGAAATGATTTACGATCTGGTGATTCTGGCACGAATTCACGAGGAAAAGTCCATCGATCTTCTGGCTGACGCCATCGCTTTTACACGAGACAAGCGCGAAGATGAATTTTGCGAGAACATGGCTTGGCTTTATGGAATCGAAAAAGAAACGGCGCGAGAGGTACTGAAAAATGGCGCCGCATATATCACAAAAGAGAGAATGAATCGCATCATGAATATCGAAGGCCGAATTCGCCTCTTTACGGACAAATTCGGCCTTCGCCATTCAAATGAGTTGTTTGATCAGGCCATCACCACACTTTTTGTCCATGCCCTTAATTCCATCGAAAATGAAGACTTTCTTCAGGAAATTTACGAAGCCATAGAAGCGTGTGGCTGGCAGCCGGACGCTTAAGCCGCTTTCTTAACGAAACCGGAACGAATGCAACGCGTGCAGGCTTTGATTCGTTTCACTGCGCCTGTTTTTTCGTCAACACAGCGTAACGTCTGAAGATTCGGACGCCAGACGGCTTTGCTCTTGTTGTTGGCGTGACTGACTTTATTGCCGACTGAGGGTTTTTTCCCACAAACTTCACATATACGAGACATTCGAGAACTCCTTCATAAAAAAGTGCGTGGTTACTAAACCACAAAGCGTTATTTTGCAAGCATTTTTTTAATATTTGCGCAGAAATGAAAGGGGTTGATTTTTTATTTCAATTGCTCTAACGTCCCAAAACATTTTTTAGATAAGGACAGGCCAATGAAATACGACAAATGTCCACTTCATCACGGATATACTGACCAGATTCTCCATATTCAACTCGATTCCGGAAAAACGCAAATCCTGCCGCTGGATGCAAACGCCAAGGCTTATTTTACCGGCGGCAGAGGCCTGGGACTTTACCTGCTTCATCACAACACACCCGCGCAAACCAAAGCCTGCGATCCGCAAAATCAACTCATTTTTTCACCCGGGCCGCTGTGCGGCATTCCGCAATTTCCAGGCTCAGGCAAGTGTATGGCAATCGCCCTGTCGCCTCTGACCCAAATTCCGGGTATCTCCAATTTTGGCGGTTATTTCGGCGCTTATTTGAAATATGCCGGATTTGACGCGCTTTGCGTTTCCGGAATTGCCTCTGAAAATGTCATGATCGTCATCGACAGTTTCAAACAGGAAATCACCATCGAGCCTTGCGTTGCGGTGGATCAGGTCTTCAATCTGGAAAACAGGATTGTCGATCAGTTTCTGGCTAAGGGGATCGAGAAAAAGGATATCGCCTTTCTTTCAACCGGTATCGGGGCCGCCAATACAAAATTCGGATGCATCAACAGCCACTACTATGACGCCACAAAGCCTGTCGAGGGCGGCAAGGGTATTTTCCGCACCAAACAGGCCGGACGAACCGGTCTGGGATCCGTCATGTATTCAAAAAAGATTACGGCCATTGTGGTGCTGGCAACCTTTCCCCGTGGCGAAAATCCCTTTGGCGCGGCCGATTGGGAAAAAGCAAAACAAGCGGGGCTTAAACTGCATAAAGTCATCAAGGAAGTCGATCCCGAAGCGCTCCAGATGCATTTACGGGGATCGGCCGGCGTAGTTTCATTTATGAACAAACCGGAATATTCGTCCCTGCCGGTTAATAATTTTCAGTACGGGTCTCATCCGCAGGCAGGCCAGATTTGCGGCAAAGCTTACGCGGATGGACTGTTTGAACATCGCGGCATGGATGGTTGCTTTCCCGGATGCAACCTGCGCTGCACCAAGGGCGGCTGGGTGATTCTCACCAGCGGCGAACATGCCGGACAAAAGGTATGGGTGGACGGCCCCGAGTATGAAACAGCGGCCGGCTTCGGATCCAATCTCGGAATATGGAATCCCGGATTTATTATGGAAGCCAACTGGCATTGCGACAATTACGGCATCGATACGATTACCACCGCTGTGCTCATGGCCTTTATCATGGAGTGCTATCAGCGCGGGTATCTGATCGCCGAAGATACGGAAGACTTTACGCTGACCTGGGGTGACGAAAAGGCGGCTCTGCAATTTCTCCACGATCTGGCGACAGGGAAAACACCCCTGACACGCATTGCGGGCACGGGCATGAAAGAGCTTGTAGCGTGGGTTTCGCAAAAATATGCGCAAAGAACCGGCAGGCCGGATCCCACGCATGAACTTGAGCGCTTTGCCATGCAAACCAAAGGCCTTCCTTTTTCACTGTATCGCACGCACCGGTCTTTATCGATGCAGGCCTCCTACGCGGTGGCCAGCGACATCGGCGCGCATCATGCGGCCGCCTGGCTGGTCAAGGTGGATATGCTGGGCGCCTTTCCCACTTTTGACGATAAGGCCAGGGCCTTGATTGCCTACCCCCGCGTGCGTCTGGGCAATGACAATCTGGGGTTGTGCAAACTTCCATGGGTGGATGTATTCAATCCCGACTCCCTCAAAAGAGGGGATACGGATATTTATATTAATCCCGCCACCCAGGAGCTTTACGCCGATTTCTACAACGGCATGTTAGGGACCCATCTGACCTGGGAGCAAATCTTCGAACACACGGATCGGGACATTAATTTACAGCGCGTGATGAACATTATGGTTTACGGCGGGAAAACGGGCGAGCAGGACCGGGTTCCTGAAAGAGCTATCGGTCCAACCGAAGACGCCCTCTACGAACTTGAAGAATTTTACAACGACGGGCAACTTGCCCAAGTGCTGCAAAAGCCCGCCGACGAGATAAGAAAGATGCCTTCAGATGAAAAACGCAGGATTCTGATGTCCCATCGAAGCCATGAGCTTGACAAGCTCATCGGGGTTTATTATGCGCTCAGGGGATGGCGTGAAGATGGCATCCCCACCGTGGAAACGCTACAGGCGCTTGGGCTTTGGGATTTCTTAAGCGAAGAGGCAAGGATAGAAATAACCCATTTAAATCAGCGTTACGAAGTGGCTGCACAAGTAAAAAAATAATTGAAAAAAAGCTTGATTTTAAAAAAAATGGTGTTATGGTTTGCTTCAATGAGAGTCGTTAGTAATCTCATAAGGTTAGAGATAGAAAGCTCCTGTTAGGAAATATTAAGTGTTCAGATCGTTGTTTCGTAAAAGTCAGACATTAACCGCAACGAATTCTCAATGGTGAGAGTTCATGCGGTTTTTTTAGTTTTGGAGGGTTTAACCCGAAGAAACAAATTTTTGAAAGGGGGACTTTAAGCTTTGGCAGAGGGAAAAGTAAAGTGGTTCAACGAGAAGAAGGGGTTTGGTTTTATTGAAAATGATGAGGGCGGTGATGTTTTTGTACATTATAGTGCCATCAGCGGAACCGGATTCAAAACCTTGTATGAAGGGCAGAGGATTCGTTTCGATATTGAACAGGGTAACAAAGGCCCGAGCGCCGCGAATGTTCAGCCACTATAATCATACTCCGTAATTAACATTCTTTGAAATGCCCCGCACCCCGGGGCATTTTTTTTGGCGTAAAACTGGCCAGGGCCCCAAAAGAAGCAATCCCGTCTTTTGAAAAAAATGACTGACGTGTAAAAGCTTCATCGCAAAAAAGAGGGACAGGTCTGGCGGCTTATTGAACATTTGTCATAATTACGGAGACGGTTACGATGAACATTGAACTTAAAGGTAAAATTGCATTGGTTACCGGCGGGTCAGGGCAACTTGGACGCGTCATCTGCCGGACGCTTGGCGCATGTGGCGCTGATGTGGTGGTCCACTATCATTCCAACATGCCACAGGCTTTCAAAATACGCGATGAGATACTTGCCATGGGGGTGCGCTGTTTAACCATTCAAGCGGATATTACAGACGGCGCATCGATTGAATCCATGCGGAGCGCTATTGAAAAGGTATTCGGAAAACCGGACATCCTTGTCAATAACGCCGTGGTGCAATATCCCTGGAAAAGCATCCTTGAACAGAATGTCGCCGATTATGAAAGTCAATTTCGTTCCTGCGTTTTGCAGAATGTTTTAATGGCCAAAGCGTTTATTCCGAACATGATTTCAAAACGGTATGGAAGAGTGATTGCCGTGAACACCGAGTGCGCGATGCAAAATAGTCCGGGGCAATCCGCGTATGTTGCAGGCAAACGGGGAATGGACGGCGTTTTGCGCGTACTGGCCAGGGAGATCGGGGAGCACCAGATCACGGTCAATCAGGTCGCGCCCGGCTGGATGATCAGTGAAAATGTCAAGGACCATAACGGCAAATGGGAACAGGCCTATCGAATGAACGTTCCTCTCAAGCGGCGGGGCCATGATCAGGATGTTGCAAATCTTGTCGCTTTTTTAGCCTCGGACCTGGCTGGTTTTATTACAGGCCAGTATATTTCCGTTTCGGGCGGGAATGTCATGCCGGCCATCTAATTCAAAAATAGGATGGGTTGACCTGTAGGAATGTTGATGAAGCGGGGCAAAAAATGATTATCAGTTGCAGCCGACGGACGGACATCCCCGCTTTTTACAGCGACTGGTTTTTTCATCGGTTGCGCGAGGGATACACTCTGGTGCGCAATCCGATGAATTCCAGGCAGGTTCGGAATGTATCGCTTTCCCCTTCGGATGTGGATTGCATCGTGTTTTGGACAAAAGATCCGGCGCCAATGTTGGACCGGCTTCATTTTTTAAAAGACCATAACTACTATTTTCAATTTTCGCTGACACCTTACGGCAAAGACATTGAACCGCACTTGCCGCCGAAGGATGATGTTGTCGAAACATTCATCCGGCTTTCCGATATCATCGGGAAGAAACGAATTGTCTGGCGTTATGATCCGATCTTATGGTCGGCAAATATCGACGTCGACTACCACATTGCGCATTTCCACGATCTGGCGGGAAGGCTGTCGGGATATACCGAAAAATGCATCATCAGTTTTATCGATATGTATCGCCATATTCAGAGCCGGATGGCGGACGTCTCTGTAAGGCCTCCCGATGAATCGGAGATGCGCATGTTGGCAAAGCGTATTGCGGAAATTGCCGCAAGCCATCACCTGAAGGTGGAAACCTGCGCGGAGGAAATCGATCTGACGAATTTTGGCATTGAGCGTGGCAGGTGCATTGATGATCGTCTGATTTCGGAATTGACCGGCAGGAGTTTGATCGTTAAAAAAGATAAATATCAGAGGGACCTTTGCGGGTGTGTTTCCAGCGTTGATATCGGCGAATACAATACATGCCGCCATTTATGTAAATACTGTTACGCCAATATCAGCCGAAAGAAAATTGAAGAAAAGATATGCCGGCACAACGTTCAATCACCTCTGTTGAGCGGGGAGATTGATTATTAACGCTATGAACTAATGGAGGAAAGGCAATACCTATGCAAGTATCCATTATTTTGGCCCATCCGGACCCGGGAAGTTTCAACCACGCCATTGCGCATACGGTGCGTGATGCGCTGAAGACGAATGGACATCAAATTTTCTTCCACGATCTTTATCAGGAAAAGTTCGATCCACTGTTGAATGCGGAAGAAATAGCCAGAGATGCGGCTCTGCCGGATGTCATTGCCCGGCATTGCGATGAAATTGCCACCGCGGATGGCATTGTGATTGTGCATCCCGACTGGTGGGGGCAGCCTCCGGCCATTCTCAAAGGCTGGGTGGACCGCGTGATCCGTCCCGGTGTGGCCTATGAATTTAAGGAAGATGATTCAGGAGAAGGCGTTCCGATGGGCTTGCTCAAGGCGCGGACAGCCCTGGTTTACAATACGTCGAACACAGAATCTGAGCGGGAACAAAACGTCTTCGGCGACCCGCTGGAAACTATCTGGAAAAATTGTATCTTTGGGCTATGCGGCGATATGGTTTTTCACCGCCGCATGTTCAACGTCATCGTGACCAGTACAAAAGACCAGCGAAAGATTTGGCTCGACTGGGTCCGGCAGGATATTAACAGGTTGATGTCTTTTCCTGCTTCCTGCCATGAATAAGACTTGACGTACAGAACGATCAATAGTACTGATAATAAAACTATTGAAAGGTCGAATGGATATGGCGCAAACTATTACAGCCAACGATTTGAAAACAAGAGGCGTTTCAATTCTTGATCGCGAAACAGCCAATGGAGAAGAAGTGATTATTACCATCAGGGGGAAAAACAGGTATGTCGTTTTACCCATGGAAAAATACCATTACTTGCGCGAATGCGAATTGGAAGCGGCGCTTCTGGAATCTCAACAAGACATTAAAAAGGGTAAATATGTCAAAGAGACTGTGGAAAAACATATCAAGAGAATAGCGCATGGCTGAATTGATTTATACGGACAGCTATGTAAGGCGGGCGGGAAAATTTATCAAGAAACATCCTGAATTGCTGTCGCTATACGAAAAAACCTTAAAGCTTCTGGAATTAAACCCCCATCATCCCTCTTTGCGGCTACACAAGCTTCGGGGAATGTTATCGAAACTACATTCCGTCTCCATCAATATTTCATATCGCATCTCCATTTTTTTTCTGATTGAAGACGATAAAATAATTCCCGTCGATGTGAGCAGCCATGATGATGTGTTTTAAAAGGGCATGTCCGTGATGATGAAAATAGCCAGCAGCACGGCAACGGAGACAGCCGATTATGTTTAAGGCGTGACCATGAAAACATCATGAAACGAAATCTTATCATCATCCTCGGGCCGACGGCTTCGGGGAAAACGGCTTTGGCGGTTCGTCTGGCGTCTGAAATGCATGGCGAGATTATCTCTGCCGATTCGCGCCAGGTTTACCGGGGCATGGATATCGGAACGGGGAAGGATCTGTCCGAATATGTGACGCCTGCGGGCGCAGTATCCTATCATCTCATTGATATTGCCGATCCGGCGGATGAATTTAATGTCTATGCCTTTCAAAAGCATTGCCGGGAAGCCTTTGACGGCATCTGCCGGCGAAACGCGCTGCCGATATTAGTCGGGGGAACGGGGCTTTATATAGAATCGTTTATCAACGGCTATGACCTGCCCGATGCGCAGCCCGACGAGGCGCTTCGGCTTAAGCTGGCTCAGGCGCCACTGTCTGAGCTTCAGGCGATGCTTTTGAGCATGAACCCTGAGCTTCATAACCGGACAGATCTGGATGACCGCGAGCGCCTGATTCGAAAAATTGAAATTGAAAAAGTCAGACAGAACCGGCCGCATCCTGCATCTCAGCAAAATGACTTCAATGCCGGGATTTTCGGCATTTACTGGGAACGCGATATTCTGCGGCAAAGAATTGCAAAGCGCCTCCGGCAAAGACTTGAGCAGGGCATGATCGAGGAAGTCCGTCAGTTGCATCTGGGCGGGATTTCGTGGGAGAGGCTCGATCGCTTCGGCCTGGAATACCGCTATATCGCCCGTTATCTGCAAAATTCGATAACGTGGGAAGACATGACCACGAGGCTTGAGATTGCCATCGGGCAGTTTGCCAAAAGGCAGATGACCTGGTTTCGGCGCATGGAAAGAAAAAGCGTGACAATTGAGTGGATTCCCGGCGATGACTACGCGCGCTTGAAAAAGAAAGTTCTAGAGCGCCTCTCATGAGAAAGCCCTCGCTTCTGGATGATTATCTTGACCGGTATGCCGCGTCGCCACTGTGGAATCTGAACGCGCGCAGCCGCGACGACATCCGCCAGGTGGTTGTCATTCCCGCCTATGCTGAAATTGAAAACCTGTTTTTCACGCTCGCGTCTCTGTCCAAAAATCCGCCGGACCTCTTAAAGGAAACGCTGATCCTTTGCGTCATCAATTCCAAGGCGCAATCACCGGCATCCGTCAAAGATAACAACGCAAAGACGTTGCGCATTCTCAGTGCGTTAATTGACGGACGTGATGCGAATGCGGATGACATTTCGCCCTCAGTGTCTGCTGTTCTGAGCGGCATTGCCCACTCCCCGGTCAGGCTCGGATATATCGATGCGGCCAGTCCCGGGCGCGAAATTCCAGATTCGGAAGGCGGCGTCGGCATGGCCCGGAAAATCGGGATGGATATGGCGCTGAGGATTTTAAAAAAGGGCGAGAAAGCGCCCGGCGTCATTCTCAGCCTGGATGCCGATACGCTCGTCCGGCCGGATTATCTGGCCTGTGTCCGGGCTTTTTTTTCAGATGGCCAGCTTAAAACCGGCATTGTGAACTATCAGCACCAACTGCCCGATAATGACGAGGCTAAATCCGCCATCTGCGCCTATGAGATCTTTCTTCGCTATTATGTGCTGGGGCTTAACTATGCGGCGTCGCCCTACGCATTTTCTTCCATCGGCTCCACGATGACCACGACGGCCGAGGCGTATCTGGCCGTGCGGGGGATGAACCGGCGGGCCGCGGGTGAGGATTTTTATTTTTTAAACAAACTGGCCAAGATCGGTCCGGTTTTGCCCATTGATCAAACCGTCGTTTATCCGTCGGCGCGAACCTCGGGGCGTGTGCCTTTTGGCACGGGCGCGGCCATGCAGAAAATGAGCCATTCGTCTTTGAACGAATTTCCGGTTTACGCCCCGGAGGTGTTCGATATTTTAAAGCAGTGGCTTCATCTGGCCCATCAGTCGTCTGACCTCCCGGCGGAGGAGATTCTGGCCAAGTCGCGGCAAATTCATCCAGGGCTGGAAACCTTTTTGATGAGCCGGCGTTTCCCGTCTGTCTGGACGAAGATATCCAACAACATGAAGCAGCCCAAAGGACGGCAAAGGCAGTTTTCCATCTGGTTTGACGGCTTTGAAACGCTGAAGCTGATCAATTTTATGAGCCGGCATCATTATCAAAAGGTCCCTCTGGCGCAGGCGGTGGCGCGCATCCTCAGCACCCTTGCCATGAGCGACGGGGAATGCCCTCCCGCGCAATGCTTAAATGGCCGGGAAGACAAGTTTCGCGTTCTTCAGTTTCTGAGAAAAATTACCTAACAGGCCGGCCGGATAAATCGCTTGACTTGACGATTGGGTTACGGATATAGCCCATAGACATTTAAAAGACTTGAGTCATTTTCAGGAGGAAATTATGAAAAAAGTGTTTCATAAAGGATATTTCATCATTTTATGTGCTGTTTTTCTGGCGTTAACTTTTGGCTGTGGCAAGAAAGAAGAGGCGGCCAAAGGGCCGGCTGCGACGGATGCGCCATCGTCAAAAGCTGAAGAGGTCAAGTACGATTCAAAAGCGCTTGTGGCGAAAGTGGAGGGTGTCGCTTTGACCAAGGCTGATCTGGAAAAGAAAGTCAGCGATCAGATGAAAATGTTTCAGGGAGAAATTCCCGAAGAGAAACGCAAAGAAATTATTGACGGTGTCAAAAAGCAACTCATTGATGAATTTGTAGTGCTGACCGTTTTGACCAAAGAAGTCGAACGGGCAAACATCACCCTTACGGAAAAAGACATTCAGGCGCAGCTCGATAAGATCAAAAAAAATATTCCGGAAGGTAAAAGCGTTGATGAATTTCTGAAAGAAAACAACGTTTCGATGGATCAAATTCAATTGGGCATCAAGATACAGCGATTGGTTGATAAGGAATTAGGTAGCAACGCCAAACCCACTAAAAATGAAATCAGCAAGTTTTATAAGGAGAATCCTGACAAGTTCAAAACGCCCGAAACCGCGCATGTCCGGCATATTCTCGTTTTGATCGATGAAAAGGACGACGACAAAACACGTGCTGAAAAGAAAGCCAAAATTGAAAAACTGCGTAAGCAGATTCTCGATGGCGCGGATTTTGCCGAAATTGCGAAAAACAACTCCGATTGTCCCAGCAAGGAAAAGGGCGGGGATCTGGGCGAGATTCAAAAAGGACAAACGGTCAAGCCCTTTGAGGATGCAGCCTTTTCGAGGAAGATCAAGGACATCGGACCGGTGGTGACCACCGAATACGGTCATCATATTATTGAAGTTCTGGGGCGGACGAAACAAAAAGTTACAACACTCGACGAGGCCAAAAAACAGATCACCCAGTATCTGGAGCAGGAAAAGCAGCGCGCAGCCTTCGAAACAATAACGGCGCGCCTGAGAAAGAATGCAGAAATTATTTATTACGAGAATTGATGAGAAGTCAAATCGCAGGCCGAATTGATGAGGGGCTTTGGTTATTCGGGACGAAGGAATCCTGCGTCTATCTGCTGGAGGGGCGCGACTCATCGGCGCTCATCAGCGCGGGACTAAGCTACATACTGCCGGACATGCTTCACCAGATGTCCGCGTGCAATATTGATATAAAAAAGATAGAGCATCTCATTATTCTTCATGCCCATTTTGACCATGTCGGCCTGGCGCCTCTTTTAAAAAGGCGCTGGCCGGAGATCAACATCTACGCCTCCCGGCGCGGCTGGGAGGTAATGGACAATCCCAAAGCAAAGACGGTTTTTGAGGATTACACGCTTCAGGTCTGTGCCAGAGTCCGGGGGAATACCGATATTCTGGCGGATATCGATTGGCGCTGGCGCGACGATGTTGCGGGTGAGGCGCTTGCCGAGAGAAGCCGAATGGATCTTGGCGGGAAGACGATTGAAATTCTGGAGACGCCGGGGCATTCCTCCTGCTCGATTTCAGCCTATGTTCCTGAGCTTCAGGCGCTGTTTCCCTCGGATGCAGCCGCCATTCCCTACCGTGACGAGTATGTCATCGCCGCCGGATCGAGCTTTGAAAAATATCGAGAAAGTCTGAAGAAGATGGCTCCGCTGGACGTTAAATATCTGTGTGCGGATCATTACGGCTATGTCACCGGCGATGAAGCCGCCCGCTACATTGCTCAAAGCCAGATCGCCGCTTGCGAGATGATTGCGCTGCTGAATTCGGCGCTGCAACAGACCAACGGGATAGAGCAGGCGGCCGAAAAGCTGGTGAACCAGGCCTTTGCCAGAAGGCCCGACTACTTTGTTGCTCCGGAAATTCTTCGCGGCACCTACACGCAGATGCTCAAGCAGTTTCTCCCTTCCGGTGTCTGCTGACGCGGTTAAGTCTCAATCAACACATCATATACGGGAACTGTCGCTAAAAGTATCGATAATGTTTCATCAGATACAGTTATGTCCTGGATACTTGAAACATATATGGGACTATATTGTCAAAAAAACGCAGACGACAGGGCGTTATTAAAAAAATAATAATATTATCATATACATACAAAATATCAGTTAATGGCATATGAATTGCTAAGCAAAGAGCGGAAAATCGATCGATTCTGATCTTCCCCTTAGTGCCCGGGCACGTTTAAACTGCATCCCATCCCCTCGGGCTCAATCAAGGGTGCTGTCCTGCAGCCATCCAACCGCTTTCAGGCGGCACCCTTGAAAATTTTCTGAAGCTGGGGAAGGCAGAAGCAATCTAAGGGGAGGATGACATCCGGCTTATGGAATGCATGATAATTTCAATGCAGATTTCTGCTGAATTTGATTTGATTAAGGAGGAGTGATGAAAAAAGGAGTGTTTTCAGTCAGTGTATGCGTGTTTTGGGTTGTCTTTCTGTCTGTGTTCGTTGCGGTGTCCGCCTGGTCGGCGGAGAGTTCCATTGTTGGTGTCTGGTCCTTAGTTGCCGATGACGGGCCGGATAAAGGCAAGGAGCGCGCGCAGATGGAAATATATGAAAAGGACGGTGTCTATGAAGGCAAATATGTCAAACTGCCCCTTAGCGCTCCTGGCGCCCTGTGCACCAAGTGTGTCGGTGACAAAAAGGACAAACCGCTTTTAGGCCTGGTCTTTGTATGGGGAATGAAAAAGACTGACGATAACGAATACAGCGGCGGCAAGGTTTATGAAACCGAAAAGGGCAAGGAATACAAATGCAAACTGTCACTGGACAATCCCGACCGATTGAAGCTGCAGGGTTGCATTGGATTTATCTGCAAAAACAAATTTTGGACTCGCGTTAAATAAGGTGAATCTTTTTTTACGACAAACCATTAAAGCCCTCGGCCTTGTATGCAGGACGAGGGCTTTTTCTTCCAGAAACAAAAATCATCATGACGATTAAAAAAATGAGAAGGGGGATGCAGACATGTTAATGCCAGATACGCCAAACAATCCGAATTTTGATGTGAATTCAGTTTACGACAACCCGAACAACCTGGTTGATTTATGGGAGCACAGCGCCGCGAAGTACGCCGGCAATAAACTGTTCGGGAAAAAGAACGCGGCCGGCCTGTATGAATACACAACATACGGCGCTGTTGCCGAGAGAGTCAACAACCTCAGGGGCGCGCTGAAACAAAAAGGCCTGGCCAAGGGAGATAAGGTCGGCGTCATTATCAGCAACTGCGAGGAATGGTTTATCTGCGAGCAGGCCGTGCACGGCCTGGGCGGCGTTTTCGTGCCCATGTACGAAAAAGAACTTGAAAAAATCTGGCGGTATATTCTCGCCGACTCGGCCATCAAGTTCCTCTTTGTCAGGGATTCCAAAATGCATGCGCTGGCCTGCGGATTTAAAAAGGACATCCCGACATTAAAAGACGTCTTCGTGCTTTTTGGCACAGGACCCAATACGCTTTCCGCACTTGAAACCCTGGGAAAGCAAAAACCGGCCCTCTCCATCAGACCCCAATGGTCGGACATGGCGAATATCATCTATACGTCCGGCACAACCGGAGATCCCAAGGGCGTCATGCTGCACCACGGATCGCTGACGCTGTGCGCCAGGACAGGCGCATGGGCGTTTGACCTCAATCAAACCATGAATGTCGTGGCGATCCTGCCGTGGGCTCATGCTTTCGGTCTGAGCTGCGATCTCCATGTTTATATCTACTGCGGCGGCGCCATGGCTTTTGCCGAATCGGCTGAGCTTCTCATGAAAAACATTGCGGAAGCGCACCCCACCGGTCTTTCCGCCGTTCCGCTGATTTTCAACCGGGTTTATGACGGCATCCAGTTGAAAATGTCCATGGAAGGCGGGCTGAAAAAGAAACTCTTTGACGCCGCCTGCGCCGAAGCGGTGAAAAACAGGGATCGTGAGAAGAAGACCCTCAAATTCAAGATTCTGGACAAACTCGTTTTCAGTAAAATCCGCGAGGTCTTCGGCGGGCGGCTGACGTTCGTCGTTTCCGGAGGCGGCGCCATGAAGAAAGAAATCGCGCTTTTCTTTGCCGACCTGGGCCAGCCCATTTATGACGGCTATGGCCTGTCGGAAACCGCACCCAATATCTCGGGCAACAATCCGAAATCCGGATTGAAGTACGGCACCGTCGGCAAGGTTTTCCCCAACATGCACGTCCGGATTGACAAGTCGCGCGTGGGCGAAGACAGCCCCGACGGCGAAATCTGCGCTTACGGCGCGCAGATCATGATGGGATACTTAAACAAACCCGAACAAACCGCCGCCATCATGATGCCGGACACCTGGAACGGTTTCCCCGGCATTCGCACGGGCGACCGGGGTTATCTCGATGCGGATGGATTCCTTCACATCACGGGACGTTTCAAAGATGAGTACAAGCTCATGAACGGAAAGTACGTGCATCCCGAAGGGATTGAAAATGAAATGAAGCTGCTGCGCTACGTCTCCAGCGCCATGCTGTACGGCGACGGCAAGGACTACAACGTGGCCATCGTCGTACCCAACTTTGAAGCCATGAAGCTTGATCCGCAGACGGCGGCCTGGTCGCAGGGAACGCCGGCGGAAACCATCGCCAGGAAAGAGGTGACGGATTTCCTGTCCAAAACGATCATGGCCCACCTCGGCAAGACGTTCGGCGGATACGAAGTGCCCAAAAAATTCCTCTTCCTGGCTGAAGACTTCACCATTGAAAGCGGCATGCTGACACAGACCTCGAAACTGAAAAGAAATCTGGTGATGCAGAAATACGGAGCAAAACTCCTGGCCCTTTATAACGAGAAATAACGGTTTCTCCACACAATTCAAAACAGCCCCGCGAGGGGCTGTTTTTTTTATAGTGGAATGTCCGGCAGATGAAGGGACTCCCCGTTTCACGCGCTGAGGGTTATTTGAAGCTGTGGTCGCTGTCCGGGAACTCGCCGGACTTGACCTCCGAGATGTAGCGTTTGACGGCGTTTCGGATTTCAGCATTCAGACTTGCATATTTCTTGACGAATTTTGGCGTCATCCGGTCGTACATTCCCAGCATGTCATTGAGAACAAGAACCTGGCCGTTGCACGCAACGCCCGCGCCGATGCCAATGGTGGGGATGGAAAGCTGGCCGGTGATATCCGCTGCCAGCTTTTCGGGAACGCATTCCAGCACCAGCGAAAAGGCGCCCGCGTCTTCGAGGGTTTTGGCGTCCTGGATCATTTTGGTGGCCGCGTCTTCTTTTTTTCCCTGCACCTTATAACCGCCTAACTGGTGAATGGACTGAGGCGTGAGTCCCAGATGCGCCATGACGGGAATGCCGGAGGAGGTCATTTTAAAGACGGTATCCGCCTGTTCCTCTCCGCCTTCGAGTTTAACGGCCTGGGCGCCTGCCTCCTTGAGAAAGCGCCCGGCGTTGATCATCGCCGACTCGATAGAGGCCTGATAGGACATGAAGGGCATGTCGGCGACGATCAGGGCATTTTGCGAGCCGCGCGCCACGGCTTTGGTATGATGGATCATGTCTTCCATGGTCACGGGAAGCGTTGTGTCGTAACCCAAAACGACATTGCCCAGCGAGTCGCCCACTAAAATAATATCAATCTCGCTTTCGTCCAGCAAAGACGCCATGCCGAAATCGTAAGCCGTCAGCATGCTGATTTTTTCGCCCTGGATTTTCATTTTCTTGATGTCGATAATCGTTTTGCGGGAAAGTCGTGTTTGTGTGCTCATCTTATTCTCCTTTCAGCAGACCCAGGATGCTCCCGGCCTGCCGTGCATTGAGGGTTCCTTTTTGCTTAGCCAGTTTTACGGCAATTTTTCCCAATTCAGCATACATGGGCAAAGCATGCGCATGCTTTCCGGTCAACGCCTGAAGGTGTTTGTCAACGGTGCGCACATCACCGCGCGCGATCGGGCCGGTCAGGGCGTGGGCGCAGCCCTGGTTTTCAATATTTTTCAAACTGCCGTAAACCAGAGGCAGATAGGCTTTGCGCGCGTCTTTTTCCGTTATGCCGATGGAGAGGTATATCGCTTCTACCACACTCATCAGGGAGACCAGATAATTGGAGGCGATACAGGCGGCCGCGTGATAAAGCGGTTTTTGTGTTTCGGTGATGATCAGGGGAATGCCTTGCAGATCCCGCACAATATCCCGCGCAACGCTTTTGGCGCCCCTGCCGGCGGTGACGCCAAAGTAACTGCCGGGAATGCTGGCCATGGCGCCATCGATGGACGAAAAACTTTGTAGGGGGTGAATGCTGGCGACGGCTGCACCCGCAAGGGAGGCGGGGGCCAGCACGTCCAGACCGCAGGCGCCGCTTACGTGAAAAACGGTTTTACCTTTCAGGGATGTGGCGCGCGCGAGGTCTTCGCAGACACTCTGGATAAGGTCATCGGGTGTGCTGATTAAAATGCAATCACCCGCCCGGGCGGCCTCAGCAGCATTGCGAAACAGGGGCGCCTGAATATAGGATGCGGCTCTTTTCAGATGCGAAGGCGAAAGATCGGCTATCGCGGCGATGGAATAGCCGGCCTTTTGAAGCAAAGCGCCAATGGCCGTTCCAACCATCCCGGCGCCGATGATTGAAAATGTGAGAGGACGTGTCTTTCTCATATTGAAAATTTCTAACATAGGCCCACAAGGCAGTCAAACGCTATTTCCCGCCGATTTGGAGACAAACCCTCTTGTTTTTAAAGAGTCTCTCCGCTATACACGCGGACAGGAAAGGTTTCGTCATGAAATTCGTGGATTTGATGATATTTGATTTTGACGGCACGCTTGTCGATACGGGACAGGATCTTGCCGCGTCCGTCAACCATACGCTCAGGGTGCTGAATCAGGCGCCCAGGCCGCCCGAGGAAATTATCAGCTTTGTGGGCGATGGCATCCGGCAACTGATTGAAAAAACGTTGGGGCATGATGAACGCGGGCTTGTCGAGAAAGCGCTGGCGATTTTTACCGATCATTATGAACAGCACCTGCTGGATAACACGCGTCTCTATCCTCACGCAGAAGAGGTCCTGAAATTTTTTTCGGGCAAAAAAAAGGTCGTTCTGACGAATAAGCGCTATTATATGGCGCTGAATATTGCCCGCGGGCTTGGTATTGAGCGGCATTTTCTGGAGATTGTCGGCGCGGATTCGACGCCCTACATGAAACCGGACCCGCAAACTGTTGAGTACCTGCTTTCAAAATACGACATATCGCGAGACAGGGCCGTGATGATTGGTGACGGGAGAAACGATATTGCCGTGGCAAAAAATGCGGGTATTTGCTCATGTGCCTGCTTGAATGGTCTGGGTCACAGGCAGGAACTCCTCTGTCTGGGCGCGGATTATACGTGTGAGAGCCTTAAAGAACTTACAACGCTGTTTCAATAAGAGATGATTCGCAAAATTAAAAACACGATCGATAAGCATGGCATGCTCAAGCGTGGCGACCGGGTGGTGGTGGCCCTGTCCGGCGGCGCGGATTCCTGTGCGCTTTTGTCGATTCTGGCGGAGCTTGCCCAAACGTATGAGCTGGAAATGATCGTGGCTCATTTCAATCATGGCCTGCGCGGGAAAGACTCTGAGGCGGACGAAAAGTTTTGTGGTGAGCTCGCGAAAAAAATGGGACTTTGCTTTATCTCGGAAGATATGAGCACATGTGCGATTCCCAGGGGGATGTCAGCTGAAGATTATTACCGGCGCGAGCGTTATCGTTTTCTGGATTCGACGGCGCTCACACATGGCGCAAACAAAATTGCGCTGGGGCATCATCTGCAAGATCAGGCGGAAACCGTTTTGCTCAACTTGCTTCGCGGCTGCGGCCTCGACGGGCTGAAGGGTTTTTTGCCTGTGAGAGACCATCGGTATATCCGCCCCCTCATGGAAGTGTCGCGAGCGGAGATTTTAATGTATCTTAAACAAAATGGTCTCTCATGGTGTGAGGATCGGTCCAATTTCAGCGACGCGTATTTGCGAAATGCCATCCGGCTGGACCTGCTTCCCCATTTGAAGCGCAAATACAATCCTAAAATTGAAGAGGGGCTTTCGCGCATGGCGGACATTCTGCGCCGCGACGATGAGGTCTTAAATGCGCTGGTTGACGATGTGATTTCATCGCCGGATATTATAAAAGGGCAGGGGGGGTATTCGTTTTCCGCCGCGTTCTTTAATGCGCTGCCTTTGTCCCTGCGCTATCGCCTGGTGAAAGCGCTTCTGGAGAACAGTGCGCCTGGGACCGGCGGTTTTTCATACACGCATGTCCAGTCGGTCGTCGATCTGGCAGGCAAAAGCGCAACCGGGAAAAAAATAGTTCTTCCTTTAGGACTTGTGGCAAAGAAAGACTACGACCGGATGATTATCGGCCCGGTCTCAAGCGAGGCCATGCGCTTTGAATATGAACTGAGCATTCCCGGCGAGGTTTTTGTAAGAGAGAGAAATGTAGTGGCATCAGTATGGCGCACAAAGGCGGATCAGGTGGATTTTTCGAATTTTGGCCGAATATTCATGGATGAGGATAAAATCTCAAAACCGCTGATGGTCAGAAACCGTCGAAATGGTGACTGGTTTGAGCCGTTGGGAACGGATGGTCGTCAAAAGGTCAAAAAGCTCCTGATTGACCGGAAAATTCCGGTCGGTTACAGAGATCGTCTGGTTCTTCTGGCGGACGGGCTATCTGTGATCTGGATTGAGGGGATTCACCTGTCCGGACGCGTCGGGGTGACCCAACAGACCCGAAAAGTTCTTGTTTTTGAGTTAAAACCCCGGCAAGAAAATATTTGAGTAAAACAGCATATTATTATAAGGCAAACAACACATCTATTTTAAAGGAGAAAGGGATTGAATCAGTTTCAAAAAAATATCGCTCTGGTCCTCACGGTGCTTTTGGTGTTTTTACTGGTCTGGCAGTTGTTTAATCAGAAAACGCCCGGCACCAAGGATATTATCTATACGGACATGTTGACCTACTTGAATAATGGTGAAATCACGGAGGTGACCATTCAGGGAGAAGCCATTTTCGGCAAAATGGCCAACGGTTCGACCTTCAAATCCTACGCGCCCAAGGATGACGAGTTAATCGGTCTGTTTCGGCAGAAAAACGTGAAGATTACCGCCAAGCCACAGGATGAGAATCCCTGGTACATGATTTTAGTCTCCTGGTTCCCCATGCTGCTTTTGATTGGCGTATGGATTTTCTTCATGCGACAGATGCAGTCGGGAGGCGGCAAGGCGATGTCGTTTGGCAAGAGCCGCGCTCGACTGATTACCGATAAATCCAAGAAGGTGACGTTTGCCGATGTGGCGGGCGTGAACGAAGCCAAGGCAGAACTCGAAGAGGTTATCGACTTTCTCAAAGACCCCAAAAAATATACCAAGCTTGGCGGCCGCATTCCGAAGGGACTTTTGCTCATCGGCCCTCCCGGCACCGGTAAGACGCTTCTGGCGCGCGCAATTGCCGGCGAGGCGGATGTTCCCTTTTTAAGCATCAGCGGCTCCGATTTCGTGGAAATGTTTGTCGGCGTTGGCGCATCGCGCGTCCGCGACTTGTTCGGTCAGGCCAAAAAGAACGCGCCCTGTATTATCTTTATCGACGAAATCGACGCGGTCGGAAGGCACCGTGGCGCAGGCCTGGGCGGGGGCCATGACGAGCGCGAGCAGACACTCAATCAGTTGCTCGTCGAGATGGATGGTTTTGAATCCAACGAAGGCGTCATCCTGGTATCCGCCACTAACCGTCCCGACGTTTTAGATCCGGCGCTATTAAGACCCGGACGCTTTGACCGTCAGGTCGTTGTTCCTCTGCCGGATGTGAAGGGTCGTGAGAAGATATTTGAAGTGCATGCGCGCAAGACGCCAGTTGCTGATGATGTGAGATATGACATTTTGGCACGTGGGACGCCCGGCACATCCGGAGCGGATATTGAGAATCTGGTGAATGAAGCGGTGTTAAATGCCGCGCGTCTCAATAAAGAGAAGGTCAACATGTCGGATTTTGAATTTGCCAAGGACAAAATCCTGATGGGAACGGAAAGAAGGAGTATGGTGATCAGCGATGAAGAAAAGCGCAATACGGCCTACCATGAATCCGGCCATACGCTGGTGGCTCGCCTGATTGCCGGCACCGACCCGATCCACAAGGTAACCATTATTCCCCGGGGCAGGGCGCTTGGCGTAACCCAGCAGCTGCCGATTGACGAAAAACACACGTATCCCAGCCGTTATCTCGAAAGCAACATTGCCGTCCTGCTCGGCGGGCGCGCGGCTGAAGAAATTGTGCTCAAGGATTATACAACCGGCGCAGGCAATGATATTGAACGAGCGACGAATCTGGCGCGCAAAATGGTGTGCGAATGGGGGATGAGCCCGATCATGGGGCCGCTCAGTTACGGCAAGAAAGAGGAACAAATCTTCCTGGGACGAGAGTTTGCCACACATAAAGATTACAGTGAGGATACCGCGAAAAAAATCGATGAAGAAGTCATGTCGATTGTCAAGCGCAACTATGACAAGGCCCTGTCGCTTCTGAATGAGCATATTGATATTCTGCACCGCATGTCGAAAGAACTTCTGGAAAAAGAGGTTCTCAACAGCACGGAAATTGATGAAATCATCGGCGCCGCCCTTCCGGCGGGGCATGCGTCACAGCCGCACTAGCTTAACATGTGGTGATGAGGGAAAATGATTTTAAAGAGTGTGACGATTCGTTCTTTCGACGATGCCGTCGCCGTGTTTCAACGGATCGGTGTGGATCCTTACGGAATTTCGGCGATGGCGCCTAAAACGCGCTCGTTCAATATTCTTCTTTCCGCTGTGCCTTGTAAAGTCGCCAATATTCTCAAACAGGAAATGCTCTCAGTGGGCGCGGATGCGGCCGTCGCGCGCGGCAGCGTGGCTTGCAGCCTCGAGTCCACGGATGTTTTGCTTATGGGAACGCAAAAGCAGCTTCTTGCCTTTGCCGCAAAAATCGCCAGGCAGCCGTTTGGCCTCGCCGGAATTGCCCAAGAGGTCAGTAAGCTTCTCGAGAATCTTTCTTCAAAAAAATACATTCTGAAAACAGCGCGCCGGAAAATTACCCTGGGCGATTCAACAAAGATCATGGGGATATTGAATGTGACGCCGGATTCGTTTTCCGACGGCAATTCGTTTTTTGATCGGAGCGCCGCCATTGAGCGGGCGATGCGGATGATCGAAGAGGGCGCGGAAATTATTGATATCGGCGGCGAATCAACCCGGCCGGGGGCCAAACCCTTACCCCTCAAAGAGGAGCTGGCCAGAGTGATTCCGATTGTGGAGGCTCTGGAGGGGCGGATTCAGGCGCCCATCTCCGTGGATACGACAAAAGCCAAAGTCGCGGATGCGGCGCTTGCGGCGGGCGCGGAGATGCTCAACGACATCAGCGCGCTATCCGATCCGGAAATGGCATCCGTTGCCAAAAAACATGGGGCGGCGCTCGTTTTGATGCACATGCGGGGAACGCCTGAAACCATGCAAAAGGGCAATCTGGTGTATTCGGATTTGATGGCTGAAATTTATGAATTTCTGAGACAGAAATGCCAAAAAGCCGTTGAAGCAGACCTTGAGAACAATCAGCTGGTATGCGATCCGGGGATCGGTTTTGGCAAGTCCTATGAGGATAACTGCCGGATTCTTTCCCGCCTTGGCGAATTGAAGGGTCTGGGGGTGCCGCTTATGGTCGGCTCGTCGCGAAAAGCCTTTATTGGTCAGGTGACGGGTGGAAACCCTCAGGAACGACTTGAAGGGACGGCGGCAACCGTTACGGCGGCTATTCTGAACGGATGCCATATCGTCCGTGTACATGATGTGGCGTATATGAAAAAAGTCGCGGCGATGACCGATGCCATTCTTGGCGCCGGGGGGGCACAATGATTTACGGGATCGGAACGGACCTGGTGGAGACGGATCGCATCGGACGGGTCATTGAAAAATGGGGTGACAAGTTTACACGCCGCGTGTTTTCCGATAGAGAAATTGACTATTGCCGTCGCCATGCTCACGCCTCTATTCATTACGGGGCCAGATTCGCTGTTAAAGAGTCTTTTCTCAAGGCGCTGGGCGTGGGACTGGGCATGGGCGTCAAGCTAATCGATATCGAAACCCTAAATGAGGAAACCGGCCGTCCGTATCTGAAACTCTACGGTGGAGCGCAAAGCCGGTATGAAACAGCAGGCGTTGTTCAAATGCACGTGAGCATCACACACACACAAAATTACGCCTCAGCGATTGTTCTGTTGGAAAAATAATCATTTAATGATAAATGGCAGCTTCCCGAATGAATGGTGAAACAGTTCTTTTTGAAATAGTATCCGAAAGCGCCGAACAAACGGCCGGTATGGGTTATGCGATAGGCCTGATCGCCCGCGGGGGAGATACGTTTGCGCTATCCGGTGAATTGGGCACCGGAAAAACCTGCTTCACTGGTGGATTGGCGCGAGGGCTTGGGGTATCCGATGATTATCCCATTACCAGCCCGACATTTACGCTGGTCAATGAATATCCGGGACGATGCCGTCTTTGCCATTTCGATGTGTATCGCCTGAATTCAAACGATGAACTGGGGGATATTGGCTTTGAAGAATATGTGGTCGGGGATGACGTTGTGGTCATTGAATGGGCCGAAAAAATAGCGGAGAATCTGCCGGCGGATGCCATACACATTCAGTTGAACTATCTCGATGAAAACAGAAGAAAAATTCTCATTCGCGGGCCGCAAAAAAGAGTGTTGGAATTAGTCAAAGATATAAATAGGGAGGTTTAGGGTATGGGGTTGGTAGTGCAGAAGTTTGGCGGAACATCCGTCGCGAATATTGAAAAAATAAAAAATGTGGCAAACAAGGCCATTCGCGAGAAGAATGCCGGCAATGACGTCATCGTGGTTCTCTCAGCTATGGCGGGGGAGACAGACCGGTTGATTGCCCTGGCGCACAGCGCGGCCGAGACGCCGGATGAACGGGAATATGATTCTCTGATCTCCACCGGCGAGCAGGTGACAATCACGCTTCTTTCCATTGTGCTCAATGCAATGGGGTATCGTTCCCGTTCGTTTCTGGGGTTTCAGGTTAAAATTCAGACAGACAATGCTTACAAAAAAGCGCGAATATCGCTCATCGATACGGAGGTCATCCAGCGAGAACTGAAAAAAGGCAGCATTATTGTGGTGGCTGGCTTCCAGGGCGTCGATGAGGATAATAACATTACGACGCTCGGGCGTGGCGGGTCCGACACCAGCGCGGTGGCGCTGGCTGCGGCGCTCAACGCCGAACGATGTGATATTTTTACAGATGTGGATGGCGTCTATACGACAGATCCCAACATCTGCAACAAAGCCAGAAGACTGGAAAAAATTTCTTATGATGAAATGCTGGAAATGGCGATGACCGGCGCGAAGGTTTTGCAGCCCCGGTCTGTGGAAATGGCGAAAAAGTATGATGTCGCCCTGTATTTGAAATCAACGTTTACCGACGAAGGCGGTACACTCGTAACGAAGGAGGATAAGGAAATGGAAAGAGAAGTACTATCGGGAGTCACCTACGATCGCGACCAGGCGAAAATTACCGTAGTTCATATACCGGATAAACCGGGTATCGCCGCAAATCTGTTTTTGCCTTTGTCCGAGCGCAATATCAGCGTGGATATGATTATCCAGAACGCCAGCGCGCAGGGGTTCACCGATATTACCTTTACCGTTTCTAAAAAGGATATGAATGAAGCCCAGAAGATCGTAGAAGCCACCGCGAAAGACATTGGCGCCAAGAAGGTTGAGGTGGATGATGAAGTGTCCAAAATATCGATCATCGGCGTGGGCATGGTCAGCCACTCCGGCGTAGCGGCCAAGATGTTCAAAACGCTTTCGGACGAAGGCATCAACATCATGATGATCAGCACCTCCGAGATTAAGATTTCCTGTATCATCCAGCGCAAATATACGGAACTGGCCGTCATGGTCCTGCATGACGCCTTTGGGCTGGAGAAGAAAAAATAATTCAACATGCTGATGCAATCTCAAATAAAGGGAATGGTCGTCCTTGCGCTCGTGTTTGCGATCATTCCCTTTATCCGTTTTGTATATCCCACCGTGCCTTGTCCCAACCCGCCGGTACATTCTTTGGCTGCTGAAAACACTGTTCCCGTCGAAATTATTTCAGAACGCGGTATTGCCGGTATTTACTTTCTGGAGAAGGGAAGTTCACTGACACATTTGCTTCGTGAAACCACTCACTACGAGAATGTGCCGACATTACCTGATGTCCATCAAGCGATGGCCTTGCGATTAACCGATGACACTCAGGCGCAGCACGGAGTTTTAATCGAACAGATGGAATCAGCCAAAAGGCTGGCTTTGGGATTACCCATTGATATTAATCGGGCAACGATGGATGAACTCATTTTAGTTCCGGGCATCGGCGCGGTCACAGCTGAAAAGATCGTCTTATTGCGCAAAGAAAAAGGCGGATTTGTGAGCTTGGATGAGTTAAAGGAAATATCAGGGATCAAAGATAAAAAACTTCAAAAACTTAAGCCCTATCTGATGGTCGATTAAAAAAGCCTCTGGGGGCGTCAGGACTTCTGAAAGGTTTCATAGAATTCTATGACGCGCTGGACATAGGTTTGTGTTTCGCGGTAAGGGGGGATGGAGTTGTGATACTTTGCCACAGCGCCTTCTCCGGCGTTATACGCCGCCAGTGCGAGCCGAAGGTTTCCGTTGTATAAATTCATAAGATAACGAAGGTAACGGGTGCCGCCTTCAATATTGTTTTCAGGATGAAAGGCATCCTCAACGTTCATGGCGTAAGCTGTCTGTGGCATGAGTTGCATCAGTCCCTTGGCGCCTTTACGGGAGACGGCCTTGTGGTTAAAGTTTGATTCTGCCTTGATCACCGCCTTGATCAGCGCCGCATCCATTTCATACTTCTGGGCGGCTTTGGTAATAATGCGGTCGTATTTGCTGATATCAATGCCTTTGGGAAACTTTATCCTCTTTTCCCTCATGATCATGACATATTTTGCTTTGGGATTGGAGGGGACATTGGTCAGATGCAAAACGCCGTCTTCATCCTCATATTTGTATATGTCGGCGTTTGCCGGCCATGAGGATGCAAATACGATCAGCAATAAAAACAATAATACTCTGCAGATCATCGTCATTGATTTTATAAACATATCATTTTCTTTCCTATTCGATTTGGATATTACTTTAAGGCGGCTCAATGTTCAAGAAGAAATCAATGAAAAAACAAGTATTGAGCGAAAAAAACGCCTGAGTTGTAATATCCGTCACTATAGATCTGATCGATCAGCACGGAAAAAATCTTTAATCGATATTTATAAGTGCCGAATATTGGTTTGTTCTTGACATGGTATTGTGATGGTGATAATGACCTCCAACCTCAAGGTAAGTGTGTCGGGGCGTGGCGCAGTCTGGTAGCGTATCTGAATGGGGTTCAGAGGGCCGGTGGTTCAAATCCACTCGCCCCGACCATTTTATTTGA
>CAZSQS010000042.1:0-32676 GCA_964608995.1 uncultured Smithella sp. | reverse complement strand
TACTTTGAATCCCTGAGCAATCAGCCATTCGTCGCGTTGTTTATCTTTCTCCTGATTTTCCACATGCTGACTGCCGTCTAATTCAACAATCAGCTTTCCATCAAAAGAAACAAAGTCAACAATATAGTTCCCAATCGGTTGCTGCCTGCGAAATTTCGCTGCCCCGATCTGTTTCGATCGCAGGTGTCGCCATAATAACTTCTCTGCCTCTGTTGAGTTGGCCCGGAGGTTTTTCGCCAGTTGGGTTAAATGGGTTTTCGATTGCGTCAATCTTTTTATCACCCTCACCCTAACCCTCTCCCATTAAGGGAGAGGGAATTAAAGGATGTCCTTTTTCCTCTTTTGACTCTCCCCTCCCCTTGTGGGAGGGGCCGGGGGAGGGGGATAAATACTTCATTACAGACTGCCACACCCTCCGAGCACAAATACTGTTCACGATGTCCTGGCACTCAACACTTAAGACTTAAAACTTTTACCCAATAATCCGGCTGCCTGCTTGGCCCAGTAGGTTAAAATAATATCCGCGCCGGCGCGTTTGATGGCGGTGACGCTCTCCATCATGGCTTTTTCTTCATCAAGCCAGCCCAGTTGGGCTGCGGCTTTGATCATCGCGTATTCGCCACTCACGTTATAGGCAGCCAGTGGCAGATCAAATTCCTGTTTGGCGCGGCAGATGATATCGAGATAGGCCAGCGCGGGTTTGACCATAATGATGTCCGCGCCTTCATTGACGTCGAGCGAGATTTCCCGGATGGCTTCATCGGCATTGGCCGGGTCCATCTGATAGGCTTTGCGATCGCCGAACTGCGGCGCGCTTTCGGCCGCTTCGCGAAACGGCCCGTAAAAGGAAGAAGCATATTTGGCCGAATAGGCCATGATCGGGAGATGATCAAACCCCTCCTCATCGAGCCCCTCACGAATGGCGGCAATCTGGCCGTCCATCATGGCTGACGGCGCAACCATGTCCGCGCCCGCCTTGGCGTGCGATACCGCCGTTTCGGCCAGCACTTCCAGCGTGGCGTCATTATGCACCCGACCATTCTCGATAATCCCGCAATGGCCGTGTCTGGTATATTCACATAGACAGACGTCCGTAATGACCAGCATCTCAGGCACGTCCTGTTTGATTCGTTTCACCGCCTGCTGGACGATGCCGTCTTTGGCAAAGGCGCCGGTGCCCTGCTCGTCTTTTTTCGCCGGGATGCCAAAAAGCAAAATCGCCGGAATGCCCAGATCGTGCGCGGCGCGCGCTTCCTTGACCAGATAATCTCCGGAGAGCTGAAACTGTCCCGGCATAGAATTGATGGGCTTTTTCACACCTTTGCCGGGCACGGCAAAGAGCGGATAGACCAGGTCATCGACCGAGAGTTTCGTTTCGCGAATCAGTCGGCGGAAATTTTCATTTTGGCGAAGTCTGCGACCCCGGTATTCTGGAAATTGCATAACCTACTCCTTATTTTTTGGATATTTCTTCGTCGGTTAAATAACAGGCCGGGTCTTCGCCCCACACATCGCCTGCCGCCTCCGCCCGCGCGCGGAAATTGCCGCCGCACACCGACAGCCACACGCACGTGGCGCATCGTCCGGTCACATGCTTTTTCTTGTCCTTCAATTTCATGAGAAAGTCATTTTTTTCATCCGTCCAGATTTCGCTGAAAGGCTTTTGCCGAACGTTCCCCAGTGGCTGATTGCGCCAGAACTGATCGGGATACACCTCGCCGTCCCAACTGATACAGCCGATGCCCACACCCGTGGAGTTGCCCTCGTTCATTTCCAGAAGCTCCAGAATCTCGGCGGCGCGCGCCGGGTTTTTTTCTTTCATTTTTAAATACAGATACGGCCCATCTGCGTGATTATCGACCGTGAGGATTTCCGGCGAAAGCCCTTCGTCAAACATGGCCTTGGTCTTATCGGCAATTAAATCCAGAAGCTCGCGGGACTCTTCATGCGTCAGGTCTTCGTCACGCAGCTTCGAGCCGCGTCCGGTGTACACCAGATGATAAAAACACATCCGCTCGATTTTCTCCTGCCTCATCAGATCGAACATATCCGGCACATCGGCCACATTGTGTTTGTTGACCGTAAAACGCAGGCCCACCTTGATGCCCGCCTCTTTGCAGTTACGGATGCCTTCAATGGCCTTTTCAAACGCGCCTTTCATGCCCCGGAAACGATCGTGCGTTTTTTGCAGGCCGTCGAGGCTCACACCCACGTACGACAGGCCGATTTCCTTGAGTTTCGCCGCGATGTCTTTCGTAATCAGCGTACCGTTGGTGGAGATGACCGCGCGCATGCCTTTTTCCGTCGCGTAGCGGGCAAGCTCCGGCAAATCCTTCCTCATCAAAGGCTCCCCGCCGGAAAACAGCAGCACCGGCGCCCCGAAGGCCGCCAGATCGTCGATCATCGCTTTTGCTTCTTGCGTCGTCAGCTCATCCGGATAATCGACATTGGCGGAATTGGAATAGCAGTGGATGCATTTGAGATTGCAGCGGCGCGTCATGTTCCAGACGACCACCGGCTTTTTGTCCGCTGAAAATTGCAGCAGGTGCGACGGAAGCTTGCCCGAGTGCCGGTTGTAGCGCAGCACATCGGAGGGCTCCACCGCTCCGCAATAAAGTTTTGAGATACCAATCATCTGTTCTTCCTTTTAGTGTTGACGCAGGTGTTCCACCAAAGCGCCGACCAGCCCTTCCATGGTGTATTCTTCCTGCGAAATGTCGATTTTAAACCCCGCCTTTTGCGCCGTCGCAGCCGTCACCGGGCCGATACAGGCAATCTTCACACGCTGGGGCAGACGATAATCCTTCCCCATAATTTCAACGAAATTCGTTACCGTGGAGGAACTGGTAAACGTGAGTACGTCCACCTCGCCTGCTTCGATATAAGACAAAAACTCGTCTTTCTTTTTTCCTGAATTCACCGTCCGGTAGGCCGTGGCCACAACCACGTCGGCCCCCATTTTTCGAAGCCCCTCCGGCAGGAGGTCGCGGGCTTTTTGCGCGCGCGGAATTAAAATTTTCTTTCCTGTCATCTCCAATCCCTCAAAGGAGTTGAGAAGCCCTTCGGCGATGTATTGCTCCGGCACCAGATCGACACGGATGCCTCTTTCTTCAATCTGGCGGGCCGTGGCAGGCCCGATGCAGGCGATCTTGATCCCCTTGAGGTCGCGGACGTCGCGCCCCTTTTGATGGAGTCTTTCAAAAAAGAAATGCACGCCGTTGGCGCTGGTGAAGATGAGCCAGTCAAAGGATTCCAGACCATCGAGCGCGGCGTCGAGTTCATGAAAACTCTCCGGCGGTTCAATCGCGATAGTCGCAAAAGCGATGGGGTTGGCGCCTTCGGCTGCTAAAAGCCTGGCCAGATCGTCCGCCTGGCGCTCGGGACGCGTAATGACCACGCCCTTGCCGAAAAGCGGCTTTGTGTCAAACCAGCCAAGCGTCTCGCGAAGCGACACGACCTGCCCCACAACCAGAATGGCCGGGGGTTTGAAACGGTTATCCTTCGCCATATCCACAATAGTGGACAGCGTTCCCGTCAATATGTCCTGATCCGGCAGCGTACCACGACGAATCAGCGCCGCAGGCGTCTGGGGCGATTTGCCGTGCCTCATCAGGGCTTCGGTGATCTGATCTAAATTCTTGACGCCCATTAAAAACACGAGCGTTCCAATGCCGACGAGCGAGCGCCAGTCGATGTCGCTTTTTTCCTTCGTCGGGTCCTCATGACCCGTGATGAACGCCACCGTTGATGTCAGCCCCCGGTGCGTGAGCGGAATACCCGCATAAGCCGGCACAGCGATGGCGGAGGTGACGCCCGGAATCACTTCAAACGGCACACCCTGTTCAACCAGCACCTCGGCTTCTTCGCCGCCACGGCCGAAGATAAACGGATCGCCGCCCTTGAGGCGCGCCACCGTGTGCCCGTCGAGCGCCTCTTTGGCTAGAAGCGCATTGATCTGATCCTGCGACAGGGTGTGGTCTCCGCCTTTTTTGCCCGCGTAAATAAAGCGGGCATCCGGCGGGGCGTATTTCAACAGCGCTTCGTTGACGAGAGCGTCATAGACAATCACCTGCGCCACTTTGAGCGCTTCAACGGCCTTGAGCGTAATCAGCCCCGGATCCCCCGGCCCCGCACCAATGATATAGACTTTTCCCGGTTTTGTTTTATTTAATTTCATTGTCCATCTCGTTATCTCGACCCTGCATCCTGCGTGTCGTGATCATCCTGTATTTTTCAACCTGTTTCAGAAAGAATGAGGCTTGCAAATACTCAGCCGCGCCATATGCCCCATTTATACGTCAATGACCTTCAGACTCAAATATTTCACCATCGGGTCAAAATCGCGATCCGAATGCAACAGCGTCAGTTTGTTGTATATGCAAAACGTGCCGATCATTACATCGATCGTTTTCCTTACGGTAACACCCTTCTTTCTCAAGCGCCTGTAGTTCATGGCGCTTTCCACCGCCAGATCTTTTTCACCCATGGAGAGAAATGGAATTTTCAAAAGAAGATCCCTGGCGATCCTGAAATCCTTGTCATTTGGAAACCCCTGGAGAACTTCCGTCACAATCAGACTGCCGATGACGATGGGGGTTTTTCCAAGAGCCGAATCGAGCCAATCCGTTTGAGGAGTTGAATTGCCGTTGAAGTAGTCGATCCATACGGACGAATCAACGAGAATCATTTATCCGTCCTCATGCTCTCAAGATTGCCTGTCCACGCGAGCTTTCCCCGATACCGCCTGATTTCTTTATGGCTGTTGATCTGGACCAGCAGTTTCAACCCCTCCTCGATGGCGTCCTTTTTCGTCTTCAACCCGGAAGATTTAAGGGCCGATGCCATCAGATCATCATTGATGATGACATTTGTTCTCATGTGCGCCTCCTATGTGTATTCTGCTAAATAATATACACATCTGTATCTAAAATGAAAATATCATATTTGATAGATCAGGCCGCATTGGCAAACGTAAAACCGGGCGTTAGCCTTCTAACCATTGAGCTCCGCCAGCAGGCGCCTTCCACCTTTTTGGAGAATTCTATCGGCAAGCTTTTGGCCCAATGCGTCGGCTTCAGCCGGGTGACCCCAGACTTTGTCGCGGATATATTCTGATCCGTCCGGTGCGCCCAGAAATCCTTCCAGACCCAGACGCCCTTCTTCAATCAGGCCGTAAGCGGCAATGGGCAGGCGGCAGCCTCCGCCCAGCGCCCGAAGATAAGCCCGCTCCGCCGTCACTTCCGCATGAGTCACCGGATGATTGAGCCTGCCGCAAAGCGCAATCAGTTCCGTATCGCCCGCGCGCGTCTGCAACCCCAAGGCCCCCTGCCCCACCGCCGGGAGCATGATTTGCGTCGGCAGGAACCGTGAAATCGTTCGTTCATAACCCAGACGCTTCATACCGGCCGCTGCCAGGATGACGCCGGCCAGATTATCCGTATCGATCTTTTTCAACCGCGTATCGATATTGCCGCGAAGCGGAACAATTTCCACTTCCGGCCTGAACGCTTTGATCTGCGCGCCGCGGCGCTGCGACCCGGTGCCGATTTTCGCCCCTTTCGGGAGAAATTCAATTTCGGTGGCGTCTCGCGTCACCCAGACATCGCGCGCATCTTCGCGCTTCGGAATGGCGGCAAAGGTCAGGCCTTCGGGAATTTCACCCGGCACATCCTTCATGGAATGCACGGCCAGATCCACCCGGCCATCCAGAAGCGCCTCTTCAATCTCTTTGACGAACACGCCCTGGCCGCCAATTTGCGCAAGCGACACATCCTTCAGAACATCGCCCTGCGTTTTGATCACGCAAATCTCCACATCGATTTCAGGCGCGATTTCTCTGAGTCGCCGGGCCACATCATGAGTCTGCGCGAGCGCCAGTTTGCTGCCCCGTGTGCCAATTTTAATTTTCATGCTGCTCCTAATCATCCAATCGAAATAGCTGGCGCGCCGCCGCCACAATATCCGAAGAGGAAAGCTCGGCGCTTTCTTCTTTCATCACGGCCACAGGCGCATGCAAAATCTTGTTGACGATGCCATCGACCAGCGCCTCGACCTTCTCCCGGTCGCCATTTTGCAGATGGTCCATCCAGCTTTGTGCCTTGTCGAGTTCCGCCCGGACGATGCCTTCGGCCTTCCCCCGAAGCGACACAATGGTCGGAACGGCTTCGAGTTCTTTGAGCCAGGCGCTGTAACGTCCGACTTCTTCGGCGACAATGGCTTCGGCCTTGAGCGCTTCGCGTTTGCGGTTTTTTCTATTCTCATCGACAACATCCTGCAAATCGTCAATGTTATACAGATAGACATTTTCAATGTCCGCCGCTTTTGGATCGATGTCGCGCGGCACGGCAATATCGATTAAAAAAAGCAGACGGTTTTTGCGCTTGCGCAGACAACGCAGGAGCATATCCGGCGTTAGAACGAAAGTTGGCGCGCCGGTGGAGGCAATGACAATATCCGCCTGCCGAAGCCCGTCTTCGAGCTGATCAAGCGTCATGGCCTTGCCGGAATATTTTTCGGCCAGAATTTCCGCCTGAGCCTGCGAGCGGTTCGCCACCAGAATGTCCGATGCGCCGTTTCCGACCAGATGCGTGCACGTCAGTTCCGCCATCTCGCCTGCGCCCACGACAAGAATTGTTTTTTCTTCAAGCGACCCGAATATTTTTTTGGCCAGCTCCACCGCCGCAAAGCTCACCGACACGGGATTGGCGCCAATGCCCGTTTCCGTGCGCACACGCTTGGCCGTGCGTAACGCCCGGTGCATCAGACGGTTGAGCGCAACACCGGTGGCGTTGTGGGCCAGCGCCTGACGATAGGCGTCTTTGACCTGCCCCAGAATCTGCGCCTCACCCATTACGAGAGAGTCCAGACTGGAGGCAACGCGAAACAGATGCCGGATGGCTTTCTCGTCTGAATACACATAGAAACACTCGGCCGCCTCGCGATCCGTCAATCCACCGCTTTTGGCTAAAACGGCTTTGATCCCATAAGCGGCGCGCGAAACGTCACTGACCGTTGCCACGACTTCCACCCGGTTACAGGTGGACAGGTAAAGCGCTTCCTCAACGCCTTGCTGTGCGCGAAGCAGAGGCAGAACATTTTGAGGTTCGCGGCATCCCTCAAAAAGTCTTTCCCGAACCTCAACCGGCGCGGTTGTGTGATTTAATCCGATTAAAAGTATCATGTCTTAAATAAAAATATGCATCGTGGAAAAACAATATCGAACCAGAAGATACGTCGCCACAAAGACCAGCATCAGTGCGCAGGATAAAAAGGCCATGCGAAACCCCTTCCAGCCGATAGCCAGCCGCTGGTGCAGCAAAACCCCATACACCATCCAGACAGCCACCGACCAGATCACTTTCGGGTCCGCAAGCCACCGCCCCTCCCAGGCCAGCGACGCAAAGACGGCGCCTGTAATAATCCCGAGTGTCAGAATCGGAAATCCCCACAGAAGCCCCATGTGGTTAATCCGGTCCAGATCGCCAAGCGACGGCAAAAGCCTGCCCATTTCACCGGGTTTTTTATGTTTGAGCAGGCGGCTTTGAATCAGAAACATTGCGCCCGCGCATGAGGCCAGCACAAACAAGGCTTCGCCGATAATCGCCAGAATCAAATGCAGCGTGGTCAGCGAGCTTTGCCAATCGGCCGCCAGAAGCTTCTTGTCCGCTGCCTGTCCGGCTGCGACAATCATGAATAACAGGATAAACGGCGCAACAAACGCACCCAGAAGACGGGTTTTGGTTTTAAACTGGAAACCCAGATAAATACCGGCAACGGCCCAGGCGTAAAGACAAAGAAAATGACGTGACCCGAAATGTCCCCAGCCTTCAGCATAAATAAACACCCACAGCAGATCCAGCGTCAGAAATCCAAAACCGACTGCCAGAATCCAGGTGGAAATCTTCGCCAAAAACACACGCTTGACCAGCAGAGACAGCAGATAACCCACCGTCGCAAGCGCACAACAGACCAGCGCCAGGCCAAACAAAATGGCTTGCGGATCAGTCAATGCGCACCTCCTCACCCGTAACGCCACGGACGATCTTTAGAATTTCCTCCGTATCGCGACAGCGGATAGCTTCCAGAAGGCCGGACGACAAAAGCCTGTCAAACCAGACCCGTCCCGTTCCTTCATTTTTACTCATCTTTAAGCGAAGCTGCCCTAAAATCGAAACAAGCGTTGCGTATTCCTCACCATAAGCCGCTTCGAGTTCTTCCCGCAGATGTCGCGCCAGTGCCGGAGACGCGCCGCCGGTGCTGACGGCAATGGTTAAATCGCCCTGCTCCACAATGGCGGGCAAAATGAAATCACATTTTTCCGGATCATCGACAATGTTGACCGGTATGCCTCTGGATTTTGCATCGTTGGAGATAAGCGCGTTGGTGTTTTCATCATCCGTGGCGCCGATCACCAGGGCAGCGCCGTAGAGGTATTCTCCGGCGTAATCGTCATCAATGTGTTCAATACGCCGCAAGGACTTCATGTCGGCCAGTTCCGGACAAAGCGCCGGGCTCACCACGCAGACTTTGGCGGCGCAATCCAGCAGACGCTGAGCTTTCCTGGCCGCCACCTCGCCGCCACCGATAATGAGACATTTTTTGCCGGAAATATTCCAGAATACCGGATAATATTTCATTTTTCTCCCTTTTTAAACGCCTCGCGTCTTTTCAATGACACGAGCGTCGCACGCTAGCATGAAGGGGGGTAAAATTCAAGCCATCACCAGATATCGCAAGATATTGCCTTGACAGCCGGTTGCCGCCTGCCCTATAAAACTGAACAGCGAAGGAGCAGGCGCATCATGGAAAAGTTCTTCACCCCCCGCAGTATCGTGGTTTTTGGCGCATCCGTCACCAAATTGAATCTGGGACAAATCGTCCTTTTAAACAATCAGCAAATCGGTTATCCGGGCCGCCTCTACGGTGTCGGCTCGCAGGCCGGAGATCTCCGGGGCATTCCTGTTTATACCCGCGTGGCCGATGTGCCGGAAGTGCCGGATGTCGCGATCTTTCTGACACCCGCCCAAACCGTGCCCGGCCTGATGCGGGAATGCGGCGAAAAAGGTATGACACATATCGTCATCGAATCTGGAGGCTTCAGCGAATATTCGTCCGGTGATCATACGCTGGAAGAAGAAGTGCTGGATGTTGCCCGAACCTACGGCATGAAAGTCATCGGCCCCAACTGCGTCGGCACGGTGCATTTCGATCATAAAATGATGATGCCTTTTGCCTTTTTCAAGGACATTCCCCAGGGCGGCAGGCTTTCACTCATCTCGCAAAGCGGCGGCGTGGGCGGCTCGTATCTGCGCGGCGTGTCCGGTTACGGAATCAAACCCGGAAAATTTGCCGCCACGGGAAACAAACTCCAGCTCGACGAAGCCGACTTTCTGGATTACTTCATTGAGGATCCAAAAACGGATGTGATCGCGTTGTATCTGGAAGGATTCAAACGAGGCAGAACCTTTTTCGATCTGGCGCGTAAAAGCGACAAACCCATCATTATTCAGAAATCCAACCGCGCCCCGGAAAGCGCAAAAATTGCTCAGTCGCACACCACAGCGCTTTCCGGAGACGATGCGGTTGTGGATGGAGCGCTCGCCCAGGCCGCCTGTATCCGTGTGGACAATGAAATGGAATTCATCGATGCGATCCGCGCCGTAAGCCTGCCACCGATGAAAGGCTCTCGCGTCGCCGTCTTGTCCCGCTCCGGCGGACATGCGGTGCTTTCCGCCGACGCCTGCGCCAAATATGGGTTTGAGATGGTTCCCTTTCCCCCCGCCTACATTGAAAAGCTCAAAACCATTTATCACACGCGCGTGATCGCCCATCAGAATCCCCTCGATCTGGGAGAAATTTTTGACTACACGATTTTCACGACGATTCTCGAGGAAGCGCTCAAACTCGATCTGTATGACGGCGTTTTATTCAATCACCTGTATTCATCAGACTTCGAAGGCGAGATGTCGCGGACGTTTCTGGCCGGTGTGGCCAAACTGGTTGAATCTTATTCAAAACCTGTTTTCCTGACGATGATTTCCGACCGTGAGGAGTTGCTCGACATCCAGAAGAACCAGCCATTTCCGGTTTTCACCTCACCGCTGGAAGCGGCGGCGGCGCTTTGGGTATCAAAAAGCCATCATGAAGCGATAACTGCGCGAAATTCCCGCGGCCCCCTGCCCGAGCGCCCGATTGATCTTCAAGCCGTGGAAACCATCCGCCTGCGATGCGCACACGAAAATCGCGCACCCCTCACCGATGAAGCGCTGGCCATCTGTTTGGCCGCCGGTGTGTCCCCCGTCCGAGGCTTTGTGGTCAAAGATCCTTCTGAATTGAAAAAAGTTCCGTTTGGCTATCCGCTGGCCGTGAAGCTCCTGTCCCGGGACGCCTCTCATAAATCCGATGTCGGCGGCGTCGCCCTCAACCTGCAAAACCGGCGCGCCCTGATTCAAGCGATGAACGATATGAAAGACGGCCTGTACTGTATGCAGCCGAAGCCGACCATCGACGGATTTCTGATTCAGCAAATGGCCGCAGACGGTGTGGAATGTTTTGTTGGCGGACGCAGGGATGCGGCTTTCGGGCCGGTGATTGTGGTGGGTCTGGGCGGTATTTTCGTGGAAATTTTTAAAGACACTTCCATCCGGCTTGCGCCTGTAACAATGCGGGAGGCCTCGGAGATGATCCGGCAGTTAAAGGCTTATCCGCTTCTGTCCGGCGCTCGAGGCAAAGCCAAAGCCGACTGCGAGGCGCTGGCGGACGTGATTTGCCGGATTTCCGCGCTGCTGGCAAGCTGTCCCTTCATTGAAGAAATTGATCTTAATCCAGTGGTGGTGCATCCCGAGGGGAAAGGAATTTCTCTGGTGGATGCCCGCATTTTCTTTAGCGGGCATCCACCGAATTAACGCTTAATTGATCGTCGTGGGTACATCAAGATAGTCCGAAGACATCATGGCGTAGGGAACGGCCGATTTTCCCTGCGTGATAGGAAAATAGACCGTGTAGGTCACGCCGCCGCCTGCGCTGTTTCGGACATCGATAAATCCGTCATGATCCTTCATCACTTCCCGGGCGGTCGTCAGCTCCAAACCTGTCACCCCATGCTTCAAGGCTTTTTTGACATAGAACGGCTCGAAAATATGCGCGACCTGGTCCTCCGAAATAGTCTCGCCCGTGTTGGAAAGCGAAATCACGACATATTCCCCTTCAGAGATTTTCTCGCCGCTCTCCATTGGGCAGCCCAGATAGAGTGTCTTGGTGGAAATCGATACAACGCCCGCTTCTTTGGCCTGCTGAAAAGAGATGTACAGCAGATTGGACAGCGCTTTTTCCAGTTTCATGACAGACGCCATCACCTCGTGGAGTGATCTTTCCAGGTCAAGCTTCACGCTTAATCCCCACAGCTTATTTCTCAGATCCTGTAAGGCGGGCTTGTCCAGGCAAACGGAAATCAGATCATTGAGGTTGATCGATTTTCGTACATCTTTTTCTCTTCGCGACAGCATCAAGACATCCTGCAGCACGGAGGTCACCCTCTCGCTTGCGTCTATAATATTGCGTAAATGCATATGGGATGCGTCATCATTGGGATTGATTTGAAGCATGAGAAGTTCAGAAAAGCCAAGAATCCCCGCCATGATATTGTTCAATTCATGCGCAATGCTCCCGGCCATCATGCCCACCGATGCCATTTTTTCAATTTTTTTCAGAAGTTTTTCCAGGCGCACCTGTTCCACCTGATATTGTTTGAAACAGGTCACATCGCGGATGATCCCCTGATAACCACTGATTTTTCCATGCGCGTCGCGAAGCGGACAGGCACTGATGCCCACCCACATGTAGGTGCCGTCCTTGCGGCGCATTTGCAGCTCATAAAAGCTGGATTCGATTTTTTTGCCCTTTTTCTCTTCTTTGAGTCGGATTTGGGAGGACATGTGCAGCTGATCAATGCCCTCAGGGGTCAGAAACTCCAACAGGGATTTTCCGATAAGCTCCCGTTCGCAATAACCACCGGATATTTTTTCACAGGCTGCATTGGTATAAGTGAATTTCAGTTCCGCATCGGTCTGCCAGAAAGCTTCCGTGGAATGACTGACAATGTAACGCATGGCATCGTCGTAGGTCCAGCCTGACAGCATTGCGCCTGCATTCGTCAGAGTAAGATCCATGACCTTGCCGCCTGTATCCGGCAAAGCGCTGCCATCCGCAAAAAGCGCGCCGCCAAATACACCCTCTTCCACCTGCTTGTCGAGACTTCCCATGTCTTTGATCATGTTCATTTTCCCCCTCACAAAAAATATATTGCTTCCCGGCTCGAATAAATGGTTAAACCGGACAGTAGTCATGTTTTTCTTTTGTATGCGACATGCTCTGAACTGTCAATATGCAGAGTCGATTTGAAATGAAAAAGTGTTTCAGGATGAAATGAATCGTCCATTTCATCCGTATCTGGAGAACAAACGATGATTTCCTTACCGCAAAAGCCATCTAGAAGACGCGCTCAAGCCATTTGGACATTTGGACTGATCGCCATTCTCTTACTGACCTCCTGCTCATTCATTTTTCCGGGAAAACAGGCGGATACGTCCGCCCCTGCGCAATGCATTCCCCATTTCCCCGACTCGGACGGCTGGTATGGTGCGGACGGTGCTTATTCCATTGAGCTTGACGCCAAACGCATCCTCTGGCTTTTTGGCGATACCTTTGTTTCTTCGCAGACTGGCTTGAAAAACCGCGTGGGGATGGACCTGATCTTTGGAAATACCATCGGCATTTCCACCTGTTCGGCGCAAAATGGATTTTCAATCCGGTATATTCTTAAAAAAAGGAATTCGGCCTTTGTGTCATTCTTTGGCGAAAACAAGATGCTCTGGCCGCAGGACCCGTTCATTGTCGAAAACAGGCTTTATGTTCCCCTCTTAATCGTGAAAAGCGATCCCGATGCGCCCGCACCGTTCAATTTTAAAATTGCCGGACATCAAATCGCGCGGATTCGCGACTATTCATCGGAAAATCCATCTGAGTGGTCCGTTGAATACCTCGACTGGTCGTCCGCCGTGTCCAAAGGCATTGAGGCGCTCGCCCCGACCTCTGTCGTTCATGGAGAGTACGTATATTTTTACTCGCTTTACCGCCACGACCAAAACGGTTTGACGCTCTCGGGCAACATTCTGGCGCGCATCGACAAAACCAGACTGGACACCCCTCATTCAGCCCTTGAATATCTCAACCGCGATGGCACATGGAGATCGCACCTTTCCCCTGAAAACGTGAAGATTCTCTTTGATGAGGCTGTTTCGGAGCTGAGCGTTCGCTATTTTGAGCAAAGCAAAGCTTGGCTTGCCGTTTATCTTTCCCCCGGGGATAAGGGCCGCAGGCTGCTTTACCGAAAAGCGCCCGAGCTTACCGGCCCCTGGAGCGCCCCGAAACCCCTGATTGAATCCATCGACGAAGTCGATCCCCAAAACCCGCTTTACGACCCGAACACGTTTTGTTACGCAGGCAAAGAACATCACCAGTTTGCGCAAAACCGGCAGATGATCATCACCTATGTCTGCAATTCCTCCGCGCCGGATTCTCCGGGCAGCTTCCTGCGTCAAAATCTTTTTCTGTACCGACCGGTGGTAAAAAGGATTGCGTATCCGTAAAATATTAAATAATGAAAAAAACACAGACATAAATCCAAGGAGGGAAATGGATGATTACAGCACTCGTGATGTTTAAAGCGGAAAAAGGGAAGATCCCGGGATTGGCCAATCAGTTGGGCGCCATTGAAGAGGTCGTCGAGGTTTTATCGATCACCGGGGAATTCGATCTGATGGCCAAAATCCAGGTTCGCGACTACGAAAGCCTCTCCGACATTGTCACGGACAAGATGCAAAACACGCAGGGGGTTTTGGACACCCGCACGATGATGGCCTTTAAAACCTACAAGTTCTCCGAGCTGTCCGAGGGTGCACCCTCGGTGATGATTATGCCACAGTCAACCGATGCGACAGAGATGATTGAAACCGGTAAGAAAACGATCAAACCCATTCTGTCCAAACTGACGGAGAATTTTGATCTGGAAAAAAATGAAATCGACAGCGTCATCGATGCCATCAACGCCGGAGCGCTCTCCGACGTGCAGATCGCCGGGTTCCTCGTCGGCATTCTCGGCAAAGGCCCCAGCATCAAGGAAGTGGCCTACATCGCCCAGGCCATGCGCCGAAACTGCATCCCTATTTCCACTTCGCTGAAATCGGAGATGACGGACACCTGCGGCACCGGCGGCGGGCTCACCACGTTTAACGTCAGCACAGCCAACGCTATTTTGACGGCGTCGGCCGGTGTTGCGGTGGCCAAGCACGGCAGCCGCTCCATCTCGTCTCCATCGGGAAGTGCGGACGTTCTGGAAGCGCTGGGCGTCGGCATCGACCAGACGCCTGAACAGGCGGCCAGACTCATTGAATCCATCGGAATCAGCTTCATCTACGCGCCGAATTTCCATCCCGTGATGCTCAAGGTTTTCGGCCCGGAAAATCAACTGGGCATCAAGACAATCTTCTTCACCATCATCGGACCGCTCATCAATCCGCTGGGCGCCCGCAACCACACCATTGGCGTCTATAAACCGGAGCTGGTCAGCATGATGGCCAGCGTGGTGGCGGAGATGGATTTCAACCATGTCATCATTGCCCACGGTCTGGACGGACTCGATGAAATTTCGCTGCTGGGCAAAACGTCGATGGCCGAAATCAAGCAAAAACAGATCAAATACTCTGAAGTCACCCCTGAGGATTTCGGTCTGAAGCGCTGCACGCTTTCCGACATTGCGGGCGGCACACCGGAGTTCAACGCTCAGGTGATTCGCGCCATCTTTTCCGGCAAGGATCGCGGCCCGCGACGCGACTTTCTGGTGCTTAACAACGGCGCGACGCTTTATGTGAGCGGCAAAGCCGCCAGCATCCGCGAGGGCATGGACCTGTCGCGTTCCCTGATTGATTCAGGCGCGGCCCTGTGCAAGCTTGACGAACTGGTGGAAAAATCCAAAACCGTTTAATGAGGCCTGGCGCATGGACAACACACCCAAAACATCGGGAAAGGGTGGCAAATGCTCCCTGTCCTCCTCGATTCGTCAAAGGCAGCAAGAGGGCTTTTTCCCGGTCATCTCCGAAATCAAGGTGCGCTCCGACAAGGAGGGAGACCTTCTTGTCGGACGCGACCCCGTGGAACTGGCGCGGAAAATGGCGCGCCGGTCGGTCGCGGGCATCAGTGTGGTGACCGAACCCACGCACTTCGGCGGAAGCATGGAACTGCTGCGGCGTATCGCCGCCGCCGTGGACCTTCCCGTTTTACACAAGGACTTCATTACCACGGAGCGCCAGATCGAAGCATCATCGGCCGCCGGCGCGCAGGCGCTCCTGCTCATCACGGAGATGCTGGAGCCCGATCAGATGGCCCGGCTAATTGAAAAAGCCAGACGCTGCGGCATGGAAACCCTGGTGGAAGCGCATTCGGCCGCCGAGGTCAAAAAGATTCAGCATCTCTCGTTTGACCTGATGGGCATCAACAACCGCGACATCACGATTTACGAAGTGGATAACACCGATGTCTCGAGAACCGAGGAACTGGCGGCTTTGTGCCGCAAAGAGCGCCTGATCATTAGTGAAAGCGCGATTGCCTCGGCCGCCGATGTGCAGCGCGCGGGCCGTGGCGGCGCAGATGCCGTACTGGTCGGAACCTCCGTTTTAAAGGCAAGTAATTTAAACGCCTTTCTTGATGAACTCACTTGTGTCGGATGGCCTCCATGACACGGATTAAAATATGCGGCATCATGACGGAAGACGAAGTCCGCGCAAGCGTCGCCGCAGGCGCCCACGCGCTGGGGTTTGTGGTGGACTATCCGATAGACGTTCCCTGGAATCTTTCAAGGGAAACCGCCATGCGGGTCATGCGCGCCGTGCCGCCTTTTGTTTCGCGCGTCATCGTTGTGGGCGATGATCCCGAAATCGTTCTGGAGTCCGTTAAACGCTTGAAGCCTTCCGCCGTGCAACTCCACGGCAACGAACCGCTGGAGATCACGGCACAACTGACCCGCGCGATTCATGAGCTCGGCGCTCAGGTGCTTAAGCCGTTGCGTTTTTCAGTGGAAACGGGACAATGCTCCTTCCCCTGCAAGGATCCTTTTGCAGCGGCAAAATCCATTCAAGAGACGGGGGTTGATGCATTGGTGCTCGATTCGGTCAGCCATTTGCGGCCGGCAGGCACCGGGCAGAGCATCGACTGGGGCCTGGCCCGCAAAATACGCGACAGCGTTCGTCTGCCCGTAATTCTTGCAGGCGGCCTCACACCGGAAAATGTCGCAGCAGCCATATCCGCTGTCAAACCCTTCGGCGTCGATGTCATCAGCGGTGTGGAAAAGATTCGGGGGAAAAAAGACCCGGAAAAAATAAAAGCCTTCATCCGCGCGGCGCTTTACATTCCCAACAGCGACTGAATAACAGCGTCCTGAAGCGGAACGACTACAGTCCCAGATCGGGCGCTACGTCTTTCATGGCGGTAAGCCCCAGTTCGATAAAGGCGTCGAGCTCGAGCCCGATTTCACTGCACGTCGCAATCTGCGCGCGGTTGGCGCCCGCCGCGAAACGTTCTTCCTTGAAACGCTTTTTAATCGATTTGGCCTCGACCAAGGCCAGCTTTTTATCCGGACGCACCAGCGCGGCAGCCGTGATAAGCCCCGTCAGAGGATCGGCGCAAACAAGCGCCTTATCCAGAAGCGACACCGGAGGCTCGCCGAGCATCAGATTGTGGACTAAAATGGCATGCGCTGCGGCATCGTTTGCACCCAGCGTTTTGGCCATTTGCGCGCCCGGCCTGCCATGGACGTTCATATCCGCACCGGTCAGTTCAATATCAATATCGTGCAGAAGACCCGCCAGCCCCCATTCCGCTTCGTCTTCGGAAAAGCGCCGGGCCAGCGCCCGCATAATAGCTTCCGTCGCCAGCATGTGCTTGATGAGGTTTTCATTCTTCACGTTGTCCCGCAAGGCTTGCAGCGCGTCGTGGCGATTCATGCTTTTTCTCCTTTTGTCTATTTTTTCCTGTCGGGCGAAATTCCTGACAGGAGGTATGCACCGGCGGTATTTTTACGAAGTCCTGGATGAAGCAAACGTCGCATTTCATTTTTATGAGTCAGTCCGCCTGATCGAATTTCACGTATCACAACACAGCCCGTGCAGGAATAGAACATTAATTTGTGAAATCATCATATTTTTCTTGACAGACCATTACAAAGCATATAATTACTACCAGAACTATAGTATTACTAGTTTTTAACCAGAGGAGTGGATATGAAGCTTTCTACACGTACACGCTATGGCGTAAGATTGATGGTCGCGCTTGCTCAGAATTATGGGAAGACCCCCGTATTTCTAAAGGATATTGCCAAGGGTGAAAATATTTCCGAAAAGTATCTGAGTTTAATTATCATCCCTTTGCGTGGGATGAATTTAGTAAATTCTGTACGCGGGGCACATGGCGGATACAATTTATCAAAAGATCCTTCACAAATCACTTTAAAGGAAATCGTGGATGTTCTGGAGGGAGAATGCTCACTTGTGGACTGCGTGAAGAACCCCTCTTCTTGCGAGAGGTCGCCCATCTGCGCCACTCATGATGTCTGGGCGATGATCGGTGAAAAAATTTCAGAAACATTAAGTTCGATCACCCTCGACAAGCTGGCAAAAATGAATCAGGAAAAAGCAGGCAATACAATCATGCAGGGTATTTGAAAAAGGAGATAGGCCATGAGCAAAATTGACCCTTCGTTGAAAACAGAAACGCTTGCCCTGCACGGCGGGCAGGAGCCGGACCCGACCACCGGGTCACGCGCCGTGCCCATTTATCAGACCACGTCGTATCAGTTTCGCGACACGGATCATGCGGCGGCGCTCTTCGGGCTCACCGAATTCGGGAATATCTACACGCGCCTGATGAATCCGACCAACGATGTACTGGAAAAACGCATCGCGCTCATCGACGGCGGCGCAGGTGCCCTGGCGCTCGCCAGCGGCCAGTCGGCCATCACGCTTGCGCTTCTCAACATCGCGCAGGCGGGCGACGAAATTGTCTCGACCGACAATCTCTACGGGGGCACCTACACACTGTTTCACTACACGTTTCCCCGGCTGGGGATCAAGGTGAATTTTGTGAAGTCCAACGACCTGGCCGCGCTCGATGCCGCCATCGGTCCGAAAACGAAAGCCGTGTATGCCGAATCCATCGGGAATCCCAAGATGGACGTGGCGGATCTGACAGGCATTGCCGCAATCGCCCACACGCACGGCATTCCTTTTGTTCTGGACAATACCGTCTCTCCTTACCTGCTGCGTCCGTTTGATTTCGGCGTCGATATTCTGGTGTATTCCGCTACGAAGTTTATCGGCGGACACGGCACGTCGCTTGGCGGCCTGATTGTGGATTCCGGAAAGTTCGACTGGACAAACGGTAAGTTTCCGCTCATTGCCGGCGCTGATCCCGCCTATCACGGCCTGAATTTCGTTGAGGCATTAAAACCCGTGGGCAACATCGCCTACATTACGAAAGCTCGCGTCGTGCTCTTGCGCGATCTCGGGCCGGCCATGTCGCCTTTCAACGCGTTTTTATTTTTGCAGGGTCTGGAGACGCTGCATCTGAGAATGGAGCGCCATTCGCAAAACGCGCTGGCCGTGGCCGAACATCTCAACCGCCATCCCAAGGTCGCCTGGGTCAATTATCCGGGGCTTTCGTGCTCGCCGGAAAAAGCGAGAGCCGACAAATATCTGAAACGTGGCGCTGGCGCCATTATGGGGTTCGGCATTGAAGGGGGGATCGAGGCGGGAAAGAAATTCATCAATTCGCTTGAGCTCATCTCGCATCTGGCCAATATCGGTGATGCCAAGAGCCTCGCCATCCATCCGGCATCGACCACGCATTCACAGTTGACGCCCGAAGAACAGCAGGCCACCGGCGTCACGCCGGACTTCGTCCGCCTGTCCATCGGCATTGAACACATCGACGACATCCTGGCGGACATCGATCAGGCGCTGGAAAAAATATAAGGTGTAGGGAACGGTTTAAAACCGTTCCCTACAGCGTCGTACACTGGATAAGAAAAGGACGACCACCATGAAAAGAATTTATGATGATAATTCGCTCTCCATCGGCAACACGCCGCTGGTCAAATTAAACCGTGTGACCGACGGGGCAAAGGCAACCGTCCTGGCAAAAATGGAAGGGCGCAACCCCGCCTATTCCGTCAAGTGCCGGATCGGCGCGGCGATGATCTGGGATGCCGAAAAAAAAGGCCTGCTCAAACCGGGTGTGGAAATCATCGAGCCCACCAGCGGTAACACCGGCATCGCGCTCGCCTACGTCGCGGCCGCGCGCGGCTACAAACTGACGCTCACGATGCCGGAAACCATGAGCATCGAGCGGCGGCGGGTGCTTGCTGCCTTCGGAGCGAATCTGATTTTGACACCCGGCACGGAAGGCATGAAAGGCGCAATTGCTAAAGCCGAAGCGATTGCCGCTTCCAACCCCAAGAAATATTTTTTGCCGCAGCAGTTCAAGAATCCAGCTAACCCGGCAATTCACGAGAAAACAACAGGGCCGGAAATCTGGAACGACACAGAAGGCGGCATTGACGTGCTGATTTCGGGTGTCGGCACGGGCGGAACAATCACCGGAGTGTCGCGTTACATTAAAAACACGATGGGCAAAAGAATTATATCCGTGGCCGTGGAACCAAAGGAAAGTCCGGTCATCAGCCAGAAACTGGCCGGTCAGGAATTAAAACCTTCGCCGCACAAGATTCAGGGCATCGGCGCGGGATTTATTCCGGACACGCTGGATTTGTCAATCATCGATCGCGTAGAGCAGGTCGATAGCTCGGAAGCGGTGGAATATGCCCGCAGGCTGGCTAAAGAAGAAGGAATGCTGGTCGGCATTTCCTGCGGAGCGGCAGTGGCCGCAGCAGTCCGGTTGGCTAAAAAACCGGAATTCGCGGGCAAGACCATTGTGGTCATCCTGCCGGACGCGGGCGAACGTTATCTGTCCACGGTGTTATTTGAAGGGGTAGGTATTTGATTAATCTTATTTAGCAGTACGCCCACCCAAAGACTCATACCTTCGCGTACAGGGCGTGCTCAAAACGCAAAATAAGGTTCCATATCTGGCGACCGAAGGGCTGGAAATTATACGTTAAAGATAGGTTTAATCGATCAACATGAATAAAATCAGGAACGATATAATCCATTCGAATTCCGCAGGCGTTGTGGAAACGAAGTATTTCACCTTTGCCGATGCGGGCGGTGAATTTCAATTTGAAAACGGGAAAACGCTGGGGCCCATTACCCTTGCCTATGAAACATACGGATCCCTAAATACGGATAAATCCAACGCGATTCTGATTCTGCACACTCTTTCTGGTGATGCGCATGCGGCCGGCATTCACGCAGGGCTGGATGACGCGGGCTGGTGGGACGAAATGATCGGGCCGGGCAAGGCATTCGACACGGACAAATATTTTATTATCTGCTCAAATGTGATCGGAGGCTGCAAAGGGTCAACAGGGCCGTCTTCTCTCAATCCAAAAACAGGAAAGCCTTACGCGCTGGAATTTCCTTTTATCACCGTGGCCGACATGGTTAACGCGCAGCGCCACCTGATTGATCATTTTGGCATTGAAATACTTTTATGTGTGGCGGGCGGTTCCATGGGCGGGATGCAGGCGCTCCAGTGGATTGCCGCATATCCTGCGCGGATAAAATCGGCTATTCCTATTGCCACGGCGCTTAAGCATTCACCGCAGCAGATCGCCTTTAACGAGGTCATCCGGCAATCCATCATGGCGGACCCGGCCTGGCGCGATGGGAATTATTACGAGCATGGTCAGCCCGAGAGGGGGCTGTCCGTTGCCCGGATGATCGGCCACATCACATTCATGAGCGATCAGTCGATGGAAGAAAAGTTTTCCCGGCGGCTTAAAAATGACAAATTCAGTTTCGGCTTCGATGCCGATTTTGAAGTGGAGGGGTATTTGCGTTATCGCGGCGCCAATTTTGTCAAACGTTTTGATGCCAATTCCTACCTCTATATTACGAAAGCGATGGATTATCTCGATTTGTCGGGTGATAAACTGATTCCGAATGGGAAAGATATCCACGCGCGAGTGATGGTCATATCTTTCAAGACGGATTGGCTTTACCCTTCCTACCAGTCGCAGGAGATTGTAAAGCTTCTGAAAAGAAGGCGTGTTGACACTACCTATTGTGAATTGACGTCAACTTACGGACATGACGCTTTTCTAATTGAGGTGCCGGAGCAGACTGCGCTGATCAAACATTTTTTGGATAAGACCTTCAACGGGTATCTGGTGGCAAGACATGATCAAAGCAATTAAGATGAGTCTTGATCATCAGGTTATTTATGCGATCATCGAAAAAGGGTCGCGTGTTTTAGATTTGGGATGCGGCAAAGGAGAACTCTTATACCCGCTTGTTAGGGACAAGCTTATCCGTGCTCAGGGAATTGAGCTGGATGATAAGGCTATTCAGGAATGCGTAAAAAAGGGTTTGAGTGTGTTTCATGACGACATCGAAAGCAGCCTGAATGAATTTCCGGATAATTCGTTCGATTATGTTATTTTGAACCAGAGCATGCAGCAAGTGAAAAAAGTCGGCGATGTCATTCATGAATCCCTGCGCATTGGCAGGAAGGTCATTGTCGGATTTCCCAACTTTGCTTATTTCAGATCCCGGTTTATGCTCTCTTTTAGGGGAAAATCTCCCGTTACGGGTTCATTGCCCTATCTGTGGTATGACACACCCAACGTCCGCTTTTTAAGCGTTACGGATTTTAAAGATTTTTGCAGGGAAAAAAATATCCGGATTGCGGAAGCTCATTATCTGGGAGAAAATAAAGAGATTCGTTTTTGCCCGAATCTCATGGCGTTAAATGCCATTTTTGTTTTGACGGCTCATTGACGTTGACTTAATTATTCGGGCGAAGAACATTTGGTTTAAAGAAAGGTGAAAAATAAAATGAAGGCAACTTGCGGAAAAGTTCTGGCCGTTAATATTTCTCAGAACAAAGGAGAAAAGAAGAGTAATATCGGGTGTGGCCTGTTTCTGGAAAATCTGGGACTGGAAAACGACGCCCACGCGGCAAATGGCATCAGGCAGGTCAGCCTTCTTTCTAAGGCGAGTATTGATAAAATTCGAGCAAAAGGCCTGAATGTCCATCATGGAGATTTCGCGGAAAATCTTACGATAGAAGGCATTGATCTGCCCTCATTGCCTCTGGGCACGCGGCTCAACGTCGGCAAAGACGTTCAGATGGAAGTCTCTCAAATCGGCAAAGTCTGCCATAACCGGTGCAATATATTTCATACCGTGGGTGACTGTGTGATGCCCAAAGAAGGAATCTTTGCGAAAGTGCTGGTTGGCGGCATAATAAAAGTTGATGATCTTATAGAAATTGCCGGATAAAACTGACCTGAAAAGCCTCGGGTAAAATTTGAAAAGATACGGCAAAGCGGGGAAGGAATGACGATGAAGCGTTTAAAAAACTCCGATCAATGCAGGAAAGAAATTAAATTGGCGAAAAGTTATCGGGACGAGGTGCCGGGTATTGTGGATGAGCTTGTTTCTTCATGCAGCCAAGGCGGTTGTTTTGATCACGTCAGCGCCGAACCCATTCCGCATCGGGAGGCGATCATCGATATTCTGCACCGCCTGGCTTTAATTCTATATCCCGGCTATTTTGTCCGTACCCGTCTGGATTCAATTAATCTTGAATACTATCTGGGTCAGCAGATGGTCGGTCTTTACGAAGCGCTCTCCGAGCAAATCATATTGGCCATTCGTCATGACTGTATTCGCCAGAACCAATCCTGCGTGCATTGTGAACCCCTCGGACAAAAGATGACCGTGGAATTTCTGCGCAAACTTCCTGAAGTGAGAACGATGCTGGCTAACGATATCCGCGCCGCCCTCGATGGAGATCCCGCAGCCAAGGGTTATGATGAAATCATATTCAGTTATCCGGGCATCCGGGCGATCACCATTTACAGGATCGCGCATGAGCTCTATCATCTTAGCGTTCCGTTAATCCCCAGAATTATGACGGAATATGCGCACAGCCGCACCGGTATCGATATTCATCCGGGGGCGCATATCGGAGAGAGCTTTTTTATTGATCACGGGACGGGTGTTGTCATTGGAGAAACATGCACGATCGGTAATCGGGTGCGCATCTATCAGGGGGTCACGCTCGGCGCTCTGTCGCTATCCAAAGCGGAATGCAAAAAACTGCGATCAAAGAAGCGTCATCCATCCATTCATGACGATGTTATCGTTTATGCCAATGCCACCATTCTGGGCGGTGATACCGTCGTTGGCGAACGCTCTGTTATCGGCGGCAATGTGTGGTTGACGCAATCCGTGCCGCCCGATACTCAGGTGTTCATCAAGAAGCAGGATTTAATTTTTGGCGCAAAGCCATATCAATAGTGAGTACCGTGGCGATTGCTATTTAGCAACCAAACCCTGATCTGTTTAAACACTGGATTCCCGTTTCCCTTCATCCCTTTTCGTCTATTGTTTCCTTGTCCGCGGAAAGCTCTGATAGGAATCATCCACGGGCGGCATTTTTACGCTCGCTTGAACCACGGGCAGCTTGCCGTAAACCGGGTTTTCCTGCCAGCCGTCCAGATGCGCGGCGCGCCTTGCTGCCGCCTGATACTTTTTCCAATCTGCACTGCCATAGAGAAACATCTCCTGCGCGGCCATCGAGCCTTCGCCGTGAATCGTATCAACCTGCCAGTGATTGCCGGTGATGTCTTTAATCAGGCGCAAGACGCGCAGGCGCTCTTCGGTGGGCACGCCGTCTTTGGCGGCCAGATATTTTTCGATAAATGGCTGAATCTCGGGATTGGCCCAGTCGCGATAGGCGGGCACGGTTGTGGTGAGTCCGCCGCCGATATCCTGCATGTGCTGGCACATCGTGTGGAAGTTGCTGGCGTAGGTCCACTTTGAGGCGTTGATGGCCATGCGGTTGGGCATCATCACATCCATGCCGAACTCCTTTTCCGGCTCCAGACAGGCCTGCTTGGAGAGCATCTGCACGGTTTCGGTGATGTAGGCCATCCAGGCAAGCTTTTTGCGTACATGCGGAACCTTCTGCACGCCGTTGTAGTCGGCAATGAGACTGGCCGCCCCGGTCATCTTCTCGAGCAGACCTGTCATCTTACAGGTGCCAAACAGGCGGTGGTAACTGGCAAAGGCATAGGCCAGCACCTGGGAATACTGCCATTCCCCGCACATGAACACGCGCTCCCAGGGAACAAAAACATCATCAAATACGATCAGCGACTCCGAGGGCTGCAAATGGTCGGAGACGGGATAATCAAATTCCCCTTCGTCGCCGTAGAGGCGCGTGTTGGGCTCCACGCCCAGAAGCTTCACGCCTTTGGCGTTGACCGGCACGGCAAACCCTAAAGCGTAATCCTTGTCGGCCTCGCCGTGCGTGCGGCAGGGCAGACATAGAAGTTCATTGGCGCAGGGCGAGGCGCTGATATGCACCTTGGCGCCGCGAACGACGATGCCGTCTTTTTGCCGATCGACCACTCGCAAATAAAAATCCTTGTGCTGCTTCTGCTCGGAGGGGTGAAGGCTGCGGTCGCCCTTGACGTCGGTGATTGCGCCGGTGAGCGCCAGGTCGTTTTTCTGGAGATGGCGGCGGTAATTTTCGACGCGCTCCATATAGTGGGTGCCAAGCTTTTTATCCATGACTTCGGCGGCTACGCTGAAAGCGGCCAGGGCGTCCGCGCCCATGCAGTGCACCAGCACGCCGCCGCCCGCCCGCATTCCTGCCATGTAGCAGTCGCGCCGTCGGATCATATCCTCCGAGGTTTTGGGAGAGGTGAGTAAAAAATTAATATCCTCTCCGTCTTTGTCCTGGGTGACGAAAAGGTCCCGATTGTCGGGGTGGTTGGGTAAAACGTAATCCATCGCGGCCATTCGAACAATGGTGCTCACCGTGGGATGCGTGCGAACGTCCGCCACTTTTTCGCCCAGGCACCACACTTCCCTGCCGTCATTGAGGCTTGCCAGATATTCATCGACTGTCTTAATCATGTTAGGGTCTCCTTTTTGTCTTGGTTTGGGCGCATCCGGCCTATCATATCGTCATACCGGATGCGCAAGGATTTATATCAGGTTTACAGGAATATGTTAAGAAGTTCCCCGAAAGGAACCTTCTGATCACTTAGCGCCGTACGTTGAATTGGCGTTAACGAAACAGAGCCAGACCTACAGCATTCCCTCGTCTGCAAAGCTGAAATACGCGCCGTCTCCGATGATGATGTGATCGAGCACCCTGACATTCAAAAGCTTGCCCGCAGAAGCCAGATCGGAGGTGAACTTTTTGTCTTCGGGGCTCGGCGTGATATTGCCACTGGGATGATTGTGAACGCAGATGATGGCCGCTGCATATTTCTGCAACGACGCGTGCAGAATTTCCCGCACAATGGGCGAGGCGGAGTTGACTGTGCCGGAAGCCGCGTCACTGATTTCGAGAATGCGGTTATTGCTGTTGAGATAGACGACCTTGAACACTTCCGTCTTGAGGTCGCGCAGATGCGGCATGAGAAATTCGATCACATCTTTAGCAGACGCAATTTTGGGGTTGACGCTTCTCACTTCGTCTTCGCGGAAGCGCCGCCCGATTTCGAGCGCCGCCTGAATCTGCGCAATTTTGGCCGGTCCCAGGCCTTTGAATTCCTGCCACTGGCGCATATCCGTGTGGCTCATGTTTCTAAACGTGCCGAATTTATCCAGCATCCTTCGGGCCAGATCAATGGCGCTCAACCCTTGAGCGCCCGTGCGCAGGAGGATGGCCAGAAGCTCCGAGTTGCTAAGCGCTCCCGGGCCTTTTTGGAGAAGCTTTTCCCGGGGCCGATCGTCTTGCGGCCAGTTTTTGATACCGGCGGATGTCGTTTCGTTCGTCATAATCATCCCCGCTATTTCTTCTTTAAAAGAATCATCCCCCGGTTAGCAGTTGGAATATAGATATCTCCCCGAGGACTAACGGCCATGGCCGCAGGCTGCATCACCGACGGATTGCGACCGACAACCGCATGGCGAACCGGGAGGTTTTGCGCGATCAGCGAAATATCGAGAGTTTTGGGATTGATCCGAAAAAGCCTTTTGCCTGCACAATCGAGCGCCAGAAGATTTCCCGCACCGTCAACCCCCAAAGCGCCGGCAATTCCCACCGCTCCGGAAAGCAAGATATCGCTTTTTCCATTGAGTAAGTTCACCGTGCTGATTCGTCCGGTTTTTCCTTCGGATACGTAAAGGACGTCATCCATCAGCGCCAGCGCCAAAGGCCCGTCGAAGCCCGAGGCGAGCACTTTGCGCGCGCCGTCGGCCAGCATGATTTCCGTAATTTGTCCCGCAGCGTATTCCGCTACGTAAATCCGATCGGCGCCCTTCCCCATCAGCGCCGCCACCGGCCGGTCAAGCTGCCGGCCAATCGTTTTAAATCCACCCTTGAACGGATCGCCAACGGCCACGGCATTATGAATGAAGTCCGACCAGACAACCGAATCGCCGGGACCGTCGGCCAGACTCAACATCAAGGGCACATTCAAGGCGCGAAAAGCGTTGAGGCGTGTTGGGTCAAAACGGCCTTCCTCCAGGGCACGAACCATGATCGTATCACTGATTAAAACCTTGTCCTTTTTGAAGATAACACCACTGATGGTATTGTGTTTTTTGGGGAAAAGCGCCTTGAATGTCCCGCTGCCATCGGTGGCTACCTCATAAACCGTGGCTTCCCAGTAGTTGGTCACAAAAAGCCTGCCGTCTTTTGTCACAACCGGATTATCCAGCCCGGGCGGGAGCTGGGCAAGCTTTTCCCGTTTAAGCCCATCGAGGCTGATCCGGTGAACCGCTCCAAAAAACTCCGGGATGTACGCCATTTTGTCGGAGCCCACTTTGAGCGCCGTGGGATAGGAAAACTTCTCGGCTATGATTTTGATCTCACCTGTATCGGGATGAACCCGGACAATATTTCCCCGTCTTAAATCCGGAATGATCAGATCATTCGTATCCGGATCAAAATCAAATCCCTGAGGCACGGCAATTTCTTTTTCTTTGACTAAAAGTCTGGGTTCCTTAAGACCTTCGGGATCAATTTCAAAAACACGGTCGGCATGGACACACTCACTCATGAACAGCCGCCCGGTGCGCCTGTTGTACTGGATGCCGTTGGGCGAAGTAAATCCCTTCGCAATGACCGTTTTTCTCCCGGCAGGATCGATGCGGTAAACCTCACCCACCAGTGGCGTCCAGCCGGTGATGTACAAATTCCCTTTATCGTCCGAGGTAACGTCATCTGTCATCGACGCCCCGGCAATCGATGGAAGATAATTTTTAGCCTGCATCGTTTTCAGATCAATACGCGTTGTCGTGCCGTCCCCAACATGGACAACATACAAAGCGCCGTCAGCACCGATGGCGGCGCCGTTGGCGCCCGGGAAATGCGTATCGTCGGCAATCCGGGACAGGGAATACGTGCGATCGATGACTTGCACGTCAGATGCTGAAACTGCAGGCGAAAAGACAGAACCCCATAAAAGCAGAAAAGTCAGAATCCGCCACATCCAAAAAAACTGATTGCTTTTCATTTGCATGTCCTCCTTGAAGCGGGCAATTTAACTTCGATATATTTTATTATTTGCGGGAAATTATGCGGCAAATAATACAATATATTCTCGACATTGCAAGAAAAAAGGCGTAAAAATATTTCGTCGTATAGCGCTTTGCAGGACGCTAAATTTCTCAGGAAGAAATCGCGGAATATGGAAAACATTTTTTCACCCGTCCATTTGGATCAACCGGTGGTTTACCATGTTCAAAACCGGGCAAAATGGCAAAGCGCAAAAGCTCCTGCTTCTGGCCGCTGTCGGAGCGATGCTTCTGGCCGCCGCACCGGAGGCACAGGCGCAAGAAGAAAACAAACCTTTTCGTCCCTGGTCGGTTTCCCTGCAGAGCCGATATTTCTTTTCCAGCTCCACCTCCTATGAATTCGGCAATCCTTATCCACCGTATCAAATACCGCTTAGCCGCCTGGAGTTTCCGCTCAACAGCTGGTGGATCGGCGCATCCGCCCGCCGCAACTTTTCGCGGTTTTCGGTCGGTCTGGAAGCAATGCGCAATCTCACGGGAAAAATGGACGGCAAATTTCTGGATTCCGACTGGGAGGACGAGGAGCATCCGTCGATTCGTTCGATCTATTCCGAATCATCCTGCCGGATGGAGCCAAGCTATCTCGTGCGCGCCAATGCGGATTTGAAGTTGGGAGACTGGCTTGGGCTGCCCGTCTGGTTCGATGCACGCCCTGTCGCGGGTTTTTCGTGGCAGCGATTTTCCCTGGTGACTTATGACGGCACGCAGTATTCCCATTCACCCGACGGCGTCATCATCGACAATCTGCCGGGCGATGGCATCAATTTCGAGCAGACCTACTGGCTTGTTTTTGCCGGGCTTAAAACCACCTTCGATTTAGGCAAACCGCTTCGTCTTTCGAAACTGCGTTTATCGCTTCAGGCAGACTGGGCATACGTCAAAGCCCAAAACGAAGATTATCACCTGCTGCGCGCGGGGAAACGCCTGACGTATGACCATACCACGGGCGACGCCTGGCACGGAGCGGCCAGCGTGGAGATCGGACTCACGCAGAATCTGAGTGCGACGATCGGCCTGGACTATCTGCGCATCACCACCACCGGCACGCATCGGATGGTGAACGAACCCTTCGGGATCGATTTTAGCTTTGACCACGGCGTCTCCGTCTGGTCGCAGCAAACGAGCTTCACAGCAGGTCTGACGTATTCATTTTAAAAAAGGAGAAAAGGATTTCATGACGGATACCCGGCTCTACATCAGCAGTCCCATCAATGCGCTTCTGGAAGGTTTTTATCGCGACGACATTACGATCGGCACGCTCCGGCAAAAAGGAGACTTCGGCATCGGTACGTTCAATCATCTCGATGGAGAACTGATCGCGCTTTGGGGCAGGTTTTTCCGGCTCGATCTGGAGGGTAACGCCCATGCGGTTCCAGACGACATGAAAACGCCCTTTGCCACGATGTGCCACTTTCAACCTGTTTTGGCCGAAGAAATAGTCAGCCCATTGTCACATGCGGAATTTGAAAGCTATCTTCAACGGATGCTGCCCTCGGACAATATGTTTTACGCCATTCACATGAACGGACGATTTCGGAAGGTGACGACGCGCTCCGTACCGCATACCGAAAATTACCGGCCTTTGGCCGAAGCGACGGATCATCAGAAAATCCGTTTTTTTGAAAAGACCGAGGGACATCTGGTCGGTTTTTATACCCCCGGCTTCGTCCCTTCGGTCAATGTTCCCGGATACCATTTTCATTTTATCAACCAGTCCCTGTCGGCGGGAGGGCATCTGCTTTCCTGCGAGCCTGAATATCTCGCCATCGGGTTGCAGATGTTTTTCAGCCTGGAGCTGACCCTCCCGAAGACATTGGACTATCTGACTGCCTCGTTTACACGAAGCCCGGAAAAAGACCTCGAAAAAGCCGAACGCTAAGCGCCGAGGATCGCCTTCAAATCTTCATCCGGTGTGCCGATTGGTTTGATGGCAAAATTCTCCACCAGCACGTTGAGCACATTGGGCGTAATGAATGCCGGCAACGACGGCCCGAGGCGGATGTCGCGAATGCCCAGGTAAAACAGCGTCAGCAGAATGGCCACCGCCTTTTGCTCATACCACGACAGAATCATCGACAAGGGCAAATCATTGACGCCGCATTCAAACGCTTTGGATAGCGCCACGGCAATCTGAATGGCCGAATACGCATCGTTGCACTGGCCGACATCCAGAAGCCGCGGAATGCCGCCGATGTCGCCCAGATCCTGATCAAAGAACCGAAACTTACCGCAGGCGAGCGTCAGAATGACGGTGTCTTTGGGCGCTTTTTCCACAAACTCCGTGTAGTAATTTCTGCCGGGCTTCGCTCCGTCGCAGCCCGCCACCAGGAAGAAATGCCGGATTGCCCCGCTTTTGACCGCCGCAATCACGGTGTCGGCCACGCCCAGCACTGCGTTTCTGGCAAATCCCGTCAGAACGGTTTTTCCTTCCTGATCCGCCGCAAAGCCTTCCATCGCCAGCGCCCTGGCAATGACCGGCTCGAAATTGTGATCATCAATATGCGTCACGCCCGGCCAGCCGACCAGACCGCAGGTGAAAAGATTATCCTTGTAGGAGTCGCGCGGTTTCTGGATGCAGTTGGTTGTCATGAGAATCGCTCCCGGAAATTCGGCAAACTCCTTGGCCTGATTTTGCCAGGCCGTGCCATAATGGCCATAAAAATGCGGATATTTTTTCAGCTCTGGATAGCCGTGTGCGGGCAGCATTTCGCCATGCGTGTAAATGTTGATTTCCCTTCCTTCGGTTTGCTTGAGCAGAATGGCCAGGTCTTTCAAGTCATGGCCGGAAATCAGGATGGCCTTGCCTTTTTTAGCTCCCAGCGGAACTTTTGTGGGCACGGGATGACCGAATGCCGTCGTGTTTCCGGCATCGAGCAGCTCCATGACGCGCAAGTTGATTTCACCGCATTTCAACACCAGTCCGACCCAGCCGTTTAAATCCAGATTTTCCCGTGCAATGGCGGCGAGCGCTTCCGAAATAAACGCATAGACCTTTTCATCTTCCTGCCCCAGAATCTGCGCATGGTCCGCGTAGGCGGCCACGCCTTTCAAGCCGTAAAGAAGAATCTGTTTAAGCGACGCAATATCCGCATTGGCGGCAGGATCGGCCGCAAGCGAGGCGACACTAGCCTGTGATACCAGCCCCGCCACGGTTGTTTGCGGTTGAAAAGTGACAGACGGAGCCTTTTCGTCAATGGCAGCGCAGGCTTTTTTGGCTTTATCCTTCAAAGCGTCGCGCAATTGGGCCGTGCGCCCGATCAGATCCACAAAACGCGCCGGGTCGAAATCCACATTCGTCAGGGTTGAAAAAAGCGCCTTGACCGTAAAAACATTGACGGCCTGATCGTTGATCCCTGCCTTGCGCGCGTCCACCGCGACGATGGAGAGGCCCTCAAGCGCATAAACGAGCACATCCTGAAGCGCGGCCACTTCCGGGTCCTTTCCGCACACACCTGACTTCACACATCCTTCACCCTTTGCCGTCTGCTCGCACTGGTTACAAAACATTGCTAAATTTTCCATCCTTATTCTCCTTTTTTATTTTTTTATTTTTTGTTGGGGCTACCTTAACCCGAGTCTTTGCGTTTGCGCCTTGACTTAAGTCAAAGCGCGATGATATTTTTTAAAAAAAAGGAAATAATATGGATGTCTCGTCGATCATCGGTACGATGTCGCTGTTTGAAGGCCTTTCCCCGGCGCAGTGCGCCTCTCTTGGCGCTATTGCCGAACGGCAGTACTATTCCCGCGGAAAAACTTTTTTTTCCGAAGGAGACGATGCGACAGGCTTTTACGTGATTATTTCCGGCCGGGTGAAAATTTTCAAGCTCTCACCTGACGGCAAGGAACAGATTTTTCACATCCTTGCAGATTCCGAACCTTTTGGCGAAGCTGCCGTTTTCGCGGGATTGCACTATCCGGCCTCAGCCGAGGCGCTGGCCGAAACGCAGGTGCTTTTCTTTCCCAAGCGCAAATTTGTTGAGCTCATCCGTCGCGAGCCGACGCTGGCCCTCGCGATGCTTGCGCTTTTGTCCATGCGCCTTCGCAAGCTCACAAGCTTAGTCGAAAATCTCTCACTCAAGGAAGTGCCGGGAAGACTCGCCGCACATCTGCTATTATTAAATGAACGCGACGGCGCCAATCCCGTGATTGTGCTGGATGTCTCAAAAAATCAGCTGGCCAGCCTTCTGGGCACGATTCCGGAGACGCTCTCGCGCATCCTCAAGCGCATGGCGGATGAAAAACTGATTTCAGCGGATGCCAGGACCATTTCGATTCTGGACAAAAAGGGGCTCATTGAGCTTGCCCAGGGCGAGAGACGCCTGGCCTGACCTTCGAAAAATAGAAAGCCCGGCGGGATCCGTGATCCCTGCCGGGCTTTCTATGGAACTTTCCTTTTTAAATCTAAATTTTTCCGACAAACGTTTTTCCAAACGCAAGCGCCTCGGCCAGCGCCTCGTCGCTGGGCTGCCACAGGGCCTTGAAGCCCTCGCCAATCAATTCAAAGCCGGCTTTGGAAAGGTGCTCGTTTAAGATTTTCACACTCTCGCCGCTCCAGCCGTAGCAGCCGAAAGCCGCGGCCTTTTTGTTTTTGAACCTGAGGCCCGCAACCATGTCGATAAGCGCCGCCATGGCGTTGAGGATGCCCTTGTTGATCGTGGGCGACCCCAGCAAAATCGCCTTGGACTTGAAGACCTCGGTCACCACGTCATTGATATCGCGCCGCGAGATATTGAAGAGCTTCACTGTCACCTTGTCGTCAGCCTGCTTGATCCCCTTGGCAATATGTTCGGCCAGCATTCTCGTGCCGTCCCACATCGTGTCGTAAATAATCGAAATCTGATTTTCCGAATAGTCCGCCGCCCACTCCAGATATTTCTGCGCGATCTGGAGCGGATTGTCGCGC
>CAZSQS010000041.1:21948-34617 GCA_964608995.1 uncultured Smithella sp. | reverse complement strand
CGGTCATTCCGCTCATGTATTGACGCCCCCCTGAAAAACTGATAGATTAACACGACAAATTTGAGAAAAAAGGTTTGGAAGCGCTATGTCGGATAAAATCGGTGAGATTCTGGTTGCGAAAAAGGTGATTACGCTGTCCGATTTAAATGAGGCGATGCGCAGAAAGCAGTCGGAGCCAAAAAAGTACCTGGGACAAATTCTTTGTGAGATGGGGCTTCCCCAATCCAAAATCGTTAAAGCGATTTACTACAGTAACAAAAGGAAACAACTCGGACAGGTGCTCGTTGATCTGAACGTCATCACACAGGAACAGTTGCAGAACTGCCTTGCAAAACAAAAAGAACAAAAAAACAAGGGAAAGCATACGCCCCTGGGAACGCTTTTGACCAACAACAGAATCATCAGTGAAATAAATTACATGGACGCGCTGTCCGCCCATTTCAGCATGCCCATTGTGTCTCTCAAAGGCTACCGGGCGCTCCCGGCGCTGCAAAAAGTGATCGGCGAACAGTATGCTATGCAGAATCGTCTGGTCGTAATGAGCAACAGCCGTTCAAAAGTAACGGTGGCAACGGCTGAGCCGGATCCGTTCGTTTTTGAAAAACTCGAAAAGGCTCTGACTGAAGGCAAAAATATTCTGTTTTGCCTGGCAAAGTCATCAGAGATTGAACTGTGTCTCGACGCCGTTTATGATCCCTATAAAGGCAGTGGCTTCAGGCTTTAAGGATTTAAAACCTACAAAAGCAAAAAATGCTTTCAGGCCGCACGGAAGGAATTGACTATGCCCTCATGGCTTGCACGCCCGGCAACCCTCATGAAAAACATTTTTCGACAGGCCTTTTCCGATTGGGAACAGCGCGCCCTGCAAGAAGGCGAAAACATTTTAAAGTCCGCCCTTGAAGACGTGCAAAGCGGCGTCTGGGAATGGCGCGCCAAAGGCAACTGCATCCATTATTCCAGCCGCTGGATGACCATGCTGGGCTACGAACCGTACGACCTCGGCGCCAGCCTCTCCGACTGGAAACAACTGATTCATCCCGACGAGCAGGTGAAAATCTACTCCGCCTTTGAAATGCTCCTGATTGCAAAAAACGATATTAACGTTTCCGAGTACCGCATCCGGCACAAGGACGGCGCCTATCGCTGGGTGCTGGAGATCGCCAAAGCGCTCATCAAAAACGGGAAAACCGTTCGCGTCCTGGTGATGCAGACGGACATCAGCCGTCAGAAACAGGCGGAGGAATCCCTTCGCGAAAGCGAGGAAAAATACCGCATCCTGCTTGAGAAATCCAGTGATCCGATCTTTTCTTTTCATCCGGATAACACGTTTCAGTACGCTAACCGGGCGCTGGCCCGACTTGTTCATATGGAAGACGAAAGCATTGCGGGAATGCCCCTGGAGCAGATTTTTCCCGCAGATGAAGCCCCCAAAATCCTGACGGCCATCCGGGAGACGTTTGAAAATGGCCACCACAAGGTGATTGAGATGTGGCTGCCCTCGCCCGAAGGCAACCGCTATTACCTCACCAGCATCGAGCCGGTAAAATCCGGGGACGGCCGCGTGCTGTCGGTCATGTGCGCCGCCAAAGACATCACCGAACGCAAAAAAGCCGAGGAAAGACTGCTTAAAAGCCGTGAGCTCACCTCCAAGATTTTTCAGAATTTCCCTGTGGCCGTTTATATGAGGGACTACAAAAAGGGCGGCCGCTACGTCATGGTCAATAAAATGTGGGACGATCTCCATCAAAACTCCCCCATGCTTTCCGCTGTGCTGTCGGAATTTGAGGATGCGGCGCTCAGCACCGGTTCCGCCGTCACCTTCGAGCATACGGTCCCGACCAAAGACAATCAGATGAAAACCATGAAATCCAACCTGATCCCTCTGTATGATGAAAATGGCCAACTGGAGTATCTCCTGGGCATGGCCGAGGATATCTCCGACATCAAGAAACTGGAGGCGGATCTGCTAGCCAAGGATGTGGCGCTGGCCCAGGCCTCCACGGAAAAGGCCATTGCCGCGCTGGTGGCGGGATTAAGCCATGACATCAACAATGCGCTCTCCGGCATCACCGGCGGCAAAGACCTCGTCAAATTGTATTTATCCAAAACGGAACAGACGCTCGTCAACATCAACGATGAACACGCAGCGCTGGCCGAACCGATTCTGAATATTCAAAATAAAATGAAGCGCTCTTTGTCACGCACCGGGGACAACGGCGCTCTGGAGCGCCTGATCGCTTTTCTGAATGAGGGGCTTCCGGATCATATCACCGAGCTGACAACCAACATGGATTCCGCGCTTCGATACCTCTCCTATGTGGACAACGGCCAGTTAATCATCCGCGACGTCACCTCCGGCATTCGCGATTACGTCAAGCAGGATCATGCTCTGGGCAGCTTTGAAATCCGTCCGGCCATCCGCGGCGCGGTATCGCTGTCCAAAGGCCAGTATAAACCCATGGCGCAGGATCAGACCAAAACCGTCTCCGTGGAAATCTGCGATGCCTCACCGTCCATCACGGTTTTCGGCAATGCCGGAGAATTCATGGGCGTCATCGTCAATTTGATCAACAATGCCGTTGCCGAATTTCCGCGCGGCAGCAGCAACACCATCTGCATTTCCTGGGAGAAAGGGCACAATCCGGCGCTTGAAGACATTGTCCGGCTCTATGTCTCCAATGACGGACCGCCCCTCCAGGATCATCTGCTGGGCCGCATATTCAATGAACGGCTCCGCTCGACGCATGGCGGAAGCGGCATCGGCCTGCTCGCCGTGAAAAGCACACTCGATCGTTTCGGCGCCACCATCCGCCACACCACCGAGTTTATTCCCCCGGAAAAAACCGGCCAGCCGGCCACGCCCGCCAATCGGGCAAAAACATGGACCACCTTTGAAATGGAACTTTTGGTCTCCGAAGCCCAGACCGGCGGCTACCGGCGACCGTCCGGGCAACCCATCCCTCCCCGGCGCCTGCTGGTGGTGGATGACGAGCAATACATGCTCGACATCATGGAAAAATATGCAGAAAACCTCGGGCATACGGCCGTCTTGTTTAATGATCCGAAAGACGCAATGACATGGTACGCCGGACACAGCGATGAGGTGGATGTGATCATCACCGACCAGTGCATGCCGAACATGAATGGCTGCCAGCTGATTTCCAATATGAAGCAGTATGCCTCCAACAAGACCTTCATGATCATGACGGGTCACGGCGCGCTGACCCTGAGCCGCGAAGACACCAAAGATGTGCATCTTCTGGTGCGCAAACCTTTTGACCAGAGGCAACTGAATTTCGCCATCGAAGACGCAGTGGATGAGCGCGAAAAGGCGGACGGCATAAAAATCGTCTAGTTCGAATTTATTCCCCCGAAACCAAAAACGCAGGCGAACCCAAGACAGCATGCATCAGTCATTGGATGTCGAAGAAAGAAATCATCTTGACCGCCTGGTCGCGGCAGCGGAAAAGCGCTGCGGGGCGCAAATCATTCTGGCGATCATCGGGCGAAGCGACGACTATCCGGAGCTGCCCTGGCGGGCGTTTGCGCTTAGCGCCTCGATGGCAACGCTTGCCGCTAATGGCAATTTTCACACAAAACTTTATATGAAGAAAAACCGGACAAGGGGAGCAAGGCGTGTTTTTTCCCTGCCGGAACGGGAATGACAATCACTTTTTCAGGATTGAGTTGAATCTCGCGCGGCTCGCCTTCTATCGTCATTTTACATTTGCCGCTGGTCGCGGGAAGAATAATCCATTGATTCGACGGGTGCGACGCCTCAGCCGGTCTGTCTTGCGCCCGGATCTCGCATTCAACGACGCTGCATGCCTGATCCGTGATCGTTTTAAGATACGTCACGACCTCGCTGGGATCGCTCAATGGAAATTCAATCGCTTTGATCTTTCGTTTATCGACAGCTTGAAGATATTCCGCATAAAACCCCTCTTCCCTGCCGCCTCCAAGATCAAGATACAGGATCACAGTGCCGTCATCCGGAAACTGAATAATCCGCTTAACGCCATAGACCTCATCCGGCTTAAGCCCCTCCGTCATCCAAGACTCAAATCCTTCCTGCTCGGAAAGATCATCTCCTGATCGAACGTTTTTAAATGGCGCCAGCCTGACCTTGTCACCCGCTGTAATTTTTTGATCCCTGCCCCAGCGGTTTTTCAGCGTGGTTTCCGAAAGCGAAATTTCTCGTTTCATCGCGTCACCCTTCTTTCTTTCTGAATAAAGGTTCTGTTCAAAAGTCCGATTCGTGACATCCTGACATCATCTGTTGCTGATTATATCCCCTTTCTTCACGAAAATATACCCCGTCGGTATTTCGGCCTGCATGCGCACCCGCCGCCACACCTTTTCCAACCTTGCATTTTTCCTCCAACCTTGCTATTTCTGAAGCCATTACAGGGCGCCTCATAAAAGCAGGAGTTTTCGATGCAGGGTCATTTTCTCCTTTTTATCTTTTTCCTTTCGGCCGTAGCCATTGTCAGTTTTATTTACGCCATCTGGAGGGGGAAAAACGATCATCAGATCCTGCGCAGCATTCTTCAGAATTCTCCCATTCCAACCTTTGTGATCTCGACGGATCATCAAATTCTTTACTGGAACAAAGCGCTCGAAGAGCTAAGCCGCATCCCGGCGGCCAATGTCATGAACACGGATCAGCACTGGCGGGCTTTCTACAAAGCGCCTCGCTCCTGCCTGTCCGATCTGATCCTCCACAACAGAATGCAAAACGCATCGTCGCTGTATGTCGGCGAAGTCACCAAATCCAATCTGCTGGATAATGCTTACGAAGTCACTGAATTTTTCCCGGATATGGGCGAAAAAGGCAAATGGTTCCGTATTACGGCTTCGGACATCCGCGATTCGCGTGGCAAGATTTTCGGCGCCATTGAATCCCTGGAGGATATCACCGAACAGAAAAACGCGGAAGCGGAACTGCTCAAACAGACCAAACTCGAGTCACTGGGCACCTTTGCCGACGGCGTGGCAAAAGATTTCGACAGCCTGCTGACCGCCATATTGCGCAATGTCTTTCTGGCCAAGATTTCCGCAAACGAAGAAGATAAAATTCTCGAAAACGGTCTGGCGATTGCTGAACGCGCCGGGCTTCAGGCCAAGGAGCTGGCCCACCGCCTGATCACCTTTGCCCAGGGCGGCTATCCGTTTAAGAAAATTGAAAAGCTCGATGACATCATCCGGGAAACCGTAAAAAAGGCGCTCAAAGACTCCCCCGTTACGGCCAACATCACCATCGCCCCGGATTTATGGCCGGCAAAAGTCGATGCGATGCAAATTCGGCAGGTCATCGAAAACATGGTCACAAACGCCAAAGAAGCCCAGCTAAACGGTGGCAGTGTGGACGTGATTGCCGAAAACACGACCACCGGCACGAACATCCGCACACTGGGCGAAGGCAACTACATCCGCATCATTATCCGTGACCGGGGCACGGGCATCCCGCGTGAAAACCTTTCCCGGATTTTCGATCCGTATTTCAGCACCAAGGAAAAACGCGAACGAGGCGGCATCGGCCTGGGACTGGCCATTTGCGACTCCATCATTAAATATCACAATGGCCTGATCAGTGTCGAATCGATAGAGGGGGCAGGAACGACATTTTCAATTTATCTTGCCGCCGCCCTGAATAATGACAAAAACGCCACCTGACGGCGGCGCCCGATCAGAACACCTTCCAAAAACGATGAAAACACTGGACCACATTTACGATGATTTTGCCTTAACCTACGAACAAAACCGCGGGCTTTTCGACATGTCGGAGGTTTTAAACGATTTCTACGGGGCGCTTACGCTTAAGACCGGCAGGCTTCTGGATCTGGGCTGTGGCGCGGGCGAGCCGTTTGCGCGCTTTTTTCTGGATCATGGCTGGCAGGTCACAGGCGTCGATTTTTCAATGAAGATGCTTGATCTGGCCACCCGCTACACCCCGGCCATGCGGTGTATATGTGAGGACATGCGGGATGTGTCTTTTGAGCCACAACAGTTTGACGCGATCACATCTATCTACAGCCTCTTTCATGTCCCCAGAAAGGATCATCCTGCGCTGTTTGAAAAAAGCCGGCGTTGGCTTAAACCCGGTGGGAAGTTTCTTTTTACATATGCCACCCGGGACTATACCGGACAGGATGCTTTTGAAGGTTACATGGAATTTTTGGGAGAGAAATTATTTTACAGTCACAAATCGCCCGATGAGCTTTACGCCGATCTGCGCTCGGCCGGTTTAACGCTCGATTCCGCCATCAACCGCCAAATCGGCGGCGAAACCTTTCTATGGGTCACAGCGGGGAAGGACGGTTGATGGTTGTCAGTTGATGGTTGGTCGTTAACAACAATCAACACTGCCCATTGCCCATCACCTATAGCCTATAGCCTATAGCCTATTACCTTCCCCTACGCCTCTTTTCTAACTTCGGCAAACAAATCCTCAATATTGTGCAGGCGTTCCTGAAACGTCGCAATACCGAGCGCTGACTGGCGGGGGTGGAGATTTTCTATCTCGGCAATCCGATTTCGCAATTGCAGGATCATCTCCTCCGCCAGTCCCAGAAGCAGGGCGCGTTCATAGCGTGTCATGAAAGGCTCCTTTCCCGCAAGCTTTTGGAAAGCGTCTCGTACAACTATCCGCGTGCCGCCTTCCAGTCCATAAACGCCTTTTTCACAGACTCTGCCGCACTTTCGATTCCGACATGATGCGTGTTGATCAGAATGTCGTAATGCTTGGGATCATTGATGTCTTCATTAAAATATTTCCGGACGAAAGCCACCTGATCCGTATCATATTTTTTCACGTACGTCAGCGCATCCTTTTGCGACAGTTGACGGTCACGCATCAATTTTTCCACGCGCACCTCCACAGGCGCAATGATACGGACCCGAAACGCTTCATCCTTCAGAATAAAACTGCCGCCCCGGCCGATGATGATGATGTTGCCATGCTGCGCATTGGTATGCATCACCAAAGACAAATGACGCATATACTCATTGGGCCAGATGTGCCGCGATTCAAAAAAGGAGCTGATGATGCTGTCGATCATGGAAATGCTTTTTTCATCGAGCGACTTGATCACCTTGTCGCTCATGTGAGCGCTCTCCGCCACTTTGTGAATGAGTTCACTCCCGACAATGTTCATTTGAAGCTGTGTGGCCAGAATCCGGGAAACCCAGCCTCCGCCCGCACCGGCTTCACTTGAGAGCGTGATGACGTATCCCGGTTTCTCCTTTTTTTCTTTCTGCCAGCGATCCACCTGATCTTCCACCAGCTTGTCAACATCTCTATCCTTGAGTTTAATATCACGGGTATAATCAGGGCAATTGACATCAAACAGCGCATTGCTCTTCACCCGGTAACGCTTCGCGCAGTTTTCACGCCACGCACAGATAACGCATATTCTTTTATCGGATCCTGTTGACATAACCCTGGCCCTCCTTTTCCCAAAAAAGTTATGAAGCCTGGTCCTGCAATGCCTCGAAGCCGGAGACAATATCCAGGAGTTCCTCGGTAATCGTCATCTGGCGCGTGCGGTGAAACTGTACGTGCAGATCCAGCAGCTGTTCTTCAATGTTCTTTTCGGCGTTTTGCATGGAGGCCAGCCGACTGGCGTTTTCACTGGCCAGCGATTCAGCAAATGCCCGGTAAAGTGAGACAAACAGATATTCACGAATCAGCGAGGAAAATATCCGGTCTCCGTCCATCCGGAAGATAGGCAGGGATTTCGACTCCCACTTTTTACGGGCAATTTCCTTCAGCCAGTCGCGGCTCACCGGTAAAAGCTGCACCCGGTGAGGATGATAGTTTGCGCCGCTGACATACTTATTGTAAAAAAGCATAAAGTGATCGATTCCATGTTTGAAATGCCACTCATCAATAATCATGATGATTTCCTGAACAAGGGGAGTGATGCCGGCGGTCGAGCTGGGTGTGGCCAAAAGCTCATCGATGAATTGCCCCGCATCCTCCACATGATCAGCCACGCGCGCGCCGACGGAGAGGATCTTGCGGTTTTCCTTTTTGACGCCTGTTTTTCGAATGAAGTCCATCGTAAAGGACGAAACCTGTTCATTGAGCTGGCCGCAAAGGCCCTGATCTGAACCGAATACAATAACCCCCAGGCGCTTCATGGTGCCTTGCTTGCGGTCGAGCGTGGCGCCCATGCGTTTCTTCAAGACAACTTGCAGTCCCATTTCCACAGTACGGTTGTAGTCAGTGAGGGATTCGACCGCCTTCTGATACTGCCGGATGCTTACTGCCGCAAGCGCCTTCATCGTTTTGACCACCGACAAAAGATCACCGGCGCTTTTCATCCGTCTTTTGAGCGACTCAGTTGTTTGCATTGGCGTCCTCAACGTCTTCGTAAGGTTTGACCGCCGTCCGGATCTTATCGACCATGCTGTCGCGGTCGGATATTTCCAGCTTTTTGCCCTCTTCGATGCGGCCGCACAGTTCCGGCAACTGTTCATTGACCGCATTTAACAGACACGATTCCACCTCGCGGACCCTCTGTGTCGGCACCAGATCCAGCGCGCCATCGGTTACGGACAACAGAGAAGCGATCTGCTCGGAGGCTTTGAGCGGCCGAAACTGCCCCTGTTTGAGCACTTCACGCACGCGCCAGCCCCGCTCCAGCGTCCGGCGCGTGGACTCGTCAAGCCGTGTGCCGAAACGGGAGAAGGATTCAAGCTCTTCAAACTGCGTGTAGGAGAGGCGCAAATCGCCTGCCACGGAGCGATAAGCGGTCAACTGCGTCTTGCCGCCCACGCGGGACACGGATTTACCCACATCCACCGCGGGCAAAATGCCCTTGTTGAACAACACCGGGGACAGATAAATCTGACCATCGGTGATGGAAATGAGATTCGTCGGAATATAGGACGACATGTCCTGCGCTTCCGTCTCAACAATCGGCAGCGAGGTCAGTGAACCGCCACCCAGGTCGGGCCGCATGTGCGTGGATCGCTCCAGAAGACGCGAATGAATGTAAAAGATGTCGCCGGGAAAGGCCTCTCTTCCCGGCGGGCGCCGCAAAAGCAGCGACACTTCCCGGTAAGCGCGGGCATGCGAGGTCAGATCATCATAAATAATCAAAACGTCGCGCCCCTGCTCAACGAAATATTCACCCATACTGGTGGCCGCATACGGCGCGATAAACTGCAGACCGGGCGTGTCTTCGCCTGTGGCCACCACAACGATGCAACGTCCCATCACACCGTGATCACGAAGCTCGGCAATGACCTTCGCCACGTCCGCGCTTTTCTTGCCGACGGCGCAGTAAATGGAAATAATCCCTGTTTCCTTCTGGTTGATGATTGTATCGACGGCAATGGCGGTTTTCCCGGTCTGGCGGTCTCCCATAATCAGCTCGCGCTGCCCGCGTCCGATCGGAATAAGCGCATCGATCACCTTGATGCCGGTTTGCAGCGGGACCGTGACGGGCGCGCGATCCATGACGGCGGGCGCGGGCCGCTCTACCGGAAAGCGCTCAACCGTGTTGACTTCCCCGAGGCCATCGAGCGGCCGTCCGAGTGGGTCCACCACCCTTCCTAAAAGTCCGTCGCCCACCGGCACATCCAGCACGCGTTTCGTGCGGTGAACCTCCGAGCCCACTTGCAGGTTTTCACTGGGATCGAGGAGAATCACGCCGATTTCCTTCGGATCGATATTAAAGACCAGTCCCATATAGTTGCCTGCAAAGCGAACCAGTTCCTCCGCGCGGATATGGGGCAAACCGCTGACTTTCGCGATATCGCGTCCGACAAACTCGACCTGGCCCACTTCATACTGCCGCAGATCCGGGTTTTGCTCATCGAGCACCTTCTCCATCGTATCGAAGGTATCATCGAGAAAGGTTTTCAATTCCTGATTTTCCAAAGGTTTCATTTCCGAATCCATGTATGGCCTCCTCATGCCAACCCGCAGGGAACAGTCGCGACGGTTCCCTGCGAGAATGTTATGCCGCGTGGGCCTCTTTCTGCAGAGTTTCCGTCAGGCTCTCCACCAGCGTCTCAAGATATTCGTTGAGGCTCCAGGCAATCTTGTGGCCGTTGACGCGCATCTCAATGCCGGAGACGATGTCCGGCTCTCGTTCATAGCGAATCGAAAACCCGTTGGTGATTTGCCTTTTGAGCGCTGCCGCAATCTGAGCCTGCCTGGCCTCGGTAATGTCAAATGCGCTTTGCACCACCACCTGATTTGCTCCGCCGCGAATCGCCTGGCGCATCTGGGCGCTTTTTTGTTCGTCGAGGGCCTGCACGCGCCGGATGAATTCATCGACAATGCGCTCTTCGAGCTCAACGTCCGCCAGATCCGAAAGCGCTTTGCGCGCCGTGGCGTAGAGCTGTTTGGCCGCCCGCTGACGCAGGTCATACAAAAAGGCGTCCTGCTCGCGGGCAAGCATGTCCTGCCATCGGGCTTTGACGGCATCCACGTCCACGCGCACTTTTTCCATCAGCTCTTTTCGTTTGGCATCAGCCGCCAGTGTCGCCTCATTGAGCATCTGCTCTTTTTTCTCATTGAGCCCCTGGTTGCGCTTTTCGTAGAGTTCGGCCGCCTCATTCGCCTGAACCTTCAACGCTTCGGCTTCGGCGAAACGTGCGACGATCTTCGCCTCCCGATCATCCATCGCCTTGAGAATCCGCCCGTACAAAAAGCGTTTGAGCAGATACATCAGCAAGAGGAAATTGAAGATTTGCGCAAACAATACAAACCAGTCGATATGCATGGTTTATCCCCCTACTTTGTAATGTATCCCCAGAACGGATTGGCGAAAATCAAAATCATCGAAATCACGAAACAGTAAATGGCGATGGATTCAATCATGGCCAGACCGACAAACAGCGTCCGGGTCAGAGAATTTCTTTCATCCGGCTGCTGGGCAATCGCGGCGAGCGCCTGTGCGATGGCCTGTCCCATCCCGAGAGCCGGTCCAATGGATCCGATTCCCATAGCTAAACCTGCGGCAAATATTGACGCCAACGCGACGATGCTGATGTTTTCCATAAAAAACCTCCTCCTTAGTTAAATTATATTTCAGGCGGCTGCGCCTTCCTTCCTGGGTTTGGGAGAATGCTCCTCCTCCGACGAGAGCGCCGAGGCGATATACACCATCGACAGAATCGCAAAGATATAAGCCTGGATCACACCGATTAAGAGCCCCAGCGCCTGCATGACGATGGGAAACAAAAGCGGCGTGACGGCCAACAAAATACCCACGACCTTTTCATGGCTCATGATGTTGCCGAAGAGCCGGACCGTGAGCGCCAGCGTGCGGGATATTTCACCCATCACATGGAAAGGGAAGAAAATGAAATTGGGCTGGAAATACTCTTTCAGATAATGCAGCACACCGTTTCGCCGAATTCCGTAATAAGGCACAGCGATAAACACACAGCCCGCCAGCGCCGCGGTCGTGGTGATCGACGAGGTCGGCGCGACAAACCCCGGCACGATCACCAGCACGTTCGATGTGCAGATGAACAAAAAGAGTGTGCCGATGAGCGGAATGTAACGATCAGCGCCTTTTTTCGTCATTTCAGAAATTTCACCGCGGATGACGGAAATGATCACTTCCAGAAAATGCTGCCAGCGCGACACATTGATGTCGGATGAGAGCCTGCGCGTTGCCAGCCAGGAGATAAAAACCAAAATGGCCATCACCAGCCAGGTATAGAGGATGGTCACATTGAGCGTAATGAAGCCCCAGCTCCAGATAATAACCTGATCGGGACTGATCTGATTGAGTTGGACTATTTCCATAACGTCTCCTTTTGCTCGAAAAGCGCCCTCATCATGCGTTTTCTATTAAGCCTCGACGGTCACTTTCTGCGTCCCCAGCCGCATGGTCAGAATTTTACGCATCATCCAAAAGCCCACCATGGCCAGCGCCAGCCGCTCCCAATGCCCGTCCCGGGCAAGCAGATAAAATCCGGCAAGCGCCACCGCCGAGCGCACAGCAAAGCTCATAAGCATGAGACGTCCGGGGCTTGCAGCGACGGGCAATCGACGCACCGTATGCCACAGCGCCAGAAAGTAAAACGCGCCAAGCACCAGTCCCGCCGACAAAGACACGATCAGTAAAATGACAGTGGATGCGCTCATGCTAATCTTCCTCAATAATTTTGTTGCGGATTTTCCGGACCCAGTAGGCGGCGTTAATACAACCGACGATAACACCGGCAATGAGCAGCATCAGCGCCCAGGAATATTGACTGGGCCAGGTGCGATCGATCCAGAGCCCCAGCGCAATGCCGACGAGTGTGGGAATGGCAATCGCCCAGCCGACAATGCCGAACATGCCCACGCCGAACCAGACGGTTTCATCCTTGTGTCGCAGGCCCTTGAGCCTCAGGGCTTCTTTTCTGGCCACCTCTTCGGTGAAATGATCGGCCATCTTGCGCCTGCGCTGAGAGGGGGTTCGTTTAATTTCAACCATGGGTTTGTCTCCTGCCGTTTTGTTATTATCCGGGGCAAAACCGTTGTTCGCCGTAGGGAACGGTTTCAAACCGTTCCCGGCAAAGAATGTTTTGCCATTCAGTTCGTCGGCCCGTTTCCTCCGCAGGGAACGCGCGCATGCGGTACTTGTTCGGCGCGTTCGGGGAACGCGCGCATGCGGTACTTGTTCGGCGCGTTCGGGGAACGCGCGCATGCGG
>CAZSQS010000041.1:0-21848 GCA_964608995.1 uncultured Smithella sp. | reverse complement strand
CGCGTTCGGGGAACGCGCGCATGCGGTACTTGTTCGGCGCGTTCGGGGAACGCGCCCTACTTGAGTTCCATGAAGCGGCGAATCAGGCTGGCCTCGAGTTTGGCCGAAGCCGACCGGACCATTTTTTCCCGCTCATCGAGCACTTCATATTCCTTCACCACCACCTGCTTGAGCTGCCCGAGATCAGGCGCATGCATGGCCTGGCGTGTCGAAACCAAAACCTCGGAACCTTTTTTGACCAGCGTGCCGACATCCATCGCCAGAACTTCCATCTTGCCGCCGGGAAATGGCTCATAGCTGAAGATGCCCGGCGCGAGCGTGGCGACAAAATCAATGTGGTTGGGCATCAGGCAAAAAGAACCGTTTTCCGCCTCGGCGACAATTTTTTTCACCTCCTGCTCCATCATAATTTCTGCCGGCAATAATATTTTAAGCAACATGATCAATCTTTGCCTCATCAATGGATCCAATCATGTAAAGCACCCGTTCCGGATACTCGGCGAATTCATCATTGAGAATCCGCTCACACCCGTTGAGCGTGTCTTCGCGCGAGACCATTTTACCTGCCGTACCGGTGAACTGCTCCGTCACAAAGAACGGCTGCGTAAAAAACCGCTCCAGACGGCGCGCGCGATAGACCGTGCGCTGGTCTTCTCGCGAGAGCTCCGAAATCCCCAGCATGGCGATAATGTCTTTGAGGTCTTCATAAACGGCCAGCGTCTTGCGGATTTCCTGCGCGATTTTGTAGTGTCGCTCGCCGGCGATATTCGGCATCAGCATTTTGGAACCGGACTGCAACAGGTCGATAGCGGGATACAGGCCTTCACTGGCGCGCTTTCGCGACAGGGCGATGGTGGCCGACAGGTGCCCAAAGGTATGAACGGCCGACGGATCGGTAAAATCATCCGCGGGAACATAAACGGCCTGAATGGAGGTAATCGCGCCGGTCTTGGTGTTACAGATGCGCTCTTCAAGCTCGGCCAGCTCCGTGGCCAGCGTCGGCTGATAGCCCAGACGCGACGGCAACTGCCCCAGAAGGCCGGACACTTCCATGCCCGCCTGAATGAAGCGGAAGATGTTGTCGATCATGAGAAGCACATCCTGTTTGGCGTCGTCGCGGAAATACTCCGCCATGGTCAGCGCGGAGTGTCCCACGCGGAAACGCGCACCGGGCGGCTCGTTCATCTGACCGAAGACCATTACGGTATTTCCCAGAACGCCGCTTTCGGCCATCTCACGATAAAGCTCCTCGCCTTCGCGGCAGCGCTCGCCGATGCCGCAAAAGATGCTCATGCCTTCATGCCCGCTGACGGTGTTGTGGATCATTTCCGTAATCAACACGGTTTTGCCCACGCCCGCGCCACCGAAGAGCCCCGCCTTGCCGCCGCGCTCCAGGGGTGCCAGCACGTCAATGGCCTTGATGCCGGTTTCAAATATTTCGGAAACGGTGGATTGATCGCGAAGCGGAATCGGCTCGCGATGAATGGAGCGCAGGTCGCATCCTTCAACGGCACCCTTATTGTCGATGGTATTGCCAAAGACATTGAAGACGCGTCCCAGAAGCTCGCGCCCCACCGGTACTTCAAAGGGCTTGCCCGTGTTGGTCACGACGGCCCCGCGCGCGAGCCCCTGCGTCGGCGTGAGCGCAACGCCCCGGATGGTATTGTTATCCAACTGGGTAAATACTTCGATGACGTATTCATTCTTTTCGCCTGCCAGAAGCACATTGCGGATCGACGGCGCGACGGGGAAATGGACGTCAACGACACTGCTGCGAATGGATAATACTCTGCCTAGATTTTTTTCTTCGGTCACGGTTCGTTCACCTCGTCAATATTTTTTCCGGGAGCCCTCCCGTTCATGCCTTTGATGAACTTTTCGCAATCTATTGGAGCAAGCAGCATGCCATAAAGAAAACAAAGTCAATAATACCTGTATTTCCGATGGGATGGAATAATCTCACACAGATGGGACGAAATGGATGGCGACGCGGATGTCATCTTGCGATTCTCCGGCCGAGGCGTACTAAGCGTTGAAACACACGACAGGCTTGCTTTTCAGGCACGCGACGTTTTCGTCACTGGGGATGACACAAATGTCGGGAGTATTTTTCAAGAAGGCAGAATGGATGTCACAGTGGATTTTCGTAGGTGATTTCAAAAAGGTCGTGCACGGACCGATCGGTAATCAGGCTCCGGATATCGCAAAGCGAGCAGACCACCACCGAGCCGATTTCCGAGCTGGACAAAACGGCGATGTGGCGCGCGTTGATCCTGACGCCCGCCAGATCCATCCGGCTGTTGGACACAGACAGACCAACGCCCGCCGATATCTTTCCACTTCTCCAGCGCGGGAATCAGATTTTTCCAGATGCCGGAGGCCTCCGGGCCTGCGCCATGAATCAGCATCACGGTGGTTTTAAACCGGTTGTTCGATTTGTAAATAGACAGGGCGCCATCATAATCCAGATTGATTTGTGCATCATCATCCCTTTGCAATCAGAAAAATGACTTACGAAGGTTGAATTATCTCTCTTAATATGCAAACTACACCTAAAAGGAGAGAATATGAAACGAATAAATAAGGCGCTTGGATTCATGACTGTGTTACTAATAATTCCACTCATGGCATTTGCGCAAGCATCAGCCACACAGGAACTCAACGTCTCCTTTTCCTCAACCTCTTTGGCGCGCGGCTCTCTTGTGCTCATAACCATTCCGGCAGATGAGCAGGAAAAGCCGCAGGTCACCTGGATGGATAAGGACGTTCCGCTGATCTACCATACTGAAACATCATCATGGCGGGGCTTTCTTCCCGCCGACTTGAACCAGAAGGCAGGTCTGTATCAAGCCGTTGTCCGGAGCTTCTCCACGGATTCGGAAACGTTTTATCCTCTTCGGGTCACCGAAATGGATTACGGCGTTCGCGTTTTAAAACTTCCTAAGGACAAGGTGAATCTGAGCCCGGCGGCGCTTGAAAGGGTAAATCGTGAAGCGGCCACCATCAAACCGCTTTGGGAGGCTCATTGCCGGACGCCGCAATGGAAGGGCGCTTTTCTTCTTCCGGTCCAGAACACGATTGTCGGCACATTCGGAAAACGCAGCATCATCAACAACCGCAATCGTCATCCGCACTCCGGCGTTGACATACGGGGGAAAATCGGCGATCCCGTTTTGGCGATGCATTCTGGGGAAATTGTTCTGGCGGTGGATCATTTTTTTACGGGAAAGTCGATTTATCTGGATCACGGCGGCTGTATTATCAGCATGTATTTTCACCTCGACGACTTTCGGGTCGAAAAAGGCGATTGGGTCGAAAAAGGGCAGATCATCGGCACAGTGGGCGCAACGGGGCGCGTCACCGGCCCGCATCTGCACTGGGGCGTCCGGGTAAACGGCGCGAAGGTCAACCCGCTTACATTGATTGATTTGAGCCGGGAGATGGAAAAACCGGTTAATTAATACCGGGTGACATGATGTTCGGTTAAACCAAAATAATTTCTGATGGCGTGGGTGTTGCCCTTTTCATCAGTGAGGCTCCCGTTGAAAAGCCCCACCGGCTGGTGGAAGTCTGAAAGGATCAAACCGCCCGCGAGGCTGATTTTTTTCGCGCGCTCGCCCTGGGGCGCAAACGTCAGATCGATGGCGGCATCTTGCGTCCGGACGGTCCAGGGCTTCATGACGTCGTCATAGCTAAAGCGGGCATCGGAGAGTAATCGAATTTTCCCGTCCATCCAATAACAGTTCTCGTTATTCTCCGCATCGTCGGCAATCATGTTTTGACACAGATTGAATCCTGCAATCTTCCCGTCATCGGCAAAGCCCGCTCCGGTCGCCCATTTCCAGAAACTGACATACGGATAATAGGTTTTTTGTTCATCAAACAGACCGATGGATTGATCCTGATCGACCCGAATATCCGTATCCCCCACCCGGATAAGGCCAGATGCAGGCGAGATGAACTTATGCGTGTACAAAGGACGGCCATCGTTAATGCGGGAAACCTGAACAAGCGGTTCAACCTTATCGAGATTTTCGTAAATCGTCAGCTCCCCCTTAACGGATGGGCGCTTCGCGCCAGAAGCGATATCCACTTCAATCCGGTGATACCCCTTGTCCAGCTTGTTTTCAACCCGAAGGCGGTAGCCCGCGGCTTCAAACAGGCAGAAATCATCATAAACCTGCGAAGCAATCACGGTTTTTCGTCCGGAGCTTTGACGGGCATGTTCAATCAATTGCCCGCCGCCCCGATCGAAAACATAAAAAAAAGAGGCGCCCAGAAACTTGGCGTCAAAAATGACCATGCCGAAATAATGCGAAGGCGTGATGATGGCAAAGTGCTGCCATTCCTTCAGGCGAAAATTTTTCCAGAAGCGGGGCACCGAAACTTGATATACAGGCGCATCCAGCAAATTGGCCTGCCGAAACGGCGTGCGGTACGCGCCGTACGCAACCGATCCGTCTTTCTCCACGAGACGCGGCGGAGTGGGCTGTGAAATTCTCAAAATAGTTTATCTCCGGTCTTCGGGGCCCAGGCAGCCAGGCGCTTACGCCGGAATCTTCGGCAGCTTGGGGAAATTCGCGTTCAGGACGGCATTCCACTGATCGACCTCGGCCTTGATACTGTCAAGTAATTCCGTAATATCGCCTTCAATGACAACAGACCGGATCGTATCCCCCTGCTCAATGGCATTGACCACACCCTGATCAACATCGCTGACCACTTCACCGAAAACCGTATGCTTGCCGTCGAGCCAGGGCGTGGGAACATGCGTGATGAAAAACTGACTGCCGTTGGTTTGAGGACCGGCGTTGGCCATGGACAAGACGCCCGGCTTGTCGTGACGCAAAGCCCGGACAAATTCATCCTTGAAACGATAACCGGGCCCACCACGCCCGTCACCGCTCGGGCAACCGCCCTGAATCATAAAGTCGGCAATGACCCGATGAAATTTCAAGTTGTTGTAAAAGCCGCGTCGGGCCAGATTCACAAAATTACCGACGGTGAGCGGTGTCAGATCGGCAAATAATTTCAGACGGATGGTGCCTTTGTCCGTCTCAATGACGGCGACAAGTTTATTTTTCATGAGAAGCTCCTTTTTGGAATAGATGATGTGACTTTAAAGACTGTCGGTAAATATGTCAAGCCCCCTTTACAAAGCCCCCTCATCTCCCCGGCCTTTCGCCTTCTTAATTTTGAACCTGCTTCCCACAACAACCGCTCATCAACCATCAACCATCAACTATCAACTATCAACTATCAACCATCAACTATCCACTCTTATCCCTGTCCCAGGCAGAATCCTGAAGGTGCGGGATCACTTTGCGGTCTTTGGATAAAAGTTGTTCCTGCGCTTCAATGTGTTCACGGGTTTGGAAAAGATAGGCTTCCGAATTGTGGCGGTGCGCGGCCAGTTTTCTCAAAGCTTTTTCATCATAGTCGATAAAACTCTGACCGGCGCGCCAGGCGGTATGCCTGCGAAATCCGAGTTTGACCAGCGCATCGACGCCCAAACGAACGGAGGTGTCGAGCGATTCACGATAAACCGCGTCGATGCCCATATCCAGGAGTTCATAGGCATCGAGTCGGCTTTTGGCCCGCGCCATAACGCGCAGGTTCGGAAATTCTTTTCGCACCCGGTCGATCAGGTCCAGATTGATTTGAGGCGAATCAATAGCGGCAATGAGAATTTTAGCCTCATCCGCGCCTGCGCATTTTAGAATATCCAGACGCGTAGCGTCTCCGTAAAAAACGCTGAACCCCATCTTCCGCAAAAGGTCCACGCGATCGGAATCATTATCGAGAATGGTCGCGGAAATGCCGCTGGCGCGTAAAAACCGTCCGATCGTCGAGCCGAAATGACCAAAGCCCGCGATGATCACCGGATGCTCGCCGGATATCTCATCGGCCTCATCTGCAACATCCATTTCCTTCGTTCCAAATCGCGGCAGAATCCAGCGTTCATTGACGAGCAGCAAAAGGGGCGTGACAGTCATACTGATGGCCGTGGCGCCCATCATCATATCGGTGTTTTGTGCCGACAGAATCCCCAGCTGCGCGATGAAAGCAAAAAGAACAAAGGCAAATTCTCCCACCTGCGATAGCCCCAGCGTGAAGATCATGTTCTGATCAAAACTCAGACGGGAGATTTTCCCCGTAACAAACAGCACCAGCGCCTTGACGGCCATAACCCCGCACACCAGCGCCGCAACCGTCAGGGGATTTTCAATAATCAGTTTGAAATTAATGGAGGCGCCGACGGCGATGAAAAAAAGCCCGAGCAATACGCCCTTAAACGGTTCAATATCGCTTTCGAGTTCATGGCGAAATTCACTGTTGGCCAGCACAACGCCCGCCAGAAAAGCGCCCAGCGCGGGAGACAAGCCCACCACCAGCATCAGATCCGCCGTGGCAATCACAATCAGAAGCGCCGCCGCTGTAAAAAGCTCGCGCAGACGGATGCGGGCGATGAACCGCAAAAAAGGTACGGCAACAAAACGGCCCGCCAAAACCACAATATTGGCGGCAGCCAGCAAAACCAGCGTTTGCGCCCATCCCGGCAGGCCATCCATAATCGACGCGGAATGCCCCGATGACGCTTTTGCCCCGGCCATGACCAGAAGCGGCAAAAGCGCTAAAATGGGAATGACAGCGATGTCCTGAAAAAGCAAAACGGCAAAAGAGCTTTGCCCCGATTCGGTTTTCACCAGTCCCTTTTCACGCAGGGTCTGCATGACGATGGCGGTGGAGGACATGGAAAACGCCAGGACGCAGGCCAGGGAGGCCTGCCAGGAAAAGCCCGCCGCCAAAAGCGCCGCAAAGCATAAAAGCGTTGTGGCCCCCAACTGCATGGCGCCCGTTCCCAGAATCAGTTTGCGCATCCGCCAGAAGTGCGAAGGCTCCAGCTCCAGGCCGATTAAAAAAAGCATCATCACCACGCCGAACTCGGCAAAGTGCATAATGTCTTTTCCCTCTTCGCCGACAAACCCCAGAAAGAACGGGCCGATGATGACGCCGCCAAGCAGATAGCCCAGTACGGACCCCATACCCAGCTTCTTGGCGATCGGCACAAAAATGACGGCGGCGGCCAGATAGATCAAAGCATCATGCAAAAAGGAAGCGCTCATGGGGACAACCGTTTATCTTCGGCATCAAGCCAGTCGTTGAGATATTCGCATGAGGCGGCGCCGGCGAAATTGACCTGGCCCTTCGTCAACCCGGTCAGTACACGCGCATAACCTGTGGCGCAATCCGAAAGCTGTTTTGGGGTCAAAAGGTGCGTGGCGTGCACCACAAAAGGCGGCAGATAAGTCATCGCGCAAAGCCTGGCCGTCTGCTCAAAAGGCGCCAGCAATTCCCTCAATGAAAAATAATTAAGACCGCTCCGGGTGTAACTTTCGCGGCTTCCACCCGCCGTCAGCGCGACCAGGCAGGTTTTCTCCTGAAGCGCAAGGCCTGAGGCGCCATGCGCCCAGCCGTGTTCCAACACCTCGTCCATCCACTGTTTTAAAAGGGCGGGTGCACTATACGTATAGAGGGGGAAATGCCAGATGAGTACATCGTGCTCGGAAAGCAGACGCTGTTCGCGGCCTTTATCAATTATAAAATCCGGATAGGCTTCATAAAGATCGTGTAATGTCACACCATCGATGGATTGAACGCCGGCAAACAACGCGCGGTTGGTTTTTGATTTCTCAAAGCGGGGATGGGCAAAGACAATCAGGATTTTGTTGGACATAACAAACCAACCGTATGCAGAATAACCGCAGATAAAATTGCGACCGTCAGGATATCCGCACCCGTCGGACCTACAGTTCCTCTTCCCGGACAATTTTTGTTTTGATAAGCGTCAGAAGCTCGGTAAACACGGGCAGGATGTCGGTGCGAAACCGTCCCGCCACGCATACGACCATGATGTCGTCACCGACTTGAAGCTTTCCCGAATTGATCCACACCCGGATATCCTCGATGCCGTCTTTGGCCTTGAAATGGACCAGCGCCTCGTTCAGCGCGGCCGAATCATACGAGAGATTCATGCCCGTTACGGGCGCGCCCTGCCGGGTGGTCGCCCGGACAATGCCGTTGTGCGAAAGAATCATGCCAAGCCTTCCCGGTTCGCACCGGCGTTTAATGTCCGCAATCCATTGATCAAGCATAAGGCCCTCCGGGAATTTCATTTTTGCGCCCCTTTGCGGGTGCGTCTTCCATTTGCGCCACAAGCTTCGTCAGGGTATCGGACACGCGACGCGCAAGCTTTGCGATGAAATCCGTCTTCATGTCCGGCTCATAGCGGTTCTCGTCCGAATCGCCATTGTTCCACACACCGATAATCCGGCCGTCAAGCGCAATCGGCGCAACGGCAATCGAACGGATGAAAAACTTTCGGTTCTTGGGCAACAGACGGTAAAACAGCTGCAGGTTCTGATTGGCCAGAACCGGTTTTTCCCCTTGCGTAAGAAGCGTGTCAAGAAGATCGGACGAGACGACGCAATAGCGGTGGGCCAGCGCCTCGGCAGAGAGCACAGCATCAATCACCGGCTGGGCCTCTTTGCAGTCGCGCAATGCGATCCACACAAACGGAACGCCGAATTCTTCCTTCACGCCGTCCAGCAGGCGCTCGAAAACATCGGCAACGCTGCGTGCAGAGGCCACGGCTGCTTCAATGTTGGCAAACCTCTCCGCAATAATATCGTTGATGTATTTGAGATCACTTTCGCCGTTCATTGATTTTTTCCTTTCCAGGTGGCGTAAATCACAACGTGGTCGGACGGTTTTTCGCCGGTGCGGGTATTGAGATCAATGCGGCACTCGGCGGATTTGTCTGCAAGGGCCCGTGTGGCCAGAAGATGATCAACACGCCAGCCTAAATTGCGGCCAACCGAATCGCGCACGCGATAATCAAAAAACGTGTATTGCCCCGGCTCGTCCGGGTGATGTTTTCGGAAGACATCTACCAATCCCCAGGATAAAAGATCTTCAAAGGCCTTTCCGACTTGCGGATTAAACGACACATGCCCCAAAATGCGCTTCGGGTCATGCACATCGATGGAAAGCGGCGCGACATTGAAATCGCCACACAGGATCAGCTTTTGCTCCGGGGTAAAATGTTTTTGCAGGAAAGCTTTGAGCCGCCCAAACCAGGCCAGTTTATAGGCGTACTGCGGGCGATCCACCTCCTGACCCTGTGGCACGTAGGCGTTGAGAATAACCCAGTCGCCGATGTGTACTACGGCCAGACGGTCTTCATCGGTCGGTTCGTCCAAAAGGCCAAAGGAGACTTTGGTGGGCTGAATCAGCGAAGCAATGGCCACGCCGTTGTATTGCTTGTTGCCACGATAGCTCACCGTGTAGCCCAGCGCTTCGATGTCGGCCGCGGGAAATTTGGCGTCTTCCACCTTGGTCTCCTGCATGCAGAAAACATCCGGGCGGTTATTTTGCAGCCAGGGCAAAACAATATGCAGCCGCGAGCGCAAAGAATTGACGTTATAGGTGGCAATCTTCAATTTGAAAAAAGTCCCTTTCGTTAATTATTTGCACCCCTTATCACGGGCGGCTTTTGCAGGCAAGATTTTTTGCGGCACGGTTACGGCACATCCAGAAAGGCTTTCGCGCCTGAGAGATAATCCAGCACAAGCTCGTCGTCAGGATCAAGCGCCCGGGCGGCGTTGAGATTTTTGAGCCAGGCAGCCTCATCGCCTTTGGCGCGATAGCCCTGCGCCAGACGCACATAAACCGAGGGATTAAGCGGCGTGAGCGCGCGTGATTTCTCCAGCATTTCCATGGCCAGATCGATGTCCCCGTCCGCGATCGGAGGCGTCAAAAGGTAGTAGGATCCCCTGGCGTAAAGGACTTCGGGCGCATCCGGCATTAATTTTTGCGCCTCTTTAAAATACCGTTTCACCTCAAAATAACCGGGAATAGCGCGCGCCAGATCATTTTTGGCGAGTATCCCCCGGGCGCCCGCCGCCATCAGCAAACTGACTGTATAGTGATAGCGCGACAGCGCCTTTTTGTTCTCCAGAAGCTTTCGGGCCTGTGCGTAAGATCCGGCAAAGTCCTTTCGCAGGTAGCTCAAATGCGCCAAAACGATGAGCGCCGGATAAAAATCCGGCTCGCTTGATAAAATGCGGTTCAGGACATTGGCGCTGTCTGCGAGCTTGTGTTTCCGCATGAGAACAATGGCGGCAAGCAAGCGCCCGACCTGTGTATCGGCCAGCGTCTTGTCGGAATCGGTCAGTAATTTTTGAAGTTTCGCTTGATCGTATTGCCGGTAATAAATGATCGTCAGCTGATAGACGTCCTGAGCGGTTTTATCCTGCTTTTTTTCCAGCGCCGTCACTGCTTCGGCCGATAGCGCGATGGCGCTGTCGGCCAGCGTTTTCCAGTCGGAGGCATAGCCTTGAAAAGAAAAAATCAACACGCAGGCACAAGCGGCGAAAAACGTTTTCATACGGTAATGTCAAATGAATCGAAATCGAGTTTCAAAAGATGCTCGCACATCACCCTAAGCAGAATGCGGGCCTCCGATTGGGGGACGGCCCGGCAAAGCGCTTCCCAGGATTCATCAAGGAGCGACAGGACTTTTTCATTGGCCAGCTCGAGCGCGCCGCTTTGACGCACCAGATTGAGGCCGCGTTCGAGAGGTTCCCCAGACGACGCCATCCGCCCACTCAACAGATTCTCCATAAAGGCCAGGTCCTCCCCCTGAAGTTTTTGAAGCGCCAGCGCGATGACATAGGTGATCTTGCCGCACGCCAGATCATCGCCGGGATTTTTCGTCCATTTCCCGGCGCGGGCAAAGTCGTGAATATCGTCTTTAATCTGAAAGGCCATGCCGAAATTTTTGGCAAAACCCGTCAGCGCCCGGGTGGTCGCTTCATCCGCGCGCGCGAGAATACAGGCCGCGTGCGTGATGAATTCCACCGATGACGCGCTCTTGAGCCGACAGACATGAAGCGCATCATCGAGCAGGTGTTGGGTATTGGACAGGTCAAGCGCTCTTTTTCGTTTCGAGTTGAAAATGTCCATGCCCTGGCCGATGTGCGCCTTGACAAAAAACGACATGGACTGAGAGTAAATTTGCAACGCCTGATCGTCGGCGACAAACGGATGATGATGAAGCTTCAGGATCGGAAGAAAATACAGCGTATTGGCCGCATTGATCGCCACATCCAGCCCGTACTTGAGATGAATGGACGGCGCATTGCGGCGCGTGGCGGCGTTGTCTTCAATGTCATCGATCACCAGAGACGCCAGATGCGTCAGTTCCGTGCTCACCGTGAGCAGATCTTCATATTTTTTTGAATCGAGCCCGAGCACTTCGGACATCAAAAGTCCAAACAGCGGACGCCAGTACTTGCCGCCCCGCCGCAGGAGATCCCACATCGGTTCGCTGATGCCCTTTCGGACCGCTTCAATCATCCCGGCGTCAGGCTCCAGGCCGGTGCATTGCCGGACAAAATCCGCATCCGGCTCGGGTGGAAAAAAGGCTTCGATATGGCCGGCGATCCTCTGCGAGAAACGCCCCAGGAGTTGGTTGAGGTCAAAGACATAGCCATAGCCGTTGAGTTCGAGCCGGGCCGTCCCCCGCACCGGATGACCCTGAAGCGTTCCGGAAATATTTCCCGCTCCTTCCCAGATCGCGCGGGTCAGACCCGACACCGGAATTTCCTGATCATCGTCGAGCGGCCTGAAAAAAAGCTCGGCGTGTTCCGAAGGGATCGTAATGCGCCACTCAACGGGATAATCAATACCCGTTTTCGCGCTGTACCATGTGCGCATGGCTTCCGCCGTGAATGGTTCGACGCGGCGCGCAACGCCATCTGAGCCTATGAACATGAGATTGTCGGCAAGAATTTCCCCCGATTTCATATCCCGGTGCACGAGAATCACCAGCGCAGAGCCGTCGTCGAGATTGATGCCGAACCACTCCCACCCCAGAAGCTTTTTCTTTCCACCTGCCTCCTCAGCGCCGACAAACCAGGACATCTCCCCCCACTGATGGTCAAACCAGGCCCTCCCCGAAACCTCGCATCCGTCATGGCGCCCGGATAGGTCACAATGGGGATAACACCAATATCCCATGGGCTTTTCGCCCGGCGACCGAAGTCCGGCCAGATCCGTTTTGCCGCTTCGGGACCGGATGACCAGACAGGATTTTACCCCGATTTCGGGGATAAGAAACTCAACTCCCCAGACGCCCTCTTCCTGCCGCAGGGAAAAATCACCCCACCGGATATTCGCGCCATCCGGGCCGAAAACCGCATCGCATGGACCAATCGACACACAAGCGGGCAATCCGTATCGCTCCACTTCTTCAAAGTAGATGCGCAAAAGGGTCTTATCGAAATTGGTATGAACGGATTCCTCTCGCGAGCGGCGCAAAAGTTCGGAAATGCGGGCATCGGTTCGCGAGACGACATAGGGATTCTTCCCGGATGAATCCTGAAAGCGAAACAAGAGCGAGTAACTCGGTTCGTCGTCAATGGCGTGCCGAAAGACACTCAGCATGAAATGCGCGTCTTTTCGGGGCCCGAATTCGAACCGCCCCTGAATAAACCACCATTCAATAGCCGCATCGGCATGGAACAACTGTGGTTCAATGGGCGCGATAAGCCCCGCGCCGTCGGATATATTTGGATGATGAAGCACAGCAGCCCCCCCAGGTTTTGTGTTCCGGTGTTAGAAAAAACAACAACATGAGTATCCAGCACTCGGCAAACGAAAAGATCCATACCACTTCTGCAGGGGAATCGACAGAATTTTTGCAACTCACAGATGGTTTATGCACCCATCCAGCGCAAAGGCAGGGAAACATCATTCCCGTTGACATTATTTACTGATTTCCTTATAAATTTTGTCAGGCCTGTTCGCGGTCGACGTTTCTTCGGAGCCCGAGACATGAATAAATGGATTCAAAAACTTCTGCCCGGCAAAAAACTCGAAGACATCCATGATCTTCAGGGTTGGCGCATCTACTACATCCGGCTGATGATCTTGCTGGGCGTGATCGCCTTTCCCATTGGACTTTTCTTTTCATTACCCACCTATATTGCGGAAAATGCCTTCGGTCTGATTCTTTTTGATATTGCCGTTTTTCTTACTCTGATTTTTATTTTACTGTTTGTGGAAAAGAACAAGCTCAACCTGATTTTCTTCCTGATGCTTTACGGTATGGCCCTGACGTTCATCGTCACGCTTGGACCTTATTATGCAAGGCCTGCGTGGCTGATCATGTGCGTGGTCAGCGCGGCCTTCCTGTTCGGTGTGCGCGCCGTCATTTTTACCACCCTTTTGAATGTGTTGATCCTGCTGACGCTATATTTTTACGCCGCGCCTTTTCTGCCCGCCTGGAGCACACCTCACTCGGAGCCCTTGAGCAAGTGGCTGATGTTTTGCGCCAATCTTTCTCTTTTATCGCTCATGGCCGGCATACCGGTGGGGTTTTTGCTCAATCGCATCGACAGCCTTCTTCAACAGGAAAAGAATATGAGCCGGCAGTTGACTTCAGAGAGTGAAAATCTGCAGCACATCAACGCTCAGCTGGAAAACGAAATCACCGAGCGCAGCAAAGCGGAAGCGGAAAACAAGCGGCTTGAGGCAGAGCTGATCCAGGCGCAAAAGATGGAAGCCCTGGGCACGCTGGCCGGCGGCATTGCGCATGATTTCAACAACATCTTATCCGCCATTATCGGCTATGCCCAATTGATACAAATAGACCCGTCCGTAAGTGCGAAATCGCGCCAGAATGTCGAAAAGCTCCTCAAATCTGGCGATCGGGCCAGAATGCTCGTCCAGCAGATTCTGGCCTTCAGCCGCAAGGTTGATACCGCCATCGAACCGTTGGATGTGGCGCAGACGGTATCGGAAACTCTCAAAATGCTGCGGGCGCTTATTCCGGCCAATATTGAGCTCACAACCAACTTTTCCGGCCCCTGCATGGCCCTGTCGAGCGCAACGTTTATTCATCAGATCCTGATGAATTTATGCGGGAACGCCATTTCCGCCATGGGGGCCAAAGGCGGCCCTCTGGCCATCAGCGTGGCCGGCGTCACACTGGCCGATCAACAGGCCAAGGAACTGGGCTTATCTCCCGGCGGATTTATCCGTCTCACCGTTGAAGATAAAGGATGCGGCATGACACCTCAAACTCTCGCGCGCATCTTTGATCCCTACTTTACCACAAAGGGGATGGGCGCCGGAACGGGACTGGGCCTGTCCGTGGTTCACGGCATCGTCAAAAGCCACGGCGGCGCTATCACCTGCGTGAGCGCACCGGGCCAGGGTTCGCGCTTTGATATTTTTCTGCCGGAAATTCAAGAAAAAGCATCCCCTGTCGCATCACCTGCACAGGAAATCACGCCTCACGGAACGGAAACCATTCTTTGCATCGATGATGAAATCATGCTGTCGGACATGACCATGCAGATGCTCAAGGGGTTGGGCTATACGGTCGTGGCGGAAACCGACAGCCTTGCCGCCCTGAAGCGTTTCAGCGAAAATCCGCATCATTTTTCCGCCGTGATCACCGACATGACCATGCCCAATCTGACCGGCGACAAACTGGCCCGTAAAATTCTGGACATCCGGCCCGACATGCCGATCATTATCTGTACCGGATACAGCCAGTATATATCGGAAGAAGCGGCCGCGCATTTAGGCATCCACAGCATCCTGATGAAACCCTACAGCATCAGTGAACTGGGGCGGGCGCTTCGAAAAGCCATTGATGATTCCGCGAAAAACACCGCCTGAAATGAATCATCATGCCCCACTGACGCACGCCTGATTTCATGATTGACTTCGGCCGGAGTTCTTCCTATAGTCCCACATAAACCGTAAGGAGGACAAACACCTTATGCGCCTATTATTCTCAAACAAGGAGTTTTCATGAGCGAACCTTTATTGATCGCAATGTCACAGGGGAAGGAAATAACGCTGCTTCCGAACATGGCCAACCGTCACGGACTGATTACCGGCGCCACCGGCACCGGCAAAACCGTCACGCTGCAAAAAATGGCGGAAGCCTTCGCTGCCATCGGCGTACCGGTCTTTATGGCCGACGTCAAAGGAGATCTCTCAGGCATCGGTGCGGCGGGCGTCGCTTCCGAAAAGCTGATGAAGAGGCTCAATGGCATCGGTATTACCGACTTTACGCCCTGCGCCAACACGGCGGTTTTCTGGGATGTTTTCGGCGAGAAAGGCCACCCGGTGCGCGCAACCATTTCCGACATGGGACCGCTGCTGCTTTCGCGCCTGCTGAATCTCAACGATACGCAATCCGGCGTGCTGACACTGGTTTTCAAAATTGCCGACGATAACGGCCTTTTGCTTCTAGATTTAAAGGACCTGCGGGCGATGATCCAGTTTGTGGGTGACAACGCCAGGCAATTCAAAACCGAATATGGCAACATCTCCGCCGCCTCTGTTGGCGCAATCCAGCGCGGCCTGTTGATGATTGAAGAACAGGGGGGCGATGTGTTCTTTGGCGAGCCGATGCTCGATATTTCGGACCTGATGCAGACCGACGGCAACGGACGCGGCGTGATCAACGTGCTGGCCGCCGACAAACTTTATAATAACCCCAAGCTCTACTCCACATTTCTTTTATGGTTGCTGGCGGAACTCTTCGAGCAGCTGCCGGAAATGGGCGATGTAGAAAAACCCCGCATGGTCTTCTTTTTTGACGAAGCGCACCTGCTGTTTAGCGACGCGCCCCGGGCGCTTCTGGAAAAAATTGAACAGGTCGTCCGGCTCATTCGCTCCAAGGGCGTGGGCGTCTATTTTGTCACACAAAATCCCCTGGATATTCCGGACAGCGTGCTGGCACAGCTTGGCAACCGCGTGCAGCATGCGCTTCGCGCCTTCACCCCGCGTGATCAAAAAGCCGTCAAAACCGCGGCAGACACAATGCGCCCCAACCCCGCCTTCAGCGCAGCCGAGGTCATCACCGAACTGGGCGTGGGCGAGGCGCTGATCTCCTTTTTGGATGAAAAGGGACGTCCAACGCAGGTGGAACGCTCCTTCGTTATCGCGCCCGCGTCAAGGATGGGCGTACTTACCGACACAGAGCGCTCTGCGGCCATCCGCAAATCGGTCATTTACGGCCATTATGAAAAAACGCTCGACCGCGAATCGGCCTATGAAAAGCTGCGCGCCTCGGTGGCGCCATCTGAACCGGCGGCCCAGCCTTCCGCGCCCGCACCTGCCAGCCAGACATCCGCCGCAGGCGGCGCCGGTTTGACGGGCGGCGCCATAGGCGAGCTCCTTTTCGGGCGCAAAGGCCCGCGCGGCGGCAAAACCGACGGCCTCATGCAGGCCGCAGCCAAAAGCGCGGTCAGAACGATTGGCTCATCCGTTGGCCGGGAAATCATCCGTGGCATACTGGGGTCTCTTCTCGGCGGGGGACGTCGAAAGTAAGAATTTTTATTTTAGGGGGCGTTATGAACCATTACAAATTATCACCTCTGTTGCGGGTTTTTCTTGCAGCGCTTTTGTGCCTGACACTTTGGAGCTGCGGGAGCGGCCCGGAGACATCGGAGCCTGGCGAAGTCCCGCTTTCATCCGCAAACGCCCCACAGGCAGCAGGCGGCGTGATGCAATCCTTAAGCGCCTCTTACCCGATTGCAGCCACCGCGCGCGACGGCGTCTATGAGATGGTGGGCGCGGCCTTTGAAGCACCGTTTAGCTCCATCCTCAATCGAAGCGTTGCTTCCGCCAAGGAAGCAATCCTGTCTTCCGGCAATCTCTCAAACGGCATTTTGCCTGCCGTGCGTAAAGCCTGCTCAAACGGCGGAACCATGACGATTGCCGCCAAGTGGTCAGGCTTTCTGATCCCCATTATCTTCGATGACGTCATGAATCTTGAAATTACCGTCTCTTTTTCGGAATGTCAGGATGGCCATGTTTTGGTCAACGGTTCCACCGGCATCGCCATTTCCGGCGCCTTCAATGCGCCGTCGTCCATCACCATGGGAGCGGATCTGGCCTATCAAGACCTCTCGGAAAACACCGACTTGATGATGGCTTCCGCCCGGCTGTTCCTGATCGATATCGGCGGCGATCTCTCACTGGTCAGCGCAACTTTCACGCTTTCCGGCGTATTGTCCGGCACGCTTCGCGGTGTACCCGTCAATATGGAAAGCCGCGATTACCGGGTGCGCTTCGGCCTCGTTCCCGGCGGATCCACCCTGTCTGTCTCCGGACAGATCAAACCCGTTTGTTCAAATACCTGGCTGACGCTCACCACAAACACACCGATTACTTTTTTATCAGGCCAGATCTGTCCCTCGGCGGGGGATCTGTCGGCAACATCAGGCGGCAACGTCCTGCACGTTGCGATCGCCGGCGATTCAAGCATCCGGGTTTATTTTAACGATGAACTGGTGGATACGTTTGCAAACTGCACTGAGCTTACGGGGCGTTGCCGGTAAGGAAGAAAAAACGCATAAAAAGGGCGAATGGCCATCTTTTTGGGCTCATCCGCCCTTTTTATATGGAATCAAACGGCAGGGGCACCTGCAGAAGCACTTTAAAACAACGCCGGCACGCGCCGCGGGAGTAAGACCTCGCGCGGCAGGCCTCCAGATCGATAAAGTAGCCGTACCTGGCGCACCAGACATTTTCCCGACCGGCTTTTTCGGAAGGCGTCAGGCGCTTTTCGCCTGCGGACCGTTTATAGATGAACTTTTTCATTTTAAATCCAACGCCCGGACATCATCACATCGTAATTGAATTATCTGCACTAATGTCTCAGGCCGTGGCGTCGAGCGCTTCTCGAAGATCGATGGCCCTATTTTTTTGCCGGATTCTTTTTGGCCGGTGTCTTCTTTGCTTCGGGTTTCCTGGTTTCAGGCTTTTTGGCCGCCGGTTTCTTTGCGGCGGGTTTTACAGCGGGCTTCGCTGCAACTTTAGCCGTTTTCTCTTGTGTCTTTTTCTTCGGAGTGGCCGCCTTCTGAGGTGGTTTCGGTCCCTTATTCATCATGGGCTCGTCGCAGCAGACCAGCTCGGCAATTGCGCAACCGCAATCTTCATCCACAATCAACGTCAGTCCGCATACTTCGCAATGTAAGACATCACCTGGCTTTACTGATGACATTTCCTTTCCCTCCTTAATAAGTTGATAGGGCTAAACATTCTGCATTCGTGAATCCCGATGCGCGGATTCTAGTGAAAAAAAATAAATCTTTCAAGCAATGATTGATGGATGAGGCATTTTTTTTGATAAAAACGGTTCATCCCCGTCTGGATCGCTGTAAAGCCCGCATCAATAAAGGATGTCTTGACATTGATTGTTCATTTGGTATGATTTCGCGTGTCGAAATCGCCAGGCGTCCGGCGCGGCCCCCGGCCATCCGGTAAAACGCATCACTCAAGCACTGAATACGCGAAACGTGCACTCGAAGATGAGACCAAACACATGAAACCAAAATTTCGGACGATATATCATCTTTCGCCTCTGAAAATCACGGCGCTGGTGCTGGCAGCGGGTTTGATCCTTTTTCTTCTGGACTTTAAGTTCCTGGAGCAGGTGGAACTCAAAACGCTCGATTTGCGGATGATGTCGCGAGGCGTCATTGAACCGGGCGATGAAACCGTTATTGCCGCCATTGATGAAAAAAGCATATCCGAACTGGGACGCTGGCCGTGGACACGCACCACGCTGGCGCGGCTGGTGGATCGCCTCCATGAAGGCGGCGCGAAGGCCGTCGGTTTCGATATTGTCTTTTCCGAACCCGAAGCCGGCGATCACCTCAAAACACTCGACGCGCTGGCCGCTGAAATGAAAAAAAGCGGCATAACGGACGATAACGTCATCAAACTCATTCATCAAAAACGAAAGGCCGCCAATACGGACGCGGTACTGGCGGCCGCCATCGCCAGAGCCAAAAACGTAACAGCTGGATACTTCTTCCATTTTCCGCGCAAATCCCATGAAAATGAACTGGCGCACATCACGGAAGAAAAAATCGCTCTCAATGTTGCGCGCATTGGCAATTCACGCTACGCCATGATCAATTCAGGCACGGCAATGCCGGACGACTCTTTTTTACCTCATGCCTTTGCGCCGGAGGCCAATATCGGCATCCTTTCGGAAGCCGCGCAAAACAGCGGTTACTTCAACATGCTGCCTGACAGCGACGGCTCCAACCGCTGGGCGCCGCTGGTCGTAAAGTTAGACGATAATTATTATTCCTCGCTGGCCGTGTCGCTGGTCCATGCGTATCTTGACTTTCCGTTTTTGTCGCTGAATCTCGAGCAATACGGCGCACAAAGCATTAACGTCGGCGATATCCGCGTTCCCACGGATGAATCCGGACGGCTGCTGATCAACTATCTGGGGCCTTCCCGCACTTTTCCCCACTATAGCGTTGCGGATATCCTCGCCGGTAAAATCCCGCCCGACACCTTTCGCGACAAAATCGTGCTGATCGGCGCAACCGCCGTCGGCATCTACGATCTGCGCGTCACGCCTTTTTCGTCGGCCTTTCCCGGCGTGGAAATTCACGCGACGGTCATTGACAACATCCTCCACCGGCATTTTCTCACACATTCAACGCTGACACGGTTTATCGATCTTTGTCTGATGATTCTTTGCGGGCTCCTCATCGGCCTGGTCATTCCCCGGCTTCGACCGATTACCGGGATGCTTGCCGCCTTTTTCATGATCTTCGCTTTCGTCGCCCTGAATTTTTTCGTCTTCCTGAAACTCAACGTCTGGCTGAATCTGGTATATCCCTTTTTGTGCATGATTCTGATTTACCTGGGCATCACGATCTATCATTTTTTTAGAGAAGAGCGCGACAAAAAGAAAATCCGCGGCGCGTTTCAATACTACCTCAACGCCTCCGTCATCAATGAGATTCTCAAAGACCCGGCCAAGCTCAAGCTCGGCGGCGACAAGAAAAATCTCAGCGTTATGTTTTCTGACATTCGCGGCTTTACAACGCTCTCCGAGCAACTTTCGCCGCAGGAGCTGGTGGCCCTGCTCAATGAATATCTGACCGCCATGACCAACAAGGTTTTCGCGTATGACGGTCTTTTGGATAAATACATCGGCGACGCGATTATGGCCATTTTCGGCGCGCCCATCGACCAGTCTGATCACGCCCGGCGCGCCTGCCTGACAGCGCTGGGCATGATGGAAGAGCTCAATCGCCTGCGGGCCAAGTGGAAGGCCGAAGGCCGCCCCGACGTCAATATCGGCATCGGCGTTAACTCCGGCGATATGATTGTCGGCAACATGGGATCGGACATGCGCTTTGACTACACCGTCATGGGCGACATGGTCAATCTGGCCTCGCGCCTTGAAGGTGCCAACAAGCAATACGGCACAAACATCATCATCAGCGAATTCACTTACGCGGCCGTGCAAAACGACGTGTGCTGCCGCGAGCTCGATTACGTGCGGGTCAAAGGAAAAATCAAGCCCGTCAAAATCTACGAGCTTTTGGGGGAAACGAAAGATGAATCGCAGTTTAAAGACTGGGTTGATATTTTTACTTCGGCCCTGTCTCTTTACCGGGAAAGCAAATTCGATGATGCGATCGCGCGGTTTCAAAAAGTGCTGGACGTCCGGCCCGGCGATTACGTCTCGAGCATGTATATAGAAAGGTGTCGCACATTAAAACAGCAGCCGCCCGCCCAATCGTGGGACGGCGTGTTTGTCATGACAACAAAATAACCATGCCCTTATCGACCGAATCCAAATACCGAAGCTGGGTTGAAGTCAACCTTGACCACTTCTCGGCCAATCTGCGCGAAATTAAGCGCCTGCTGGGGAGCGGGGTGGATTTCATACAGACCGTCAAGGCCGACGCCTACGGACACGGCGCCATTGAAATCGCGCACACGGCGCTTCGCGAAGGCGCGAAAATGCTGGGCGTAGCCAACGCCGACGAGGGCGTGCAGTTGCGCATCAGCGGCATTGACGCGCCGGTGGTCATCCTGGGGCCTTCCACCTTTTCGGAAATACCCGACATCCTCAAATACGCGCTGACGCCGTCCGTATCGGACATAGGCTTTGCGCGCGAGCTTGAAAAACAGCTTGCCCGCGCCGAACGCAAACTGCCCGTGCATGTGGAAGTGGATACAGGCATGGGACGCGGCGGCACCATGCACAACGAGGCGTTTGATCTGATCCGCACCATCCTGGCCCTGCCGCACATCCGGCTGGAGGGGCTTTTCAGCCACTTTGCGGCAAGCGAACTGAGCCTGCCCGCCAATAACCGGCAATGGCAATTATTTACCGGTCTCATCGATGAGCTGCAACGCTTCGGCATTGACATTCCCATCCGCCACATGGACAACAGCGGCGCGATCCTCAACGCTCCGGCCCATACGCTGGAAATGGCGCGTCCCGGTATTATGACCTACGGCATTTATCCGTCGGATGAAACCCTTGATAAGGCCAAGCTTCTGCCTGTCATGTCGTTTAAGACAACGATTGTTCTCATCAAGGAATTTCCGGCAGGCTATGGCATCGGCTACAACAGCACCTACGTCACAAAAGATAAAACCCGCGTGGCCACCATTCCCGTGGGCTACGGCGACGGCTACCCCTTTGCGCTTTCCAATTCGGGTCAGGCGCTGATTCGGGGAAAGCGTGCGCCCATCATCGGGCGCGTCTCGATGGACATGTGTACGCTCGATGTCACGCACATCCCTGAGAGCGGCGTCGGAGACGAAGTGGTCCTTATGGGCCGTCAGGGAAACGATTATATCAGCGCCAATGAAATCGCCGCCAAGGCTCACACCATCAGTTACGAAATTCTTTGCGCGCTGGGAAAGCGCGCCCCCCGGATATTCATTCAGGAAGGAGAGCCAGGCTCAGTCGCGCCCCGCTTGAG
>CAZSQS010000040.1:0-35057 GCA_964608995.1 uncultured Smithella sp. | reverse complement strand
ACTTCAAAATGATGCATATTGTTTCATGGAAGACCATTTAGACGGACGACATCTTGTTGCTGGGGCTTACGGCCTTTTTGATCGCCGAGATTTTGCCACGTTCCTGAATGGGCGGGAAAACGCATTCTTCTCGCCGGACTGCGTCATCATTCGCTGTCTAACAAAAGGTATCATTATTGGCTCTCAGCGCCATAATGAAAAAAAAGAAGATATTGTAATTGGTAAAGATGATGATTTTCCGAATATCTTATCTGAGATACAAGCGCTGGATCGGAATTTCATAAAGCGATATGACTTTACGGCTGTTAAAGGCGATATACAACAAGATCTTACCCGGTGTGCTTACCCTGAATTTGGACTATATATATTTAGATCACCAAGACTCTATATTGCCATCCGTTGTATTACTGGCAATAAATTCGGTCACACGGGGCATATGCATCTAGACCAGTTTTCACTTGATCTGATTTTAGAAGGAAATAATATAATTCGCGATCCTGGAACTTATCTGTACACGCCTCTACTTGCTGAGCGATGGCGTTATCGATCTGCAGGTAATCACTTTTCGCCGTATAGAGATAATTCCGTTTCTCAAAGTGCTTTATCAAATGCATTCAGTTCGATTACTTTTGACCGAGCACATGTTAGGTACTTCGGTGAAAAGGGCTTTTACGCTGAGGCGTGTAGTGACGGTTCTAGTATTCAGTTGTGTGTTACCATCAGTAGCAAAATGATAAGCATTTATCATATAAACCAATCGGCTTGCCGTATTGAAGAAAATGTATTCAGCGCGTTGCCATTTTCACCGGGGTACGGGATAAAGGAACATTCTCATTATAATGTGACTTAATACGATGGAAGGAAGAATGTGAAAGTGACATCCCTCATAGAAAAGTCCTCTGATATCTTATTTGTTAGTTTGAGCCCGTTCGATTCTATATATTCCTGTTCCATACGAAATCAATCACTGATTAAAGGATTACTCGATCTTGGTCACCGCGTTGATTTTCTGACAGTTGCTAATGAAACTGGCGTCAAAAGAGTAGGGAACATTGCCCCAAACTCAATGTTCCGTATTGTGGAAATTAATTCCGGATCTATAGAAAAAGCAACCAGAATTAAAGCGCGATCGATCAGTTATTTCGGCAATATCCCAAGACTGCTTTATCATCGATTTTTTCTTTTTGAATTCATAGGTAAAGCCATAGAGGGTTTTAATATTAATCAGCTTGGTAAGAGATGCTACGATGTGTTGATTTCTTCATCCGATCCTAAAGCAACACATGTGTTTGCAAAAAATAATCTAAAGGGTGGCTTAGAATACAAATACTGGATTCAATATTGGGGCGATCCGTTAACAATAGATATTACCAACGAGACGATATATCCCGCCTGGTACAAAAAGTGTGTCGAGGGCGCACTCCTGAATGAAGCAAACAAGGTGGTTTATACTTCGCCATTTACACTAGAGTGCCAACAACGGCTTTTTCCGAAAGCCGCCCACAAAATGATTTCTCTTCCTACGCCTTATTTAGAGGAATTAACTTATCCAATAACCAATAATAGCCGTTTCGTAGTAGGTTATCATGGTAACTATCATTCAAGATATCGCGATATAGGACCTTTGTTGGCTGCGTTCAAAATTCTTGGCAATGACTTTGAGCTCGATTTAGTTGGAGGAACTGACCTTTATTTAAATAATACCGACAATGTAAGCGTATATCCACCGACGGGTTCTATTGAAACATTCCAAAAGCGAAGTGATTTACTTGTTGTTTTACTCAACAAAAAGGGGACTCAAATACCTGGCAAGGTTTTTCATTTAGCCGGTTCTAACAAGCCGATCTTGGTGATTGCGGATGGGGAGCACAAAAACGAACTTGCTAGTTATCTAAGGGGCTTTAATCGTTACCATGTGTGCACGAATAATCCTTCGGAAATCGCTGATGAGGTTTTTAGGATAAAGAACAAGCAAATTTCTAATACAAATGTTCCCCAACTATCTGCTAAGTCAATAGCTAAAAAATTTATAGATCCTATTTCTTGAAAGTCAAAAATAATGAATAACCAGACAGTAGCTAATAGATGTATTCTTTTTCTTGGTTATGCCGTACCGGATGAATTATTTTCTGATACTACAAAGAAAGAGAAGTATCCTCAAGTACAAGGAACGAAATTAATATGGAGAATTATCAAGGGAATAGAAGAGTCATCGGGGATTCGCTTGGATCTGATAAGTACTGTTTACGCTAGTAACTACCCAGACAATTCACGGATTTTTTTTCCATACAAAAGATGGAAGCATTGCGAAAAGGCAGCAGATGTCATCATGCCGTTTATCAATATACTCATTCTTAAACACATTACCAGATTCATTTCTTCCTTATTCCTGGTATTGCGTTGGCTCATAAAATACAGAAATGTGGAAAATAAACATATTCTAATTTATGCCGTACATAGTCCATTTATGTTGGTGGCTATTTTAGCTTCTCTGCTGTTCGATGTAAAGATAACGCAGATTGTGCCTGATCTGCCGACACATATGGGTAATTATGAAAAAGTGGGGTGCTTGAAAAAAATCAGCAAGAAAGCGGACATTTTTTTAACCACAAGGCTTTTGAGAAAAATGAATGGCTTAGTTGTGCTGACTAAACATTTAGCCGAATTTGTTGGTGATCCTGAAATGCCTTATATTGTAATGGAGGGGTCTGTTTCTCTGGATGAGTTACCGCCAGATTGCGAGTGCCAAGATGTGACATCGCGAAGTCAGGATTTCGTAATCATGTATGCGGGTGGCTTATCCGCTGATTATGGCGTCCAATTATTGATTGACGCATTCAAGTTAATTCATAACGAACGCTATAAGCTGTGGTTGTGTGGAAAAGGTGAAATGGAGTGTGACTTACGCGATATCGTGAAGCAGGACAAACGAATCGTTTATTGGGGATTTTTGCCCAACAAAGATATATTAATGCTTGAAGCGAAAGCCACTGTCTTGATAAATCCCCGGCCTTCAAATAAAGCATTCACAAAGTATTCTTTCCCATCAAAAATACTCGAATATATGTCTAGCGGGCGCCCTGTTATTACAACAAACTTGCCGGGAATACCTTGTGAATATCATAAGTATTTGCATATTCTCGAAGATGAGACACCGCATGGTTTAGCTAAATTAATAGAGCATATTTCCTCAAAATCACCGCAAGTGTTGGCAGATTTCGGTTATGCAGCACAAGAATTTGTAAGAAACAAAAAAAATTATTTACAGCAGGGTATGCGAATCTACGATTTTATCACTTCCCTTGAATGATATGTAAATAGATTAGATTCGATACTAATATGAAAATTATAGCTTACAATTTATAATGCCGTCATGGTGTGTTAAATATGCCAAACAGTTCATTGTTAAATAAGTTTCTGGCGTCATCGCCTTATATAGAAATACTTGTTAGACATATATATTGGAATAATATTTATTTTTTCAAAAAATTTATGACGGGCTCAAGAATGAGTAAAAAACCGCGATCTAGCCGCACTGATTCAAATTCTTTCACAAAGATTCTTGACTGTTTAAATGCCTGCGGTTTGTCTAGAGGGTGCTTGTTAGTAGTCCATTCAGCATATCGCCCATTGTTATCAACTGGGAAAACTCCCGATCAGATCATTCAGGATTTAATTGACTATCTGGGACCGGATGGCACATTAGCAATGCCGGCAATGCCGAAATTTATAAATGAGATTGATCCATTAGAATATATTAATAAAGATATATCCAATATGATATTTAACTATGATGTAAAAAAAACTGACATTACCACCGGGGTGCTGCCTAAGACTCTTTGTTCATGGGAAGGCGCGATAAGAAGTAGATATCCAATTAACACAATGGTGGCAGTTGGCCCTCTTGCATTTCCAATGATGAAAAATAATCTTCAAGGTTCTTCTCCGCTGCCATGTGGCATCAATTCGTCATGGAACTTCTGTCACGATAATAATGCCTTTATTGTCGCTCTGGGTGTCGATATGGCCCATAGTCTTACTATGATTCATGTAGCTGAAGACCTTCTCGATGAAAAATGGCCAATTCATAATTGGTATCGCAATAGACATTTTACAATTTCTGACAATGATTTCAGAACTGAAATTACACTCCGTGAACGTCATCCAAGATGGGGAACGCTGTATTATGCTGAACGGACGTTGTGCAAAGATTTAATAAAAGAAAATATTATGCGAACGACAGAAATCAACGGCATTACAGTCGAGTGTCTTAAAGCAAAAGAATTGATTCAATATTTAAATTCCAGAAATCATAATGGCTATCCCTATTACGGTGTCAGAAAATATGCAAAAAAGAATTGTTCTTGATCGCAAGAAACCTCTCTGCTTCTATAATGACTGTCTTTTGCTTTCGGACAACAATAAATTATTCTCTTTAAAACTGGATTCTTTTGAGATCAAATACCTCACGCAAATTCCCAGTAAGTTTATTTATAGATTTCTAGGCAAGAATCGCTTTTTTTATAGACTGTTGAGGCTAGGAATTCACAGTGCGATTTATCTGCAAGGTAAGATATATTTTGCTTATGCAAAAAGAATTTATAGCTTTGATGTCAATAATCATAATCTTGAAATTGAGTTGATCATCAGCAGGGGGAAAGGTCCACTGTCAATGGTCGCTGTGGATCAACCTTTGGGGCATTTTCCTGCCGGCATATATTTCGGCGAGTATTATAATAACCCAAATAAAGAACCGGTTAATGTATATTTTAGGCCAGCTGCAGATTTAAATTGGCGCAGTATATATTCTTTTCCACAAGGCGCCATAAATCATATTCATGCAATCATCCCTGATCCATTCAGAAACCGGATATGGATTTTAACGGGCGATTTTGATGATGCAGCCGGCATGTGGATCGCAGATATGGATTTTAAAAATGTAATGCCTGCGGCTATAGGAAAACAAATATATCGGGCCTGTGTAGCCTTCCCGACTCAACAAGGCATAATTTACGCTACAGATTCGCAATTGGATAAAAATTATATTTGTCTTCTGCAAGAAACAAAGGGCAAATGGGAAAGCAAGATACTTCATGAGATTAATGGATCATGTATATATGGATGCAAAGTGGGAAAACATTTCGTCTTCTCTACATCAACCGAACCCGGAATGGAAAAAAAATCAACCTTGCTGACACTACTGGACCAGCGTCCTGGTCCAGGTATTTTAAAGAATGAATCGCATTTGCTGTTGTTGGATGAAAAAATGAATCTCACCATACTTGACACAAAGAAAAAAGATTGGCTGCCTTATAGATTATTTCAGTTTGGTACTATGATGTTTCCAAACGGTGATAATAAGTCAGATAATTTGTTTTTATACAGTGTCGCAAATATAGGAAACGATTTATCTACTGAAGTATGGGTATTGGACTGAAGATTTTAAATTCGAAATATTTCTTTAAGTGGGTCATGCTTTTAGCTGCAGTTAAAGACTATTCAACTATCAACGAAGGTAGATGTAAATGTTAAAAGCTTACACGAATAAATTTATCTTTGGTCTTTTGATAGGTTTAATTATTTTGGCGACTACCTTTGTTTACTCAGCTTCACATGATACACATCTGCAGGATACTTCTAAGTACGACAATATTGCAAAAGGGAAAACTTACACATTCAATGCTACGCCGAATTACGCCCTTTGCAGTGACCCCGGCGACAATGTTCAACTAACGGATGGTATTTATACTTCCGGGTATTTCTGGACACAAAAAACAACTGTAGGTTGGCAGAATAAACGCCCTGTAATTATTACGATTGACTTGGGTAAAATTGAGCCAATCCGGGGCATTTCTTTCAATACAGCGGCTGGTGTCGCTGATGGCATGTGGCCTACCTCAATTCACGTTCTGTTGAGTGATGATGGTAAGAATTACTTTTACGCCGGCGATCTAATTGCACTAAGCAACAAACGGGATGCACCTCCAGCCAAAGGTTATGCTGTTCATAGGTACTGGATTGACATTCTGAAATTACATGGTCGTTTTGTACAATTGCTGATCATTTCCGGTGGCTGGTGTTGTTTCGTTGATGAAATTGAAGTTTATCGCGGGGAAGATTCGTGGGTAACTCAACAATCAATAGGCAAGCCGACGCTTGGTGGCACTGATTTCTTCCACGCGCATGCTACAAATATTGCCATCAAATCGCGTCTTTATGCTGATCTGCGCGACACAATAGTAGATATCAGGGGTTCAAGTCTAGGAGATACCAAAAAGGCTGTTCTCCTTGCAGAACTGAACGATATTGAGATTGCTATGCCCAACATGGCACAGGTAGATCCAAAAGCATTTTCGGCAATTTTCCCCGTCAACGACCTGCAAGCACGAATTTTTTCAGTTCGGGCCAAAATGAGAAGCCTGAAAGGTTGGCCTCTTATCGAAACGTGGGTCAGCCACTCCTTGGATTATATTACGCCGACGCAACAATCCGATTCGGTATCAAGACGACAAATAGAAGTGGCTATGATGCGCGGCGAATGGCGCTCCGCTGTATTTAATATGACAAATTCACAACCACTGCCTGCGCTGATCCAATTTTCAATCAATGAGCTACCTGGTGGCAATAATCCGGATTATGTTTCTGTTTATGAAGTACAATGGACAGATACTTTAGAGCTTAAGCCGATCGCGGCGGCGCTTATCAAAATGGCGCATACCCAATCGGGCTATTCGACGATTATTCCCGCAGGTATGACACGTCAGATCTGGCTTCAGTTTCATGCAATGAATATCATGCCGGGGAATTATAACGGCAAGGTTATTATAGAAGCTAAGGGGTATAAGCAGGAAATCCCTCTGAAGATGCGTCTGTTCCCATTTGTTTTTCCAACGAAGCCGACACTACATGTTGGCGGTTGGGATTATACCGATTCTGATACAACGTTTAGTGTAACGCCTAATAACAGAGAAGCGCTAATCGCACATTTGCAAGAGAGATTTGTTGATTCACCTTGGGCCTACGCACGAGTCATGCCATTTGGTTCTTTTGATTCATCCGGTCGATTAACTAAAAAGCCAGATACATCTAAGTTTGATGCCTGGATTTCGAGATGGCCATATGCCAAACGATATTGTATTGCTTTTTCTGTTGGCGAATCTCTTTTGGGTTCTAAAATGGACACGGATATATTCGCGGCTAAAGTCAAATCCTGGATAGATTTCTGGGTGGATCATGCCACTATTAAAGGAATCAAAGCAGATCAACTCGTTTTGGCATTGCTTGATGAACCAAAAATAAACGAACAGGACAAAATAATTATTGCATGGGCAAAAGCCATCCGTGCCGCACAACCGAAAGTGATGCTCTGGGAAGATCCAACTTACCTGAAACCGGAAAAAGCATTACCCGAGATGATGTCCTCTGTTGACGTACTCTGTCCGAACCGGGTTCAGATGCTGAGTGAAGGCAAACATTTTGAAGACTTTTATCGAAAACAGAAATCTGAAGGAAGACGCCTTGAATTGTATTCCTGTAGTGGCCCGATGCATCTGCTTGATCCATACTCCTATGTGCGGTTACAGGCATGGACTGCCTGGGATATGGGTGCGGAAGCGACCTCCTTCTGGGCTTTCGGCGATACTGGTGGAGGAAATCCTTGGGCTCCTTATGCCGCTCCTGGAGTGAACTATGCGCCAATGTTTCTTGCGCCCGATTCTGTAACACCAGGAAAACACATGGAAGCTTTGCGGGAAAGCGTCGAAGATTTCGAGTACTTTGTCATGTTGAAGGATGCAATTGCCAAAGCTAAACCGAACAATCCCGTTTTGCCGAAAGCGAAAGAACTGCTTAAAACCGGTGCAAGTAGAGTTCTTGATGCGAAAAATGCAAACAAGCTAAATTGGTCTGATGACAAAAACCGATGGGTTGCAGAAGAAATACGGCTTGAAATATTGGAGACACTGCTAGCACTGGAATATTCCGGGAAATAGGCGCAAGGCAATAGGGGTAGAAAAGTTCTAAGTTCAGCGTTTAAAGTTCCGAGTTTAAATTTAGAAAAAGAAAGAACAGAGATCAGAGGTCAAATATAAGAAAAGAAGAGGGGGCGATGTTTAAGAATAAAATCTTATTAATCACAGGTGGCACGGGCACATTTGGCAATGCGGTGTTGTATATTAGGCGATAGGCGATAGGCGATGGGAAAGGCAGAGAACGTGATTATTTTTTCCGAATCCATTGGTGTCATGTATGACTAAAGCTGAACTTTTACAGATTATTGCAAACGGTGAGAATTCGGGGGTGGAATTTAAAGAAGATAATATTCGCCCCGAACAGCTTGCAAAAGAAATCGTCGCGCTTGCAAATTTGCAAGGCGGTAAAATTCTTCTTGGCGTTGATGATACTGGAGTGATTACCGGCATATCACGTGCCGATCTCGAAACCTGGGTAATGGATACGGTTTTTAGTCGTTATGTGCATCCGTTAATTATTCCCTACTACGAAGAGGTGTTAATGGCCAATGGCAAACGGGTTGCCGTTGTTTCATTTTCACAGGGGATTTCCAAGCCCTACGTCGTTCGTCATAATGACCGCGAAGATGTCTATATTCGCATTGGCAGTACATCAAGACGGGCGACACGTGAGCAACAGGCGCGGCTATACGCAATGGGTGGTTTGCTGCATGCCGAGCTGATGCCTGTGCCGGGAACATCTCTCAAATCGCTGGATTTTGCACGTCTGTCTAATTATCTTCAAGAGATTCTGCGCGATCCGGATGTTCCCAAAACAGAGGCGGATTGGGAGATACGCTTACAGCGTCTGGGCTTTCTCGTGGGTGGTGTAGATGGCCGCTGGGTGTGCTCGATTGCCGGCTTGCTGTTGTTTGGTATCAAGCCCCGCAGTTATTTAAAACAAGCCGGGTTGCGCCTGATGGTTTTCTCAGGTCGTGATAAAGATTATCAAGCGCTTTTGGATGACGTGCTGGACTTTCCGCTTACGGGTCGTTTTGTCACGAGTAAAGACGTCAAAACGCTTGTTGAACCGGGGTTGGTGGAGCATTTTGCATCCGCAATATTGCCATTTATTTCACGCGACGCAGCTGTTATCAATAAGGATATGCGCAGGGATAAGAAGTGGTTGTATCCGTTTGAAGCTGTTCGTGAAATTGTGATTAATTCCTTGGCTCATCGAGATTGGACGCGCTTTATGGAAATAGAGGTATGTTGTTATGCCGACAGAATGGAAGTCATAAGTCCGGGGAGCTTGCAGAACGCTATGACGATTGAGAAGATGATCGCAGGCCAACGGTCGGCTCGCAATCCGATCATCGTAGAAGTTCTGAGAGATTATGGTTATGTCGATGCGCGCGGGATGGGGATTCGTACAAAAGTTATTCCGCTGATGAAAGCAGCCGGGCAAGTGCCGTGTTTTGAGGCAACGGATGATTATGTCAAAACTATATTGGGGCATTTAAAGAGGCAAATAAAGAGGCAACAGAAGCCGGAAGATGCCTCTTTAAATGTAAGTAAAAGGGCTTCGGCAAACAGAAATGCCTCTTTAAGTGAGCTACAACAGCACATTATTAAATTTATACAGGCTAACAAACACATATCATATGATGAAATTGCCGTTCTTTCTGCTAAAGATAAGGCGACCATCAGAAGGAACATTCAGAAGCTGAAAACAACAGGCTATCTTGAACGAATTGGCGCTAAAAAAACGGGTTATTGGAAGATATTATAGGCCATAGGCGATAGGCGATAGTTCCGAGTTCGAAGTTCAAAGTTAGAAAGACAGAAGTCAGAGGTCAGAAAAAGATAGAGGTCAGAGATCAGAGAGCAGAGATCAGAAAATAAGAGGGTGCTATGTTTAAGAATAAAACTTTACTAATTACTGGTGGAACCGGAACATTCGGCAATGCGGTTCTGAGAAGGTTTTTAGAGACAGAAATCAAAGAGATACGCATTTTTAGCCGGGATGAAAAAAAGCAGGAAGATCTGCGCATTTCACTGGCAAATCCAAAGGTAAAGTTCTTTATTGGCGATGTCCGCAATTCCGACAGTATTCTTCCCGCCATGCAGGATGTGGATTATGTTTTCCATGCAGCGGCACTCAAACAGGTACCGTCCTGTGAATTTTTTCCGCTGGAGGCCATTCGCACTAATGATTTGGGGGCGGAAAATGTAATGAATGCGGCCCTGGCCAGTGGTGTGAAAAATGTTATTGTGCTCAGCACCGATAAAGCGGTTTATCCCATCAATGCCATGGGCATGTCCAAGGCGTTGATGGAGAAACTCATGGTTGCCAAAGCACGAATGTACGGCAACAAAAAGACGGTTTTTTGCGGGACTCGATACGGGAATGTTATGGCGTCCCGCGGATCGGTTATTCCACTATTTCTTCACCAGATTCAGGCAGGTGCTCCGTTGACGTTGACCGACCCGAATATGACCCGCTTCATGATGACGATCGACGATGCCGTTGATCTGGTTCTCTATGCATTTCAAAACGGTAACCCCGGCGATATTTTTGTCCAGAAAGCCCCAGCGGCAACAATCGGTGTTCTGGCTGAGGCGCTGCTCAAGTTGTTCAACTCAAAAAATGAAGTCCGCATTATCGGTACACGGCATGGCGAAAAACTCTACGAAACGCTTTTGACCCGCGAGGAAATGGCCAAGGCCGAAGATATGGGGGATTATTTCCGAGTTCCCGCAGATGTCCGTGATTTGAACTATAATTGCTATTTTGTCGAAGGCCAGGAAGATGTATCGCTGAAGGAAGACTACAATTCCCACAACACGACAAGGCTAGATGTTGATGGGATGATGAAGCTTCTGCTGAAGTTGGAAATTGTTCAGAGGGCGCTTAAAGGGGAAAAGATTGAAAAATAGGTGATAGGTACAATAGGCTATAGGCTATAGGCGAGGGGCTATGGGCTATGGGCGATAGGTAAAATTAGAGGGCAGAGGTCAGAAAACAGAGGTCAGGGGGCAGGTTTGGAATGTTGCTTCTTTGTTTATGAAAGGTTTGCTTGATTATCGAGACTATATTGACGTACCTTCATGTAGGAGGTTGAAACATGCCGCAAATCACAGTAAAAGAAACCATAACAAAAAAAATAGATATTCCGTTTGAAACACTATTGGAAGTTATAGAGTCGCTCAGTACTGCTGATAAAAAGAAACTGATATCGAAGATTGGTGCAGCTTCTTTTATGCTAAAGAAATTTAAAAAGGACAAATTATCAAAAATATTCACTGATTTTACCGAAACCGGTTTATACGAGAGCGAATTTTTAGCTGATCTTGAGGCTGGTTTGAAAAAATCATCTGTTTATCAGTAGAACAAATGCCTAAAATCGTCGAGATGCGGACTGATTTGAAAGAATACCTCAAGGTGCATAACCTTTTGAAAAAACGGCAGAAAGCAAAAACACTTTTCGAAAGTAACCCATTTCACGCTTCGTTGAACACAGAACTCCTCGAACCAAAACACCGTGGCATCTATTCATTCCGTCTTGATAAAAAATATCGCGCGCTCTTCATTTATTTGGATGAAGGCGTTGAAGTGTTCGCGATTACAAAACATTACCGAAAATCATAGGTTTATCTGAATCTGTTGTAAGGGGATAATCAAACACGATGTTTGCATATTATTCAGCGGGCGTTGTAAGGGGAAAAGTAGAAAAATAGTTCAATGTTCAAAGGTTAAAGTTAAAAAGATAGAGGTCAGAGGCGATGGGCGATAGGAATAATAAAAAGGCTATGGGCGCGGTGACAGAGTCCGGCGGTCAGGGATCAGGTAGCCGGAGCAGACAGCGAAGTCACTATTTATCAACACTCTTATATTTTGTTAATAATCACATAATTCGGAAATCTCTGATATAAATACCGCTTAATTCATCTTTTATTAAAGTATAAATACTAGTTGATTTGTCTCTTTTAAAGAGATAATATTGCCAATATGAAAAATTTGCTTTCGCAACTCATTGATGACTTTTATGAACGGAATTTACCGGATCTAGTGACAAGGGATAAGGAATTTTCTGAAGTAAGAGGTAAGGCGGATGTTATTATCGGGATGAGGCGCTCCGGTAAAACCTGGTTTTGTTATCAGAAAATAAAAGAACTGATGGCCTCCGGTATAAAAAAAGAAGAGATAATCTATCTTAACTTTGAAGATGATCGGTTACTTGAGTTTAATGTTGATCATTTTCAGGAAATTCTTGATGTGTATTTCGGGAAATATCCCGAGCATCGAAACGCCCAATGTTATTTTTTCTTTGATGAGATCCAGCGCATTGATCAATGGGAAATGTTTATAAGGCGGTTACTTGATACAGAAAATATTAAAATTTTCATTACCGGATCATCATCGAAGTTACTCGGCTCGGAAATATCCACCAGTTTACGGGGGCGATCTCTAGCGATAGAAATGCTTCCCTTTAGTTTCAAAGAATTTTTGAAATTTCACGGGCTTTTTCCCGAAAAACCTAAAACGTTTGGCCTAAACACTGCCGCCATACTACGCAAGGCAGCAAAAGATTATCTTGAGATCGGTGGTTTTCCGGAAGCACAGAAACTGGAAGTCAATCTTCGCATTGAAGTATTACAAGGTTATATTGATTCTGTATTGCTGAAAGACATCGTCGAGCGTCATAAGGTCAGCAATATTCTGGTGCTTAAATATCTTGTTCACCATATTATGAATTCTGCTGGCGGTCAATTCAGTGTTAACAAATTCTTCAACACCATGAAAAGCATGTCGATTAAATGCACCAAAAATAGCTTGTATGAATACCTTGACCATTTAACGGATGCATTTTTATTTTACAAAGTTCCCATTCACAGTCGTTCTGAAAAATCAAGGATCATCAATCCTCCTAAAATATACACTATCGATACCGGCCTTCTGAATGCCATGACCTTTCGTAATTCGTCTAATTACGGACAGTTGCTGGAAACTATGGTCTTTATGCAGCTGCGTCGCGGGGCGTATGATGTGGAATATGTCGCTACAAAAGACGGTCGTGAAGTTGATTTCTTTACACGGCACAGAATTTCGGGCGAGACGCAATTGATTCAGGTATGCTGGGAAATGTCGGATAAAAAGACCTTTGAACGAGAGATTCGCGGATTGAAAAGCGCAATGGATGAACTCGCACTTGCCACTGGTACAATAGTAACATGGGATGACGAAACGGTAATAGAGGATAAAATTAAAGTGGTGCCTGTTTGGAAGTGGCTTTTAACATAAGAATAGGCGATGGGCTATAGGCGATAGTTTAACGCTCAGAGTTCAAAGTTGGGACAAAAGGCTATAGGCAATAGGTAAATATCAGAGGGCAGAGATCGGATAAAGCGATGAAGGTATTGGTGACAGGTGCGAAGGGGTTTGTTGGGCGGAATCTGGTTGTTACACTCGAAAAACAGCCAGATGTTGAGATGATTGGGTATGACCTGGATGATTCGCAATCACTTTTAGATGAAGGGCTGGCAACGGCGGAGGTGATTTATCATCTGGCGGGGGTTAATCGACCGGAGAAGCCTGAAGATTATCAGGTGGGTAACACAGGTTTCACGCAAGCGATCTGCGATAAGCTTCGTACGCTGGGCCGTAAGCCTTTGATTGTTCTGTCGTCATCCATTCAGGCGGAACTGGACAATCTCTATGGTCTGAGCAAACGTGGCGCGGAAGACGCCCTCCTGAATTTCTCAAGGGATACAGGCGCGCCGGTTGTCATTTTTCGCATGAAAAATGTTTTTGGGAAGTGGTGTCGGCCAAATTACAACTCCGGTGTGGCCACTTTCTGTCACAATATTGCCCGCAATCTTCCCATTACGATTTCTGATCGGGCAAACGTTGTGAATCTGGTTTATGTGGATGATGTCTGCGCTGCCATGATGGAAGCAGCCGGGCTCACGCAGCCTCCGCATAAGCATTTTATGCCTGCAAGTGATTCCGCTTATGCAGACATTAATCCGTCTTTTAAAAGTACACTGGGTGAATTGGTCGATACGATTGAAGCTTTTAAAGGTTCACGCTCGTCCTTGCAGGTTCCTGCATTTAATGACCCTTTCATATACCGGCTCTATGCCACCTATCTTTCATATCTTGAAGAGTCAAATTTTGCATACGGTCTGGATATCAAAACGGACAACAGGGGATGTCTTGCCGAGTTTCTGAAGTCGCCCTCATTTGGGCAGATCTTTGTTTCCCGCACAAAACCGGGCATTACGCGCGGCAATCATTATCATCATACCAAGACGGAAAAGTTCCTCGTCGTTGAGGGTCAGGCGGTGATAAGGTTCAGGAAGATAGATAAGCAAGAGGCTATAGGCGATGGGCCAGAGGCGATAGGGAAGGAAAAAGATATCATTGAATATCGTGTTTGTGGGGAAGAGTTTAGTGTGGTGGATATTCCACCGGGATATACGCATTCGATTGAGAACGTGGGTGCCGGTGAATTGGTGACGCTGTTCTGGGCCAATCAGGTTTTTGACCCAGCGAATCCGGATACGTATTTTGAGGTGGTTTGAAAAACCACAGGCGATGGGCAATAGGCTATAGGCGATAGGAGCATTAATGGGAAAGGGATTTAAAGAACTTTTGGTCTGGCAAAAAGCAAGTGACTTGGCTGTATTGATATATAAGATCACGAATGAAAATGAATTCAAGAAAGATTTTGGTCTTCGTGATCAAGTAAGAAGATCTGCCGTCAGCGTGCCAAGCAATATAGCAGAAGGTGATGAAAGAGATACAGATAAAGAATCTGTTCGTTTTTTCTTTATCGCCAAGGGATCACTCGCAGAGCTCAGAACCCAGATAGAAATCGCCTATAGAATAGGTTATATAGCAGAAAATGTATTTAATGGCATTGAGGATAAGTCTGTCGAAATTGGAAAGATGCTTGGCGCGTTGATCAAGGTGCGCACCGCAAATTGATCTATTGCCCATAGCCCATCGCCCCTAGCCTTAAACCGGAGGTTAAATGAAAGTAGCAACTATTATCGGCACACGACCGGAAATTATTCGGCTGTCTCGTGTGATGACGGCGCTGGATCGCTATGTTGATCATGTGATTATTCATACGGGCCAGAACTATGATTTTGAATTAAATCAAATTTTTTTTGATGATTTGGAAATACGCAAGCCGGATTATTTTCTGGAAGCGGCAGGGAAAAATGGTGCGGAAACCGCGGGGCTGGTCATCAGCCGGGCTGATGACGCTTTGGCTCAAATCAATCCCGATGCTGTTTTGATTCTGGGGGATACAAACAGTTGTCTGGCCGCGTATGCCGCCAAGCGCAGAAAAATCCCCGTTTTTCACATGGAGGCGGGCAACCGCTGTTTCGATCAACGTGTGCCGGAAGAAATCAACCGCAAGATCGTCGATCACATCAGCGACATCAATATGCCTTACAGTTCAATCAGTCGTGAATATCTGCTGCGCGAAGGATGCCCGCCGGATCGGGTGATCAAAACGGGCAGTCCGATGTTTGAGGTGCTGCATCATTATATGCCGAAAATACAGAGGTCAGAAATCAGATGCCGGCTGGGCCTGAAAGAGATGGATTATTTTGTGGTGAGCTGTCATCGGGAAGAAAATGTGGACAGTGAAGACAATTTCCGTGGATTAATCGAAATGCTCAAAGGGTTGGCCGATACATTCGGCAAGCGGGTGATCATGACCACGCATCCGCGCACACGAAAACGCATCGAACAGGAAAAGATTAATCTTCCGAATTTGGTTGAAATGAATAAACCTTTCGGCTTGAGTGATTACGTGAATCTTCAAATGAATGCCAAGGCTGTTCTTTCCGACAGCGGTACGATTACGGAAGAATCATCCATTCTGAATTTTCCGGCGCTCAACATCCGCCAAGCGCACGAGCGGCCCGAAGGAATGGAAGAAGGTTCGGTCATGATGGTCGGTTTGTCCTGGGCACGAATCAAGGAAGCCCTGGCCGTTCTTGAAAAGCAGCCGCGTGGTGAACAGCGAATTTTAAAGCTTGTTGAAGATTACAATGTTCCCAACGTCTCCGAAAAAGTAGTCCGCATCATTTTAAGCTATACGGACTATGTCAATCGGGTGGTGTGGAAAAAGGGCGATAGGCCATAGGCGATGGGCTATAGGAAAAAGCAAAATATTGTTGCGGTGTGGTTTGGACGAGGCCCTTCGTTTATTTACCCATCGCCCATCGCCCATCGCCTCTGGCCTGTATTCTAATGCGCATTCTTTTTCTTACCCAGTGGTTTCAGCCGGAAAACTTTTTCAAAGGCTTGCCTTTTGCAAAAGCGTTGGCAGAAAAAGGGCATGATGTGGAGGTGCTCACAGGATTCCCGAATTATCCGGGGGGAGAATTGTATCCCGGATATGGAATACGTTTTTACCAGAAGGAAGTGATGGATGGTATAACCGTACATCGCGTGCCTCTGTATCCCAGCCATGATAAATCAGCGTTTCGCAGGATTGCCAATTATATGAGTTTTTCTTTGTCCGCTTTGCTGATGGGCCTCTGGCTGGTTAAAAAACCGGATGTTATTTATGTCTATAACCTGGTTACGCTGGGTTTGCCGGCTTTTTTAATTCGTTTCGTCTATGGGTCTAAAGTGCTTTTTGATGTGCAGGATTTGTGGCCTGAATCTGTTGCCGGATCAGGCATGATCGGCAATAAGACCGCCTTAAATTTTCTGACGCACCTTTGTAACTGGGTCTATCGCAGTGCGGATAAGTTGGCTGTTTTGTCTCCTGGTTTTAAGGCTCATTTGACGGGCCGAGGAATTAACTCGGGTAGTATCCGTGTGATTTATAATTGGTGTGATGAGAATAGTTTGAGGAAGAAATCTTCCGACTCCACAAAGGAAAGCAAAACACCAGAGAAGTTTATTGTATTGTATGCGGGAGCAATGGGTGTTGTTCAGGGACTCGATACACTGCTCAAGTGCGCGGATCTTTGCCAAAAATCTTTGCCAAATGTTGAATTTGCACTAATCGGGGATGGCGCCGACCGAAAAAGATTGGAGCATCTTGCGGCGGAAATGAAGCTGAAGAATGTTTTATTTTTGCCTCGGCGGCCGATTGAGGAAATGGGGAAAATATATGATATGGCTGACGCGCTAATGGTTCATCTAAAAGACTATCCGCTGTTCAGGATTACTATTCCGTCAAAAACGCAAAGTTATCTTTTCATGGGTAAACCATTGATTATGGCTGTTCGCGGGGATTCTGCGGCGTTAGTCGATAATGCGGGTGCGGGAGTTCTCTGTGAACCGGACGATCCGGCATCGCTCATGGAAGCACTAAAAAAATTGATTAATGCAGGTCCGGAAGCCAGAAGAAAGATGGGCCAGGCCGGTCATCAATATTACCTGCAGAATTTGTCATTTGATAAAGGCGTCGATCAGTTTGACGCGTTAATGTCTTCTCTTGCACCTAGAAGAAGGAACGGCTAATTCTGCATGAGGATTAAACGAATATTTGATTTAATATTAACAATTCTGGCTATGGTTGTTTTATTGCCTGCTTGTGTCATCATCTCACTGATTGTACGCATAAAGATTGGTGCGCCTATTTTATTCGTTCAGAGTAGGCCCGGTTTTCAGGGGCGACCATTTGAAATGTATAAGTTCCGGACAATGACGGAGGCACGGGATGTGAACGGGAATTTATTGCCCGATGCTATACGCCTTACAGGTTTCGGTCGTTTCTTACGAAGCGCAAGTCTGGATGAATTGCCGGAATTGTTTAACGTTTTGAAAGGCGAGATGAGCTTGGTGGGGCCTCGGCCGCTTTTACTGCAATATTTGGAGCGATATACCGCCGAACAGGCGCGGCGGCACGAAGTAAAACCGGGAATTACCGGGTGGGCGCAGGTCAACGGCCGCAACGCCATTACATGGGAAGAGAAGTTCAAGCTGGACGTCTGGTATGTGGACAATTGGTCTTTGTGGCTGGATATCAAGATCATTGCGATGACCATTTGGAAGATCCTGAAACGGGAAGGGATCAGCCAGCCGGGACAGGCGACGATGGAGGAGTTCAAGGGAATCGGCAAACCGTAAGCGTTTGGAAAAAGCTTTGAAATAACTGGATTCCCGCCTTCGCAGGAATGACAAAATTGTTGGTTTTATGTGGTTATGCAAACGTCTCTCTAATGGACCATCTTGACAATCATATCATTATGCTGTAAATATTACGACAATGAGCTATAATATACAGCTATATAGAATGATAAACGACAGGATTCCCGAATCCGGCAAGAGACGCTTGCTGCTTTTAACCGGTGCGCGCCAGACCGGAAAAACAACCCTTGCTAAGCGTAAGTATCCGGATTTGCGTTATATTAATCTGGATGCTCCGGAAAATCGTGAGGCGATTCGCCAAGTCTCCTCATCCCTGTGGGCGAAGGACATAGGGCGCGCCGTGTTGGATGAAGCTCAAAAAGAACCTGTTATCTTTGATAAAATTAAATACGCATTTGATGATGGGGCGCTTACTTTTTCCGTTTTGCTGGGGTCCAGCCAGATTCTTCTTTTGAAAAAGATACGGGAAACATTGGCAGGCCGCGTTTCAATCTTTGAGCTTTGGCCGCTCATGATGTGCGAGATCTTCAATAATAAGGCCAAAGCCCCCGAGACAATGCCTCTGGTTGATGATATTTTTTCTCCGATGGCCCTCGACGATATTTTCGGAAATCAACCTTCTGGTTTGTTGGCCGAGGAAGATGCGTGGCGCAGAAACGCGCAGGACTACCTCCTGCAGTGGGGAGGGATGCCGGCCTTGCTGCCGTTGGATGCATCGGAGCGGTCTCAGTGGCTCAAAGATTATGAATATACCTATCTTGAACGGGATATTGCCGATCTTGTCCGGTTGGATGATCTGATGCCGTTTAGAAAGTTTCAGCGCCTGGCCGCGCTTCGCTCCGGCTGTTTATTAAACTATGCGGAATTGGCCAGGGATGCCGCGGTCAGCATTGATACGGCGCGGCGCTATCTGGAATACCTCAGACTTTCTTATCAAACCTGGCTCTTGCCGCCTTATCATGTCAATTTGACCAGCGCGGTGATCAAGACGCCCAAGACCTACTGGCTTGATGTGGGCCTGATACGGCATTTGACCGGTGTAAAAGAAGTTGTGTCCGGCGAACTCTATGAATCCATGGTTGTCGGTGAACTTGTCAAGTGGATGAAAACGATGGCCCGCGATGGAGATTTATATTTCTATCGGACGCGCTCCGGCCTGGAAGTGGACATTCTTTTTGAATCATCGGCGGGTGTTGTCGGTATGGAAATTAAATCCCGGTCGGTCCTGGCTGCCAAAGACACCAGAGGGCTCAGGGAAGTCGCCTCTGCACTTGGTGAGAGGTGGCGTGGCGGGTTGGTGATTTACGCAGGCAATGAGCTCAAGCGCATAGACGAGCCCCGCATATGGGCGGTTCCGTCACACAGATTATTTACGGGGAAGATACAAAGGCCATAAACGCTGGTGTGGGAAGAAAAGTTCAAACTGGATGTATGGTATGTTGATAATTGGTCTTTGTGGCTGGATATCAAGATCATTGCGATGACCATTTGGAAGATCCTGAAACGTGAAGGGATCAGTCAGCCAGGACAGGCAACGATGGAGGAATTTAAAGCATCAAAGAATATGAATTGAAGAAAGGAAGCTTTTTATGAAAGGTGATTTATTAATTTATGGGGCTGGTGGTGCTGGTAGAGAATTGGCTTTTTCACTTTCTTTAGAAAATGACATTAATAAAAGATGGAAATTAAGAGGATTTGTGGATGATGATAAATCACTTTGGGGCAAGACAATCAATGGCATACCTTTACACGGTGGTTTTGAATGGCTAAGTGAATATGGTGGTTCAATTGCAATAACGACGGTCGGCAGCCCTATAATGAAGAGAGAGTTGGTCCAAAAACTTAAAAAATTGAAAAACGTAACTTTTCCGTTAATCATTGGCCCGAATAGCATTGTTTCTGATATGGTTGAATTCGGTGAAGGTTGTATAGTTTCTTTATCTTTCAATTGGATTAGCCCAAATGTTAAGTTAGGTGATTTTGTTTTTGTAAATTGCACAACAAGAATCGGTCATGATGTTTCAATTGGTGATTATACAACTATCTTTTCTGGTATCGACATTTCTGGAGGCGTGCAAATAGGATCGGATTGTATTATTGGTTCCGGTGTGACAATAAATCCTTCTGTTCAAATAGGTGCGGGCTCTATTATTGGGGCTGGGTCAGTGGTCGCTAAAGATATTCCATCTAAGGTTGTTGCGGCAGGTGTACCTGCTAAAGTTATTAAGCAAATTGAATAATTGTTCTGATAACTATAATTTCTCTTTTTTTAGGTTGGTGGTCATGAATACAGCAGTTATGCTCGTTACCATAATGTTTTGTGAACTAAGATGTTCCAGATAGTGAAATCCAGAACAGCACGCGCAAGAAAAGTCAGAAAACGGTAATAGTAGGAATTATAATGTCTAGTCTAATTGAAAACAGTGAACCTGTTCGACGAGAACCATTTCCTAAATGGCCCTTTTATGCTGCTGATGAAGTTGAGGCGGCTATGAAAGTTCTGCAATCGGGAAAAGTTAATTATTGGACGGGCGAGGAAGGCCGCCTGTTTGAGAAGGAATTTGCCGCAAGCATTGGTTTGAAATATGTCGCCACGATGATGATGGAAATGGTTCATTGCAAAGTCTGAAATATTTTTTATGCTTGATTCAAGTGAACAGTTATTCTATTAATTGTTCACTTGAATGAACAATCTATTATGAAAACAGAAATCAGCGAAACGGAAACTTATTACTTGCAATTCTTGAAATTAAAAGCATTATATTTCCATAATATGTTAATATTCACATAATTCGGAAATATATTATGACTTATCTGTCGTTAAAAGAACAACTCAAAGATTTTATTTCGTTTAGTTTAGCCGATATTCGGAAAATTGATGCCGGATTTGATCTTCGCCGTCTAAGCGAATGGCGGGGAAAAGGCTACATAAAAATGATCCGGAGAGGCCATTATGTTTTCTCTGATCTGAAGATCAATGAATCTGTTCTCTTTCTGATGGCAAATCGAATTTATGTGCCTTCGTACGTGTCGATGGAAATAGCGCTTGCGCATTACAACCTGATCCCCGAGGCTGTTTATGGCATTACGTCTGTTTCTTCACGCAAAACAAATCGGTTCGTAACATCTTTTGGCGAATTCACCTATCATCACATTAAACCACAGCTGATGTTTGGCTACCAGCTTATCAGCTTTCGCGGCCACACCTGCAGAATTGCGGAACCGGAAAAAGCCATTCTGGATTATTTCTATCTCCATTCGCATCTGAACACGAAAGATGATTTTGCCGGTTTGCGTATTAATGGTGAAGAATTCAAAGATCAGACAAACCTCGATACGCTCGAAAGATATCTTGTCGCCTTTGGCAATAAGCGTCTTGAAAAAAGATTTCAGAATTTTTTAAAGTTTATCAATCATGATTAGTATCCATCAGATCGAACAGCACTACCCTGAATATCTTCGCGGATTTAAGAGAAATATTCTGCGCGAGTATCTGCAATACAAAATTCTGGAAATCATTTTCAATTCCAGGATCGCCCCTAAATTGTCTTTCCTCGGTGGGACGGCTTTGCGCATCATCCATGAAAATACCCGTTTTTCCGAAGATCTTGATTTTGACAATTTCAAACTCAGTGAGGATGATTTCACACGACTGACGAAAGATATTCAAACGGGCCTCCAGAGGGAAGGTTACTCCGTAGAAATCCGCAATGTTCTAAAGAGAGCTTTTCGCTGTTATGTCAAACTTCCACGTGTTTTGTTTGAAAATGAGATGTCGGACTTATCGCAGGAAAAGATTTTGATCCAGGTGGATACGGAGCCGCATGATTTTGCCTATCAACCTGAGAAGGTGTTTTTGAATAAATTTGATGTTTTCACACAGATAGCCGTTACACCGCCCGATATTCTTCTTGCGCAGAAATTTTTCGCATTATTGAATCGCAAACGCGCCAAAGGCAGGGATTTTTATGATGTGGTTTTCTTGCTTCAAAAAACCAAACCCAATTATGCATACCTGGAACAAAAAGCGGACATTGCGAATTCAAAAGCACTAAAAGAAAAAGTGCTCGTCCATCTGAAGGGACTGAATTTGAAGGATCTGGCTAAAGACGTGGAGCCATTTCTGTTTCAACCTTCCGATGGCAAGAAGATTGTCTTGTTTGCGGATTATATTAAGCAAGTGAATCTTTAAACAGCGGGACCGTAACCAGTCAGTGCCGTTTCGCCTGGTACATCTTTGTCATTCCCGGCAAAACCGGAATCCAGTATTAACAATGGTTTTCTGATACTGGCCTGCACCAGTAATGACGACTAAAGGGGTTCTGCAGAGCTCTCGATTTGTTTGCTTTGATAGCCAATGATGGAAACGGAAATCACTTAGATAATCTAGCAGAATATGTTTGGAATTAGCTTCAGCAGCAGAAATTATTTAAAATAAACATTAGGATAGGGATGTCCCATGAGTAAATTAATGACAAAAGAGAATAATAAAGCCTGTAAAAATAAATTACCCGGATGGCCTGATTTTCCCGAAGACGAAATCGCGGCGGTGAGAAGGGTCTTACAATCGGGCAAAGTCAACTACTGGACAGGTGAAGAAGGCCGTCACTTTGAAAAGGAGTTTGCGGCAAGTATCGGTGTAAAATACGCCGTTGCCGTGATGAACGGGACGGTGGCGCTCGAAGCGGCTTTGATGGCGCTCGATATTGGCAGAGGCGATGAAGTCATTGTGACGCCGCGCAGTTTCATTGCCTCGGCCAGTTGCGCGGTGATGCGCGGCGCCAAACCTGTTTTTGCGGATGTGGATCCGGAAAGTCAAAACATTACCGCCGCAACTATTGAAAAGGTGATTACAAAGCGCACGCGCGCCATTATAGCTGTGCATCTGGCCGGCTGGCCCTGTGAAATGGATAAGATTATGAAGCTGGCCAGGAAGCTCAAGCTGGTGGTTATCGAAGACTGCGCGCAAGCATCCGGGGCTTTTTATAAAGGTAAACCGGTGGGGTCTTTCGGCCATGCGGCCGCTTTCTCTTTCTGCCAGGATAAGATCATGTCCACGGGCGGTGAGGGTGGCATGGTTGTGACAAACAGTAAAAAAATCTGGTCGAAAGTCTGGTCGTTTAAGGATCACGGTAAAAGCTATGACACGGTTTATAAAAATGCGGTCAAACCCGGTCCGTCTTTTCGATGGCTGCATGAATCCTTCGGCACGAACTGGCGGATGACGGAAATGCAGGCGGCCATTGGGCGCATTCAGTTGCGTAAACTGCCGGAGTGGATTGAAACTCGCAGGCGCAATGCCGACATCTTAATGAAATCATGTATAAATATCCCGGCGCTGCGCGTCGCTTTGCCGCCTGACGATGTTTTCCATGCCTGCTATAAGTATTATGTCTTTATCCGGCCGGAGCTGCTGAAAAAGGGCTGGGATCGCGAACGCATTATTGTGGCCATTAATGACCTGGGCATTCCTTGTTTTACGGGCAGTTGCAGTGAAATGTATCTCGAAAAGGCTTTCGACGCAAATCATCTGCGCCCCAAAAAAAGGCTTCCGGTGGCGCAAGAATTGGGCGATACGGCGATGATGTTTCTGGTCCATCCAACGCTGACGGAAGATGATATGAACACTATGGCTCGTGGTGTGGAAAAGGTCATGGCGATGGCAGGCGGGGAGTAGTGGATGGGGAATGGTGGATAGTGAATAAGTGCAAGAAATCCACCTCCGTCACTTCGTGACATCCAGCATTCGCCGGACTATCGCCTCCGCCAGCGGAGGATAAAAGACATGGGTTATCGGCGAGTTGGTGGATGGTGGATGGTAGAAAAAAATAGTTTTATGTAATTAAGTATTAAGTTTTAAGCACAAGAAATAAAATTCACCCCCGGGAAACCGGGGGTTGTTTTATGGATTGCATGGATAGTGAAAGGAAAATAAAATAGTTTTCAGTAGTTAAGATTTAAGTAAGACCAGAGACGATTAGGCGATCGGCGATTTCTATTCGATGTTATAGGGCAATTGAAAATTTCCAGCGACAATCCCGGGAACGGTAATGTCTTCATCAAGGGATTCCCAACGCAATGCAAAACCATTCAGGCGCAAAGTAACTTCCCTTAATTTTTCTTCCGGGGCATTGGCAAGAAGCTTAAAACGACTGGCAGGAAAACCAATGATCCGTCCGTCTGTGAGCTCAATATAGATAGTCCTTTTTTCTGTCCATACCCTTATTGCGGTGGGCTCGACAGGTTCATTTCTCATGGCTAAAGTATTCATGGTATTTGTCCTCAAAAAAATTTCGGTGTTCGAATATTATCCTTTCAATTTGTCGTATGCTTTGTGGCGCAACGCCTTTGTTGCGTGACAATCGAACAGGATCAAGCCAGAATTTTCATTCACCATCCCGAGTTTCGATATGGATATGAGCTTGGCTCATTCCCTTCGTCAGAATAAAAATGAAATCTGAATGATCCTAATTTCATTAGCGTTGGCATGGCTCAAAGTTAATCCTAATTACTTTTGAAAGCAATTATAAATTGTGGATTGTGAATGGTTAGTGTGTTTTGCAGTATGCAATGGTTATAAAACGGGTGCGCGGTTATTTTAAAGGCGAATTGCCGGGCGTCGCCCGTCACGCGAAGTGTGGCTCCAACGCGCTGAAATCGACGGAGCCCAGGTGGCGGACGTTTTTATGAAACTGAGTGATACCCTGCGCGACGCTTTTTAAGTCATTTTCTGACACGACCAGGCAGAGCTTGGCGACGGAGAGTTTGCTGATGTCTTCGGAATAGTAATCAAAAAAACCGGTGATCATCGCTTCGACAAGGCCTGCCGTGGTGAGCATTGTGCGCTCAAGACCGGGCAGATCAAACGCAAATTCGCGGACTTTCATCTTATCCATCATGCCGCCGATGTCATGGGCGGCGTTGTAGGCGCGGTCGTAGGAATGATCGGCCAGATCGCCCATTCCGACAAGCACCACGAGCTCGGAGCGCACCGGATCGGGCCAGGGGATGGCGACTTTTTCTTTGAACTCGCCGGTGATGTGCTTCATTTTGATATGTTGCGAGATCATGCCGTTTAGTCGCCAGTCGATGACGCCGCATGTTCCTCGCGGTGGTTTTTCATCGCTAAAAAAACCGAGCACCAGGCATTTATGTTTTTGAAGATCCGGCGGCTGGGTGGACAGGTTTATCTGCATGGCTTTTGCCTAACTTCAGATTCAGGGCATCGAGGATGCCGTTGATAAAAGAACCGGAATTTTCCGATCCAAACATTTTGCCCAAATCTACGGCTTCGTTAATCGTCACTTTGGGTGGAATGTCCTCACAGTAGATAAACTCAAACACCGCCATCCGCAAGATACTGATATCCACCTTTGACATGCGGCCAAGCGACCAGTTGTCGGAACTTTCGCCAATAAGCCGGTCGAGTTCTTCGCGATGACCCCATGTTCCTTCCACCAGCGTTGCGGCGAATTCTTTGGCCGTCCTTGGCGCTATAAAATTCCCCCAGAAAAGTTCCAGCGCTTTTTCCACATCGAGATTGACAAAATTTAAACCGTAAAGAACTTGCAAGGCGACTTCTCGCGCCTTTCTTCGTTCGTGCATTTTTCCCTCAAATTCCAAGCGCGGCTTTCGCCGCTAAAGCTTTACATTTCTGCATGAAACCAATACTGCTTACATTCCCGAACATGCGGGATTCCATTATTTTCAATTTTTTCCCGGATTCCCGCCGGCGCAGGAATGACAAGTAAGAGCATTTTTCAAGATTGCGTCATTCCGCATCAAAATAATCAGGCGTTCATTTTGCGAAACAGATCGACCATTTCGATGGCCGCCATGGCCGCATCCGAGCCTTTGTTGCCGGATTTAGTGCCAGCCCGTTCAATGGCCTGTTCAATCGTATCGGTCGTTAAAACGCCGAACACCACGGGGATGTCGGCATCGAGGCCGACGCTGGCGATGCCTTTAGAAACTTCAGCGCTGACATATTCAAAATGCGGCGTCGCGCCCCGGATGACCGCGCCTACGCAGATCACCGCATCCACGCGCCCGCTTTTGGCGAGCCGCTTTGCGGCGTGCGGCAGTTCAAACGCACCTGGGACTTTGTAAATGGTGATGTCCTTTTCCTCTGCGCCTGCGCGAACCAGCGTATCGACGGCGCCGTCAATGAGGCGTCCGCTGATGAAATCGTTGAAGCGGCTTGCGGCGATCGCAAATTTCATTCCTTTGGCGACAATCTTTCCTTCAATTATTTTCGGCATGATTTAAGCACCATCCTTTTTTGAATTAGGAACAAGGGGTTGCCCCCTGTTCGATTTTTGAGAGCTTTGCCTGACTGTATAAAACCTACCCTGTCGTCATTCCCGCGCAGGCGGGAATCCAGTCATTCTGTTTGGTTTCTAGATTCCCACCTGCGCGGGAATGACTAAAAAAAGATTACTCAAAGATGTCGATTTTGCGCGCCCCCAAGTGGCGCGTTTTTTATAGATCCAGAATATGACCCATCTTGGCTTTTTTGGTCGTCATATACCGGATGTTGTTTTCGTTGGGCGGAATTTCAATCGAAACGCGGTCCGTGACGACAATGGCGTAGCCTTCCAGACCGACAATCTTTTTGGGATTGTTGGTCATCAGCCGCATCTTGTGCACGCCCAGATCCGCCAGAATCTGCGCGCCGATACCATAGTCGCGCAAGTCTGCCTTGAAGCCCAGGGCGATATTGGCCTCGACGGTGTCGTGACCCTCATCCTGCAGTGCGTACGCCTTGATCTTGTTGACGAGCCCGATGCCGCGGCCTTCCTGGCGCATATAGACAATCACACCCTTGCCTTCTTCTTCAATCATTTCCATGGCGCGATGCAGCTGATCGCCGCAGTCGCAGCGGGCGGACGCAAAAATATCGCCGGTGCAGCATTCGGAATGCACCCGCACCAGAACATTGTCTTCTTTACTGATTTCACCTTTGACCAGGGCGATGTGCTGCATGTCGTCCACGTCATTTTCATAGACGATAATTTTAAAATCGCCGCCATAGAGCGTCGGGAGATCCGCTTCGGCTACGCGGCGGATGAGCGATTCATGCTGCATGCGGTAGTCGATCAGATCCGCAATGGTGCAGATTTTGAGATTGTGCTCGCGGGCGAAAACTTCCAGATCCGGCATGCGCGCCATTTCGCCGTCGTCTTTCATGATTTCGCAGATGACGCCCGCCGGGGTGAGTCCCGCTAAACGGCACAAATCAACCGATCCTTCTGTCTGGCCTGTGCGCACCAAAACGCCGCCTTTGCGGGCGCGGATGGGAAACACGTGTCCGGGGCTGACGATGTCTTCCGGTTTGGCTGCGGGGTTGACTGCCGCCAGAATGGTCGTCGCGCGATCCGCCGCTGAGATACCGGTGGACACACCGTGCCGCGCTTCGATGGAAACGGTAAAGGCCGTGCCGAAGCGCGCCTGATTGTCTTTCACCATCAAATTTAAATTCAGATGACTGGCGATGTCCTCTGTGAGCGTCAGGCAAATCAGCCCCCGGCCCAGACGCGCCATGAAATTAATCGCTTCCGGCGTCACAAACTGCGCCGCCATGCACAAATCGCCTTCGTTTTCCCGATCTTCATCATCAACGAGAATGACCATCTTTCCGTTGCGGATGTCTTCAATTGCTTCTGAAATTTTGCTGACTGCCATACTGTATCCTTAATTTTATTTGATAAAGCCGTGTTCGTTCAGAAAGGTCTTATCGATTCCCTTCGGGCTTTGCAATAACTTTTCGACATATTTTCCGAGAATATCCGTTTCGATATTGACCCGGTCGGATTCTTTTTTTCCGATCAGCGTCGTGTGCTCGGCCGTATGCGGAATGATATTAACATAAAATCGGCCTTTTTCAACCTTGTTCACCGTCAGGCTGATGCCGTCAATGGCGACGGACCCTTTTTCGACGATATAGCGAAAAAGTGCGTCCGGGACTTCAATGGCAAAAATCATCGATCCGGATTTCTGGCTTTTGGACAAAATATGCCCGACGCCGTCCACATGGCCCAGTACAAAGTGGCCGCCCAAAAAACCGCCGATGCGCAGCGATTTTTCCAGGTTGACCCGATGTCCAGCCTGCAATGACTTAAGCGTCGTCTTCGAAAGCGACTCAGCGGAAACGTCCGCGGTAAAGGTTTTGTCCGTTTTGGCCGTCACCGTGAGGCATGCGCCGTTGACCGCAATGCTGTCGCCCAGGCGGACCTCCGACAAATCCATGCCCGCCTCGATTTCCAAAAGCCCGTCCGCGCCTTTCATCGTGAGGCGAATCACTTTACCTGAGGCTTCGACAATTCCGGTAAACATCTCTACTTCTTTCCTTTGCTTAAAAGCTCTTTGAGTTCGGTCATGAACTCACCCACATCGCGAAACTGGCGATAGACGGAAGCGAATCGCACGTAGGCCACGCCGTCTTTTGCTCTCAGTTCCGCCATGACTTTTTCGCCGATGACCGACGAGGGAATTTCCTCGCCTTGAAACTCCTGACAGGCAGACTCGACGTTTTCCACCATTTTTTCGATGTCTTCCGTGCTGATCGGCCGCTTTTCGCAAGCTGTGCGGACGCCGCTGCGGATTTTGGTGCGGTCAAACGGTTCGCGCCGCCCGTCCTTTTTCACGACGATCGGCAGGATGTCTTCCACGTATTCGTACGTGGTGAAGCGTCGCGAGCAGCCCAGGCATTCGCGGCGTCGCCTGATGGCCTTGCCATCCTTGCTGATGCGCGAATCGATCACTTTGTTTTCCGCATCACCGCAAAAAGGACATTTCATACGCGATTCACCGGCCTTTCAGGGTTTTAGCAGCGTTTCGACGCTGATACCGGCTTCTTTTAGCATATCCGCGGCCAGTTTGTCACTGTATCCGTCGCGGATGACGATGCGCTCAATGCCGGCGTTGATAATCATCTTGGCGCAAATGACGCAGGGGTGATTGGTGCAGTAAAGCGTAGCGCCTTTGGTGCTGACGCCGTGGAGCGCCGCCTGAATAATCGCGTTTTGCTCTGCGTGGAGGCCGCGGCATAATTCGTGGCGCTCGCCGGAGGGCACGGACAGTTGCTCGCGCAGGCAGCCGATGTCGAGGCAATGCTGTAATTTAGAGGGAGCGCCGTTGTAGCCGGTGGACAAAATCCGCCGGTCGCGGACCAGTCCCGCGCCCACCGCGCGTCTTAAACAGGTGCTGCGGCGGGAAACGAGTTCAATGATGTCCAGGAAATACGTATCCCAGTCGGGCCGGCGGTGCGTTTGCGGAGTTTGATCCTGCTGTTGTTTGATACTATCCGTCATAACTGTTCGCTCTCCTGTTAACCGCTGCGGCCAATCTCAATGACGCCAACCCTTGAATATGCGTCATTCCCGCAAGGTTAGCACCGGTTAAACTTCCGACGGTAAACGAGAATCTTATTGGGAAAACTGGATTCCCGCTTTCGCGGGAATGACAGTATTTATGGCTATTAACAGTTGTGCAACGCCTGCCGGCGATTTACCCTTTAAGCCGCTCGGGATAGAGGGGGAACTGGTCGCAGAGCGTTTTAACTTTGGAGGCGACGGCCTGAAGCGTTTTCTCATCGGAAATGTGATTGATCACATCGGCAATGAGCGATGCGATCAGGCGCATTTCGTTTTCCTTCATCCCGCGCGTCGTCAGCGCTGGCGTGCCGATGCGGATGCCGCTGGTGACCATCGGTCCCTGAGTGTCAAACGGAATGCCGTTTTTGTTGACGGTAATGGCTGCGCGATCCAGCGCCTCCTGGGCATCCTTGCCGGTAACCCCCTTGGAGGTCAGATCCACCAGCATGAGGTGATTGTCCGTCCCGCCGGAGACCAGCCGGAAACCTTCGTCTTGAAGCTGCCCGGCCATGGCCTGGGCGTTTTTAAGAATCTGCTGCGAATAGAGTTTAAATTCAGGCGCAAGCGCCTCTTTCAGCGCGACAGCCTTGGCGGCGATGACGTGCATGAGCGGCCCGCCCTGCATGCCGGGGAACACGCGGCTGTTGAGAATTTTGATCTGTGGTTCTTTGCACATAATCAGCCCGCCGCGCGGTCCGCGCAGCGTCTTGTGCGTGGTTGTGGTGACATATTCGCACATGGGAACCGGCGAGGGATGAAGGCCCGTGGCCACAAGCCCCGCGATATGCGCGATATCGGCCATAATGACCGCGCCGACTTCATCGGCGACCGCGCGGAATTTCTGAAAATCAATCGTTCGCGGATAGGCGCTCGCGCCAACGACGATCAGTTTGGGTTTATGTTCCCGGGCGATTTTTGCCAGCTCCTCGTAATCGATGGTCTCCGTATCCCGGCTGACGCCGTAGGGAACGATTTTGTAAAGCTTTCCGGAAAAATTTGCGGGAGAGCCGTGTGACAGATGGCCGCCGTGCGAGAGGTTCATGCCCAGCACGGTATCGCCGGGTGCGCAGGCCGCGAAATAGACCGCCATATTCGCCTGCGTGCCCGAGTGGGGCTGGACGTTGACGGCATCGCAGCCGAAGAGCTTTTTGCAGCGCTCAATCGCCAGTGTCTCGACGATATCGACATACTCGCAGCCGCCGTAGTAGCGCTTCCCGGGATAGCCTTCGGCATATTTGTTGGTCATGACGCATCCCTGGGCTTCCAGGACGGCTTCACTGACAAAATTTTCAGAGGCGATCAGCTCCAGTTTTCCCGCCTGACGTGAAGTTTCAAGTTGAATCGCGCGGGCGACTTCAGGATCGATATTTTTCAGATAGGACATGAGAATAAAATTCCTTCCTTACAAAGATTAGGACGTAAATTTTTTAAAAACCAAAACCGCGTTGACGCCGCCGAAGCCGAAGCTGTTGGACATGGCGGTGGAGATGACTTTTCGCCTCGCGACGTTGGGCACATAATCCAGATCACATCCTTCGTCCGGTTCTTCGAGATTGATGGTGGGCGGAATCATGCCCTCCTGCAGCGCTTTGATGGTGAAGATGGCTTCCACGGCGCCTGTGCCGCCCAGCATGTGGCCGGTCATCGATTTTGTGGAGCTGACCAGAAGATTTTTGGCATGTTCGCCAAATAGTTTTTTGATGGCCTGGTTTTCATACAGGTCGTTAAGCGGCGTTGAGGTGCCATGCGCGTTGATGTAGTCGATGTCGGAAAGCTTCAGCCCCGCGTCCCTGATGGCCACCTGCATGCTGCGCGCCGCGCCTTCGTGACCCGGAGGGGGAGCGGCCAGATGGTAGGCATCCGAGGTGCAGCCGTAGCCGGCAATTTCGGCGTAAATTTTCGCGCCGCGCCTGATGGCAAAGGAGAGCTCTTCGAGAATCAGCACACCGCAGCCTTCAGCGATGACAAACCCGTTGCGGCCTTTATCGAAGGGGCGGCTGGCTTTTTGCGGATCGTCGTTTCGTGTGGAAAGCGCGCGCATGGCGCAGAAACCGCCCACTCCCAGAGGCGTTACGGCCGCCTCGACTCCGCCTGCGATCATGGCGTCTGCGTCGCCGTAGGCGATAATTTTGTAAGCATCGCCGATAGCGGAGGTGCCGGCGGCGCAAGCCGTTACGGAACAGTTGATGGGGCCTTTGGCGCCCGATCGCATGGAAACGTGCCCGGAGGCGAGATTAGCGAGGATTGCGGGAACGCCGAACGGCGATATCTTGCGTGGGCCGCCCTGCATCAGGGCCTTGACTTCTTCTTCGATCGTCTGAGCACCGCCGATGGCGGACCCGATGATCACCCCGACGCGTTCGGCAATCTCCGGGGAGATCGTCAAAGCGGCGTCCTGGAGGGCCATCTGCGCCGCGGCAATGGTGTAGATGGCAAAGTTGTCAAAGCGACGGAGTTCTTTTTTATCGACATACTGCGTCGGATCGAAATTTTTGATCTCGCCGGCTATTTTGGAGGCAAACGCAGAGGCATCAAAATGGGTGATGGGACCGATGCCGGATTTTCCGGCAATGGCCGCGTCCCAGGATTCCGCGGCGGAGTTTCCCAGAGGAGTCAGGGCACCGAATCCTGTTACAACGACACGCCTTTTCATAGAAGGTCATCCTGCTTTGGAGCGATTGAAATTAATTGAGGCCTTTTTTCTGGAGAAATTCGAGAACGTCCTTGATCGTGCGAATCTTTTCCAACTCTTCGTCGGCGATTTCCACGCCAAACGCTTCTTCCATCTCCATGATGAGTTCAACCAGATCCAGTGAATCTGCGCCGAGATCGTCAATAAACGATGCTTCCAGCTTGCACTGTTCCTGCGTGACATCCAGCTGTTCCATTACGAGCTTGATCACTCTTTCTTCCAGTGTCATGAATTCCCTCCTTCAGTCTGAAATTAGACTAAACAATTTGATATAAGTGCTGACCCTCTTACCTGTTTTTGAAAAAAAATTCCTTCTTTTTTTCTCGTCAGCAAAACCGCTTTTTTGGGCTTTGATTCTGGGACAGTTTGCGTCCGCTCCGTCCATTCTGTCGCAGGGAAAGCGGCGTTAAGGCGTTTTTCCCGCTTCAAAAGAACAGACCGACCACTCAAGGCCGGACAGGGTCTAACGGCGGGCGGCTTTAAGAAATCTTTTCCGCTGATGTGACTTCTCTGCCCTTATAGGTGCCGCATGTCGGGCAGACACGATGAGGCATTTTGGGTTGGCCGCACTGCGGGCAGACCGACAGGGAGGGGGATGTCAGAAAATCGTGCGCCCTGCGCATATTACGTCTGGTTCTGGAATGTCGCTTTACTGGATTTGGCATAATAAATGGTCCTCTTTTTTTACTGTTATTTTTTTACTTTAAAATTTTTCAACACCGCCAGGCGCTGATCTACCGAATTTGACTGGCAACTGCAGGCGGCCACATTTAAGTTTGCGCCGCAGTGCGGACACAAGCCTTTACAATCTTCCGAACACAGCGCCTTCATCGGCGCCTGCAAAACAATCTGTTCACACAAAAGCGGGGACAGGTCGATAAAGTCTCCTGAATAAAAACTCGTTTCGAGCTCCTCGGCTGTCAACTCCCGCTCTTCTTCCAACTCTGCCTTTTCGGGCATGAGCGTGTAAAAAAAATCTCCATCGACCGACAGCGTGGTGGGTTCCAGGCAGCGGCTGCAATCCTGACGGAGGGTTGTGCTGAGGGTTCCCCGGATGTAAACCGTTTCGTCCAATCGCGTAATAAGGCAGGTCACGTCTGCCCGGATCAATGAAAACTCGGGCAACCGGCCGCCTGAAAAGCAGGCTTCAAACCAGGCGGCGTCTTCACAAAACGATAGCGTTAATCCCTCTTCAGGCAGAATTGCCGGATTGATTTTCAAAGAATCAGCCATCGAAAGCCACAACCTTTTTTCTTTAGCCTGCCACGCTAAGCGCGCAAGTAAATTATAAAATATTGCGGTTGTCAAGCATATTTTGCTTTGCGCGGGGCAAAAGACTCTTGACAAAAACGCACCGCCAACCCTATAAAGCTTCAAAAAATAAAGGAAAAATCCATGACCGATACCATCCGCACCCGTTTTGCCCCGTCGCCCACCGGCTATCTGCACATCGGCGGTGCGCGAACAGCCCTTTTTAACTGGCTTTATTCCCGTCACACCGGCGGCCAATTTATTTTAAGAATCGAAGATACCGACCAGCAGCGCTCCACCGAAGCCTCCACGCAAGCCATTCTCGATGCGATGAGCTGGCTTGGGCTCAACTGGGATGAAGGGCCGTATTTCCAGGCCGAACGCGTCGGTCTGCACCGTGAAATGGTCCAAAAGCTCCTTGACGAGGGCAAGGCCTACTACTGCACCTGCACGCCCGATGAGCTTGAAAATAAAAGAAAAGCGGCGCTGGCGGCCGGGAAGAAACCCAAATATGACGGCACCTGCCGAGACCGGGGGCTCAAAAAAACGCCCGGTTCGGTCGTCCGTTTTCGCGGCGCCCAAACCGGCATGACGATTGTCGAAGACTTGATCAAGGGGAACATCACCTTTAATAATGAAGAGCTCGACGACTTGATTATCGAACGCGGTGACGGCTATCCCACCTACAATTTTGCGGTGGTGATTGACGACGCGCTGATGAAGATCACGCATGTCATCCGAGGCGACGATCACGTCAACAATACGCCCCGCCAGATTCTCATGTATCAGGCGCTGGGCTTTGACGTTCCAAAATTCGCCCATGTGCCGATGATTCTCGGATCGGACAAATCCCGTCTCAGCAAGCGCCACGGCGCGACATCCGTCATGGCCTATAAAGAGATGGGCTATCTGCCGGAAGCGCTGGTCAACTACCTGGTGCGTCTGGGCTGGTCGCACGGCGATCAGGAAATATTTTCAATGCAGGAACTGATTGAACACTTCGGGCTCGATGCCGTCGGCAAATCGCCCGCTGTTTTTAATCCTGAAAAGCTCCTGTGGCTCAACGCGCACTACTTAAAGGAAGCCTCCCCCCAGCGGCTGGCCGGAGAGATGAAAACGCTGTGGCCTGCCGGAGCCGATGCTTCCGATGACGCGTTTGTCCAGAAAGTCATTACCGATTTGCAGACGCGCGTAAAAACGCTTGCGGAGCTGGGTCAGGCGGCTGATTTCTATTTTACCGACCGGCTGCAATACGACGACCAGGCGGCTGAAAAGTTTTTAACGCCGGATGTGGCGTTGCACTTAAAGGCGCTGGCCACAGGCATTCCGGAAATTGGAGATTTCAGCAAGTCCGGCATTGAAGCCTTTCTGAAAGCGTTTATCGAGCAGCACGGGATCAAATTCAAGGTGCTGGCCCAACCGCTGCGCATCGCGCTCACCGGTAAAACCGTCAGCCCCGGCATTGACGAAGTCATGGCCACGCTGGGAAAGCAGCGGGTGATTGAGCGTATTTCCGATGCCGTGGCCTATATGGAAAAGCGGGCATAGACGGGCAACGCATTTGCCGGAGGCGATCCGTTAACAAACCGGCGGCAGTTTTAACTGTTGGCTAAAAATTAAAAGTGAACTCTTTAAGAATTAAAAGTGAACACTTT
>CAZSQS010000039.1:0-35320 GCA_964608995.1 uncultured Smithella sp. | reverse complement strand
GATCCGGAATCCAGTTTATTAACAGCCACTATATGCAGATGGATGTTTTCCTGATGGCCTGCGCCCAGTGCTTCAATCGCATCCTGACGATTAAATTCAAGCGCCTCTTTTAAAGTGATCCGAAGACTGGAGATTAATTCATCGTGGGTTCGTTCCTGACAGTTGACGCCCGGCAGTTCTTCGATCCAGCCAATCCACCATTCACCGTCCTGCTTGACTATCGCGGAATATTCTTGATTCATAACTTACCTCTAATAGTTCTTATCTATTCTTAACCTGTCGTTAATTTTGGATTATTTTTATTGTAAATCCGCGGGAATGTCAAGGTTGACTTACCCAACTCAAGTCAAAGGTAAGCATGCATTAGGGAACGGTTACAAACCGTTCCCTACGTGTTTTCCATGCTGGTTAAATCGTGCAAATTAAACCGAAACATTTCAGAGCGCTCGCTGGAGTGAAGAATTTCACGATTCGGACAGAAGCGATTTGCTCAGCGCCATGATGGCCGGTGGAATATCTGCGTCCGGCGTGAAAAGACAACATTCATGGAGATGACTGTGATCTGTTCCGTTTTTACCATGAAGAATTAAATAGGAATCATCGCAGGCGTCCAAGCGACCATCAGCGCCACACATTTTTTCTATAAAAACTGGATCAGGGGGAAGCGCCGTCACAACGCCGAGTGTGAGTTTATAGTCGCCAAATTGGACAATATCGCCGCGATTAAATTGACAGTCCTGTGGTTCTTTTCCGCGAAAGCAATGAGTTTCATAATCATCAAATGTTCCGCGTATGATGCCATGACGGTCAAATATTGTAACGGGATAAGAATATTCAAGGCGGTAAGACGGCGCGGGCTCAAGAACGTAACAAAATAAATACGGCCAGCGGTTCGCGGGCTTTACAACATCCAGAAACAAACCGGCGACAGGAATATTGGGGTAAGCGCCTAAAATGGCCCTACGAAACCGTTTGCTGACGGATGGACCGTCCGGCTGCCAAAGTGCCGTCAGACGCAGACAACCGTAAGCCGGCACAAACTCATCATCAAAAAAACTATAATGGTCATCATTGGGAAAACGGACTTCGATCGTGTTGTTATACCCCCAATCGGCAATGATTCCATTCATGCCACCGTAATTGTCGGATGCCGTTTCGATGCAGCGCACCGCATCACCAATTTTCCACACGCGTTCTTTCATAATTGTTTGTTTCTTAATGTATTATGCGCCAAGCACATGAATTTCTCCGTAGTCATCCTGATAGAGGGCGGTCATGACGAAAAGCGGATTTTCGGGAATTTTGTAATCATCTGGCGGCAAACCATGTGCGTCGGTCATTTTTGCCATGTCTTCTTCAATGGCCAGATACACTTCTTCAAACAATTGGGTGGCTGGATTATCCAACTCTGAAATGTGGGCAATACCAGGACGCATTTTCCCGGCGTAATCGGAAACATACCGGTCCGGCACTAAGCGGCGAATCGCCAAAGGATAATCCGTGACGGCCAGTTTTTGCAACAAAGTGGTTTTTTCTTCGTCGGTTCCTTGGACGATGTAGGCACGTCCGGCAAGGGAAATAATGATTTGCTGTGCTTCATCGATGTAATACCAGAGGTTGATGATGACTTCGGGGGCTGACATGGATTCTTACCCTTTCATTTTTGCGCCTGCTCAACCAGACGAATTTCCTCCTCCGTCAGATTGTAAAGCTGATAGACGAGGTTGTTAATTTGACGATCTGTTTCGGCAATATCCTGTTCAATAGTTTTCTTTTCCGTACTGTCTATACCTGGGCTCTGAAGTTCAGCATGGAAATCAAGCATTGCCTCCACAAGAGCTACCAGTTTGTCGTGTTGTTCTTTTTCTATGGGGTCACCTACATTGACTGTGTAGACAGGGAGTTGCGATAGATACATAGGCTTATATTCAAAATACCCGCCTTGTTTCGTTGATGATATTGCATGCATCACAAAATCTGGAACCCTGGAATTAAGAATGCCTAGCAGATACAGATCATTAACGGCAATAATGGAAGTCTTGTCGTTAGAATAAATTCCGTTTTCATCGAATGCATAAGAAGCGTTCTGGACAATTGCTGGAACAATAATTTTAGGCTTCTCAAACTCATCATAATAATCGCATGTTCTCAATTCCCACCAGTATTCTCCCTTGTCATATCTCTTTTGCCCTTTAATTTCGAAAGGCTTTAGATAATGTGCGATAGAAGGATAGTTGCGCTCAAACCATGCCCATGCATTTTCGCTATTGTTCGATTGCGTTCTCGTCCAGCCTTTCGGGATGGTGATTAAATATTTTTTTGCTTGCAAGGCCGCATATCTTTTAATGTCCTTGCCTGCCAGAAAAGGTTTTATGAGTTCGGCGCTTTTGGGGTCTTGGGCTATCAGTAAATCCTTTGTTTCTTCATCAATCACAAACGCTTCGTTAAGTCCGGTTTTGATACCGTAATAAATTTCCCCCTTCACATATTCACCCAACGGCGTGCCTTTGGCTTTGAGTTTATCAAGAATTTTCTGTATTGCGCCATCGGCAAGGGTCCAGCCGCCATCAGCAAGCATCGCCTGTTCAAGAGTGTAGCGGTTTTCGCGGACATACTGTTCAAGACTGTCGAAATCAAGTGTTTTGACTTGTGTAATGTTGATTGAAGGTGTGGCTTTTTGGGGTAATTTATCCAGGCCGGAAGCAGGTGCACTAATATTCATTTTGGAAATGACAAGAATACAGGGATAAGTCGTTGCGGTTTTAAAAACCGGCAGGTCGCCAAAGTCGATAATCTCGAGGATGTCCTGTGCCTTTAACCAGCGGCGCAAGGGTTCTCCATAATTGGCGCGCATCCATTTGTTGGCAACAATGTAACCAAACAATCCTTTTTCGCGCAAAAGGGAAACGCCTTTCTCGATAAAGTAAGCATAAAGATCGGCGATACCGTGATACACCTTAAAATGGTCTTGAAAATACGCTTTATAAGCGCCTAACGATTCCTGCCTCACATATGGCGGATTGCCGATGACCGCGTCAAAGCCTCCGTTATCCATGATGGATTTGAATTGTGTTGTCCAATCGAATGCATTGATCCGCAGTTTTTCTTCCCGCTCAAAAAGCATGCCTTGTGCAGACTCGTAAATATCCCTTCCGATCAAACTATTTCCACATTTGATGTTGCCGTCAAGATCGGGCAAGAGCCTTTCGTTGAAAAGTTCTGTTTGCAGGTCACGTTTGTTTTTTTCTTCCAGACATTTCAAAAGCAGCGACAGTCTTGTAACTTCCACTGCCTGACTATCAATGTCAACGCCGTGAATGCTGTTGAGAAGTATTTTCTTCCGTTCAGTGTGTGAAAGCTTGTAGGCGCCATGATCGTCACGCATGAGCGGCTTGTTCTTGCCTGTATGTTTTTCCGGATGATTGGCCTTGTACCAATCCAGATGCCAGTCCAGCAGGCTTTGATAGGCGTTGATGAGGAATGCGCCGGAACCGCAGGCAGGATCAAGGATTTTTATTTTTGCGGCGGTGTCGGGCTTTTTGTTTTCCAATAACCGGCCCACAGTGTTCTTAACGATATGATCGACGATATATTCCGGCGTGTAAAAAATTCCTCCCGCTTTTTTGACTTCCGGCTTTTCCTCGACGGTTAGCCCTTGTTCGCCGATTTCAATCACTTTGCCTAAAAATCGCTCATAGACCTGTCCCAAAATATCGGCCGGCATGACAGCAAAGGCGTAAGGGCCGCCCGGCCAGTACAGCCGGTCAATGATTTTGCTCAGGGGGTCATCGTCAATGACAAGCGTAAGAGAATCATCGTCAAAGGCCTCCCTGCCGCCTTCTTTTTTAAAGTGGAAAAGGCCCGAATTGTATCGTTCGTCCGCCAGACGGAAAAGCTGAAGCAATCCTTTATAAATGTTCGGTTTGTTTTTCAGCTTTAAAAGTCTTCCATAGTCTTCAATATCCCGGTCTTCGCATATGCGTAGAAAAATTATCCGGTCGATGGTTTTTTGCACCAATTCATTTAGCAAGCGGGGTGAAAGATCATTGTTATTGATGCAGATATTTTCAGCGAGGTCTTTGCGCCACTTTTCAATATCGGATAAAAAAAGCGCGTCAACTGTGACATCGCCTTTTGCGTTCTTTTTCACCGCAGGAATGGTTTCAAGGCTTCCCTTGATAACGCTTTCGCGGGAAAAATAGCGCCAAATATCATCCCAGCGGTCAAGGTAATCCGTATAGCGGCATGACAGGGAAGAAACCCATGCGGTATTGATTCGATCGTAGTCTTTGGGTTCATGGCCGCGACCAAGATAGACCCGGAATTCTTCAAAATCGGTCAGAATAGTGACGGGATGATTGGCGCTGTATGCGTACCTGCGAGCCTGAATGGCATGTTTGCTTTGCTCTGCGAGATTTTCAGAAGGCTTTTTTGCTTCTACATAAAATTCTTTTCCCGTGCCCAAATTAAAACGATAATCAGCCTTTCCCTTGCTGCCGTCATCTTCACGAACCTGGGAATATTCAACTTCAACATCATTGCTTGTCATGACCCAGCCAAGGGCGTCAAAGAAAGGATTGAGAAACTTCTCGCGCACAGTTGCTTCATTGTAAGCCCGTTTTTCAGTGGCGGATTTTTCAGAATACAAACCTTCAAACAGTTCTATTAAGCCTTTAACTTTTTCTTTTCCTTCTTCCTTCGTCACCATGACCCTCATTTGTTTTATTTTATAGATGTATTATCGCATCCGTTAATTTCAATCTTCCTAAACGCCGCCTTCATACTTTCCTGCGGCAATTCATTTCTGGGCACGGGGTGTTCCGCCCGCCAGTTTTGTTCGCCTATGGCGCGGAAACGGCTTATGGCGTCTTCAATGGACGTTCGCGTGATTTCCGTCGCGTGGATGACCATGTTCAGGCCGATGCCATAGCGATACGAGCGGTCCAGCGTAAACGATTCAAAAATGGCGGGAGGATCGTTTTGAATGATTTCCTCGTTGATTTTTTCCTGATAGTCGCGAAAGGTCAGACCGCCAAACTTATCATAGGTGAAAACCGGCCTTTCCAGCATCCGGTACATGCGTTGGCCGTTTACCCAGATGGGTTCAAATTTCATTTCCGCTTCCGCCTTCTGCTCTTCCGGGGTAAGCATATCCCAGGCGCGGCTATGCGCCATGTCCTCGGCGGTTTCCCAAAATTCGGAAGTGGCGGTGACAATGGATGCGTTCCAGATGGTCAAGCCGTCGCCGCCCAAAAAGTACACATCGGCCCATTGATTGAAGATGGCGGGGCGGCCCGGTTCATTAAGAACATGGCGGCTTAAAAATTGCCCGCCGTCAATCGCAATGCGGTTTCGTATTTTTTGCCGAAGCCTTATAAAGCTGTCGCGCTGTTGGCGGCGTGGAAGGTGGCAGTAGGGCGTCCGTTTCTTGTGTTTCATAGGCGGTTGGTTTCATGCAATGATTTTCAAAAGGCTGCAACGGTAAATCAGATTTGTAGCGCTTCCTGCGCTATGGCAGGCGACCATAGGGCGTCTGCTTACTTTGCTTCATGATTCTTTATGGCGACTCTCTCACGGATTCTTTTTCGTATCGCCTCGCCAATTTCCTTCTTGCTCTGCCTGAGTAATTTTATTTCGTACTCGGTCAGCATTCTCGGTTTTGAGAAGGTATCGAGCCTCTGATTGAGTAAGGCAGTCGAAGGTGTGAGCGAACTTTTCCTTCCACCAGTCTTCAAGTTCTTTTCCATGTTTCTCCCTCAATTCTTTCAATGTATCGTGTTCTAAGGCAATTTTACTGGAATACGGCTTGCCTGTTAAAGCAGTCGCTCCAATAACAAAGCCACCTTTCAGTTCTATAAAACCTCTTAAATTGGCAATTGTTCCACCCATGCCAATAAAATCGTCAACGATTAAATACTCTTGTCCTTCGGTCACTTCGCCGTCAAAAAAAGGTTGCCGCGCAAGACGGCCAAATCCATCTGACCCGGTGTGCCCGACTGTGTTCATTTGAATGATTCCACTTTCGACAGGAAGACCGAGTAATTCTGCAAGCTCTTCGGCATATGCCTCGGGTATGGCGTTTACCCCTTCGCCTTCCATAGCATGAGCACTAATCAAAATGGGTTTGCGTTCGCATAGTAACGCCTTAAATTTATCAGTTCCATCGGAATGGAAAACGTCCGTGACAAGTTCGGCGGCAGCCGCTTCATCACCATATTTAGCTGCGTTATACAACGGATGCTGTTTTACCTCGGTCTCGCTGGCGTTGATTAAAACGTCCGGAAAATCGAAAAGCGGCTTGCGAAAAGGCTTCGGAAACAAACCGGGCCACAGACGCCTGAACACCAGTTCAATATCCGACAAGTTTTTTGCATTTTTAAGAGATTCTTTCCACCATTCATTATCATTCATGTTTGATCTATTACAACGATTTCCGCATGATGGCAACGGAATTCAGCACCGAATTCAAGCATTACCATTTCATGCTTAACCATCTTTTCCACATCCTATAAAAATGTTTTCATGCGCATTGATCCTCATTCGCTTTAATCGTGTGCTTTGCACCGGGTTATCAAAAAACAAAGGCTTTTCACCCCCGTGGCTAAAGAGACCGCGCTGCAAAGGTCTTTAATGTCCTCCGCTGGCGGAGGTGTCACGAAGTGACGGAGGTGGAGTAGGTGGCCCAATATGGAACTTATGAAAATATTTACGACATCAAAATCATCCACCCCCTACCCCCGCCCGCGGGGGACATTCGCCCTTGATTCCGATGTTACCCGGATGTTCGCCCCCCTACCACGCCACGGGTGGGGAAGTATTTTGGAATCAGAGGATGAAAGGGCGACATAATAAAATATGGTACATACATTTCGGTATTGACAATGCTTTCGTGTTTTTCCTTACTGCACTCATTTATGAACCCAGGGATCAGCAAGGATCGCGTTTTTTAACGCGGTGAAATCCCGAATTTTGCCATCTTCAGATTGCTCCTGCCGGTTCGGCCTGCAATTTGCCGTTAAAAATATCTTCAACGCTTTCCTGAAAGCGGCTACAAAGGTCGATTTGGTAGGATACAGTGGGACGCTGTTAACTTGTGATTCCTGAGAAGTAAGCCACCTTTTTTGAAGTTAAAAAGCGGTCATGCGCATGAATAATGATTTTCGAACACAAACGATTGAGCATTTCTTAAAAGAGCCTCCAACGCATATATAAACCCCTGAAAAAGACCTTTGAAAAAGGCAAAATGGGCCTTGGCCCATCTCTTCACATTGCAGGCCATCAGTTTCCAAGACACGGCAAAGAGGACCTTGACCATCCTGCGGACACGGAGCTTCCCAATTCCGTGAGATCGCTTCAACTCAGAATTGGTCGCCTCTATGCCGGAACGGATTTTATAACGCTCTTTCCATTGAGGCGTTTGTTGATCGGCATACATCTGATCTCTTAACCGCAGCTCAGCGGTGATCTCCAATCGGAAATCGCCGACTGTGTCCCGCGCCTGGCAGCCACGCTCACGATGGTTGGGCGCACGCACCGGGCATTGATCCAACATAGAGCATGCGCGGCAGGTGTTGCCGTCAAAGATGGCGTGGAGAGAACGGCCAGTTGTATTATGAGCACTGAGAATACGGTGATCTACCGGTTTGTGCCCCATTGGACATTGAGTGACATTGCCACTTGAATCAAATTGAAATCGATCCCTGCCGACGACATCGTCTGCAAGAGGACCTCGGTTGACCGGCGACATAAATTCGATTTGCTGCTCGATAATTTTCAAGGCGGAAGGAACAGAAGGATAACCGCCATCGGCAAAAAGTGTTTTCGGTTTCAACCCCGCTTCGCTGAGGCGCTCGATGACGGGAAGGGCTTTGGCGATATCCGATCGGCCTGCGCCATGGACTTCATAGTCGGTGATAATTTCAGGCTTATCGGGATTATTGCAGGTCTCGGCAATGTGAAGGCTGTATCCCGCGCCTTTGTGTCCGTAAGATGCATCCGGATCATAGGGAGATTGGAGAGTTACTCCTTCCGTCCTCTTCTTAACCGTTATCCTGGTGTTCGTATCTGAATCTGAATCGGTGTTCGGCTCTTTCTCGTATTCGCACTGGTCGGAAAACAAGCGCGTCAGTAATTGGTAGGGCTCGGTGCTTTTGACGATCTCATCTTTCTCAAAGATGACGATCAGGGCATAGAGGTACTGGGCCAGTTCATCCAACTTTACTTTCTGCTCCGCCGGTCCCAGGCCGAACCAGCCTTCGGATTCGGTGGTATGCCATTTTTGAATGTCTTCGGGAACAATCGACAACTGATCCCCGTTGAGGCTCTTCAGAAATACGTCGAGGGTATCGGAAAACAGCGACATCCTCCCGCGAATGCGAATGTTGGAAATGATGTGCGTGGAATCGAGCCGCTGATCTTTTGTGGAGACTTCAAGTTTTCTAAGCGCTGAGTCTCGAATGGTATCAAAGACATTCCGTACAAGCTTCATCTCGGGGTCTTTGGCAGCCAGGCGGCGGCGAAACTCAACCAGTGAGCGGCGGGAAAGATAATCGTCATCATCGTTGATATCCAGCGCGTATCGCCAGCGAATGTCAAAACTGAATTCGTCCAGGGCTTCCTGATCGCTCATGTTGTTTGATTCTTGCAGCAGGCACAGACCCAGCAGGCGGGCGATGCTAAAATTGGGACGGCCTGTTTTCCCATAGAGAAATGCGTATTGATCTTCTTGCCGAAACAGAATGGGAAGGATTTCGGCTTTGAAAAAGTGCGCCCACGAAGCTTGTAAACGTTTACGCAAACTGGCTGAGAGTTGCGTCTCTACACCGAAAAGCATTTGTTGGGGGTTCGTTCGTTTATACATGAGAACTTTTATATCACCCATGCTGTTATGGCAAGAGTTACTTCTCAGGAATCACTTACTGGCTATCATCTAAAATACATAAGCAGAACATGAGCTTGCATGCTATTCAAGAACTCTTCAACGGATGCTCCTGTTTGCATTAAAATGGCCAAACGCGCTCAAAATTATGGTATAGATGGCGCGAAATGAAACCGCAAAATAATGTTGTTAAATAATTCTTGACCAATGGGACAATGGGAAAAAATGGTCAACCGCCTGGAAGAACTGGAAGACATTCGCGATGCGCGCAATATTGCCGCCGCTATTGCCGAGGGAGAAGAAACCTTCCCCGGTGATTTCGTCAAGCGTTTATCGTCCGGCGAAAGCCGTCTTAAAGTCTGGCGTGAATACAGAAAGATGACTTTAGCCAAACTGGCCAAGGATTGCGGCGTCACCGTGTCGGCCATTTCGCAGATTGAAAACAGCAAACGAACACCCAGCGTTGACCTGCTGGCGAAACTCTCCAAAGCACTCGATTGCGATATGGAAGATATTATTTGACGCTTCACTGCATATCAATAATGAGCACTTGGGGACGCTGGAGCACTTGGTGGGGACAAAGGGACGCTGTTCCTGGACGGGCGAGATTCTTTTGGATACAGGGACCACCTGCTTTGCCTGGTCTTTAATGCCCAATCACTTTCATCTTAAAACATCAATATCGGTAAAGTCCTGTTTGGTTTTTCAGGATGGACCGCAGGCCTTCGCCCGGGGTGACGATTATGCAGAAAACCGTCAACTGATAACTGTCAACCGTCAACCGTTCCAATCTTCCAGTTCCGGGAAGCGGTTCATTTGGGCGAGTCGTTCAATCTCTTGATCGTGCAAGGCTTTCCATCCGATGCGTTTCACTTTTCGTGCATAGAAAAACTGCATGACCGGTTTGATGATTTTATTCCACAGCGGTGTCCAGAACAGTCCCTGGCTTTTGACAAAGTCCGAGGGATTCCACCAGCCGAGTTCGTTTTGGCGGTAATACCAGAAAAAATACTGAAGCTCTTCTGCTGTTAGATGCTGTGTTTTTACGTTGGCCCATAAGCCGTTATACTTCCAGTAATCATCGGGATTCGTAATCAGGCCGTCTTGCAGAAGCTGCTCTCTTAAGCGCGTTTTGGGATAAGGCGTCAGAATCTGGCAGTAGGATGCGTCCGCGCCAATCGAGTTGAGAAACGCATAGTTTCGGCGAATGGCGTCCTCATCGTCGCCCGGCAGGCCAAAAATCAAGCCGCCCATGGCCATGATGCCGTTTTGATGGCAGATGTCCACCGCCTGCTTGGATACGGCGGCCACGTTGCCTTTGGATAAACTCTGTAAGTTATCGTCCGAGACGTTTTCGATGCCCAGAAACATGACGCTAAATCCCGCCCGCCTCATCTTGGCCACCATCTGAGGATTTTTGGCGACGGCCAGGCAATCGGCCTGAACCATGATCTTGAGTCCCTTGTAATTTTGTCGAATGATCGCCTCGCAAAGCGTGTCCACCCATTTAGGGTTTAAAACCAGATTGTCGTCCGTCACAAAGACCAGGCGCGTTTTGTTACGGTAGTAGATGACATCCAGATCCTCAATAATGCGCTCGACGGGGTAGGTGCGGTAAGATTTCCCATACATGTGTGAAATGCTGCAAAAGTTGCAGTCGCGGGTGCAGCCGCGGGACGTTTCGAACACTTCGATCTTGCTGAAAAGCGAATGATACCCGGAGGTCAGGCGCCGAGCGTCGCGGATGGGGAGCTTCAAAGATGACAGATCGCAAAGCGGCGCGGCCTCGTTGTGGATAAAGCGGCCATTGTCCCGGTAAGACAGAGACGCGATGGCGGCGAATGTATCTTCACCGTCGAGGGCGTTGACCAGCCTGCGGAAAGGAATTTCGCCTTCGCCCCGAACCAGAAAATCAATGTCGGCCGCCTCGGGCGATGCCGCAATCTCATCGGTCATCAGGGTGGCGTGATAGCCGCCCAGCGCGATGCGGACCTCCGGCAGAATTTTTTTAATCAAGCGGACCAGCTTGAGGCACGTCTCATACTGCCAGGTCATGGCGGACAGACCGACGAGATCCGGGCGAATCCGGGTGAGCGTCTTTTGCAGGTATGTTGTGATGGAGCGCCGTTTGCGGACGAGGTCGATCAGATAGACGTCGTGGTGCGCATCGATATTGCCGCCGACGCAGGCAATGCCGTGGTTTGGCATATGCACGGCCTGCTCGTGCATGAGAATGGGAACCACGTCAGGCATGGATATCAGGACAACCTTCATAAATCTCTTTTCGTGGTGCGATGGTTTATGACAGGTATCCTTCTAGCACAGGATGCGGCAAGCTGCATCCATTATTCGCTTTGTAATGTCCGCTGAGCTGAAAATATTCTGTGGTCAGGCAAAGCTAAATCGATTAGAATCACCCGTCAGTGCAATTCATGAAATGGAGCGAAAGCGGATGAATAACGATTCAGAAATGCAATTCGCCTGTCCGTCCGAGGCGGTGATCGGTCATCAAATTCATTACTATAAGGAAATCGGATCGACCAACGATGAGGCGTTTCGCTTAGGCAGCGCAGGCGCGCCGCACGGGACGGCGCTCATTGCAGAGGGGCAAAGCGCGGGAAAAGGCAGGATGCAGCGCATCTGGCATTCACCGCCGGGCGTCAATGTTTACACCTCCGTGATTTTACGTCCGTCGTTTGAGCCGGCGCGCGCGCCGCAGCTGTCTCTTGCCGCAGGCGTAGCCGTGGCGGAAACGCTGGAGGCCTATTGCGCGGGACGCATTGAGCTCAAATGGCCCAACGACGCGCAAATCGGCGGAAAAAAGGTTTGCGGGATTCTTTCGCAGATGAAGATGAAAGCCTCAGCCATCGATTTTGTGGTATTGGGCATCGGCATCAATGTCAACCTGACCCGCGAGCAATTTCCGCCGGATATCCGGGAGATCGCCACATCGATCGCGGTAGAGACCGGTCGAAAGACCGACCTCGATTCCCTGATAAATCGTTTGTATGAAAATCTGACAAAATGGTATAGCACCCTTGTTTCTCGCGGCTTTGAACCGGTACGTCAGACGTGGCTGGGGCTAGCTCCGATGATCGGCCAGACCGTTTCGATCCGGTTTGGCGAAGAAGAGGTAAGCGGCACAGCCGAAGGGATCGATGACGACGGCTCGCTGATCCTGAAGACAAAAACAAACTCAATCCTGCGGGCATCGGCGGGAGACGCGACGATAATCAAGAGGTGAAAAAAAGCATGCTTCTGGTCATTGATGTGGGAAACACCAATACGGTATTAGGGTTGTTTGACGGTGAAACTTTAGTTCACGACTGGCGCATCCGCACGGAGAGCGATCACACGGTGGATGAGTATGGCATTCTGATTTCCAACCTGTATCAGTCCAGCCGGATGAAAGCCAAGGAGATCAAAGCCGTCACGGACATCATTATTTCCTGTGTTGTGCCGCCCATGCTCAATATTCTCGAGCCGGTGTGCGTGCGGTATTTCAATATCAAACCGATGATCGTGGGTCCGGACATCAAAACCGGCATGCCGATTTATTATGATAATCCCAAAGAGGTGGGCGCAGACCGCATTGTCAACGCCGTGGCTGCCTATGCCAAGTATCCCACGGATTCGATTGTGGTGGATTTCGGCACGGCGACAACGTTTGATTACGTCTCCCCCAGAGGAGAATACATGGGCGGCTGCATTGCCCCCGGCATTGTGATTTCCAGCGAGGCGCTTTTTGCCCGCGCCTCAAAACTGCCCCGGGTCGAATTCAGCAGGCCGAAAACGGTCATCACCAAGGATACCGTCAGCGCCATGCAGGCGGGCATTATGTTTGGTTATGCGGGGCTGGTCGATGGCATTGTCGCACGGATGAAGGCGGAGGTTCAAACCAATCCGCTGGTCATTGCGACCGGAGGACTGGCGCGTGTGGTGGCACAGGAGGCCCGCAGCATTGACAAAATTGAAGAGATGCTGACCCTGGAGGGGCTTCGGATTATCTTCGAACGCATTGATCAATAGATTATGCTCAATGTCGGTTTAACAGGCGGCATCGCCTGCGGAAAATCCACCGTTGCTCAAATGTTTGTGAATCTGGGCGGTCATCTGATTGATTTTGACGCTCTGGCACATGAGGTTCAGTCGCCGGGACTTCCCGCCTGGCGCGATGTTGTGGCGGAGTTCAGTGAGGCTATTTTGCGGCCGGATCAAACCATCGATCGGATCAAGCTTGCGGCCGTCGTGTTTAACGATCCGCAAAAGCTTCAAAGGTTAAACGAGATTGTCCATCCCCGGGTCTATGACGAGTGGCATCGCCGTCTGAGTCAAATTGCAGCGGAAAATCCGCACGCGATTGTCTTTTCGGATGTGCCGCTTTTGTTTGAAGGCGGCATGCAGGCTTTATTTGATCTGACCATTTTAGTGAGCGTGACGCCCGAGGAACAGGTCGAGCGACTGATGGCCAGAAATTCCCTGTGCCGCGAAGATGCCGAACTTCGCCTGTCGTGTCAGATGCCGATTGAGAAGAAGGTTTCGCTTGCGGATATCGTGATCGTCAATTCCTGCCGGGTCGATCAAACAAAACGCAGGGTGGCCGAGGTCTGGCAGGATCTGCAAAAAAGAATGCGAGGCGCGTTCCCCAAACGCGTTTCGTAGGGAACGGTTTTAAACCGTTCCCCAAAAATGGATATGTTACCCGGAACGGTTTTAAACCGTTCCCTACAAAAAAACTTATCAGTAAATGGAGGCAGAAAATGATCGAAAAAAATGTGGTGACGGATTTCAGTTCGAAAGTGTGCAATCCGGTGATCGGTGAAGGCACGTATGTGCATCCGCTGGCGGCGGTGATCGGCAATGTGATTTTGGGAAAAAACATTATGGTGGCGCCCACCGCCTGTGTGCGAGGCGACGAAGGTCAGCCGCTTCATGTCGGGGATGACTCCAATGTGCAAGATGGTGTGGTCATTCACGCGCTCGAGACCGAACTGGATGGCAAGCCTGTTGAAAAAAATCAGGTTGAGGTCAACGGCAAGAAATACGCCGTCTATGTCGGAAGCCGCGTGTCGCTGGCGCATCAGGTGCAGGTGCACGGGCCGGCCGTGATTTTGGATGATACGTTTGTCGGCATGAAAGTGCTGGTGTTTAAGTCGTTTGTCGGCAAAAACTGCGTGATTGAGCCGGGCGTGATTCTGATGGGCGTCCATGTGGCCGATGGCCGTTATGTACCGGTGGGCTCCGTGATTAAAACGCAGGCCGAAGCGGACGCTCTGCCCGTCATCACCGACGACTATCCGCTCAAACCGATGAACAAAGGCGTGCTTCACGTCAACAAGGCGCTGGCGAAAGCGTATCTGGCGGCCAGCCGATAGGATTCGCCCCCGAGGATGAAAAGACAGCCGGTTGAATGCACTTTGGAAAACCGGCTGTCTTTTTCAGGTAAACGATGCTGGCACAACTCACACAATTCAGTTCGAAGAAAAAACCGCGCACCTGTCTGTCATGCGGCACAACCGAGAATATGAAAAACAGGCGCTACTGCTCTGTTAAGTGCCGCCAGCACCTGCGACAGAAACTGACGACGCGCAATGGGCTTTTGGTTGCCTTGAACACGCGCTACGCGACGTTCTATTTTACCGATGAGCTCATTATTATGGATGTTCTGGTTCATGATGTGCGGGAGGTCTTTCGCTACACGGCCCCGCGCACGAAGGCCAGCCGTCCGGCGGACGATTTCGGGAAAATGGCCAACCGTCTGGGGGAGGCCTGGTGGGCGGAACAAAAACGGACCAAACGCAAATATCTGGCGTCGCAAAAGATTCTGGATATGGGCGAAAAGATTGCTTTGTCTGAGAGTCTGGTTCGTCCGCGCCTGATCAAGACGGCGCAGGTCAAACCGGAATCGCTTCGTTGTCTGGGGATCAGCAAGGCTGAACTTGGTTCCCGGCAGTTGGTCAAAATCATCAAAGACGCCTACCGCCGCGAAGTCAAAATTCATCATCCGGACGCAGGCGGCGAGGCTATCGCGTTTCAAAAAATTCACGCGGCTTATCTGGAGATGATGCGCTGGGCCGATGCGCCGGTGTATGTTCGCCGGAGAGGGTTTCCCGACAAATGGTACTTCGACGGCGCCGCGCAGAAATGGGTTCAACCGGTGATGAATAAAAAAGTCTGAAACCGCATAACGCGGTGATGGGCATAAAGTATCAGCGATTTGGACAAGCGGATTGTTGGTCGATCGCCTGGCCGCTCAATTGCCCGCAGGCAGCCAGAATATCAGCGCCGCGGCTGGCCCGGATCATCGTGGTGAAATGCCGTTGAATGAGAATGCTTTGAAACGCGTGTACCTTGTCCATGGATGGTGTGCGGTAGGGCGCGCCGGGAAATTCATTAAACACAATCAGATTCAGTTTGCAGCGAAGGGGCTCAAGCAGCCGGGCGAGCTTTTCCGCATCGGCGGGCGTGTCATTGACGCCCTCCATGAGGATGTATTCGAACGTGAGCAGGCGACGCCCCGGCATGGGGTATTGCTGACAGGCGGCCAGAAGCTCAGGCAGTGGATACTTTTTATTGATCGGCATGAGCCGGTTGCGGGTCTCATCGTCCGCCGCGTTGAGCGATACGGCCAGATTGACGCAGATGTCGCGGCCCAGTTGCAGGATCTGCGGTGTGAGCCCACAGGTGGACACAGTGATGCGGCGGTTGGAAATGTTCAGCCCGAAATCGCAGGTGAGAAGCTCAATCGACTTGAGCGTAGAATCGTAATTGGCCAGCGGCTCGCCCATACCCATCATCACGACATTGTTGATAAGCGCGCCTTCCGGGGTTTCGTATTTAAGGGCCAGCAGCTGTCCGACGATTTCCGCCGGTGTTAAATTGCGTTTGAACCCCTGGCGGGCGGTAAGACAAAAATCGCAACCCATCGCGCAGCCGGCCTGCGTGGAGATGCAGATTGTCCAGTGGCTTTTCCCTGGAATTAAAACGCTTTCAATGAAAAGGCCATCTTCGAGTTGAAGCAGCGCTTTTTGTGTGCCGTCCTGGGATTTCTGGATTTGAACGATTTGGGGTCGGTAAATGCGAGCCAGGCTGGAGAGCTTCTGCCGGAAGTCTTTGGAGAGCGTGGTCATGTCATCGAAAGACGCAGAGCCCGACTGATGGAGCCACTTGAGAATCTGGCGCGCCCGGTATTTTTCCTTGCCCATGGATGAAATAAACGCTTCCATCTGGGCCAGTGGAAAATCCAGCAGATTGGGAAGTAAGGGGAGCGCTCTTTTATTCATGGAAGGGCCTTTGAAAAATGCTTTATTCTGTCATTCCCGCGAAGGCGGGAATGACCCTATTATGGCTTTGCTAAGTTATGCAAAGGTCTCCTGGCGCTTCTGATGGAGCGTCTCGGCAATCGCGTCGATAAAGGCTTCTGTGTTGACTTTGCGGTTGGTCGGGCGCTTTTCGGCTAAAAGCAGCAGGTCTCCGGTCATGACGCCGCTTTCCACGGTTTCAAGGGCTGCCTGCTCAACGAGGCGGGCGAATCTGACAACGTCCGGGGTGCCATCGAGCTCGCCGCGTTTGATGAGGCCGCCCGTCCAGGCGAAGATCAGCGCCATGGAGTTGGACGAGGTTTCTTCACCTTTTAAATGCTTGTAGTAATGCTTCTGCACGGTGCCGTGTGCGGCTTCGTACTCAAACCAGCCATGCGGCGACACCAGCACGGAGGTCATCATGGCCAGCGATCCGCTGGCAGAGGCGATCATGTCCGACATGACGTCTCCATCATAGTTTTTAAGCGCCCACAATAGACCGCCTTCGGTTTTCATGATGCGCGCGACGGCGTCGTCAATGAGTGTAAAAAAGTATTCAATGCCAGCTGCGGCGAACCGATCCTTCCAGTTGGCGTCGAATTCGCGCTCGAAGATGTCGCGGAAGCCCGCGTCATAGATTTTGGAAATCGTATCCTTGGTGGAAAACCACACATCGATTTTTTCGGACAGAGCGTAGGTGAAGCAGGCTTTGGCGAAATTCAGGATGGATGCCTCCAGGTTGTAATTGACCTGAACGATGCCCTTCGAGGGAAAGTCTTTCACCCGTGTCTTTTGTGGTTCGCCGCCTTCCGGTGTGAAAACCACCTCAAGTTTGCCGGGTCCCGGGATCTGCATTTCAAAGTTGTCATAGACATCGCCGTAGGCGTGGCGGCCGATGGTGATGGGTTTTTTCCAGGCCGAAACGCCCGGAGAAATGTTTTTCACCAGTATGGGTTTTCTAAATACGGTTCCGTCGAGCATCGCGCGGATCGTGCCGTTGGGACTTTTCCAGGCCTTTTTCAACGAATATTCTTTCACCCGGTCTTCATTGGGGGTAATCGTTGCGCACTTGATCGCAACGCCGTATTTCATCGTGGCGCGCGCGGCGTCGAGCGTGACCTGATCGTCGGTGTCGTCGCGGTGCTTGACGTGCAGATCGTAATAATCAATCTTCATGTCCAGATAGGGCATAAGGAGTTTGTCTTTAACCATCCGCCACATGATGCGGGTCATTTCGTCTCCGTCCATTTCCACGACGGGTGTTTTTACGGCAATTTTATTTTGCATGGGGTCTCTTTGCTCCGTTTTTCAGATGATTGGCGAATGGCGCAGATTCAGCGCACCGCCTGCCAGCAGTATTTGTCTTTGTCGTGCGGATAGCGCAAAGCGGACTTCAAAAGATTCGCCGCGGGTTTTGTTGTAAACCGTCAGGGTTTCCCCTTCGGCGACGGCGGTTCGCACCGAAGCCATCTCCAGTTCATCGCCCTGAGCGATGACGTCATAGTCTTTCTCATCGGCGAAGGTCAGGGGCAAAATGCCGAAATTGATCAGGTTGGCGGCATGAATTCTTTCGATCGATCTGGCAATGACGGCGCGCACGCCCAGGTACATCGGGCAGATCGCCGCGTGTTCGCGCGATGAGCCCTGACCGTAAGAAAGACCCGCAACGATGATATTGTGCCGTCCCGCTTCTTTTGCGCTCATGGCGCGGCGGGCAAAGGATGCATCCACGTTTTCAAAAACGAACTCGGCATACTTCGGAATGTTGGATCGGTATTTCATCCGGGCGCCCGCAGGCATAATGTGATCAGTCGTGATTTTGTCTCCCACCTTGAGCGTGACCTCTCCGACAATCGTCTCGGGCAGGGCGGAATTGGCAGGTGGCGCGCCGATGTTGGGGCCCCGGTAGATCTCAACATCCGTGCCGTCGGGGCGGATGAACAGGCTGTCGTCAATGGCCGGATGTTCGGGCATGGCGACGGCCGGATAGTCCAGGCCCAGCTCGCGCGGGTCGGTGATCCGGCCCGTGATGACGGCGGCTGCGGCTGTTTCGGGACTGACCAGATAAACGTCCGCATCCATCGTACCGGAGCGGCCCGCAAAATTGCGGTTAGAGGTGCGCAGAGACACGGAACCGGATTTGGGGCTTTGCGAGTTGCCGATGCAAAACCCGCAGGCGTTTTCCATGAGCCTCGCGCCGGAGGCGATCAGATCAGCCAGATACCCGTCTCGCGCCAGAGTTTCCAGCACCTGGCGTGAGCCGGGGGCTAAAATAAAACTGACGTCGGGGTGCGAAACGCGGCCTTTGAGAATTCTGGCCACGGTGACCAGGTCCTTGTAAGAGGAATTCGTGCAACTGCCCAGACAAACCTGATCCACGGCCATACCGGAAAGCGCGCGCACTTCGCCGATGTTATCCGGGCTGTGCGGTTTGGCGGCCAAAGGTACAAGCGTCGATAAGTCAAGAAGCACTTCTCTGGCATACGCTGCGTCCTGATCGGCCTGAAGTTCGATAAAATCCGCCTCTCTTTGCTGTGATTTCAAAAAGGCGAGCGTTTGGGCGTCACTGGGAAACACAGACGTGGTCACGCCGCATTCCGCGCCCATATTGGTAATCGTGGCGCGCTCGGGGACGCTCAGCGTTGCGACCCCTTCGCCTGCGTATTCGAAAACGCATCCCACGTTGCCTTTGGTGGAGAAGATCTCGAGCACTTTGAGAATGACGTCCTTGGCGGACACCCAGGGCGAAAGGCGGCCGGTCAGCGTAATTTTGATGACGGACGGGCAGGTCAGGTAAAAGGGATTTCCCGCCATGGCCTGCGCCACATCGAGTCCGCCTGCGCCAATGGCGATCATGCCCAGCGCGCCGCAGGTGGGGGTGTGGCTGTCCGAGCCGATGAGTGTTTTTCCGGGTTTGCCGAAACGCTCCAGATGCAGCTGGTGGCAAATACCGTTTCCCGCGCGCGACAGGACGATACCAAATTTTCGCGCAACGCTTTGCAGATAACGGTGATCATCGGCATTTTCAAAGCCGATCTGAATCGTGTTGTGATCAATATAGCTCACGGACAGCTCCGTTTGGACCTTCGGAACATTCATGGCTTCAAATTGCAGATACGCCATCGTGCCGGTGGCATCCTGCGTGAGCGTCTGATCGATGCGGATGCCGATTTCCTCGCCTTGCACAAGGTTGCCTTCGACCCGATGCGCGGCTAATATTTTTTCAACAAGATTTTTTCCCATAGGTATGTTCCCGTTTCATTGAGCCAAGTTTGTCTTCTTTCAACAGATTTACAGACGACCGGCAGGGTGACGTTCATATAATAAACCGCGGGGATAATCAACCGGCAAAAAAATTGACACCCTGACGGTAACAAAGGATTAAAGGGCTTTTGCGCACGAAGAAAAAAAGTGAGAAGTGTTTCAGTTTTGCCTCAGGTGTCGTCGTTTTCGTTGAGGCCCTTGACACGCACGGCATGCAGAAATCGTTTCGAAAAATAGGGCTGATCGAGATCATCGATACGGACGGCTTTGCTTTTGTAGGAGGCGTGAACAAACTTGTTGCCGCCGATGTAAATGCCGACATGGCCAATGGGTTTTCTCGTCCGGAAAAAAACCAGATCGCCTTCTGTGAGGCTGTGGCGATCGATCCGGACGCCCACCGCGGACTGTTCTCTTGCGGTTCGCGGCAGTTTGATATCGAAGAATTCATACATTTTCTGAACAAAGGCCGAGCAGTCCATCCCCCGAACGGAAGCGCCGCCCAGTCGGTAAGGCGCGCCCAGGAATCCGGTGGCCACTTTAATGAGTAACTTTCTTTCTTCAGGGCCTTGCCACATGCCTAGAAAATCATCGGAGGACTCGGTGTCCGCGATGTCGTTGGCAGCAGTGCCGGCGGGTTCAGGGCTTTCCTCTTCTTCTTCCACCAGATTATCTTCCGCGTCGGATGCCTCCGGCGCATTGGGTGCCGACAGGATCAGACGCCGGCCGACGCGCAGTTTACGGGGGGTGACCGAATTGAGCTCGGCGATGTCACGGACGGATACGCCCGTTTTTCTTGAAATGGAGGCCAGGGTATCGCCTTTTTGGATCGTGTAATATTGCCCGGTGACGGGGGGAGGATTGCTGGTATCGGCGGATTTATTTGATGCAAATGATGATTGTGGAATTTGAAGCACCTGACCGGGCATGAGCCGGTTAGAGGTCAGGTTGTTGGCCTTTTGGATGTCGGAAATGCCAATGCCGAACTGACGGGCGATGTCGAAGAGATTATCGCCTTTTCGGACGGTATAGGAATCCGCCAGCGCCACGGAACCCAAACACAAAAAACAAAGAAAGAAAAATCCTGTTTGCTTAAAAAATCGCCGTTTCATCATGAAGTGCCTCCTTGTAATTTCGAGGGGGTGACCCATTTTGTTAACGGTGCACAGATTGCGAAGGATTGCCGCTCGCCGAAAAAGACGTGTCTCAGATTCCTGCACACAGAAAACGAAGTTTGCTAAAGTCAGGATACGATCTGCCAACTTCGAGGACTCTCACATACTAAAAACGGGATAGCCTGTCAAATTTATTTTGCATTCTTGAAAAAGGAGGTGTAGGAAGCCGCCGTTGCTCAAAAGGATGGTTTTATGTGCCGATGGAAAAAAATAGTGCTGTTTGCCGTGCTGGCGATACTCTTGTTCTTTACAGTTGATGTGGGCCGCTATGTGTTTTATCCCGATGTGGCGGTTTTAAAAAAAGAACGCCCAGGCAGGACGGCTTTCATGCAGCATCGCGAAAAAGTCTGGCGCAGTAAAGGGATCAAGCGGAAAATATCGGTATCCTGGACGCCGATGTCACGCATATCCCCGTATGTGGTGAAGGCCGTGATTATTGCCGAGGATGATAAGTTCTGGCGGCATGACGGATTCGATTTTGACGCATTGCAAAAGGCGCTTCAAAAGGATATTGAATCAAAAAAATTTCGGGCAGGCGGCAGCACCATCTCCCAGCAGCTGGTTAAGAATCTGTATTTGTCCCCCGCGAAGAATCCCCTTCGTAAACTCAAGGAAGCGATTTTAACCTGGCGCATCGAGCGGCATCTCAGCAAAAGAAGAATTCTTGAATTGTATCTGAATGTGGCCGAGTGGGGAGACGGTATGTTCGGCATCGGAGCGGCCGCGAAAAGATACTATGGAAAGTCTGCCGGGGCTCTCGGTGCCCGGGAGGCTGCCGCCCTGGCGGCAACGCTTCCCAATCCCCGCCGTTTTCATCCTGACGGCGATTCGCGCTATGCGCTTCGCCGGGCGCAAAGGATTTACGCGATTATGGTTCGGCGCGGGGTGGTGATAGAAGAATATAATGATACGCCAACGGATGAGGACGCCGTAAGCCATCCATAAAGAACTTCCGGTCCGATGCCCCGCCACAATGCCGGGTCTGGACAAAATGACGGTGAAGGAGTTGCGTGAGGCGGCCGCCGAATTTCCACATGAACGGGCCATTGCCGACATGAAAAAAGAGGAACTGGTGGCGTTTATTCAGCAGGCTGTGGTTGGATGATTTGATTTCTATAAAGGAATCATGCATCTGCATAAGATGCGGCCCGCGTGGGTCATAGTTTAGCGCCGGGCGCTTGTTGTGCTTGACAGCCTATGGAAAATACCCTAGATTGGCGCAGTTTTTTTACCTGAGGAGTTTGCATTTCGCATGTCAACCAAAAAGCAGCGCCGGTCTGAGGAATTCAGTGACCGGAAAAAAAAGAAATCGATTCGGATGGCCTACCTGATGGCCATTATTGCCGGTGTGGTCGTGTTGCTGATCATATTCTTTGTTATTTTGTTTGATGCGCTTTTCCCTCCGGTGGATATGGAGGCGATGAACAAGAAAGAGCGCAAACCTTTCGATATCTATTTTTCTGACACGCAGGAACGTTTTTTGGTTTCTGAAAAACGTTTCGTTTTCAAGGAAGAAGATCCTGCGTTGCAGGCCCGGGAAATCATCCGGGCGCTTCTGGACGGTTCCAAAACGGGACAGGTCAATACCTTTCCCGACAACGTGGCGCTTAAGGATGTGAGGCTGGATAAAGACGGAACCGCACAGGTCAGTTTCAGCAAAGCGTTGATTCAAAACCATCCGGGCGGTTCGGCCGCAGAGATGGCCACGATTTATTCCCTGACAAACACGCTTACGGCCAACATTCCCGCTATCAAAGCCGTGAAGCTTCTGGTGGATGGAAAAGAGCTGCCGTCCATCAAGGGCCATATCTCCACGCAAAACGCTTTCCTGCCGGACCCGGATCTGTTTGCGCCAGTCAAATCGGAGAGTCACTGATACGGTTATGGCGCCTAAATCTAAAATAGCGCGGACGCGCAATATCGGTGTCGTGGCTCACATTGACGCAGGCAAAACGACGGTCAGTGAGCGCATCCTTTTTTATACGGGTAAATCCTACAAGATGGGCGAAGTTCACGACGGGGAAGCCGTCATGGACTGGATGCCTCAGGAGCAGGAACGCGGCATCACCATTACGTCCGCCGTCACGACCTGCGCCTGGAAAAACCATGAGATTCATATCATCGACACGCCCGGCCATGTGGATTTTACCATTGAAGTGGAACGTTCGCTTCGCGTGCTCGACGGCGCGGTGGTGGTGTTTTGCGCCGTGGCCGGTGTCGAACCCCAGTCGGAAACCGTCTGGCATCAGGCGGATAAGTACGGCGTTCCTAAAATCGCTTTTGTTAATAAAATGGACCGCGTCGGCGCGGATTTTTTCCGCGTCATCTCCATGATGCGGGAGCGTTTTCATTCCACGCCGGTGGCGATTCAAATGCCCGTGGGCAGTGAAGATACCTTTCGCGGCGTGATTGATCTGGTTGCCCAGAAAATGCTTTCCTGGGACGAAACTTCGCAGGGCGCCGAGTACACAACCGACGAGATTCCGGCGGACATAGCCGGGCAGGTTCAGGAAGAGCGGGAGCGCATGATTGAAACTCTGGCCGACTGTGACGATGTCCTGGCCGATCTGTATCTTGCCGGGGAAGAGATTTCCGTTGCTGATATCCATGCGGCCCTGCGCAGAGGCGTGATTGCCCTGAAAATTGTTCCGGTGTTGTGCGGCGCGGCGCTTCGCAACAAAGGCATTCAGCCGGTGCTCGACAGTGTCGTTAATTATCTGCCTTCGCCGGAAGACATTCCGCCCGTGAAGGGTATCAATCCGAAAACCAAAGAAGAAGAGGTCCGCCACAGTTCGGATAAAGAGCCGTTTGCCGCGCTGGCCTTTAAAATCCAGATGGACGAGGGACGCAAGCTCACCTATCTGCGGATTTATTCGGGTCAGGTCATCGCCAATGGCGACGTGTATAACGCGGCAAAAAAGAAAAAGGAGAAAGTTGCCCGTCTCCTGCGGATGCACTCCAACAAGCGCGAACGCATCGAGAAGGCGTCGGCCGGCGAGCTGATTGCCGTTTTGGGTCTGAAGGAAACCACCACCGGCGATACGCTTTGCGATGAAGCGCATCCCATCATGCTTGAGCAGATCGAATTTTACGAGCCGGTGATCAGCGAGGCTATTGAAGCCAAAACGCCTGCCGATCAGGAAAAACTGGCCTCGGCGCTGATCAAACTGGCCGATGAGGATCCGACGCTGCGCGTTAAATATGAAGACGAAACCGCTCAGACGGTTATTTCCGGCATGGGTGAGCTTCACCTGGAAATCATTGTGGACCGGCTTCGGCGGGAGTTCGGCGCGCATGTCAATGTGGGCCGCCCGCGCGTGGTCTATCGGGAAACCATCCGTAAGCCTGTGGTGTTGGAGGGCGTTTTTGAAAAAGAACTGGGCGACAAAAAGCATTTCGGCCAGGTCAGGCTCGAGCTCACGCCCCGCAAACGCGGATCCGGCAATGACATTGTGTTTGCCATGGCTGATGACGTGATTCCTCCCGAATTCCATGACGCCATTGAAGAAGGCCTCCGCGAAGCCATGATGAGCGGCGTGCTGGGCTCTTATCCGGTCATTGACGTCGGCGTTAAAGTGACCGGCGGCGCTTATGCCGAAGGTGAGTCGTCCGCGCAGGCCTATAAGATTGCCGCCTCCACCGCATTTCGCGACGGTTGCCAGTCGGCGGATCCGGTGATGCTCGAACCGATCATGATGGTCGATATTATCACGCCCAGCGAATTTATGGGCGATGTGATCGGCGACATCAATGCCCGCAAAGGCGAAATCCAGGCCGTCCATCCCAAAGGCCCGGTCTCTGAAATTAAAGCCAAGGTTCCGCTCAAGGCCATGTTTGGTTATTCCACCGATCTTCGCTCCGCCACACAGGGCCGCGCGGTCTTTTCCATGATCTTTGCGGAATATAACAAGGCTTAAGCGCGTGTTGGGGCGCCCGGCGCATGCCGGACGCATAGCGTATTGCCGTCGAACAGCCACACATCCTGCTGAGCGCATGATTTCAATTCAATGCAAAAACATCTTCGCATTATCGATCTGACCAAACCGCTGGACGCATCCTTTTGTCCCTATTCTCAGGGGAATTATACCGATCCCCCTTACGACATGATCGATTGGAGTACCATTGCGCGGGAAGGATTTCGCGTATCCCGGCTTTCAATGGGGACGCAGACGGGAACGCACATTGACGCGCCGGCGCATTTTCTGGAAGGCGGGGCAACGCTCGAGGCGCTTTTGCCGGATCAGTTAATGGGTGAGTATTTCTGGGTGGATCTTTCCAAATGCCAATCCCTGACGGCGCTGGCCAGGCGGATGGCCGATTATCGCACAGAGGGGATTGTGTTTTTACAAACGGGAGAAAATCATGTTTCTCGCCTTTCCCGTAAAATGCTGGATACGATGCTTCACCTGCCTGCCGCGCTGTGGGTCTTGGCGGGTGAGGTTGACCTGGAAGACGCGGCGCCGTTTGCGTTTTACCGCCGGCTGGCCGGGGCCGGAAAATTTCTCGTGGAAGATTTGGATTTGAATGCGGCGCGTCAAGTGCCGCAAAAGGGCGAGATATTTGTCGCCCCGCTTCGTTTAACCGGCGTCAGCGGTTCACCCTGCCGGGTGATGGTGAGGGGATAGAGACTGCCTCAATGCCTGCTGACAAGCAGCAGGCTTGACGCGATTATTCGTTATCCGGCTTCAGGTAAGGCAACGCGAGCTGCACCTTTTTAAGCGCCTGTTTTTCAATCTGGCGGGCGCGCTCGCGGGTGATGTTGTATTTGTCGCCGATTTCCTGGAGCGTAAGCGGGTCATCGGCCATGACGCGGTGTTGGATGATATAGCTTTCCCGCTCGTTGAGCTTGGCTAAAGCGCCGGCGATGTCGCGTTTCACCAGGCTTCTTTCCTCGTGCTTGATCAGTGATATTTCCTGATTGTCGCCATCCTGTGTGAGAAAATCCATATGCGACGTGTCCCCGTCGTCGTTGATGAATTCATTGAGCGACAAGTCTCGCGTGCCCATGCGCAAATCCATCTCGGCCACTTCGGAGCCTTTTACGCCCAGCGAATCGGCGATTTCGCTGAATTCAGGATTTCTTTTCGACAGGGTTTCAAGCTGCTTTTTGGCCTGGCTGAGCTTGAAGAAGAGCTTGCGCTGTGCCTGGGTGGTGCCGATTTTCACGATGCTCCAAGATTTAATGAGATAATTTTGAATGTAGGCGCGAATCCACCAGACGGCGTAAGAGATCAGCCGATAGCCCTTCTCGGGATCGAATTTTTTGACGGCGTGGATCAGACCGATATTGCCCTCCTGGATCAGGTCGGCAAGCTTGAAACCGTAGTTTTTGTATTCGTGGGCGATCTTGACGACAAAGCGCAGGTTGGACACAATGAGTTTTTCCGCCGCTTCCATGTCGTTGTCTTTTTTAAGCCGCATGGCGAGCTTGAACTCTTCTTCTGGCGTTAAAAGTGGAAAGCGGTTGATCTCGCTGATATACAGGTCAAGAGTGCCGGTAACGACGGGTAATTTCAACGTTTAGGCCTCCAATGTGGTATAAACATAACTGCTTTGTATCGAAGAGTGTTTTGGCGGTCAAGTAAATAATTGAGGTTTCTTGACAGCCTGGTTTTCAATGTTTATTCTATGAGCAAAAAGAGGCGGGGAATCGAAATGAAATCCGTAAATAAGACCATGCTCGATGCGGCGGTGAAACTGGCCAAAGAGGTGAAAGCCAGCTGTATTTTGGTGTGTGTGGACATGCGTCAGGAAATAGCGGATCTGTCCGACGACATCAAAAAAACGCTGCGTTTTGTGATGGTAATGGACGAAGATGAAAAAATGCCGGAGGCGCTCGCGCCCATCGCGCGAAAACTTGACGTGCCCAGTGTGAATTTGACCCGCGTGGGAAAGATCAAGATCGCTATTGCCAAGGGCATCGTGTCGGGATTTTTTAAAAAAGGGGATATTCTGGTTTGCCTGTCGGGTGTGCCGAAGTTCGGTTACACAGATAGTATTTTTCTGATTGATGTCGGGCGGGAGTTTGAAATCCTCACCTCCGATTTTATCAACGATGTCATCGAAGCCGTGGAGCCGGAAGTGTTCAATGCGATGCTCAATATCGCCTGTGAGCTGGCGGCCCAGGGACGGGAGACCCGGAAGGTTGGAACCATTTTTGTTCTGGGGGATGATGAAAAGGTCATGCAGCTCTCAAGGCAGATGATTATCAATCCTTTCCAGGGATACCCAGAAGAAGAGCGCAATATTTTAAATCCGGAGCTCGAAGAGACCATCAAGGAACTCTCCGCCATTGACGGCGCATTTGTCATTAAGGGAAACGGGGCGATTGTGACGGCGGGGCGGCACTTAAGCGCCGCGCTCGACAGCAAGGATTTTCCCGCGGGACTGGGGAGCCGCCATATCGCGGCTGCCGGTATCACGAATGTGACCCGGGCTGTGGCGATGGTGATTTCGCAGTCTTCCGGCAATGTCAGCGTTTTTAAAAACGGCAAGCTCTTTGTGACGATTGAAAAACCTGTAGAATAAAGGAAGGCAGATTATGAGATTTGACAAATTTACATTGAAAGTTCAGGAAGCGCTTCAGGACGCCCAAACCCTGGCGGGAACGATGGGGCATCAGGCCATCGAGCCTGAGCATCTGCTTGTGTGTTTTTTACAGCAGGAAGACGGCATCGTCTCGGCCATCCTCAGCAAGCTCAACGCAACGCCCCAGAGGATTGAACAGGAGCTCCAGACATATTTGAAAAAACAACCCAGTGTCGGCGGCGCGGGCGCAGGGCAGGTGTATCTGAGCGGCAGGCTTAACAAGCTCTTTGACAAGGCCATGACCGAGGCGGCTAAGCTCAAAGACGAATACGTGAGCGCCGAGCATGTTTTGGTGGCGATGGCCGAAGAAAAAGAAGGGCAGGCGGGGAAGGTTTTACGCCAGAATGGAATCTCGAAAGACAATATTTTCAAGGTGCTCGTCGAGATTCGCGGCAATCAGCGCGTGACGGATCCAAATCCGGAAAATAAATATCAGGCCCTGGAGCGCTACGCCAAAGACTTCAACGAGCTGGCGCGCACGGGAAAGTTTGATCCGGTCATCGGCCGCGACGAGGAAATCCGCCGTGTCATGCAGGTGCTGTCGCGCCGCACGAAGAACAACCCGGTGCTCATCGGCGAGCCGGGTGTGGGCAAGACGGCCATTGTGGAAGGGCTGGCCCAGCGCATCGTCAACGGGGATGTGCCCGAGAGCCTCAAAAGCAAGCGCGTGATCGGGTTGGATATCGGCTCGCTGGTGGCGGGGGCGAAATATCGTGGTGAATTTGAAGAGCGCCTCAAGGCGGTTTTAAAGGAAGTCACGAGCGCCGAAGGCGAGATCATTCTTTTTATCGACGAAATTCATACGATGGTGGGCGCGGGTGCGGCGGAAGGCTCCATGGACGCCTCCAACATGCTCAAACCGGCGCTGGCGCGAGGCGAGCTGCGCTGTGTGGGCGCCACGACGCTCAATGAATATCGCAAGTATATCGAAAAAGACGCGGCGCTGGAGCGGCGTTTCCAGCCGGTTCTCGTTAAGGAACCGACCGTGGAAGATACCATTGCGATCCTGCGCGGCCTCAAGGAGCGCTATGAAGTCCATCATGGTGTGCGCATAAAAGATTCGGCAATCGTCGCGGCCGCGACGCTGTCGCACCGCTACATTGCCGATCGGTTTTTACCGGACAAGGCGGTGGACCTGATCGATGAGGCGGCCTCGCGCTTGCGCATCGAACTGGATTCCATGCCCTGCGAGATCGATACGATCGACCGCAAAATCATTCAGCTCGAAATTGAAAAGCAGTCGCTCAAAAAAGATACGGACAAGGCGTCCTCCGAGCGGCGCGATAAGATTGAAAAGGAACTGGCGGAGCTGAAAACCCAGATGGATGCGATGAAGTTGCACTGGTCATCGGAAAAAGACATCATTAAAAAGATTCAGCAGACCAAAAGCCGGATCGAGGCCCTGAAAATTGAAGAGGCCAACGCCCAGCGCGAGGGCGATCTGGCCCGCGCGGCGGAAATTCGCTACGGCAAGCTGGTGGCGCTGGATCGTGAGCTTCAGGAAGATCAGATTCAGCTCGAAGATGTGCAAAAGAATAACCAGATGCTCAAAGAAGAGGTGGACGCGGAAGACGTGGCGGAAGTGGTGGCCAACTGGACCGGCATTCCGCTTTCCCGCATGATGGAAAGCGATGTGCAAAAACTTCTTTCCATGGATGAGCGCCTCAAACTGCGCGTCATCGGTCAGGATGACGGCATTGGGGCGGTGTCGGCCGCTCTGCGCCGGGCGCGTTCCGGTCTTCAGGACCCGAACCGTCCCATCGGCTCATTTATTTTCCTGGGGCCGACGGGTGTAGGGAAAACGGAACTGGCGCGCGCGCTGGCGGAATTCATGTTCGACAACGTGCAGGCCATGATCCGCATCGATATGTCGGAGTATATGGAAAAGCATGCGGTGGCAAGGCTCATCGGCGCGCCGCCCGGCTATGTCGGTTATGATGAAGGCGGTTATCTGACCGAAGCCGTCCGTCGCAAGCCTTACAGTGTTTTGCTGTTTGATGAAATTGAAAAGGCGCATCCGGATGTTTTTAACATTCTGTTGCAGATTCTGGATGACGGCCGGCTTACCGATGGCCACGGCCGTACGGTGGATTTCAAAAACACGGTCGTGATCATGACCTCCAACGTTGGCAGTCAGTGGATTCAGGAGCCGTCACTCGATGAGGAGGAAAAGCGAAACCGCTCGATGGAAGCCCTGCGCGCGACGTTCAAACCGGAGTTTCTCAACCGGATCGATGACATTATCATGTTCCACGGCTTGACGCTTGACGATATTCACCGGATTGTCGGCATCCAGCTTGGCTTGATCGACAGGCGTCTTGCCGATCGCAAGCTTTCGCTTGAATTGACAGACGCGGCAAAAAAATATATAGCCGAGGAAGGTTACAGTGCCGTTTATGGCGCACGTCCGCTCAAGCGGGCGTTGCAAAAACGGGTGCTGGATCCGCTGGCGCTGGATCTTCTGGCGGGAAAATTTTCCGAAGGCGACCGCATTGTGGTCGGGGTTTCCAAAGGGGAGATCACTTTCAGCAAACGATAATAATCAATGTAGGGAACGGTTTCAAACCGTTCCCTACGATAATAGGGGGCTCTATGTCGGAAGAAAAAAAAGGCGAAGGATTTGTCATTAAGGATAAGCGTTTTTCGGAAGAAACGCAGGTAAAAGAGGAGACGGCTGAGGTAAAAGCAGCGCCCGCAAAGGAGAGTGCAAAGCCTGAATCGGATGAACGCTTGGATTATCCGCCGGTCAATTTTGCCAATTTTATCATATCGCTTAGCACATCGGCCTTGTTTCACTTTGGCGATTTTCCTGAGTATCAGGGGGGCAAAGCCGAAAAAAATCTTCCGGCTGCCAAGCAGACCATCGACATCCTCGATATGCTCCAGGAAAAAACAAAAGGCAATCTCGACGCCAACGAAGCGGACTTGATCCAGGGCGTACTTTACGAGCTCAAACTGCGTTACGTTAAAGAACAGGGCTGACATGATTCGTCTTGCGCCCGCGAAAATCAATCTTTCTTTGCATGTTGTGCGCAAGCGTCCCGACGGTTACCATGACCTGGCCTCCGTCATGCAGCAAATATCGATTTATGATGAGCTGATTTTTTCGCCGTGCCCGGAGGGAATATCCCTTTCCTGTCCGGGCACGGATTTGCCCACCAATCACGACAATCTCATCTATCGCGCCGCACAGGCGCTTTTTTCTTATACGGGTTATTCGGGCGGTGTTGAGATTATCCTCAAGAAAAATATTCCATCGGCTGCCGGTCTGGGAGGTGGCAGCTCAGATGCCGCCACCACGCTTCTGGCGCTCAATGACCTGTGTTCACTGAATGTCAGTCAGGCCCAGTTAAGAAAAATCGGGGCGACGCTTGGCGCGGATGTTCCGTTTTTTATTTTTGGTCCGAGCGCTTTTGCCGAAGGCATCGGCGACGAACTGCAAGTCATTTCAAACATGCCGAAATTGCATCTTGTTTTGATCAATCCCGCCTTTGAACTCTCCACAAAAGACGTTTATGCCGGTCTTAATTTAACATTGACAAAGAAAAAAAATAGTTATAGCATTCCGCGATTTTACGCCCTGAGAGACGTAATTCGGGAATTGCATAATGATTTGGAATCAGTATCCCTTCAGTTGCATCCCGAATTGAATGCTTTCAAAAAGATGCTTTTAAATGAAGGCGCTCTGGGGGCTTTGATGTCGGGCAGTGGCCCCACGCTGTTTGGAATTTATGCGGATGAATTATCAGCCCAAAAAGCGCGGGATGCTATTGAAGAAAATGTTTCAGGAGAATGTCTGGTTTTCTTGGCCCAATCACTGTAGCAGATGTTTTTATGGATATGTTTTAGTTCTGGGACGGACGATGGGGCGTCGTCAAGCGGTAAGACACAGGATTTTGGTTCCTGCACTCGGAGGTTCGAATCCTCCCGCCCCAGCCAGAAAATAGTGGAGAATTATTAATATGTTAGAAAGAATTCGGGTTTTTTCAGGTAACGCCAATCTTGATCTGGCTCAAAAAATTTGCAAAAAACTGGGCGTGTCTCTGGGAAAAGCCAATGTGACCACCTTCAGCGATGGGGAAACACGCGTCGAAATAGATGAAAATGTTCGGGGAATGGATGTTTTCATCATCCAATCCACCTGCTCGCCGGTCAATGTGACGCTGATGGAACTGCTGATCATGATTGACGCGATGAAGCGGGCGTCCGCCGATCGCATAACGGCTGTTGTCCCTTACTATGGATACGCCAGGCAGGATCGAAAAGTCGCGCCCCGCGCGCCGATTTCGGCAAAACTGGTGGCCGATCTGATCGTCGCCGCCGGCGCCAACCGTGTCTTGTCCATGGATTTGCATGCCGGCCAGATTCAGGGCTTCTTCAATATTCCCGTGGATAACCTTTTTGCCACCCCCGTTTTAATCGATCACATGAAAAAGAATTACTCGGACAACACCGTGGTGGTTTCTCCGGATACCGGTGGTGTGGAAAGAGCCCGTGCATTTGGCAAAAGACTGGGGGCCTCCCTGGCCATCATCGATAAACGGCGGGAAGGTCCCAATGAGGCACAGGTCATGAATATTATTGGAAATATTCATGGAAAACGCGTCATTATCCTGGATGACATGATCGACACAGCCGGCACGGTGGTTCAGGCAGCAAAAGCGCTCAAGGAAGCAGGTGCACTGGAAGTCTCGGTCTGCTGCACGCATCCGGTTTTATCCGGTCCTGCGCTCGATCGTCTTGAAGCCTCGGACATCAAGGAAATTATTGTAACGGATACAATTCCGCTTTCTGCGCAGGTGGCCAATTGCCAGAGAATAAAAGTATTATCGGTGTCCGGTCTGTTATCCGAAGCCGTTCGTCGCATCTACTACAACGATTCAGTCAGTTCACTATTTATTTAGGAGGAGAGGGGTAAATGGAAATATCGAATTTGGCGGCGCAAGTCCGTAAAGAACAAAAAAAGGGTCCCGCCCGCCGGTTGCGGCAGCAGGGCTTTGTGCCGGCGATTTTCTACGGCGGAAATACACAAAACATCCAAATTGCCGTGAAAAGTTCTGACCTGCTGAAACTGCAAAAAGAAAAGAAAGATCATGCCTTTATCAAGCTGATCATCGACGATGGCGGGAGTGCTGTGGAAAAACTTTCTGTGATTAAGGAGTTGCAGAAGCAGCCCTTGACCGGCAAATACTATCATGTTGATTTTTACGAAGTGGATATGAAAAAGAAACTCACTTTTGATGTTGCATTGAATTTCATCGGCAAGTGTGTCGGTGTCGAACTGGGTGGTGAATTGCAGCATATCAAAAGGGATGTTCGGATATTGTGTCTCCCGACGGCTCTGCCCAATCATATCGATGTGGATATTACGGATTTGGGCATTGGACATTCCATCAAAGTGAAAGATATCAAGGTTGATGATGGCATCACTCTGGTGGATCCGCCGGAAGCGGCCGTTGTGGCGGTTGCTGCGGTTAAGGTAGCCAAGGCTGCGGCCGCTGAAGAAGGTGCGGCAGCCGAAAGCACTCCCGCCGCACCGGTTAAGGATGAAAAGAAATAGTTTTCAAACCGCAAGCCGGTTTTGGAGTGTATGTTTCCCTCTGTTTGGGCAAAAATATTCAGTCGATTTCGCGCAGAGAGGGAATGCATGGACTATCTGATCATCGGATTGGGAAACCCGGGCAGTCGGTATCAGGACACAAGGCATAACATCGGGTTTATGGTTCTGGAGCGGCTCGCGGCTGATTATGAAATTGAATTGAGGCAGAAGAGTTTCCAGGCTTTTTGGGGTAAGGGCAGCATCGGGAGTCATCAGGTTCTCCTGGCAATGCCGCAAACATTCATGAATTTGAGTGGTACTGCGGTCAGGCAACTGCAGTCGTTCTTTAAAACGGATATCAGTAAACTCATCGTTATTCACGATGATCTCGACTTGCCTTTTGGTTCAATACGGCTAAAGGCGGGAGGGGGGACTGCCGGTCATAAAGGGCTGGCATCTATCGGGACTAACTTGGGAAGCTCCGAATTCATGCGGGTGAGACTGGGTATTGGCAAACCGGTTGACAAATCCCGAATTGAGGGTTATGTGTTGGAGCCCTTTGATAAGGAGGAGCAGCCACTTTTGCCGGAAGTGATCAAAAAGGCAGCCGGGGCGAGCGCTGAAATCGTTTTAAATGGTCTGCAGAAAGCTACAAGCATGTACCAGACAAAAAATATAAATTTTAGAAAAAAGGAGGACTAGTTAATGTTTAAAGACAAAAGAAGCATCTGGACATTTTTACTAAGCGGTTTCATGTTCATGTTGCTCACCGGAACCGCATTTGCGGGAGAGGCGAATATCCAGCTGCCTGATTTAACTCAGGTTACGTTTTTTGGTGGCTCTCTGGGTGGGACAACTATTCTTAACTTCGGGTTGCTTATCTGCCTGATCGGTTTAGGATTTGGTTTCATGCAGTATGCGCAGACAAAAAATCTGCCCGCGCACAAGGCGATGCTGGATGTTTCCCAAACCATTTGGGAAACTTGCAAGACCTATCTTTTTCAGCAAGGTAAATTCCTGCTCGCTTTATGGATCCTGATTGCTATTTGTATTATTTACTATTTCGGTGCTCTGGCGGAGATGGGTGCATCAAACGTGATCATCATCCTGATTGCTTCCATCGTGGGTATTCTGGGTTCCTACGCGGTGGCTTGGTTCGGAATCCGGATCAACACGGTCGCTAACTCCCGCGCCGCATTTTCTTCACTTTCCGGCAACCCCCTCAACATCGTCAACATCTGCCTGCGTTCCGGTATGAGCGTGGGACTTGTTCTGGTCAGCATTGAGTTGCTGGTCATGCTCATCATTCTGGTTTACATTCCTCAGGAAGTGGCCGGCTCGTGCTTCATCGGCTTCGCCATTGGTGAATCCCTGGGTGCTTCCGTGCTGCGTATTTGCGGCGGTATCTTCACGAAGATTGCCGACATCGGTTCCGACCTCATGAAAATCGTCTTCCATCTTCCCGAAGACGACCCGAAAAACCCCGGTGTTATCGCCGACTGTACGGGTGACAACGCGGGCGACAGCGTCGGCCCCTCTGCGGACGGTTTTGAAACTTACGGCGTGACCGGCGTTGCCCTGATCACCTTTCTGGCTCTGGCGCTGGCTTCCACTCCGGAAATGGGCGGTCGTTTGATCGTCTGGATTTTCGCCATGAGAATTCTCATGATTCTGACGTCGCTTGCCTCTTACTTCATCAATAACGGTATCAGCAAGGCCGCTTTTGGTGGTAAAAAAGAATTCAACTTTGAACATCCGTTAACCAATCTGGTTTGGATCACTTCGATCGTTTCCATCGCCGTCACCTTTATTGCCAGCTATTTTCTGCTGGGCGACCTGCCCGTAGAGTATGCCGGTCTGTGGTGGGCGTTGGCGATTATCATCAGCTGCGGAACCATCGCCGGCGCGTTGATTCCGGAATTCACCAAAATCTTTACCAGTACGTCTTCACGTCACTGCGAAGAAGTTGTTAATGCTTCCAAACAGGGCGGCGCTTCATTGAACATTCTTTCCGGTCTGGTGGCCGGTAACTTCTCCGGCTTCTGGCTGGGTATGGTGATCATGTTCTTGATGTTCATCGCTTATATGGTCTCCCGACATGATGCTGTTATGGCGATTATGCCGGCGGCCTTTACCTTTGCCGCTCCGGTTTTCGCCTTCGGTCTGGTGGCCTTCGGTTTCCTGGGTATGGGCCCGGTGACCATCGCGGTTGACAGTTTTGGACCGGTTTCGGATAACGCACAGTCTATATATGAACTGTCTCTGATCGAATCCCGTCCCGATACGAAGGATGCTGTGAAAAAAGAATACGGCATTGCTCCCGATTTTGAACTGGCCAAGCACTTCCTGGAATCGGCAGATGGTGCGGGCAATACCTTTAAAGCGACAGCCAAGCCCGTGCTGATCGGTACCGCCGTTGTCGGTGCCACCACCATGGTGTTCGGCATCATCATTATGCTTGAAGGTCTCTTTGGCGATGTCATCGCTAAACTTTCGCTGGTTCAGCCGGAAATCATTCTGGGCCTGATTGCTGGTGGTAGTGTTATTTACTGGTTTACCGGCGCTTCCATTCAGGCGG
>CAZSQS010000038.1:3449-35526 GCA_964608995.1 uncultured Smithella sp. | reverse complement strand
CCGTTCAGAATTGTCTCAACGAACAGAATCACCGCTACGGCGGGGGCCAACTTAAGCGACGGCGTTATCATAACGGGATTTCCATCCATCAAGGATGCAAATATCAACAGTGCGACTGCGCCTCAGTATTTCGATGCGCTAGGAAATATAACCACCGACAATGTCAATATATTTGCTCGAAGCCTCCGGTTTGCCAATAGTTCAACCGCGCGAATTATGAATAGCCTGATTTACGTTTACGCTCATGCCTGCCCGAATTGTTTGAGAACTCAAAGTGATTCTTCGCTTGTTGCTTGCAATACTACGAATAATATGTGGTGCGGCTGGTATGCTGGAAATAATGTTAGTTTGAATATCGGCCGGGATGCCACAGGAAACGCAGCCCCTGTTTTGTTTATATCGAACAATACGACAGTCAGAACTATAAGCCCCAACGGCACGGTCTATATTTGGGGCGTCTGGTATGGGGAAGATGTGACCTATCAGAGCTGGTACGGGGCTTCCAACGTTGACATCGCCGGCTTCTTGGTGAGAAATTTTCCGCCATTGTTGACTTTATCGATCAATATTTCAAGCTCTGGATTCAGAATGAATTTTGACAGGGGGATGATCGATACGGTTTCCAGCCGATACCGATTTTTCAGAAGAGTTCAATGTATCCGCGAGCCTCTGACGCCGAGGGCGCAACTCATTCAAACAAGAATGACCAACTATTAAAGCGGCTTTGATTTACGGAAGAAAAAGACTTGTACATATAAAAAAAGGCAAAGCGACTTCGCTCTGCCTTTTTTTGTGATTCTAAATTACGGATTTACTTTTTAAGTTTTCTGCCGGTGGCGACCAAGCCTATCAGGCCAAAACCAAGCAAAAACAACGAAAGGGGTTCAGGAACGGCCATGCTTTTGCTAAAGGACAGATTATCCAAGTAATAGGGTGCAGATTCGTCGGTGTTTCCCCAAATCTTAATCTTCGTAATTGCTTGATTGGAATCAAAAGAGACATTAGACCAAGCATTTTTTAAACTATTCTCAACTGAGCCCAGTAAATTTGTGCCAGAATAAAAATTCCAGTAAACGGTTGATGAACCTTCGTTACTGTCTGGCTCCCACTTGTCGCAACTGAAAGAGTAAACATCGGTGGTAAGGTCAATGTAAAAAGGATCGTCTGAATCATTTGGCATCAATCGGTTTGATCCGTCAAAAGTTGCGACTGTCGCAGGGGAATTGGATTGACCGTCAGAAAAAAATATTCCATCTGATGCGTATTGATTCAACAAAGTATCACCTGCTGTCAGTTCATCAAAATCAATCGTAATCGTCTCCGCCTTGGCTGTTGCGGAAAATAGAAGAAGACACAAAACACTCACTGAAACTAAAAATAACTTTTTCATCTTGCTTACCTCTCTTCTTTGCTGGGTTGGGCTATAAAGTTAGTTTATTAAATCCCCTTTTTCGAGCCCATATCATGCCAAATCATAAAAATTCAAGGTATTTTTTGTGACGGGTGTCACGGTGGCTTGTCCGAAGCGTCCGGAAATGGGGCGGAATTTGATGATGTCGGTTAAAAAACCGATAGTTCGACTTGCCATGATGGGCGGCTAATGGTAAAAGCCGCTTGTCATTTTTATCATCGAAAGGTTTTTGGGCGTTTCATGAAGAAGAAAATTGTTGACTTGGTTACACGCACCGTCGCGACTTGCGTGGAAAAAGGGCTTTTGCCGTCTGTATCTCTTAGCGCCGTCGAAATCGAAGTGCCGGCCAATCCTGAACACGGGGATTATTCTTCCAATGCGGCCATGGTGCTGGCGTCGCAGGCCAGGCAAAATCCCCGTAAAATTGCCGGGGTCATCCGCGAAAATATATCGGACCCGGGCGGCCTTTTTGAAAAAATTGAAATTGCGGGGCCGGGGTTTCTCAATTTCTACATTCAAAGCGACATCTGGCGAAAGGTGATTGCAACCGTTCTTCGTGAGGACGATCAATACGGCGCATCCGATGCGGGGCAGGGGAAGCTGGTTCAGCTGGAGTTTGTCAGCGCCAATCCGACCGGGCCTTTGCATATCGGCCATGCCCGCGGGGCGGTGGTGGGCGATGCGCTGGCCAATTTGCTCATTGTTGCAGGTTATGCGGTCTCGCGTGAATACTACATCAACGATGCCGGCAATCAGATGAACAACCTCGGCAATTCCGTCTGGCACCGCTACCGCGAGGCGCTGGGCGAAATAATTGAATTTCCGGAAAATGGCTACCAGGGCGATTACATCAAAGACATTGCCGCAGGCATTATTGCCAAAGACGGCCGCAAATATCTGACGGCCAATGAGAATGAAACGATTTCGTATTTCAACCAGGTGGCGGGCGGCCAGATTCTGGAGGAGATCCGGCAGGATCTCAAGGATTTCGGCGTGGTCTTCGACCAGTATTTCAGCGAACGGGAACTGTATAAAGAAAACGGTGTGGCGAATCTGCTGACCAAATTGCAGAGTGAGGGGTTTATCTATTCCGACGGCGAAACGCTGTGGTTTAAAACGACGGATTTCGGCGATGAAAAAGACCGGGTGGTGATTCGTAAAAACGGCGAGCCGACGTATTTTGCGGCGGATATCGCCTATCATGCCAATAAATTCGAGCGCGGCTTCGATATGCTCATCGACATCTGGGGCGCGGATCATCACGGCTATATGCCCAGGCTCTGGGCGGCCATCCAGGCGCTGGGACATGCGAAGGAAGATTTAAAGATCATCTTAGTGCAACTGGTGAGCCTGTTGCGCGGGGGCGAACCGGTGGCGATGTCCACGCGCTCCGGATCGTTTGTCACGCTGCGCGAGGTGCTCGACGAAGTAGGGAAGGACGCGGCCCGCTATAATTTTCTGATGCGCCGCTCGGACAGCCAGCTGGATTTTGATCTGGAGCTGGCCAAAAAGCAGTCCAACGAAAACCCGGTTTACTATGTGCAGTATGCGCATGCGCGCATTTGCAGCATTCTGCGCATGGCGACAGAGCGCGGGATTGCGCTGCCGGATGTTAAAGGCATCAATGTTTCCCTGCTGAACGAACCGGAAGAGCTGGTGTTGATGAAGATGATGGCGCGCTATCCGGAAATGCTCGAAGGGGCGGCCAAAGCGCTCGAACCGCACCGCGTGACGTTTTATCTCAACGATCTGGCGGGCGCCTTTCACAGCTATTACAACAAGAATAAGGTGATGACGGACAATGCCGCGCTGACGGATGCGCGTCTTGTCTTTGTCAGCGCCATTCGCGTCGTGTTTGCCAATGGATTAAAGCTTTTGGGGGTCGGCGCGCCGGAAAAGATGTAGCGCGATGGACACAAAGCATCTCGAACGATAACCGGGCTTAAGCGATTCGTTGCGGGAGGGAAAAGATGGGAACGGGTAATATTAAAAAATTTGAGCTGCGATTGGGACGCACAGGTCTGATCATTGTGGTGGTGGGTATGGCCGTCCTTTTTTGCGCGTCTTTTCTTTTCGGCGTTTCCGTCGGCAAAAATATCGACACGCATCCGCAAAAAATATCCTCTTTTCCGCAGCGTGTGATCTCCTTTTTCTGGCGGCCGGCGAAGGTTGCCGTAGCGCCCAGCCAGATCAATCAAAACGAAGCGGCCGCCGATGCCGATGCTGACGCCAAAAACATCGATCTGACCTTTCACAATGCGCTGACGCAATCGAAAACACCGTCCATGCAGCCGTCCATCGAAGAAAAAAAGCCGGATGTCAGCGTGACGGTCCATCCGGCGGCGCCCGAGCCGGAGTTGGCGCCTGAGCCCGAGCCTGAGCCGGTTGCCGTACAGAAGGCGGACGCTGAAAAGCCGCGCGCCGATATTGAGGCGGCAAAAGACGCTAAAAAGAAGCAGGAGGCAGCGAAGCCTTCGCCTGCCGGGGCTTTTGTGGTGCATGTCGCGTCGCTGAAAGAAAAAAGTAAGGCCTGGCAACTCGTCAAAACACTGGCCGACCTCGGCTACATGGCAAAGGTCGTCCGTGTGGATTTGAAAAAAAAGGGAATCTGGTACCGCGTGATTATTCCCGGTTTCGAAACGCGGTCAAAAGCCAAAACGGCTGTGAATAAAATTTCCAGCAAGGTCAAAACAGATTGTGTGATCCGCGAGGCGGGCCGTGATGGATTGTAAAATGAAATCTCATAGGATGTAAACGATGTTTGAAAGTTTATCGGAAAAGCTCGAAGGGATCTTCAAAAAACTCAAAGGCCGCGGTGTGCTCAATGAAGAGAGCGTCAACGCGGCGCTTAAAGAAGTCCGCATGGCGCTTCTCGAAGCGGACGTCAACTTCAAGGTCGTCAAGGATTTTATTGAAGATGTCCGCGCGCTGGCCGTGGGAAAAGAAGTGCTGGAAAGCATCACGCCCGGGCAGCAGGTGGTCAAGATCGTCCATGACCGGCTTATTGAACTCATGGGGCGAAGCAGCGCACATATTAAATTCGGATCGAAAATTCCTGCCGCCATCATGCTGGTCGGCCTTCAGGGCTGCGGTAAAACGACGACGGCCGCCAAGCTTGCGCGCTTGTTGTCGGGCGAGAAACGCGTCTATCTGGTTTCGGCGGACGTTTATCGTCCCGCGGCGATGGAGCAGTTGTCGGTGCTGGCCGGTCAGATCAAAGCCGGTTTTTTCGAAGCGGGAGCGCTTCGCGATCCTGTCAAAATTTGCACCGAAGCCGTTGAGCAGGCAAAAAAAGAAGGCTACGAGGTGGTCATTGTCGATACCGCCGGACGCCTGCACATCGATGATCTGCTCATGGACGAGCTTCGAAAGATTAAAGAGCAAATCAACCCGGCCGAAATCTTGTATGTGGCCGATGCGATGACCGGTCAGGACGCCGTCAATGTCGGCGCAAAGTTTAACGAACTCATCGGCATCGACGGCGTGATCATGACGAAGATGGACGGTGATGCGCGCGGTGGCGCGGCCCTGTCGCTCAAGGCGGTGGTTGGAAAGCCGCTCAAGTTCATCGGCATCGGCGAAAAAATTGACGCGCTGGAAGTCTTTCATCCCGAACGGATGGCCAGCCGGATTCTCGGCATGGGCGATATCTTGTCGCTGGTGGAAAAGGCGCAGGCCACCATCGATGAAAAGACGGCCCGCGAGATGCAGCAGTCCCTGCGCAAAAGTGAATTTACGCTGGAAGATTTTCGCAATCAGCTTCAGCAGATCAAAAAAATGGGATCGCTGAAGGACCTGATGGGCATGATTCCGGGGATGGGCAAGATCAAAGCGCTCAAGGACGCCCAGCCGGACGACCGGGAACTGGTTAAAATCACGGCCATGATCGACTCCATGACTCAAAAGGAGCGCACAAATTATCTGATTATTGACGGACGCAGGCGAAAAAGGATTGCCTCCGGCAGCGGGACAACGGTCCAGGACGTCAATAAGCTCCTGAAAAACTACGTCGAAATCCGCAAGATGATGAAAAAGATCAACACCAAGGGTGGTATTAAATCGTTCATGCGGAATTTTCCCTTTTAAAAACAAAACAACTATGATAAAAAACAGTTTCCGTTATTAATTATGAAGGAGGTTTTAAGTAAAACTAAATGGCTGTTAAAATTCGCTTAACTCGTATGGGCGCGAAAGGTAAACCTTTTTACCGGATCGTTGCCGCGGAAAATGAATATCCCCGTGATGGAAGATTTCTGGAAATACTGGGAAACTATGATCCAAAGAAAAACCCCGTGGAAATTACCCTCAAAGAAGACCGTGTTCGCGATTGGCTCTCCAAAGGCGCCAAACCGACGCTGACGGTTTGTAATCTTCTGAAAACGAAGGGAATTGAATCCAGAATTAAATAAAAATCATTCGGAATGTCGTTTAATGACGACAGTTTTAAAGAGATTGTTATTTGCCCCACGTCATCATTTAGCAAGCAGTGTGAATATTGAAGTGACTATCCAGATGCTTAAACCAAAATGAGCGGAGGTACTGACGATGAAGGAATTGATCAAGTATATATCTCAATCTTTAGTTGATAATCCGGATAAAGTGGAAGTAACCGAAGTCATCGGAGAGCAGACCTCTGTGATTGAGCTGCGTGTGGCCAAGGAAGACCTGGGAAAAGTTATCGGAAAACAAGGCAGAACCGCAAAAGCAATACGCACCATTTTAAGCGCGACCTCCGCCAAGGTTCATAAACGGGCGGTGCTTGAAATTATTGAATAACTAAATGGATTATTTTGTTTTCGCGCAGATCGTCAAAACGCGCGGTCTGCGCGGTTGTGTCAAGGCCATCTCCTTTCTTGAATCTCAGGATGCGCTTGACCGGCTTGACGTTATTGATGTCCGATCCAAAACCGGTCAGACAACGCCTCATCGCATCAAAAAAATTGATTTTGTCGGCAAGTTTCTTTTTCTCGAATTCGAAGACATCACCCATGTGGATGCCGCCCTGCCGCTGGTGGGCTCGGAATTGCTCATGCCCCGGGAGCTTTTGGGCGAGCTTGATGAGGACGAGTATTACTGGCAGGATCTGATCGGTTTAAACGTCTATTCCGCTGAAGGCTCTTGCCTTGGAAAGATCGCGTCCATCTTCCCCACGGGAAGCAACGATGTTTTCGTCTGCCGGGGGGCGCAAAAGGAAATCCTCATCCCGGCCGTTGCCGATGTTATCGAACGCATTGATCTTCAAGAGCGCATCCTCATCGTCAAAAATCTGGAAGGACTGATGTCGTGATTCGATTTGACGTGTTGTCCATCTTTCCGGATATACTCCAGTCTCCCCTGGAATTTAGTCTTTTGAAAAAAGCCCGGGAAAAAAATCTCATCGATATTCATACGCATGACATCCGCGCGTGGACCCAGGATAAACATAAAATGACCGATGACGCGCCCTATGGCGGCGGGTGCGGGATGGTGATGAAGGTTGAACCGGTGGAGCGCGCTTTACGGGCCGTGAAAGACGCGTCAATGCGATCGGTGGTCGTGCTCCTGACGCCGCAAGGCGAGACCTTTACCCAAAAGATGGCTTTCGAGCTTTCGCGCTTTGATCAGCTGATTCTGATCTGCGGCCGCTATGAAGGATTTGACGAACGCATCCGCGAACATCTGGCCGAGCGGGAGATATCCATCGGCGACTACATTTTGACCGGTGGGGAGTTGCCCGCGCTGGTGGTGATCGATGCAGTCTCCAGATACGTGCCGGGCGTTTTGGGAAACGAAGACTCCTGTGTTTCGGAATCCTTTTCGCAGGGACTTCTGGAGTATCCGCAATATACGCGTCCGGCCGACTATCTGGGCTGGCGTGTGCCGGAGGTGCTGGTGTCGGGCCATCATGCGGACATTGAACGATGGCGCCAAAGAGAGGCGCTTCGCCGAACCTGGCGCAAGCGGCCCGATTTGCTCGAGCGGGTCGAACTGACCAGGCAGGATCGGGAAGATCTCGAAAAAATCAAGCGCGGCGCCATTTAAATCCTTGATTTTCAGGTAACTTTGATGTAAAAGAGCCGACTTTTTTAATCGGCTTGAAAAATAACCGATCGGAAAAAAACGGATGATCTACATAGTTCTTTTACATTATCCGGTGAAAAACCGCAAAGGCAAGGTGGTGGCCACCTCCATCGCCAATATGGATATTTCCGATATCGCCCGGGTGGCAAAAACCTACGGCGTGGCGCGCTACTACATCGTCAATCCCGTCGCGCAGCAGCGGGACCTGGCCTGCGAAATTGTTGCGCATTGGCTCGAGGGTTACGGCGCTTCCTTCAATCCGTTGCGAAAAGAAGCTTTTGAACTCGTCCATGTCTGTTGCGATCTGGAGGAAGTGATCCGCGACATTGAAGCGCAGGCAGGCAGCGCGCCGAAAACGGTGGTCACGAGCGCTTCGTTGCAGGGCGGTTTGCTCTCGTATGAGGGTTTAAAGGAAATGCTGCGAAGGAATGATTTGCCTTATCTTTTAATTTTTGGTACAGGCTCGGGCATTGCCGGAGAAATTGTTCTGCAAGCGGATTACCGCCTTGAACCGATAAAGGGCGTTGGGGATTACAATCACCTTTCCGTGCGATCGGCGGTGGCCATTGTGCTGGACAGGTTGTCGGACAGAACATAAATAACATCGTAAGGGTTGTGGAGGAAATATAAAAATGAATATGCTGGAAATGATTGAAAAAGAACAGATGAGAGGGGATGTTCCCGACTTCAAAACGGGTGATACCGTTAAAGTATATGTCCGCATCATTGAGGGCCAGAAGCAAAGAATTCAGGCGTTTGAAGGCGTCGTCATTCGCAAGCGCCGCGGAAACAGCCGCTCCAACTTCACCGTGCGCAAGGTGTCCTACGGCATCGGCGTCGAAAGAACTTTTCCGCTGCATTCACCGGTCATTGACCGGATTGAAGTGGTTACGAAGGGCCTGGTCCGCCGTTCCCGTCTTTACTATCTGCGCGCGCTTCGCGGCAAAAAAGCCAGAATCAAGGAAGCGGGCAAAAACTGATCGCAGTTCGTTCGGTGGGGAATGGACACTTACGAAAAGCTGGCTTCCCAAGAAGGCTACGGCCGCATCGCTGGTGTGGATGAAGCCGGCCGGGGCCCCCTGGCCGGGCCGGTGGTGGCCGCCGCTGTCATCTTTCCCGCCGGTTACGTTAATCCCGCCATCAACGATTCCAAAAAACTGACCGCCGCAAAAAGAGAAGAACTCTACAAAATCATTTTTGATGAAGCCCATGATGTCGGCGTCGGCGTGGCCGAAGCCGACATCATTGATCAGATCAACATTCTGCAGGCGTCATTGCAGGCCATGTGCGATGCGGTGCTCGAGCTTTGTCCCGCGCCGGATTTTCTGCTCATTGACGGCCTGTATGGCGTTGCGCTTGATCTGCCCCAGAAGCCTCTGGTCAAAGGCGATTCGCTCAGCGTTTCCATTGCCGCCGCGTCGATTATCGCCAAGGTGTCGCGGGACCGCATCATGGAAATGTATCATCGCCAGTTTCCACAATACAATTTTTTGCAAAACAAGGGATACGGCACGGCCGAGCATCGAAAAATTCTCGGGGAAATCGGCATGTGTAAAATCCATCGCCGCTCGTTTCATTTGAAGTCTTCCGATGGCGGGCAAACCTCACTGGATCTTTGCTGATGGCTGAAATCAAAGATGTTCGCAAAATTGTCACGGGGAAGGCAGGCGAAAAAATCGCTGCGGATTTTTTAAAAAAAAAGGGCTACCGGCTGGTCGAAGCCAACTACCGCTGCCCGATCGGTGAAATCGACATTGTAGCCCGTGATAAAAAAGACCTTGTGTTTGTTGAAGTCAAGGCCAGAAAAACCAGCGCCCTGGGGTATCCCGAGCAAGCGGTAGGCCTCAAAAAACAAAGGAAGATCTCACAGGTGGCCCTGTGGTATCTTCAGGAAAAAAAACTCGGCGACGTGCCGGTCCGGTTTGATATCGTGGCGATTCTGATGTTGCCGGACGGCTGCGACATTCGCCTCATTACAAACGCGTTTGACTTTATTGGCTGAGCGTTTCTTCCCGTAAATGGCTTAAAACCGGCTTGCCGATGGGATAGACGTTGAAGCCGATTTCAAAGCACTTTGAATGATCGACAATGTTGCGTCCATCAAAAAGAAATGCGGGTTTAACCATCGATTTGTAAATCCTGGCGTAGTTGAGCTTCTTGTATAAATCCCAGTCGGTTAAAACGGCCAATGCGTGACACCCTTTGGCCGCTTGATATGGGTCTTCGATGTAGCTCACGCCTTCCGAAATATCGGCCAGATCCAGCGCGGCATTTGCCAGCGCCTTGGGGTCGGTGATGATGACTTCGGCATGTTCTTCCAGTAATTTTCGCGCAATATTGATGGCGGGGCTTTCCCGGGTATCGCCCGTATCGGCCTTGAACGCAAAGCCCATCAGGCAGATTTTCTTTCCGGCCAGCGTATTGAACATAGCCCGGAGGATATTGGCGATGAAGCGCTCCTGTTGATAGTCATTGATTTTGACGACATTTTCCCAGTAGGCGGCCACATCCGGCAGGCCGTAGTAGTGGCAAAGATACACCAGGTTGAGAATGTCTTTTTTGAAGCAGGATCCGCCGAAGCCGATACCGGCTTTGAGAAATTTTGCGCCGATGCGGCTGTCCATGCCTACGGCGCTGGCGACTTCGGAAATGTCCGCGTCGGTTTTTTCGCAAAGCGCCGAGATGGAATTGATCGAGGAGACGCGCTGGGCTAAAAAGGCGTTGGCCACCAGCTTGGATAATTCCGAACTCCAGATGTTGGTGGTGATGATTTTTTTTCGGGGCACCCAGCGGGCGTAAATTTCGACCAGCTCAGCGCAGGCTTTTTGGCCGCTTTGCGTGTCGCGCGAGCCGATGAGCACGCGATCGGGGATTTCAAGATCACTCATGGCTGTGCCTTCAGCCATAAATTCGGGATTGGACAGCACATCAAAAGAAATATTTCCCTTGCCCGAAGATAAAATGCGCTCCATAGCCAACGCCGTTTTAACGGGGAGCGTGCTTTTTTCAATGACGATTTTTGAGGATTCAGAATTGTCCAGAATCTGTCTGGCTGTTTTTTCCCAGTATTGCAGGTCGGCGGCCATACCGGCGCCCGTGCCGAAGGTTTTGGTGGGCGTGTTGACACTGACGAAAATGATGTCGTTTTCTTTAATTTTCCGCTCAATATCCTTCGAGAAGAATAAATTTTTACCGCGCGTCTTTCGGACAATTTCATCGAGTCCCGGTTCATACACGGGCAGCTGGTCCGAGTTCCACGCATCAATGCGGGAGGCGTTTATATCCACGACGGTGACGCGGTAATCCGGGCATTTATTGGCAATCATGGCCATAGACGGAGCGCCGACGTAGCCTGCGCCAATGCATAAGATCTTTTTTCTGACTTTCATGGGCTTGAGATTTCCCTCCAATATCTAGGCGTGTTTAAGCGCTTCGCGAAAATAGGCAATGGTGTTTGAAAGCCCCTCTTCCAGAGAAATTTTCGGCTGCCAGCCGAGTTTTTCGGCCGCCAGGCGAATGTCGGGTTGCCGCTGCGTGGGATCATCCGCCGGCAGGGGCTGGAAAATTAATTTTGATGGGCTTTTCGTCATGCGAAGGATCAGCTCGGCCAGTTGCAGCATTGTAAATTCATGAGGATTGCCCACGTTGACCGGGCCGTAAAAATCATCGGGCGCGTTCATCATGCGAATCATGCCGTCGATCAAATCATCGCAGTAGCAAAATGAGCGGGTCTGGCTTCCGTCACCATACACGGTGATCTCCTGGCCTCGGAGCGCCTGAAGAATAAAGTTGCTCACAACGCGGCCGTCGTTTACAGCCATGCGGGGGCCATACGTATTAAAGATGCGCACAATTTTTGTTCGAACCGCGTTTTGGCGGCGGTAGTCCATCATCAGGCATTCGGCGGCGCGCTTGCCTTCGTCGTAACAGCTGCGGATGCCGATGGGGTTGACGCGCCCCCAGTAAGTTTCTATCTGCGGATGGACCTCCGGATCGCCATACACTTCCGAGGTGGAGGCCTGGAGAATTTTCGCTTTTGTCCGTTTGGCGATGCCCAGCACGTTGATGGCGCCCATCACGCTGGTTTTGATCGTTTTGATCGGATTATACTGGTAGTGCACCGGCGAGGCGGGGCAGGCCAGATTGTAAATTTCGTCCACTTCCAGAAAAATGGGATTAATGATGTCGTGGCGGATCAGTTCGAAGTGCGGATGGCCCATGAGATGGGCGATGTTTTGTTTGCTTCCCGTGAAAAAGTTGTCCAGGCAGATAATGTCGTTTTGTTCGTTTAAGAGCCGCTCGCAAAGATGCGATCCTAAAAAGCCGGCGCCGCCGGTGATGAGAATTCTTTTCATGAGGGGAACCGATCATTTCCGTGTGGTATTTTATTTTTTCTTTTGCTATTTAAGTCAAAACGCAAACCGGCTGTCAATAACAAAAAGAAAATGATGACCCTTCTATGACGAAAGACGATAAATTGCAAGGCGCGCTTTACATGGTGGCCACGCCCATCGGCAACTTGGAGGATATCACGCTCAGAGCGCTGCGTATTTTAAAAGAAGTCGATTGGATTGCCGCGGAAGACACGCGCCACTCAAGGATTCTCTTGAATAAATTCGAGATCATTACGCCCTTGATCAGTCTTCATGAACACAATGAAAAAGAAAAAAGCGCCATGATCATTTCAAAAATTGAATCGGGTCTGAGCGTCGCCTATATTTCGGATGCAGGAACGCCCTGCATCTCCGATCCCGGCTATCATCTGGTGAATCTGGCGCTGGAGAAAAACATTCGCGTCATTCCCATCCCAGGCCCCAGCGCGCTGATTGCCGGCTTGTCGGTGTGCGGTTTTCCCGCTGACAGTTTTTTGTTTTGCGGTTTTTTGCCGCCGAAAAAAAACTCGCGCCGACAGTTTCTGGAATCGATCAAACCGGAACAACGAACGCTGGTTTTTTACGAATCTCCCTCTCGGATTGAACCCTTTCTGAATGACGCGCTTGACGTGCTGGGCGACCGGCCAGTGACGCTGGCGCGCGAGATTACAAAAATGTATGAAGAAATCGTTCGGGGGTCGGTGTCTTCCCTTTTATCGCGAATGGCGCAGATTAAAACCCGCAAGGGCGAGTTTACGGTTGTGGTGCAAGGCGCCAGCCGCGAGGCGGTGTTCCTGTCGGATGACGAGATTTTCGCCAGACTGCAAAAACTCTGGGCGTCAGGTCCCCTGTCCTTGCGCGATGCGGTGGACGCGGTGGTGTGTGAAACGGGTGAGTCGCGTAAAAAAGTATACAACATCGCCGTAAAAATGCGCTCGGCGTAAAGCCGGAATCAAGCGCCTGCTGCACATATTGCTTGAAGTGTTCAGGGCACTGTGATAACCCGATGGACACAGAACAAATCGCGGGAAAATGAATGATTTTATTTAAGTGGCTCGCGCCGGGGTAGAAAAATGACTGAAGAATCCAGCGGGGATAAAAAAATACATGATTTGACGGAGGTCTTAGACGAAAGGAGCGCTCAGGATCGCAGAGGAGCCCAGGGTAAAACCGCCTCGCAAATGATTGTGATCGATGGCCGGGAATATGAACGTCTCGGAGCCGACTTTTCCGATGTTCATGATTTGACGGAAATTATCGAAGAGCGAACGGCACAGCAAATTCCTGAAGTGGATATCGGTCGGGCCGAACAAATCATTGAAAGAGTGGCCAGAGAAATCATTCCGGAAATTGCCGAACGCATCATTCGGGAAGAGATCGAAAAGATCAAAAATCCACCGCAGGGACGCGAAGTGAAACGGGATTATCAACCATGAAAAAATGCATCGCGGTTTTCTACCTTCTTCTGGCAATGGGGTTTTCGGGGACTTGTGCCCTGGCCGAACCCGTCTTGACCGATCTGAACCTTCAGGTGGAAGGACGCGCTCAGATCGAAAAAAATGATCTTGCCAATGCCCGTGCCGCGTCGGTAAAAAACGCGCTGGAAAATGCCATTATGCAGACGGCAGCCAAAATTCTGGCGAGTGAATATGAAGAAGAAAAATTTCAAGCCGTCAAAAGCATATTGATCGGACGAGCGGATCAGTATGTGAAAAACTATCGCATCACGTCGGAGAACCACCAGCAAGGGGAGTTTGTCACCGGTGTGACGGCGCTGGTCGCGCAATCGCTTGTCCGCAGGGATCTGATAGACATGGGGCTTTTGCAGAATATTGAAGCACCGGTGAATACGGCCATTTCCATCGTTTTAAGAGAAATCAACCAACCTTCGGATTTTACCCGTTTGAGAAGCTTTTTGCAAAGTCGCTCAAAAATCGTGAAAACCATTTATCCTTGCGCCTTCCAATGGCGGCAGGTGCGGTGTGATCTGGTCATCATGGGGGACCTACAGGAACTCATTGCCGAACTGGACAGATCGGAATTCTATATTGTAGAAGAAATTGGAGAAAAACCCGAACAGACCGAGCTTGTTTTACGGACGAGGGGCGCTTCGAATTAAAGCACGCCGATGCCGTATCTTTCGGAGCGGGTTAAAATGGACATTCAACGATTCAAACAGATTCCAAAAGCAGAGCATGAAAAAGATAGGGAGAACGCTATGAAAAAATGGTTGCCTGTTTTTTTTACAATCTTATTCATTTTTATGTCATTGGCTGCACAGGCCAAACCGCCTTTAAGCGTTAAAACGACAGGCGGCGAAGCGCGGATCACCGCGTTGCGAGGCAACGCTGAAGCCGTATGTCCGGAACAATCCGAAGTCCGGAAGCTAAAGAGAAACGATTTGATTTCGGCTGGATGCGTCGTGACAACGGGAGAAAAAAGCCATCTGGAACTGCTGCTTCCCGACCAGAGCATCGTTCGGTTTTCCGAGAAAACGCAATTTACACTGATTAACGCAAAAACGTCAGAGGATGGAAAACGCTCGATCAGTATTTCTGTTGGAATCGGTAAAATCTGGATGAATATCCGTAAGGCATTGCTCGGCGCTGACGAAAAGTTTGAGATTTCATGTCATAATGCCGTCGCCGGCGTTCGCGGCACCGTTTACCGGATGGACGTCGAATCCGATCAGTCGGCCCGGGTCAAGGTCTATCAGGGAGAAGTGAAGGTATCCGCCGCGCCAAAGGCAGAGGCGGCAACTGAGCCGGCTATTAAAGCGCCGAAAACAATTCCCGGCCCGACGCCGGTTGCCGGTCCGAAACCCGTCTCGATGGAAGAGTGGGTCTATATCGTGAAAGCCATGCAACTAGTTGATATTCGCGCAGATGGAAAAGCCGAAGCCCCCAGATCTTTTGACGACGCGGAAGATCTCGATGAGTGGGTCAAGTGGAACAAACGGCGGGACCTGAGAAACCGTTACTGAAAAATAAAATCATATCTCCCATGAATATTCCTAATTTTCTGTCATTGTTGCGGGTCATTCTGGTTCCCATCTTCGTCATTTTTATTATTCAGGCGCAATATGACAAAGCCCTGATTACCTTTGCGGCAGCCGGACTGACGGATGCCCTGGACGGAACCATCGCGCGCTTGCTGAAATGTCAGACAACGCTTGGCGCCTATCTTGACCCGATTGCGGATAAGCTGCTTTTGGTGACCAGTTTTGTGTGCCTGGCTGTTTTTAAACTGATTCCCGCGTGGCTGGCCGTCATCGTCATCAGCCGGGACTTTATCATTTTACTGGGAATTGCCATTTTGACGCTAATGTCCGTCAGTTATGAGATCAAACCGGCCATTGTCGGGAAAGTTACAACGGTTCTGCAGGCGGCGACAATCTTTTTTGTTTTGTTATATAAGTCAGTTACACACGATTTCAGTTATGTCTGGATTATGGGGCTTTGGTGGGTGACGGCCTTTTTGACCATTGTGTCGGGTCTGGTGTATATCAAGCGTGGCATCGAAATCGTCAATTCCGCCGAGCCAAAAGACGCGCGTAAATAAGATATTTGCTTGACACATAAGCGTTTTACTGCTATTTCGCGTGGCTCTAAAGTTGAATACAGGCAAGTAGCTCAGGGGGAGAGCGCCATCCTGACGCGGTGGATGTCCAGGGTTCAAATCCCTGCTTGCCTACCATTTAAAAAAACTGCGGATTTGCCGCATGTACCAATAAAAAAGGGCATCAGCAAAATGGTGATGCCCTTTTTAAAATGAAGTAAAAAATGTGAATATTTGAGCTCATGATGAACATTAAAATTGTATTTCCCGATAAAAGTGAAAAAACGATTGCTTCCGGCCTGACGGTTGCCGATGCCATTTACGACTGGAAAAATGAAGGTCCTCAGTCGTATGTAGCGGCTAAAGTCAACGGTGCGATGGTGGATTTGAGCCACGTTTTGCAGGATCCGTCAACCATCGAACCGATCAAGATGGCGTCGAAGGAAGGCCTGGGGATTTTGCGTCACAGTATTTCGCACGTCATGGCGCAGGCCGTTCAGGATGTATTCAAAGGGGCAAAAGTCGCCATTGGCCCCTCCATCGAAGATGGTTTTTATTACGATTTCGAATATTCGAATACTTTCACGCTGGACGATTTTGAAAAAATCGAAAAGCGGATGCATGAAATTGTCGCCGCCGATTATCCGTTTATTCGCGAAGAGATTTCCCGCCAAGACGCTGTGGCGCTCTTTGAGAGTCGCAAAGAGAGTTACAAAGTCGAACTGATCAATGATCTGCCGGCGGATGTTTCCGTGGTCAGCCTGTATAAAGACGGCGATTATGTGGATTTATGCCGCGGGCCGCACATTCCTTCAACCGGAAAAATTCAGGCTTTCAAGCTTCTGAGCGTGGCCGGCGCCTACTGGCGGGGCAATGAAAAAAATAAGATGCTGCAGCGCATTTACGGAACCGGATTTGACACAAAGCAGGCGCTCGATGAGTATCTGACGCTTCTGGAAGAATCCAGGAAGCGCGATCACCGCCGCTTGGGCCGGGAACTGGATCTGTTCCAGATTAACGAAGAAGCCGGCGCGGGCTTGGCGATTTTCCATCCCAAGGGCATGATGCTGCGCTATCTCATTGAGGAATGGGAAAGAAAAGAACACTTAAAGCGCGGTTACGACATGGTCATGGGTCCGCAGATTCTGAAAGTGGATCTGTGGAAAAAATCCGGCCATTTCGACCATTACCGTGAAAATATGTATTTCACGGAAGTGGATGAGCAAACCTATGGCATCAAACCCATGAACTGCCTGGCGCACATGCTCATCTACAAGTCCAAGATTCGAAGCTACCGGGATTTGCCCCTGCGCTACTTTGAACTAGGCACCGTGCATCGTCACGAGAAGGCGGGTGTATTGCACGGACTGATGCGGGTTCGCCAGTTTACGCAGGACGACGCGCATATCCTTTGCCGGCCCGATCAGCTCAATGCCGAAATCCGCGCGATCGCCGATTTTGTCCATTATGCGATGGGGATTTTCGGATTTGAATATGAAGTTGAATTGAGCACGCGTCCCGAGAACTCCATCGGGTCTGATGCGGATTGGGAGCTGGCGACGCAGGCGCTGGAAAATGCCCTCAAGGACAACGGGATTTCCTATGACGTCAATGAAGGCGACGGTGCTTTTTATGGGCCGAAAATCGACTTCAAACTCAAGGACGCCCTGAAAAGAAAGTGGCAGTGCGCCACCATTCAATGCGATTTTACCTTGCCGGAACGCTTTGATTTGAGTTATATCGGCCAGGATGGCGAAAAGCATCGTCCCGTCATGCTGCACCGGGTGATTCTGGGCGCGGTGGAGCGGTTCATGGGCGTACTCATCGAGCATTACGCCGGTGCCTTTCCGGTGTGGCTTGCCCCAACGCAGTGCATCGTGCTGACGGTGACAGACAAGCATATCGACTATGCCGAAAAGGTTCATGCACGGCTGATCGCTGCCGGAATTCGCAGCGAGAAATATTTTGATAATGAAAAACTGGGTTATAAAATCCGCCAGGCGCAGCTTCAAAAAATTCCTTACATGCTGGTGATTGGCGACAAGGAAATGGAAGCGGGCACGGTGGCCCCGCGTGCGCGCGACGGCCAGAATCTGGGTGCATTACCTGTGGATGATTTTATTGCGCTGGTGTGCGATTTGTGTGAGAAAAAGAAATAATTTTGAACGGATATCCGGATTGATTTTGGGAGGTGTCATATAACTAAGGATCTGAGAATCAATAGAGAAATACGATCGGCCTCAGTGAGAGTGATCAATGAAGAGGGAGCGCAATTAGGCGTGATTTCGCTGGAGGAAGCTCTGGCGAACGCTGAAAGGGTCAACCTTGATCTGGTGGAAGTTTCCGCCGCTGCCGATCCGCCTGTTTGTAAAATCATGGATTATGGAAAGTTTCGTTATAAACAGAGCAAGAAAATCCATGATGCCAAAAAAAGTCAGACCGTTATCCATGTCAAGGAAATTCGCCTTCGACCCAAAACGGAAGCGCATGACTTGCAGGTGAAAATCAAGCATATTAAGAAGTTTTTGGAACAGCATGATAAAGTGAAAGTGTCAGTGATGTTTCGTGGGCGGGAGATTGCGTTTACGGATATCGGACGGAAATTGATGGAACAAATCAAAGCAGCGCTGGCTGATGATTGCGTGATGGATCAGGATCTGCGAATGGAAGGCCGGCATATGGTGATGATTGTTTCGCCCAAGAAATAAAAGCAAATAAAGAGGTGATGAAATGCCGAAATTAAAAACACACAGAGGGGCGGCGAAGCGCTTTTCGACAACCGCAAGCGGCAAGGTGAAAAGAAGCAAGGCTTTCGCGAGCCACATTCTCACGAAAAAGACAACAAAAAGAAAAAGGAATTTAAGAAAGTCCTCGCTGGTGCATTCCGCCAATGAAAAAGCCATCAAGAGGCTGATTCCCTATTTGTAGTCTGTCGGATAAAAAGCAGTCGTATTAATTGAGGAGATGAAAAAACCATGGCAAGAATTAAAAGAGGCGTGACCGCCCGTAAAAAAAGAAGAAAAATACTGAAAATGGCCAAAGGCTTTTTCGGCGCGCGCAGCCGTCTGCTGAGAACCGCAACGGAAGCCGTTCATAAAGCCCTGACCTATGCCTACCGTGATCGCAGAGGCCGTAAGAGAGAATTCCGGCGCTTGTGGATTGCGCGCATCAATGCGGCCGCCCGTCTGAATAACATTTCTTACAGCCGTCTGATTGACGGGATGAAGAAAGCGGAAATTGGCCTGGACCGGAAAATTCTGGCTGATATGGCGGTAAATGATCCACAGGGGTTTGCGCAGGTGGTGGCGCTGGTTAAAGGCGAGCAGGCGGCATGATAGCGGATGTTGAGCGGCTGGAAAAAGATGCGCTAGCCGAGCTGGAAACAGCCCGGTCCGAAGATGCAATTCTGGCTGTGCGAACAAAATATCTTGGCCGCAAAGGCCTGTTGACCGGTCTTTTAAGAAATATTTCCCAGGTGCCGGTTGAAGAAAAACCGCTTTTCGGCAAGCGCTGCAACGAGGTGAAGGTTCTGCTCGAGGCGCGTATCGATGCGGCGCTCATGGGGCAATCATCGGGGAAACATGAAGAAGCCCTGATGAGGGAAACCCTTGATGTCACACTGCCGGGACGGTCGGTGCGCTCCGGCCGGATTCACCCTGTGATTCAAATTCGCCGCGAGATCTGTGATATCTTTGCAACGATGGGTTTTTCCGTCGTTGACGGTCCTGAAGTCGAACTGGACTATTACAATTTCGAAGCGCTCAATATGCCCCAGGATCACCCCGCCCGCGACATGCAGGACACCTTCTATGTTGAAGACAATATCGTCCTGCGCACGCATACCTCGCCGGTTCAGGTGCGTGTGATGGAAAAGATTAAGCCGCCAGTGCGCATTCTGTCTCCAGGCAGGGTTTACCGTCGCGACTCCGACGTCTCCCACACGCCCATGTTTCATCAAATTGAAGGCCTCCTTGTGGACAAAAACGTCAGCTTCGCTGATCTGAAGGGGATCCTAACGGCTTTTTTAAAAAAAGTTTTCGGGGTGGATACAACATTGCGTTTCCGTCCCAGTTTCTTTCCTTTTACCGAGCCCTCCGCTGAGGTGGATATTTGTTGCGTGATCTGCGGCGGGAAAGGGTGCCGGGTATGCGGACAAACAGGATGGCTGGAAATTCTTGGCTCCGGCATGGTTGACCCGGCCGTCTTTGAAAATGTCGGTTATGATTCCGAAGAATATTCAGGATTTGCTTTTGGTATGGGACTGGAACGCATTGCCATGCTCAAATATGGCATATCCGACATTCGCCTTCTTTTTGAAAACGACATCCGCTTTCTTAAACAATTCTAGGAGCGTGTTCAATCATGCTTGTCAGTCTTAAATGGCTTCAGGATTATGTAAATATCGATCTATCGGCAAGCGAGCTTGCCGATAGGTTAACCATGGCCGGTTTGGAAGTCGATGAAATTAAAACCATTGCGCCGGCGTTTCGTGGGGTGGTGGTGGCCGCCATCGTGTCGATTCGTCCGCATCCGGGCGCGGATAAGCTGGTTTTATGCGATGTGTCCGATGGTCAGACGACCTATCCGGTGGTTTGCGGGGCAAAAAACATTTCAGAGGGAGATATTGTTCCCCTCGCCAAAGACGGCGCGAAGCTTCCGGGAGGCTTTAGCATTAAGTCCACCGTGCTTCGCGGTGAGAAATCCGATGGCATGCTGTGCTCGGCGGTTGAACTGGGTATCGGTGAGGATGCCTCAGGCATTCTGCAGCTTTCGCACGATCTCACGTTGGGAATGCCGCTTGACGAAGCATTGGGTCTCAATGATACGGTACTGGATGTCAGCATCACGCCCAACCGTTCGGATTGCCTGAGCATGATCGGCATTGCCCGTGAAGTGGCGGCTCTTACCGGCGAAAAGATGAAAACGCCGGTAATCAAAATGAAAGAATCCAATAAAGACATTGCCTCAGAGTCGAGTGTTTCCATTCTCGACCCGGATCTTTGTCCCCGTTACTCGGCCAGGATCATTGAGGGCGTAAAAATCGGTCCCTCTCCGGTCTGGATGAAATCCAGATTAGAAGCGGTGGGTCTTAGATCCATTAACAACGTGGTGGACGTGACGAATTTTGTCATGCTGGAAATGGGACAACCCCTGCATGCTTTTGATTTCCGGTATCTGGAAGAAGGACGCATTGTCGTCCGAAAATCACAGGCCAATGAAGAATTTGTTTCGCTGGACGGCAAAAGCCGGATACTGCCGGAAAACACTGTTTTGATTTGCGATGGGAAAAAACCCGTCGCCATCGGCGGGATTATGGGCGGGCTCAATTCCGAAGTCCGGGACGATACGGAAGTGGTCTTTCTGGAGAGCGCGTATTTTAACCCGTCATCCATCAGACGTTCATCGCGCAGATTGGGCATGTCCACCGATGCGGCCTTCCGTTTTGAAAGAGGTATTGATCCGGAAGGCGTGGTTCGGTCCCTCAATCGCGCCGCTCAGTTGATTGCACAAACGGCCGGTGGACGTATCTGCAAAAATGTGATTGACGAATATCCGAACAAGATATCTGTGTCATCCTGGATTTTGCTCAGAGGCGACCGAATTCGGAAAATCCTCGGGATGGAAATAAACGGAAGGGATGTCGAGCGGGTCCTTAAAAGTATCGGCATGACCGTTCAAAAATCCGGCAAGGGCAACTTCCGTGTCACGCCGCCCACCTGCCGCGTTGATATAACGCGGGAAATCGACCTGATCGAAGAAATAGTGCGTCTATATGGCTATGATCGGATTCCGGTCAGCCTGCCACACGTTTCGGTTTCGGAGATCGATGCATTGCCGCGTCATACGCTGGAGGCGAGGCTGTGCCAGTTGCTCATCGGCAGCGGCTACACGGAAGTGATTAATTACAGTTTTACGACGCCTGCGTCTGTTGATTGCCTGGGATTGCCTAAGGACGATGAGCGGCGAAACTTTGTGGCCATCAAGAATCCTCTGACCGAAGAGCAGTCGGTTATGCGCACAACGCTCAGTTATGGTTTGCTGGATAATCTGAAAAAAAATATCAACAATTCTTCCGTTAACTTAAAGATATTCGAATCAGGCAGAGCCTTTATTCAACAAAAAGACGGAACGCTTCCCATCGAGAAAAATTTTGTGGCCGGGTTGATAGCCGGAAAAGTGTCCGATGATCTTTGGGGGGCGAAAACCAATGTCGATTTTTATGATCTCAAAGGCAGTCTGGAAAATATTTTTTCCGATCTGAAATTGGATGGCTGCCGGTATGTCGCTGAAAAAAAAGAATCTTTTCTGCATCCCGGCCAGTCGGCCGGTATTTATTTAGATGGCGTGCGCATCGGGTATCTGGGGCAGGTGCATCCGGCCGTCATGCAAAAAATGGATATCAAGGGCGCTGCCTATCTATTTGAAATCAATATAGATATTTTAGAAAATTCGGCCGGTGCGGCTATCCGGTATGAAGCCATCTCCCGATACCCCGCTGTATCGCGTGATGTGGCATTTGTGGTGCCCTCTGAGATGGAAGCGGACAAAATGCTTGAAATTGTTTTAAGTCAACATCAAGAATTACTTGAAAATATCGATATTTTTGATATATACGCAGGCAAGGGTCTTGATGAAGGAACAAAAAGTTTAGGATTAAGATTTTCATATCGCGCTCAGAACAGGACGTTGACGGATGCGGAAATCAGTGCTGTTCATGATGAAATTGTTCGTAAGATTATCCAACACACAGGTGCAAAAATTCGAGCTTAACGGTTAATCGCGATTAACGGAGGAAAAAAGATGACAAAGATCGATATTATTCAGAATGTTTATGAAAAACTCGGTTTTTCCAAGAAAGAATCGGCGGATATTGTAGAATCCGTATTTGACATCATTAAAGACAGCCTGGCCCAGGGAGAAAAAGTTAAAATTTCCGGTTTTGGAAATTTTGTCGTTAAGGATAAGCGCTCTCGCAGAGGACGCAATCCCCAAACGGGTCAGGAGATATCCATTACCGCGCGCCGGGTTCTGACCTTCAAATCCTCTCAGGTATTGCGCAAAGCCTTAAACGATTAATCGTTTTCGTTCATCCGTACAAAATGACCACAAGCCCGAAAAAGAGGCGCTTAACCGTTTCTTTTCGGGTTTAGGGTAACATTTCTCCTTAATGATTCAGGAATTGTATGAACAGCATAATTCCGGAGAAAGCCTATTTCCGAATTGGAGAAGTCAGTAAAATCCTCAATGTTGAGCCTTATGTCATTCGTTACTGGGAGTCTGAATTCAAAACCGTCAAGCCGGTGCGGACCAAGGCAGCCCAACGGCTTTACCGGAAAAAAGATGTGGAGGAATTGCTCACGATTCGGAATTTGCTGTATCAACAGCGCTTCACGATAGACGGGGCTAAAAAGCAGCTGGCCAAACCCAAAACAGAAGCGGACGCCGCGATGAAAACCGATCATGAAGAAAAGTTGATCTTCATTAAAAAGCAGTTACAGCAGATAAAGCAAATGATGAGCTAAAAAAGCCGGCAGGAAGTGCCGGCTTTTTTTATAGCGTAGGCTATTTGATGGTTATTTCTTTTTGCTGGCTCGTTTGGAGGCCTTAAGCGGGTTGATTTTTTGGGCTTCTTTGATTTCAATTTTCACATGCGATGCGGTCGGGCAATTGCCGGTCATCCATTTGCTTTTAGGATCCGGATAGACCTTGCAGTACTTTCCCGTTTCATATTCAAATATTTTATTGCAGCCTTCACATTTGTCGATGACCGGGTGGCAGCTGCCGCCAAAGAATCCGCATCCTTTTTTTGTCATGAACGCGCAATCCACGCCCTTTTTAACCGTTTCGCAAAGCATTGTGTATGACCCCCTCAAATGATGAACGTATCGTTGGTTTCAAGCCCGGGAAGGTTTAAAAAAATATAAATTTCCAGTACTCCCCTCTGGCGGTCAACCCGTTTGCGCGTGTCCATAACAGCAAAAAAAATGCCTGTCAAGAAAAAATACGGCGGGTGGGTGCAAGGCCGTCATGCGCGCCTGATTAAATTGACTAAACAAACCAATTGTGTTAGTTCCCTGAGCACATCAACGTCGGAAAATATCGAAGATACAAGGTGTTTGGAACTCGTGACCATGACAAAAGGGGCTTTACTTCAAATTGTTTCCCGGTCTTTTTTTATTCACGCGGTATTGAATTTCCGGCGCATGCAGAATATGGGGTTTTTATACGCCATTGTGCCCCTTCTGCGTGAAAGAAAATTTTCCCAAAACGAAGAAGAAGACCTCGTCACGCGTCATCTGCAAATGTTTAACACGCATCCCTATTTGTCCGCGTCGCTCATCGGTTCGATTGTTCGCCTCGAGGAGGATCGGCCCTCTTTCCAGGACGCCTCTTCAATTACCGGAGTCAAACAAAGTCTGATGGGTCCCTATGCGGCCATTGGCGATACCTTTTTCTGGGGCGCGCTGAGGCCCTTCGCCGGTATTTGTGCAGCATTAATGGCCTGGATGGGATGGGCTTTTGCCCCGGTGGCGTTCATGCTCATTTATATGCCGGCCAGCGTCTGGGTCAGGTTCAAAGGCTTTTTCGAAAGCTATCGCCGCGGCAAGCAGGGGATTGAATTTGTGCGCCGCATTGACCTGCCGCGCACAGCCGTTCGCGTCCGCTGGTTTTCGCTGGGCGTGCTGGCCGTTTGCGGATTTGCTCTTTTGCCGAAAGGCTATTTTGAAGCCGCGATGTATGCAAGGTTATTTTGGGCGCCGGTAGCGCTGGGCATCATCTGGTTGTGTTGGTTTCTGATTCATAAAGGGGTGTCGCAGTTATATATTTTATACGGCGTTGTGGTGTTGCTGACGCTGATTTCTTTAAGAGAGTATTTGATATGGTGGAAATGAAAACTTTGAAAATAAAGAATAAACTGGGCATGCATGCGCGTGCGGCCGCATCGTTTGTGCGTGTAGCGCAAAAGTTCAAAGCAGAGATTTATATTGAGCGAAAAGGCCAGGCCGTCAACGGCAAAAGCATTTTGGGCATATTGACGCTTGCCTGTCCGATGGGCGCTGTGATAACAATAAAAGCCGAGGGTGAGGATGCCTATGCGGCGCTTTGTGAACTCGAAACCTTAATTGAAAATAAATTTGGAGAAGAATAACTGCCATCATGACGGTTGATCAGGGAAAGAAAACATTTGTCCTTAAGGGAATTGGTGTGTCACCGGGCATCGTCATCGGAAAGGTTTACCGTTATGATCCGCTGGATGCACAGGTTTCTTTTTATAAACTCGCCAGTGATGATTTGATTCCCCACGAAATCGAGCGTTTCCGGAACGCCCTGAAAGTTTCAAGTCAGCAGCTTCAGGAAATCCAGGAAAAGCTCAAGAAAACCAAAGTCACAGAACCCCTTTTTATTATTGACGTCCATATTCTGTTGCTGTCGGACAAGAAATTCATCAACCGGACGATCAAGTATATTCGCCGCCTGGGTGTCAATGCCGAATGGGCCGTGCGCATGACGCTGGACCATTATAAACGGATTTTCGAAGGGGTGGAGGATGTTTATATCAGTGGCCGCGTCAGCGATGTCCAGTATATCGTCCAGCGCATTTTGCGCAATCTTTCCGGTGAAAAGCATGAAATCGTCTGGGATGTGGGCCAAAATGGCGTCGTGATTATTGCGCATGACATCTCGCCTGCCGATACGGCGCAGATGAAGCTGGATAAAGTCGTCGGCTTTGCCACCGACAGTGGCGGGCGAACGTCGCACACAGCGATTGTGGCGCGGTCCATGGAATTACCCGCCGTCGTGGGATTGGACAACGTGACCCGTTTTGTCCGAACCGGCGATGAAATCATCGTTGACGGGTCCTCGGGGTTGGTCGTGGTCAATCCCTACCCGGACATGCTCAAACGCTATGAGGAAAAGAAACGCCACTTCGACGATGCGCGTGACGAGTATCTTAAATATGCCAGGATGCCCGCGGTTACCCAGGATAACTACAGCGTGCGCATCGGGTCCAATATTGAATTCATTGAGGAGATTCCATCGGCCATTTTACACGGCGCAGAACATATCGGTCTTTACCGGACCGAGTTTCTTTACATTTACCGTGATGAAATGCCGACGGAGGAGGATCACTTCAATAATTACCGTCAGGTCGTGACCGAGAAACAGCTGGCCTGGTCAACCATCCGCACCTTTGACCTCGGCGGTGACAAATTCCCCAATTATCAGAAGCAGGCCAAGGAACTCAACCCGCAGATGGGGCTTCGGGCCATTCGCTTTTGCCTGAAGGAAGTTGAATTGTTTAAAACGCAGCTTCGGGCCATCTGGCGTGTCAGCGCCCTGGGACGGGTAAAAATTCTCTTTCCGATGATTTCCGGCATTGAGGAAATTCAGGAGGCCAAAAGACTGCTGGAGGAAACGCGTCAGGATCTTCTCACCGAAGGCGTACCGATTGCCGAACGGATGGAGATTGGCGCGATGATCGAAGTGCCGGCGGCGGCCGTGATCGCCGATCAACTGGCAAAGGAAGTCGATTACTTCAGCATCGGGACCAATGACCTGATTCAGTATGCGCTGGCCATTGACCGGTCCAATGAACGGGTGACGTATCTCTACGAGCCGCTGCATCCGGCGGTGCTGAGGTTGTTAAAATCCATTGTGGACAAGGCGCATGCGGCTAAAATTCGCGTGGCCATGTGCGGCGAAATGGCCGGTGATCCGCTTTGCTGCCAGATCCTGATGGGCATGCAGCTTGATGAATTGAGTATGAATCACCTGGCGATTCCACGGATCAAAAGAATTATTCAGCAATCGACGCTGGCGGAATCGCGCGAATTGCTGCGCAAAGCCATGTCATTCAGCAGCGCCGCCGACGTGCGCACATATGTTCAGGATTACATGAGCGAGCGTTTTCCGGATGAATTTCAAAAGAAAGAATCCTAGATTCCTCTGAGGGATCGGCGATCGGCATCATTCAAGGAAACCGGATAAGATATGCGTAATAATGTTTCATCAACACCCGATCAACACGACGAAGCGTATTATTCGGGGTGTTTATATGAAAAGCAGGATTTCTGGCGTTTCCGTCCGGCCAAACGGTATCTTTCCAAAGTCTCCATTTCCGATGAAGATCTTCAGGGACTTCGGGAGATTGCCGGCCAGGGGGCGATTGTTTATGCCATCAAGCAGCGCAGCAAGCTCAACTCCCTGATCATTGATGAGATTGCCGCCCGAAAAGATTTGCCCCGCCCTGTCTATTGCCACGGCATGAACATGTCCTTCTGGCAGCCGATGTCGAAGATGCTGAAATTTTATATTTCATCCTTCTTGCGCCGGTTTCGCCGGGAGCACGTGACGCGTCGGGGCAAACTCGATTTTCTTAAACGAAAAGTTGCCAATCAGGAAAGCGTTGTCATCCACCTGGGCGAATCTGAATTTATCGAAAGCCGCTCCGCCGAAGATGCGCTCGCGAGCCTGATCCAGCTTCAGCGCGAGCTTAACTTCCCGATTTATATAGTGCCGTTTCTGGTGGCCTACGGACGCCGCCGGGAAAAGGAAGACGAAAGTCTTTTCAATATTCTGTTTGGGCAGATGGAATATACCGGCACCCTTCGGCGTCTGATCACTTTCATCCGCTATTCCAATCAGGCGTTTGTCATCCCGACCGAGCCGGTCAATTTGTCCGAATATATTTCAACCTACGGGCATCTGGCACAAGATGAGCTGATGCATGATCTGCGCGGCGAACTCATAGACCGGATTGAAGAGGAAAAGACGGCGGTGGTCGGGCCCGCGTTAAAATCACGCGCGGAACTCATCGGCATGGTCATGCATGATCCGAAGTTCAACGCGTTTCTTGATGAGTACGCCAAAAAGACGAAAAGAGATATCAAGAGTCTGGAAAAAGAAGCGCGGCGCTACCTCTTTGAAATCGCGGCTGATTACAAAGAGACCTTCATCGAAATCTGGCTCAAGGTGCTCACCTGGCTTTGGAACACCGTTTATGACGGCTTGTCGGTGGATTCCGAAGGATTGGCCAAGCTGCGTAACCTGTCGAAGAAAATGCCGTTTGTCATCATTTCCTGCCATCGCAGCCATATCGACTATCTTTTGCTGTCTTACGTTTTTTTCAAAAATAATATTCAGCTGCCGTTTATCGCGGCCGGCAACAATTTGTCTTTTTTCCCGCTGGGATACATTTTCCGCCGCTCCGGCGCGTTTTTCCTGCGTCGCAGTTTTCGCGGAAATGAAGTTTACGGGGAGGTTTTCGCCAAATACATGGCGATTCTTCTCCAGGAAGGTCTGCCGCTGGAATTCTTCATTGAGGGCGGCCGGAGCCGGACGGGGAAAATGGTCATGCCCAAATATGGCCTTTTGTCCATGATTCTTCAAGCCTACCAGGAAAAATACTGCGAAAATCTGGCAGCCGTTCCCGTTTATGTGGGCTATGACCGCGTGATTGAAGAGCGCTCTTATCTCAATGAGCTGGCCGGGCAGCCCAAAAAGCAGGAAAATACGGTAGAAATTATCAAAAGCACGAAGGTGTTATGGAAACGATACGGGCGCGTTTATATCAATGTCGGCGAGCCGATCATTATGAAAGATTATCTGGAGGCGCAGGAAAAACCTCTTGATCAGATGACGCTCGACGAACGTCAGAGTCTTTACCGCAAAATCGGTTACGAGACCGTGCTTGAAATCAACAAAGTATCGGTCGTGACGCCGTTTGCTCTGGTGGCGGCGGCCCTTTTAAGCCACGACCGGCGCGGGGTTTCCTCCGATGAGCTGGCGGCGATCATCAACGATTTCTATGATTATCTTTTAACCCGTCAGGTCAGGGTGGCGGCGACCTTCGCGCATCGGGACAAAGCCATCGCCGACGGACTCAATATTTTTGATTCAACGGGCATTCTTTCCAAGATCGAGGCGGAGGAAGACGACGAGGAGATGCAGGAAGTGGTTTATTCCCTCGAAGAAGACAAGCGCCTGAATCTTGAATATTACAAAAATAACATTCTCCACTTTTTCGTGCCCATCTGTTTCGTTGCGACGGCCCTGGTGAAGCATCCGGAAGATACGATGTCTCTGGCGAAAGTCATGGGCGATTATAAGTATATGAAGTGGCTTTTGTGGAATGAATTCATTTTTGACGAGGCCCGCGATGATGTGGATGAAGTGCAGGATGTCTTATCCTATTTAAGTCATCATGGCATGGTTGTCACCTTCGAGCGAGACGGCGAGGCCTGGGTTGAAATTAAAAGCCGCGGCGGCGCCCGACTCAAACCCTTTGCCGGCCTCATTCACAATTATCTCGAGTCCTGCTGGATCGTGACGCGCAGTCTGGTTTATCTCAAGAAGAAACCGCTGGCCCAGAAGGATTGGCTGGTTAAAATCCGACATCTGGGAAATATGATGTTTAAAAAAGGCGAAGTGTTGCGCGCCGAAGCCCTTTCCAACGCCAACTATTTGAACGCCATTAAATTTCTGGAAGACGCGGAACTGGTCATTTCGCGTACTGAGGGCAAGGGCGGCAAGGACGACAGGCTTTATCGCCTGACCGACAACCGGGCGCAAATGGAAGTGCTGCGCCGCCGTTTGTTTCGGTTCCTCTAATTTCACTTTCCGATCCATGTTCATACCCCAAGCCATATTTTTGATTACGATACGAAAGACAGGATAAAAATGCAGTTAAGAGAGATTTTGTATAGTGGCGCTTTTGTGCACGGTCTGGAAGCCGTGACCGCGCGCGGCGTTTTGCAGGGAGAAGCTGATAAGGTTTCGAGTTTTGCTAAAGAGGCGATGGAGACGGGGCTTTTTGATTTTATCGGCATTACCGACAATCCCGGCGGCAATCCCCACCTGGCCCCCGAGGCGATCGGCCGTCCGCTTCTCGAAAGAGGCTATAACGTCAATATCCACGTCACCTGTAAGGACATGAACCGCAATGCGCTCGAGTCACGCGCCTGGCGGCTGGCAAGCGAAGGATTTACCAATGTTCTGGCTCTGAGCGGCGATTATCCGGTTGACGGATACCATGGCGCAAGCCGTCCCGTCTTTGATATTGATTCGGTGGGCCTGCTGAAAATGTATTCTGAGATGTCCGGCGGACTCGAAGTGGCGCTGCCCGGAAAAGCGACCAAGGCACAGCTTAGCAAAACCAGCTTCCTGCTTTCAGCAACCGTTTCGCCCTTTAAAAAGTGCGAATCCGAATACCTGACCCAATACTGGAAGATGGAAAAAAAGATCCGCGCAGGCGCGGAATTTTTTATTCTTCAGGTGGGTTACGATGCCCGGAAATGGTCAGAGCTTTTGATGTATGCGCGCCTTTTAGCCATCTCAACGCCGTTTATGACCAATATCTACCTGTTAACCGGCGGTGTGGCCAAAATCTTTTCCGACGGTAAAATCGCAGGCTGCGTCGTTTCGCCCGAGCTTTTGGCGCTTGCAAAAAAGCAGGCCGCCTCGCCCGACAAGGGGAAGGGATTTTTCGTGGAATTTGCCGCGCGTCAGATGGCCATTGCTCAAGGCCTGGGATTTCGCGGCGCTTATCTGGGTGGTGTGCATAACCTCAAAGACGCCGTAGCGATACGCGAAAAGGCGAAAAGCTACTCACCGGATGATTGGAAATCCTTCTTTGCAGACATGTCTTTCCCGCAGGCCGATGAGTTTTATTTATACGACCACGATGAAGCGGGCTACGCCCTGCCGCAAGTCACCGACGGTTACCGGCGCTCCAAAGAAGCGTCGAAATCCTTTTTTTACAAACTCCGGCACGTGCCGCCCGGCTACTCTCTGAGCCTGCTGATGCATCATCTGGCCTTTATTGAAAAGTCGCCCCTTTATGCCGCACTTCGGTTTTTATACGGGAAGATCGATGGAAAGAAATCCTGGGAGAAGTTTTTCCATGTCTTTGAGCATGGCGGAAAATTCTGCCTTTACGGCTGTCATGATTGCGGCGACTGCTCGCTTCTGGAAATTGCCTATCTGTGCCCCGAAAACGCGTGCAGCAAAAATCAGCGAAACGGCCCCTGTGGCGGTTCATATCAGGGAATCTGCGAAGTGGGCGATAAACTGTGCCTCTGGCATCGGGCCTATTACCGCCTGAAGCCCAGCGATCGGGAGAAAGAGCCTTTTGAGGGCGATATCACGCTTACCGACGCCGGACTTTTAAATACGTCCGCCTGGCAGAATTATTTTTTAAAACGCGATCACACCAGCAAAAGAGGGTAGGCATGGCAGCAAAAATTATCAGCGGCACCGCAATCGCGGCCGAGATCCGCGAAGAATTAAAAAGTGAAACCGCAAGGCTCAAAGCCGAGCATCAGCTTCAGCCGGGGCTTGTGACGCTTCTGGTCGGAGAGAATCCCGCCTCCGTCAGTTACGTCACCGCCAAGGGGAAAACCGCCCATGACCTGGGATTTTATTCCATCCAGGAGAATCTGCCGGAAACGATGACCGAAGAAGAGCTGCTGGCGCGAATTCATCAATATAACGAAGATCCCAAAATTCACGGCATCCTGGTGCAGCTGCCACTGCCGAAGCACATCAATGAAAACAAAATACTATACGCCATCGATCCCAATAAAGATGTGGACGGGTTCCACCCGGTCAACGTCGGGAAACTCATGATTGGCGAGGGACATTTCTATCCCTGTACGCCTTACGGCATTCAGCAGATGCTGATTCGCTCCGGCGTCCAGACAGACGGGGCCGAAGTGGTCGTGGTGGGCCGCAGCAACATCGTCGGCAAACCCATTGGCATGATGCTGGTGCAAAAGGCCAAAGGCGCCAACGCCACCGTCACCTTTTGCCACACGCGCACCAAAGACATGAAGGCGCACACGCTGCGGGCGGATATTCTCATTGTCGCTGCGGGAATTCCCAACGCCATTACTGCGGACATGGTGAAAGAGGGCGCGGTGGTCATTGATGTCGGCGTCAACCGCATCGGCCAGACGCCGGAAGGCAAGGCCAGACTGGCGGGCGATGTGGACTTTGCCGCCGTGAAAGAAAAAGCCGGCATGATCACGCCTGTTCCCGGCGGCGTAGGGCCCATGACCATCACCATGCTGATGCTCAACACCCTGCGCGCAGCCAAACTGGCCGCATCATTGCCCGTCGATTGATCCGTCGGGCCGCAAATGTCCCTCGCTTTTACCGTGCTGTTCCCGGTCCTCATGTCATGCCGATGAAGACCGACATCCAGTTAAAGAACTGATAGGTGGCCGTTGCACCGGGACATCCGGCATACGCCGGAGTTCCTGCCCTTCGCTCAATGTTCTCGACTGTGGCGCTAAGCTTGCTTCGCGACAGCCGAAAACTCGCCTGCGGCTCAAACAGTTTGCACTTTTCTTAACTTCCCTCCCTTGATGGGAGGGATTGAGGGAGGGTGAGAACCTTCCTTCGTCATTTCCGCCCGGTATTCACCGGGTAAACCTCCGGCGGGAATAAAGGAGATCATGTGTCATTGCGGACCGGTTTTCAACCGGAGTGGCAATCTGTTTTAATATTCTAAAAGGTGGCCGTTGCACCGGGACATGACTTCGCTCAATGTCCTCGACTGTGGCGCTAAGCTCATTACGCGACGGCCAAAAACTCGCCTGCGGCTCAAACAGTTTTCACTTTTCTTAACTTCCCTCCCTTGATGGGAGGGATTGAGGGAGGGTGAGAACCT
>CAZSQS010000038.1:0-3349 GCA_964608995.1 uncultured Smithella sp. | reverse complement strand
AAACCTCCGGCGGGAATAAAGGAGATCATGTGTCATTGCGGACCGGTTTTCAACCAGAGTGGCAATCTGTTTTAATGTTCTAAAAGGTGGCCGTTGCATCGGGACATGCCTTCGCTCAATGTCCTCGACTGTGGTGCTAAGCTCATTACGCGACGGCCGAAAACTCGCCTGCGGCTCAAACAGTTTGGCCGTCTTATGCTCGATTTCGCTAAGCGCCACAACGTCTCAGTCATGATTCGCCGAAGTCATGCCCCGTTGCAACTGCGGATTCATCAAATGAAAAGTCGGAAGATAAAAGATTAAACGCAGCAGCAGTCGGATAAATTGCTATTGAAGCTCATCCCGATTCCCGTGATCGTTTCTCCGCGCCTTTCACCTCTTTTGTCCACCGCTGGCGCGCTAGTCCGGCGCATGCTGGAGGTGTGGCGCAGCAGCGCCGGGGGTGGATGCCGTTGGCTATTGTTTCACCATCCACCATCCACCATCAACCATCCACCATTTTATCAGCCGCCAACTGCGAACCGTCAACCGGTAACTGATTTATTCCTATTTATTTTTTGCCATCTAATCAAGAAGTTGTAATATGCAAAACGATTTCTTTGATAGCGAAGAATAAAATTATACTGGGGATCAGAAAACTTATGTTTCAAGACCTGATTCCATATTTTGACGTCATATTGGTCATTGTTCCTGAGTTTGCCCTTTGTTTTTCTTTCATTGACGCCACTTTCTTGAAAATGTTATAAAATTAGCGAAATTATCGTTAACCGTTAGCAGGAGGCAATATAAATGGAGCAGACAGGTATTCTAAACCGGATCACAATCCATCCGGATGTAATGGTCGGAAAACCTACGATCAGAGGGTTGCGTATCACGGTCGAACAGATACTCAATGCTTTGGCCAATGATGTCAAAACCGATCAATTACTCGATGATTACCCGGAATTAGAAAAAGATGATATCCGTGCCGCTCTTCTTTATGCATCACAGTTGGTGGATGAGGAAAGAGTTTACGCTGTTAACGCAAACTGATCATTGTTCTGGTGATGAATGAAATTCCTGGTTGATGTTGGGGTTGGCAAGAAAGTCGAAGTGATTAAAAATATTCTTTCCAATTATTCAGATAGATTGAAGTCCAGTTTCTGCGTTTATCAAGACGGCAAGCTCAGGATTAGAGCCTAATGGCGAGGGTTACATCTAAAATGTCAAGAATAAAGAATTGACACCAATTTCTACATAATTCATTATTAAACGAATCGAATTTAAATTAACCGGACAGTAGTGATTTCGGTCCACAAAAAGGAAGTTCTTATCAATAATTAACAGCAAAAAGGATTATTATGCGTAAATTAATGTTTTTGATCATGATTACTTTGACGGCTTTCTGTGGATGTTCCAGCAAGATTGATCTTGCAATCACATCACCTTCAGATGGCGCGACGATTAACTCAAACAGCGTGACCGTGACCGGAACGGTCGCCAACATGGCGGAAACGGGCGTCACGATAAACGGCATACCCGTCTCCTTATATGTCAATCCGTCCGATGCAAATAAACGCCCTGTAAAAGCGCAGTTTGCTGTAAACAATGTCCCCCTGAATGTGGGACAAAATACGATTACCGTTAAGGCAAGTGATGTCAACGGCATATCCGTGACAAAAACCATTACCGTAAATGGAGTCGCTCCGACCGGCTTTATCAAGCTCAACACCTTTCCGGATTCAGGGGTTGCGCCGATGGAAATCCGTTTAACGATTGACGGCTCGTTTAGCATCAGCAGCCCTGTAATAACATTCACCGGTCCGGGAACCGTCGAACAACTGGCGGGCGATAATCCTGAAGAGTATAAATACAAAATAACGACGGAAGGCATTTATTATTTTACCGCACAGGCTAAAGATCCGGACGGCAATACTTATTCGGATACGATAGCCATCACGGTGCTGCCGCTTGCGCAAATGGATGCACTTTTGAAAACAAAGTGGAATGGATTTAAAAATGCCTTAAATCAGCGTGATATTGATAAGGCCATGCTGAATTTTGCCTCCCAAAGTCAAGACACCTATAAGCAAGTATACACGAATTTGAAACCCATTCTCTCCGACGTCGTCAATGAACTTAACGCAGCAACGATTAATTTCATATCTTTGGATAATGATACAGCCATTTATGAAATATTGGTTACAAGGGAAGGAACAACCTATTCTTTCCAGTTGGAATTTGCAAAAGATGAATCGGGAATATGGAAAATATACAAATTCTAATACATATTCTCGTTGATCGGCATATGCCTTGAACGCGAATAAAGAACAGGTTTTGCCGATGACGAAAATCACACAAAATGCATCATTAAGCAATTTGACCTTTAACTACTGAGGAGAAATTATGATGAAAAAATATTTATTCCTATCAATGGCTGCATTTCTTGTAATCATATCGTTTGCGCAAACATCACAAGCTGACTGGCCGATATTCAGCAGACCGGAATTCCGGGGCCGGATTATCGATGCAGAAACAAAGCAGCCGATCGAAGGCGCGGTGGCGGTGGTTTATTATTCCGCGGATATGCTGATCGGTGGGCCCGGCGGCCCGAATTCTTACGTCTTTCACGCCAAAGAATGCCTGACGGACAAAAAGGGGGAATTCTATTTTCCGTCTTATTCTTCTTTTCACATCATTTCTAAGGGGATTGGTGCACGCTTTATTTTTTACAAGCCCGGCTACATGGCGAGTTACGGCCCCATGTATGTGAACCCTTTTATCATGGAGGATTACTTTTCAGCGGACGAAGCTGGGAAAGTGGGTGAGATTCATGTCAAGCAGGGTACACCTGCCAGTTACAAAGGCTTACTGGGAATTGTGGAACTAAAGCAGGCAAAGACGAGAGAAGAAAAATTACGTACCATGCCATCTCCACCGGCTGATTATACTTCTAAGGAATTGCCAATATTTATAAAATTAATAAATGAAGAAGGTAGAAATCTTGGGTTGAAGGGAGAATATAAATAATGATCAGGCTGACAAAATTCTTATATCTATTCCTAGCTGCCTTAATAATAATTACAGCGATAGTATATTTTGCTTCACAGGCAATTGCATTTGCACCAGAAACACACAGCGCGGTAAATAAACATATTGCCCAAGACACGTTTCTGGATTCTTATTTAAAAAATTACTTGGGAATTGCAGACGGAAAAGACACTTTTTTTAATAATAAAAAAGTTTTCGATTTAGTAGCTTACGGCGGAGCTAAAGAAGATTCCGGGTTTCGTTCTGTGAACCATTTTCATAATCCACTTACCAATAAAGGTTTGAGCCCAAACTACTCTGCCTTGACCTGGGCTACATT
>CAZSQS010000037.1:0-35631 GCA_964608995.1 uncultured Smithella sp. | reverse complement strand
GCCTGCGCGCTGGGACCCGTCGTGGTGATCAACACCGACTATCACGGCCAGATGACGATGGCCAAAGTGGATAAGATTTTAGGAAAGCATAACGAGGGGGCGCAATAATCATGGAAAAAATACCCAACACTCAGGCCTTGCGCCAGATTCAGGATGACCTGAAGAAAAATTACGACCCGAACAAAAAACTGGTCACGATCTGCGCGGGCACCGGCTGCCGCGGCTATGGCTGCATCAAGGTCAAAGAAGAGCTCGAAGCCGAAATGAAAAAACAGAATCTGGACGTGGAAATCCGCGCCACCGGCTGTTTCGGTTTCTGCGAAAAAGGTCCGCTGGTGGTCGTCCATCCGGAAAAAATCTTTTATCAGCAGGTTAAAATCAAAGACGTGCCCGACATCGTCGGAAAAACGGTAGCCACCGGCGAAATTATTGAAAAGCTGCTCTATCGCGACCCCAACACCAGGCAAACTGTGCTTAAGGAAGAAGAAGTTCCCTTTTATAAAAAACAAAACCGTCTGGTTTTCGGCCAAAACGGCCTGATTGATCCGACGCGCATTGAAGATTATCTGATTCTGGGCGGTTACTCGGCGCTGGCCAAAACGCTTTCGGATTTTACGCCGGAGGCGGTCATCAACGAAGTCAAAAAGGCAGGGCTTCGAGGACGCGGCGGCGGCGGCTTCGCGGCCGGTATTAAATGGGAAGGCGCACGCCGGGCACACGGCGCGACCAAATACGTCATCGCCAACGGAGACGAGGGTGATCCCGGCGCCTACATGGACCGCAGCCTCATGGAGGGCAACCCTCACAGCATCATTGAAGGCATGATCATCGGCGCTTACGCCATCGGCGCCACTGAAGGCTATATTTATGTAAGAAATGAATATCCCCTGGCGGTTTTGCATCTGACGCTGGCCATTGCCGCCGCGCGCGAGATGGGCCTTTTAGGGAAAAACATTCTCGGCACGGACTTCTCGTTTGAGATTCACATCAACAAAGGCGGCGGCGCTTTTGTCTGCGGCGAATCCTCCGCACTTTTCGCCTCCATCGAAGGCCGGGCCGGTGAGCCCCGCGCCAAATACATCCACGCCGTCGAGCGCGGTCTGTGGGACAGCCCCACCGTATTGAACAATGTTGAAACCTGGGCCAATGTGCCGCTCATCATCAATCTGGGCGCGGCAGGCTATGCCTCCGTCGGCACGGAAGGCTCCAAGGGCACGAAGATCTTCTCGCTCGTCGGCAAGATCAACAACACCGGCCTCATTGAAGTGCCGATGGGCATGACGCTTCGCGAAATCATCTATGATCTGGGCGGCGGCATTCCCAATGGACGAAAATTCAAGGCCGTTCAGACCGGCGGCCCTTCCGGAGGCTGCATCCCCGAGAAACTTCTGGATATCCCGGTCGATTTTGACAAACTGACAGAAGTCGGCTCGATGATGGGCTCCGGCGGCATGATCGTCATGGACGACAAATCCTGCATGGTGGATGTCGCCAAATACTTTTTGGCCTTTCTGCAGGAGGAATCCTGCGGCAAGTGCGTTCCCTGCCGCGAAGGCGTGCGCAGAATGCGTGAAATACTCGAAGACATCTGCGCGGGAAAAGGAAAAGAGGGAGATGTCGAGCTTCTGGAGCATATCTCCACCGGCGTCGCCGATGGATCGCTTTGCGCACTGGGCGGCTCGGCCCCCAATCCGGTGTTGAGCACCATTCGCTATTTCCGGGATGAATACGACGCGCACATCCGCGAAAAGCGCTGTCCGGCGGGTGTCTGCAAGGCGCTTATCAGCTACAGTATCGATGCTGAAAAGTGCACCGGATGCACGCTTTGCAGCCGGGTCTGTCCCGTAAAGGCCATCACCGGCGAAAAGAAAAAAGCGCATGTCATTGATAATAATCTTTGCACCCGTTGCGGCGCCTGTATCGAAAGCTGCAAGTTCGACGCAATCAACGTGAAATAGAGGTAGGATAAGCCATGGTAAATATGATCATTGATGGAAAAAACGTAACGGCGCCCGAAGGGACAATGCTTCTGGAAGCCATTCGCGGCGCGGGCATCTCCGTGCCGACCCTGTGCGCGCACGAAGCCGTATCGCGCTCCGGCGCGTGCCGCCTGTGCGTGGTGGAAGTCAAGCGCGGCCACCGGTCACGCATCGTCACGTCCTGCCTTTACGGCGTGGAAGAGGGGCTGGTTGTGGACACCCGAACCGACCGCGTTAAAAACGTGCGCCGGCTTGTGATGGAGCTTCTGTTGGCGCGTTGCCCGGAATCGGACCTCTTGAAAAACATGGCCAAAGAAATGGGCGTGACGCCACAGGGGCGGTTTGTCATGGATACGGATAAAGGCAAGTGCATCCTGTGCCGGTCGTGCGTTCGCGTCTGCGAAGAAGTGGTTGGCGTCAGCGCTATCGGGCTTTTTGCCCGCGGCTCGCACAAGGATGTCGGCACACCGTTTAAGGAAAAATCCGACGCCTGCATCGGCTGCGGCGCATGCGCCTATGTCTGCCCCACCGGGCATATCGAAATGATCTCCACCGGTGACAAGCGCAAAATCTGGGGGCGCACCTTCAAAATGCAGGCCTGCACCAAGTGCGGTAAATTCTTCGCCCCGATCGATCAGCTCAAGTTCATCAGCAAAAAAACCGGAACGTCCTTTGAGGAGCTGTCCATCTGTACCGAATGCCGGTAAGTCGGGAAAAACACCGGATGTCAAAAGGGCGCCTTGAAAAAGGCGCCCTTTTTTTATTGGGGTGAAAAAAATCAGGCTTTGGGTTTCAGAAAATGGTCTTCGATAAACCCTGCAATGGTTTGGGCATCGTTGAGGTCGAAGCAGGGAACCTCCAGATTCAGAGGCGTGTCGGAGGCTACGGCAATCAGGCCGTCTTCTCTTGTGCTGATCATCTCCCTTTTGAGTTCAGCGCGAAAGACTTCAATTTTCGGATAATCATTGACCTTGAAGCCCTCGGTAATAATGATATCGACACCGGAGATGAATTGATCGCGGATTTCCTCAAACGAATGATCATGATCGACATCCATCACCAGCGCCAGCTGGTGCGGCGAGCTGACCACCGTCATGCGCGCCCCTGCGCTCTTGTGCCGGTAGCTGTCCTTGCCTTCGTGGTCGATGGAAAAGCCGTGCCGGTTGTGCTTGATGGTGGCCACGCGCCAGCCCCGGCCGGTCAGATCCGCGATCAGTTTTTCAATCAGCGTTGTCTTTCCGGAATTCGATTTGCCGACAATGGAAACGAGGGGAATCATCCTACGCTCCGCTATTTAATTTTTCGTATTTCATCGATTACCCGCGAGCCGTCAAACGGTTTGGAGAAGAACGGATACGTGGAAAAAAACGCTAGGAATTTGGGATCCATATCTTTTCGAATGGTTACAGCCGTATTGTATAAAGATTCATAAACACCCCCATCCGCCAAAAGTTCATGGAGGCTTCTTTCCGGCAGCGTATGGATATATTGAGCATACGCGATTCTGTTTTTAAAAATTTCCTTTTCTTTGTCGTCGAGCGTGTCTGAAAATTCAAGAAAGTATTTTACATAGGTTTTCAATATTTGCTTGTAGAGCATCTCCTTGTGCAGCGCTTCTTTTTCAAACTGCTTACAGGCATTATAATGGACTTTCATCCACATGGCTGTGACCATCATGCGGATAGAAGGTTCATTGCGGCGAATTTCTTCCTTTTTGAATATTTTTAAAAAATCTTTCAACCACGCTGCAGAGTATTCCTTTTCACAATCCATAGCGGTCTGCATGCACACATTGACATCCTTCACCGACTGCGCAAAATCAAAGCCCAAGCCCTTTATGGATTCCATGTATTCTTCATTATTAAATTGGCGCTTGGCCAATAAGAAAGCATCCAGTTTGTCAAAAATGGGCTTTGAATCTGCCGAAAAATAAAACGCCGCCATTGTTTTTTTAATATCATTTTTAATTTCAAGATCACTTTGTCCGATCGCTTTGCTTGTGTGTATCATAGAAAATAAAACAATCAGGCAAGTCATAGCTATATAAGCTATTGATTTACAATTATTAAGTCGTGGCATTCTTTCCTCCCTTTGAATATTATCGTGCTGTCGTAACAAACATTATTGATTCATCAAGCGTATCTCAAAAAACATCACCGATACCTTTCCAAAAGTCACCCAGCTGTCCTGAATGCTTCGTTTCCTCTGCAAATGCGGCTCTTTTTACGACGTACTTGGTCATGGTATTGATATCCCTCGTTGCACTGGCGAGACCAGCCCAGTCCGTTTGTTTTATGCTGATTATGGTTGATAATGCGGCACCTCTCCCTGAAGGGCTGACAAACAGAGATACAAAAACAGCGGGAATCATGATTCTTTGAACTAATTTATTTAACTCTAATTTTTCACTGATAAAGTTCAGTGTATCTTTACAGCACCCCTCTAAAATGACATTCGTTAAATCTGGACGAAACAATCCCATTTTTCATTCCTCCTTGAGTTTTATTGTGCAATTTGTTTGTCTATTAGAGAATTATCGAAAAACTACCTTATCAATATTTCTCTGTCAAGATGATTTGATTTGACTGTCATTTTTTCTTCAGTATTTTCAAGATAATCCAACAGGGAGGGTTGATTCGTCATTGATTTTAGAAACGGTTTGAAGCACAATGCCAGAGCCGTCAGGGTTGTGAACATTCAGCCGGCGGATCTATACAAACCCTTAAGGATTTACATGAAAGCGCCCGCAAAAAATCGCATCATCAAAATATTGGCCACCGGGTTCGGCTCAGGACTTTCACCGGTCGTTCCCGGAACGATGGGAACGGTTGTCGGTGTTTTGATCTGTCTGGCAAGCTATTCTCTGCCGTGGGGATTTCGGATCGTCTTTGTAATGGCCATCGCGGCCCTCTCGATTTACGTCTCCGGCCAGGCGGAAGCCCTTTTCAAGAAAAAGGACGACCAGCGCATTGTCATTGATGAAATCGCCGGGTTTCAGGTGGCCATGCTCCCCGTGGCCATTACCGGTCTTCATCTGCTTATCGCCTTTGTGCTTTTTCGCCTTTTTGACATCTGGAAACCCTATCCGCTCAACCGCCTCCAGAACCTCCCCGGCGGCTGGGGGATTGTGGCCGACGATCTGGGCGCGGGCATCTATGCCGCATTGATTCTGGGAATCTTAACGCTGACAGGAATTTTATGAAAACAGGTATTCTGACGATTGGCAATGAACTGATGAGCGGGCGCACGGCGGATGCCAATGCGTCTTTCATCGCGCGGGAAATGAATTTGCAGGGCTGGTCCGTGGAGGCCATGATGTCCGTGGGTGATGACGCAGGCATCATCAAAACGCGCCTGCATGATCTTTTAAGCGTGGCCGATGCGGTCATCTGCACAGGCGGACTGGGGCCGACGGCGGATGACATCACCACAGCGGCCATCGCCAAAGCCTTTGAGCGGCCTTTATATCTTGATGAAAAAGTCCTGACCGAGCTCAAAGCCAGGTTTGAACGCTATGGCCTTCGCTGGATTCAAAACAACACCAAGCAGGCCATGTTTCCCGAAGGGGCCGAGGTCATTGCCAATCCCGCCGGGTCCGCCGCCGGGTTTGCCCTGCCGGTGGATGGAAAATTAATTTGCGTGCTTCCCGGCGTGCCTTTCGAGGCGCAGCGGATGATCCCCGAAGGCGTCATTCCCGTTTTGCGCCGCTATTTTCCACACGCCGCTCAGCATTCGGTGCGGCAAACGCTCAAAACCTTCGGCCTGTCTGAATCGGCCATCGATGAGCGGCTGGCCGATTTTAACTTTGACGCCCTTGGCGTGAGCGTCGGGTTTTACCCCGTCTTTCCGGAAAATCATCTGGTTTTCATTGCCCGCGCCCAAACGCTTTCAGAGGCCAAAGACCATCTTGAGCAGGCGCTGGCCGAAGTATCACAAAGGCTGGCCGACTGCATCTTTTCAACCGGAGATTCATCGCTCGAAGACATCATCGCCCAGCGCCTCATCCAAAAGAAGCTGACGATCGCCGTGGCAGAATCCTGCACGGGCGGGCTGATTGCGAGTCGCCTGACCGACATCTCCGGCAGCTCCGGCTATTTCGAGCGGGGCTTAGTAACCTACAGCAACGCAGCGAAAATCGAATTACTGGGCGTGCCCGCTGAGATCATCGCAAAGCACGGGGCGGTGAGCGAAGAAACCGCGCGCGCCATGGCCGAAGGCGTTCGCAAACTGGCGCGAACCGACATCGGTCTATCCTCAACCGGCATCGCGGGCCCCACGGGCGCAACAACAGATAAACCCGTCGGGACGGTTTATCTTGCGCTTTCAGACGGCCACAAAACGATTTGCCACCATCATGTCTTTCGCTGGGAGCGACGCAGCAATAAACTGATCTTCTCCGAGACGGCACTTCTGATGCTAAAAAATTATCTGGAGGATAAATTATAAATGACGCCCAGCGCCATCAGGGACATCCGCGCCTTTTTAGCGATTGAACCATCTGAACATGTGCTCGAGAACGTCTTTCGCCAGCAGGAAAAGCTCAAGCGCGAGATATCCGGTGCCGTCAGCTGGACGCGTCCCGAGGGCCAGCATCTGACGCTCAAGTTTTTGGACAACATCAGCCTGGCCGATGTGGAAAATATCAGCGTCGTCGTAAAAAAGCGCACAGATACGCACGCGCCTTTCAGCCTTTGTGTGGAGCGGCTGGGCGTTGTCCCGGATGTGCGTAATCCCCGGGTGTTGTGGTCCGGGATCGCAGGCCAGACAGGCGAGCTTCTGGCGATCCAGAGCACACTCGAGGCAGACTTTGAGACCCTGGGCTTTTCGCCTGAGCACCGACCCTTTCGTCCGCACCTGACGCTGGCCAGACTCAAAGCCTTCAAAGCCACAGGGGGCATACAAACCGTTCTGGGCCGTCACGGCCATTTCAGCGCCGGCGAATTTGTCGTCCGGGAGCTGATTTTATTTCAAAGTCGCTTAAGCGCAAAGGGTCCCTCCTACACGAAACTGGCGGTCTTTGAGCTGGCGGGAAAATAGCATGCGGAAGATTTGTGATAGTAAAAATGCATGAATTACCCGTTACTGAAAGCATTCTGAAAATTGTGCTGGCGCACGCTGAAAAAAATGATGTCCACTGCGTGATGACGATTGGCCTTCAGATCGGCCGATTGAGCGATCTGGAAGACGAATGGATGCAGCGCTACTTCGATTATGTGAGTAAAGGCACTTTAGCTGAAGGCGCCAGACTGCAAATTGAACGAATGCCAATCCGCCTGGAATGCAACGCCTGCGCCAAAATCCATACCGTAGAGGACGCAAGTCAGATCGACATCCCCTGCCCTTCCTGCGGTAAAATAGACGTCAAACTGCTTTCCGGGCGTGAATATTTTATTAAAAACATGGAGGTCCTGTAATGGAGAATGTTCGCATGATTGAAATTAAAGAAGATATCCTGGCGGATAATAACCAGGTGGCCGCGGGTGTCCGGGAGCGACTTCGCGGTCAAAAAACGCTGCTGCTGAATTTAATGTCATCACCGGGCTCGGGAAAAACCAGCCTGATCCTCAAGACCGCTCAAGCCCTGAAGGATTCCATCAGGATGGGCGTTATCGAAGCGGATATCGAATCGAAAGTGGACGCAGAAAAAGTGGCCGCCCAGGGCATTCCCGCGGTGCAGTTGCGCACGGGCGGTTTCTGCCATCTGGACGCCACCATGGTCATACAGGGGCTCGATGCATTAAACAAAAAAGACTTTGATCTGCTGATCATCGAAAATGTGGGCAACCTCGTATGCCCTGCCGAATTCGACACGGGCGCGCACAAAAACGTGATGATTCTGAGCATCCCCGAAGGAGACGATAAACCCATCAAATACCCGCTCATGTTCAGTATCTGCGATGTGCTCCTGGTCAACAAGATGGATTATCTGCCGCTGAGTGATTTTGATCTGACCGCCATGCGCAAACGCGTATGGGCCTTGAATCCCAAAATTAAAATTCTGGAGATCTCCTGCAAAACGGGCGCGGGAGTTGATGAGTGGGTTCGCTGGCTCAAGGATGAAGTTGCGGCGTTTCGCAGCGCCTGAAAAAGGATAACAGAGAATGTCACACGAGATGATCATATTAGTCGGAACGGCTGCTTCCATCGGCTTTTTTCACACACTGCTCGGCCCTGATCACTACCTTCCGTTTATTGTGATGGGAAAAGCAAGGCAGTGGTCTGTTTTTAAAACCTTGTGGATAACCTTCCTGTGCGGCATCGGACATGTGGGAAGCTCTGTTTTGCTGGGTTTTGCCGGCATCGCTTTGGGAATCGCGTTGACAAAACTGGTGGGGATTGAATCGTTCCGCGGCACGCTCGCCGCGTGGGCGCTGATTGCCTTTGGACTGGTTTATTTTGTCTGGGGAATGCGCCGGGCATGGAAAAATCTGCCGCACAACCATGCTCACGCACATGCCGATGGTCAGGTCCATGTTCATACGCATGAGCATACCCAAGAGCATGCTCATGTTCACGAAAAAGAGCCCTCAGGAAATATCACCCCCTGGGTGCTCTTCACCATTTTTGTGCTGGGGCCCTGTGAACCGCTGATTCCCATCCTCATGTATCCGGCGGCAAAAGAAAACTTAAGCGGGTTTATTCTCGTGACGCTCACCTTCGGCGCCGTCACGATTCTGACGATGATGAGTGTTGTCTGGGCGTCGAGCTTTGGGCTCAGCCGCCTCCCGATGAAAACACTGGAACGCTACACGCACGCGCTGGCCGGTGGTTCGATTTGTCTTTGCGGTCTGGCCATCCAGTTTTTGGGACTATAGAAAAGCCATCGTATTATTCCCGCCGCTCGCGATAAATGGCCATGGCTGCGTCGAAAAAATTTTTTTCCGGAACAAACTCCCTGTCTTTTTCTTTGCGATAAACCTTGATGGCGTCCACAGGACACGTTACGGCGCAGACGCCACAGCCGATACAGCGGTCGAAATTCACCCGGGCAATATCGTCAACGCAAATCGCGTCCATGGGACAACGCTCGACGCACATTTCGCATCCCGTGCATTCATCGTCACTCACCTGGGCGAAGAAATTGCTGTTGACCAGGTCGGCGGGGTTGGCGCAGGCTTTGACCGCACGAAGCGGCCCGCAGCAGCAATCGCAACACATGCACAGGGCGCTCGCCTCCTGCGAGGCGCTGACCTGACACACCAGACCGCTTGCTTTGCCTTTATTGAAAATGTCCAGGGCTTCTTCATTCGAGATGTAGCGCGCAAGGCCGTTTTCCACAAAGTAATGACAGCTGCTGCCGAAATGAAAACAGACTTCCATCGGATGGCTGCACGGATGCTTCTGAATTGCGGTGATCCGGCGGCACATGCAATCGGATATCGCGACATATTTCGCCGTGCGGATGATTTCTTCGATGTTCTCATACGGCAGCACCTGAGCGTTGGGCTCAACCGCTTCTCCGATGGGAATAGTTCGAAGGTCCCGGGTGTTTCCTTTGAGCCAGGTGGATTTAAAAAGGAGCGGCTCAAACTCTTCCCAGTCTTGAATTAGCTCCGGGGTCAGGCGGTTCATCTGGAATTCAATGATGCCCACCAGAAACGCCGAGGCCATGTATTTGTAATTCCCCTCTCTGCCGGTGCGGAAAGCCAACCCCTTTTTGGACATGTCATAGAGTTTGTTTTCCAGATTGACGGGATCTTCTCCAATGCGCGCCGCGATTTCCCGGGTGGTCTCCGGCCTTTGCGTAAGGTTCAAAAACATTTCCGCCTCGTCCGGCAAAAATATTTTTTTCAAAACTCTCAACTCCACCCCTGATTCCGTGTTCACCGGAAAACGCTGGGGCAACGTGTCAAAAAACTCGGCCAAACGCTGATAGACATCTTTCATCATGTTATGCTCTTTCTTTGTTGAAAATCATTTGCTCGCTTACCGCATGTTTAAGAAAATCAAAAATCTTTTTTGAGATATTTATATTTTCCCTGGCGCTGATCTGACGCAGGGTATCGGCGCCGGTCAACGCACCAAGGAGCCGGCCCAAATCGCGCTCGAGAACCTCTGTTTTGACCACGCCGCAATCGTTATAAATCACCAGCAATGTTTTTTGCGCGCGATAGGTATCCAGAAACGCCTCGAAGGTCAATTCACCCACCGTCATGAGCGCCTCGAAATCATAGTTTAAAGTAAGGCAAATCGTGCCGGGCGATAAACCAAACACCGTGTTCTCATCCACTCCGCCCGCCACCAGGGCACTGAGCGGCCCGGCATAGAGAGATCGGTTGAGCGCGCCGTGAATAGTAATGAGATCCGCCATCACCCCGAAGAGCCTTTTTTTATGATGCCGGGCAAAGAGCTTTTCGACAAAAGACAACTGCATCCGTGTGATGTCAGCTCTTGACGGATTCAGGGAATCCGGGCTCGACGACAGATAATCTGCAAATTCGGAAAGAAAATCGGCAGGCGCCATCTCCAGCGTTTCGAGCGCCATGAAGAGCCAGCCTGCCGCGCCTCCGGCGTTGTAAAATATATCACAGGCCTTTTTCAAACGTTCGGCCTGATCCATGTCCGATGACGAAAACCCCGGCGCGTCAATCAGCGTGTAAGGCGCGTCTTTGAGACAGTTCAGCCCGAAAGACTGAGCCTGATCATACAGCGCGGTTCCCGGGATCACCGCCAGAGGAAAAATATCCAGATGGTTGGGCTGGAGGCCAAGCGCGAAATTCAGACTGTCTTTGAAGCCCTCGAGCGTGTCGCCCGGAAGCCCGTAGATCAGGTCGAGTCCGAAAATGACCCCCGCAAGGTTCAGGAGCGCAATATTTTCTGTGTATCGACCAACATCGAGAGTCCGGTTGACACGCGCCAGGACATCGGGATGGGCGCTTTGGAGGCCCACCTGAAGGCTGCAGTGAACCGCGGCAAAAAGCTCGGCGATTTCCGCGTCGAGTAACTCCGCCCGGATTTCAAATGTAAAATGAATCAGCGGCGCCGTTTTTAAGATTCTGCGCAGGATATTTTTGGCGCGCTTCAAGTCGCAGTTAAACGTCGGGTCCAGCACGAAGACCTGCGTGACCTTCTTTTCTTCGAAAAGCGTCAGTTCCTTTTGGAGACGCGCCGGAGAGATCTGCCGGACACCCGCCACGCCGCGTGATTCGAAACAAAAGCCGCATTTGAAGGGGCAACCGCGGGAAAGTTCCCACAGCAGACCGGCATACTTTTCGGGATCGAGCACGCCGCAAAGAAATGGCGAAGGCAGGGTATCGAGATCCAAAACAGGCTGCCGGTCTTTTTCCGGATCTGTTTTTGCGCCTTTCACAAAGACGCCGGGGATGCCGTCGGGCGTTTCTCCCTCTAAAATTCGGGTTAAGGCTTGTGTCAGAACGATCTCGCCTTCGCCTTTAACCACGAAGTCAAAAGGCGCTGAGTCGAGCAGATCCAAAGGCCGCGCGGTGGCCTCCGCACCACCTGCAAAGAGGATCACATTCGGACAGGTTGCCCGGATGAGCCTGCAGGTTTCCAGCACCCCTCTCCGATTCCACAGATAAACGGAAAACCCGATCAGATCCGGCGCATCTTTGCACAGGTCGTTTGAAATAAATCCTGGGGCGTCATCCACATCGTAATCAGAGAGAGACACCGCCAGCCTGTGGCGAAAAGAAAGAACGGAATCGAGCTGAGCCTTTAGCGATGCCGCAGCCAGAGGCACAGCCTGAGGGGATTCCTTGATATGAATGGATACAAGTTTTAATGTCTTTATTTGCAAAGCGCGCTCTCCACCATCCACTATACACGATCCACCGCCTCATCAGCGGACGATTTCCAGAACCACCTTGATCTCTTCGGGGGAAAGAGCGGCCGGGCTGTTTTTGCTTGTCGCCAGACGAATGACTTTATCAAAATCAGCCGACGTCACGCCGAAATGAGAAAGCCCGGGAAACTTCAATATCTGTGACCACTTGTGCAAAACGTCCAGGAACTGGTTGCAATAAAAGGCGTCGTCCCGGCCGGACGGGTCCGACCATAGTCGTCCGATATCGGCAAAGCGCTTTTGGGCGGCAAGGTTTTTCTCATCAATCACTTTTTTAACCACAAAGCTCATCACCGGAAACAAAAGCTTTTCGCAGGCCACGCCGTGCGGCACGGGAAACAGTCCCCCCAGGGGGCCCGCAAGACCATGCACCGCCCCCAGCCCCGACCGGTTGAGCGTGATGCCCGAAACAAGCGCCGCATAGGACATCTTCTCGCGAAGCGCCGGATCGTTTGTTTGGCCTGTCCCTAGCGGCAGCAGGCTTTGCGCCGCAAAGGCGAGCGCCTTTAAGGCCAGCGCATCTACCGCCTTATCCGCCCGGGTCGATGTGTAGGATTCAATCAACTGCGAAACGGCATCGAGCCCGCAGGCCATCGTCTGAGGTGCCGATAGACTAAGCGTCAGCAGGGGATCGACCAGCGCGACATCCGGCACATACGCATCGTGCCGCAGGGATTTTTTATAGCCCGCCTGCCGGTCGCAAAGGACGGCATTGTTCGTGGCTTCGCTTCCCGTCCCAGCGGTGGTCGGCACGGCAATAAACGGCAGCTTGACACCAGATGGTTTTTTGGTTCCCACCCCTTCCAGATAATCGCCGACGCTGCCTTCCTCGGCCAGCATGGCCGACACCGCCTTGCCGCAGTCGATAACGCTGCCGCCGCCGATGGCGACCACAACCTCAATGGCCGCTTTACGGTACTGATCGACAATCGCGTCGATGGCGCGGGCCTCAGGCTCGCCCCGGACAGACAGCGCTTTGCATTGGAGTTCCTGCCGGGTGAGCTGCACGGTCAGCGGCGTCCAGCGACCGGACTTTTTCAACGAGTCCCCGCCGGTGAGGATCAGTGCGCGCAAGCCGTAAAGCCGGATGATTTCGGGAAGCCTGGCAAACACCCCTTCGCCAAACATGATCCGGGGAATCCCGGCAAGGTTCAACGCGTTTATCGATTCCATGCGGTCTTCTCCACCGGTGCGACAACAGAATGCACAATGCCCTCGCGCGGCTTGGCCATCCAGGGCTCCACCCGCTTTCGCCATTTTAAATAATGAGGCGTTGTTTTATGCGCGGCGGCCGCCTCATCGGTTTCATAGGCTTCATACAACGTGAAGGCCGAAGGATCATCCCGGCGCTGCAAGACATCAAAGCGCAAATTCCCTTCTTCCCTGATTGAATTCTGATGATTTTCAAGGGTGGCTTCCAAAAACTTCGCCACATGTTCCGGCTTCACAAAAATACTGACAACGGTCACAATCATGTCGTCCTCCTGTTAGGATGTCGCCTTTGCCCTAAACATGCTTTTCGTCCGTTATTCGACGCTGGCCGGTGCCTGGCCGCTTTGATCCACCCGGAAGTTCTTCCCCGCCGCGCGGATCAAAGCCTGTCTCGGCTGGCTGGATGTATTGGGGGCTGCACTGAAGGTCACCTGGGTGTTGCCCCCGCTCGGGTCGCTTTTCGTCAGGCTGATCCAGTCTGCGGAGCATGTTGCTTTCCACGGACAACTGGCCTGCGTCACCATCTGGAAGGCTCCGGCTCCTCCACTGGCGGGCATGTGTTGCTGCGCCGCCGATAAAGCGTAGCGGCATCCCTCCTGCGTCACCATCAGCGTCTTGCCGCCTGCGGTGATCCGCCCCCTGCGGTCGGATGTTCCAGCATACCGGCCGACATGGTAAGTCACCACGCCCGGTCCACGCCCGGAGGTGTAAGCGGGCGTCAGCCACGCCGGTTCGCTGCTGACGGCCATCCAACGGCAGCCGCTGGCCGTCTGAATCTGGAGCTGGCCCGACCCCGGCGCAGGCGGCATCGTCACTTGGGAGGCACTAAGGCTGTACTGACAGGCCATGGGTTCCTGCGTAATGGTCATTCCCTTAGCGCCAATAAAAACATGGGCCACCCGCTTCATATCGGTGGGATTGGCGGCCACTTCCACTTTGAAGCTGCCTGATCCCGTGCCACTGGGCGAGGCCGGAAAGGTCACCCAGTCCTTGCTGGAGGCGGCCGTCCAATTGCAATCGGGACGGGTTTTAACGCGGATGGAGTAGTATTCCAGTTGGCTTTTCGCCTTGAGATTGGCAGGCGCCAGGCTGTACGTGCAGGCTTGACCCAACACCTCACCGGCCGGCCAAAGCACAGCTGAAACCAAAACACACAGGAAACAACACGAAAGAAAACTTTTTATTTTTGTAGCCATGATCTGCTCCTTTTCTAAAAAAAGTCGAGACGGGTGTCTTTCAGGGTTTGACGGTATAGACCGTATCGCAGATCGGATCTCCGGCCGCCCGCGTTTTGCGAATCTCCAGGGTCGTCCTGCCGTCTGTTGCCGCGAAAAAGTATTCACGATCAATGGCCATCACGGCTTCACACAGTTTTCGCGATGTGTTTTCCAGTCCGAACGGGCAGACGGTTCCCTGAATGGAAAACGTTTCATCGGTTCGGGCGACAACCGAGACGGTTGAAGGATCGAAATTTTTCGTGAAGGCCCCGGCAACGGTTGGTAAACGGTCATCGGGCAGTTTGCTGCGAATTTTCAGGCCAAGGGCGCGGCCCTGACGGCCAAGAATGTCGTTAATCACCGGCAGAATGTCATCGCCGTATTTCTCGTAGAAGGCTTTGATTAAAAGCCCTTGCGCTTCCGTTGCGTTTCGCGGCAGCGGATCACTGGTTTTTCCGGACATAGATTACACCACCTGTTTGAAGAAGTGTGTCCGCCTTTCTTCCCACGGAATGAAGACGGACCGTTTAGCGCGAGGATTATAGGAACAGGAGGCTTGCCTGTCAATAAAATATCAGAAGCGCGTTTGTCTCAATCAGCAATGTGCGTTTTGCGGGAAATAAAAATTCCACGGGGGAATCAGAAAACTTTTATTTCAAGGCCTGATTCCAATATTTTCTTTTATCCTGTTGTTTCTGCTCAGAATTGTTTTGTTGGTAATGTTTTTTCTCCATTTCCCGCCACCCTGCCTGAATATGCGGAAATTTCCATTCAAGATTGCGCAAGAAAGGCCGATGACACCAGTGCATTGCCGCTTAAGGGCACCGTCCATGCAGATGCCTCTGGTGCGTCCTTATAATCGCGCCGCGTGGATCTACGAATTCTGGACATATCGAAAGGAAGGGAAGTTATATGAAAAAAATCGTACTCTTGTGTTGCTTGTTTTGTCTTTTGTCCCTGGTGATTTTCGGCTGCAGTAAAAAGGAAGAAGCCTCCGTGATTCAGGTAGCCGTGTGCCCGACATCGCCGCCGAATATGTTTGAAGAAAACGGGAAGTACCATGGGATAGACATGGAGTTATTTGAAGGTTTCTGCAAGGCCCGGGGACTTCAGTACAAGATCACCTCTTACGATTGGCAGGGAATGCTGGGTGCAGTGATCGGCAAACAGGCCGACGTTGCGTTTTCGGCCATCTCGATTACTGACAAACGCAAAGAGGTCATGGATTTTTCCAAACCCTACATGGACAATACCTGGAATCTGGTCAGTCTGAAAAGCAGGAATATCGTGGTCAAAGACCTGGCTGAATTGAAGAAATATACCATCGGCTACCCGCGGGGCATGGCTTATAGCGGCTTCATCAAAGACAAGTGGGAACCGCAGGGCGTTTATAAACTGAGCGCTGTTAAACTGTACCCGACTTACAACGAGGTTCTGGCAGACCTGAAAAACGGGAACCTTGATCTGGCCTTTGTGGAGGGCGGGGTTTCCATGGTTTACAAGAAAAAGATGGATCTTCAGGACAGCTATGTTCTTACAGGGTTTGATGTCTTTGGTTTTGCTTTCCCCAAAGGGTCTGCCCTGCGCGATGACTTCGACCGTTATCTGACGGAACTGGGTCCGGAGAAACTCCAGGCCATCATCGACAAGTGGATCAAATAGAAGGGCGCAAACCGGACTCATGACATTCTGGGACATCCTTATGGCCCTGGCCAAAGGCGCGGGATATACGATACTGGTAACGATAGCCAGTATCGGCGCCGGCCTGGCCATTGGACTATTCATGGCCGTTTTGAGCAGATCGCAATGGAAGCCTCTGGCGCTTTTCCTTGCCGCTTATATCTATCTCTTTCGCTCGATACCCGTTCTGGTTCTCCTCTTTATCGTCTTTTTCGGCCTGCCGGGCATGGGCATCCGGATTCCACCTTTCACGGCGATGGTATTGACGCTGGGGCTCATTTCCGGCGCGTACCTGGCGGAAATATTCCGGGGCGCCATGTCAGCCGTGGACCGGGATGAAATCCTGGCTGCCGAAGCCATGGGCATGAGCCGGATGCAGAGTTTTTTCTATATCATTCTTCCGCAAATGTTCAGAATGTCCATTCCGGGCATGATCAATGAGTTTACCTCTATTTTGAAGTATACCCCTTTCGCCTACACCGTGGGGATACCCGAAATCATGAAAGAGGCCATGAGCCTTGCCGCCGTGACCTTGCGGGGGGTGGAAATCTATCTGGCTGTCGGGATTATTTACTTTGTCATCTACAAATTGTTTGTGATGCTTTTTATGGCCCTCGAGAAAAAATTCCGGGTTCCCGGTTTGGCTCATGAGTGAGAAGGAATAACAATGGCCTTACTTGAAGTTAAAAATCTTGTGAAGAAATTTGATGATAAGGTTGTCCTCAAAGGGATCAACCTGGAGCTTAGTGAAGGTCAGTCCAAAGTGGTGATGGGGGGGTCGGGCTGCGGCAAATCCACCTTGCTTCGCTGTTTGAACCTGCTCATCCAACCCACCTCAGGAGAAATTATTTTCAAAGGGGAAGACATTACCCGTCCGGGGATGGACGTCCGTAAACTGCGTCAGGACATCGGATTTGTGTTCCAGCATTTCGCCCTTTACAAGCATCTGACGGTGCAGGACAACGTTACCCTGGGGCTGCGCAAGCTTAAAAAAATGTCAGCGAAGGACGCCGACGAAAAGGCCCTATATGAGCTGGAACGGGTGGACATGGTCGAACACCGGAAAAAATATCCGGCGCAACTTTCCGGCGGACAGAAGCAGCGGGTCGCCATTGTCCGGTCGCTGGCCATGGACCCGGCGGTGCTTTTTCTGGATGAACCGACTTCCGCCCTCGATCCGCAAATGACCAGGGAAGTGGTTACGGTCATCAACAAGCTCTTCATGGACAACATCACCATGCTCTGCGTCACCCACGACCCCTTTCTGGCAAAATACATTTCCGAAAGCATCATTTTTTTGGATAAAGGGGTTGTTGTGGCGGAGGATATCGCCGAGCGGCTCTTTTATGATCACCCGGATCCACGCGTCAGGCAGTTTTTCCTGAGCGTGATTGACCACAGGTAACCGGTATGGATGTTTTCATTAACGACATCATCGCTTATTCGCCCCAGATCATGGCCGGGCTGAAAAATACGGTTCTCCTCATGATCATTATGTCGGTCACCGGACTGATCGGCGGGGTCGCCGTCTTTTATCTGACCCTCAGCAGGACGCAGGCTGTGCGGACGTGGACGGAACGCTATATATCCTTCTTTATCGGGACGCCGCTTTTGGTCCATCTCTTTCTGATGTATTACGGATTGCCGGAGTTCGGGATTCATTTGTCGGCGCTCACGGTTTGCATCATCGGATTTACCCTGAATGTTTCCGCCTATAACGCCCGCTACCTGATGACCGCCTATCACGGTTTGGACAAGACCGAACTGGAAGCCGCAAAGGCCCAGGGGTTTACGCATACTGAAATATTCCGTTTGATTATTCTGCCCCAGGTGATGCGTCTGTCCGTCCCTTCGTTGACCAACCAGGTCATCCAGAATCTCAAAGATACGTCCGTAGCCTTTCTCATCCAGTTCCCGGATTTTTTTGCTCAGGTTCAGGAGATCGCGTCAACCAACTTCCAGTTTTTCAAGGCCTATGTAACGGCCGGACTGGTCTATCTGGTTCTGGTTTCGATCATTGTCCTTGTGGCGCGAAGACTGGAAAAGAAAATAACCCTGCCGGGGTTGCAGACTTAGCAATACAGGCGACAACCAGCGATAGACGCTCGCGGCGCGGCGTTAATGATGACGGCCGGACGTCTTTACAGGCGTCCGGCCGCACGATATTCAAGTCAGGGGAAAAATCTTCAGGAACAACCGTCTATTGCTGCAAGGTGGGATAGGTGATCGTCTGCGTGCCGGATCGTGTGTCGTTATTGGACTCATTTGATTCAACAACCGCATTGTCACAATCAGCATAGACTCTGATCTGAAAATTCCTTTGCATCCCTGGGCTTAAGGAAGTGGGAAGGGTCAGAAGCATGGTTCCCGTGGAAGACTTACCAGGCCACAGAGAGGAAATGGATCGATTTCCGGTCAGGGGAATCTCTTGTGTTTGTCGGGTATACATGCCGTTTGCCTGCCTGGATTCATAGAAATAGTAAAGGGAGTATTTTGTCCTGGTAGTGCCCGCGGTTCTTTTGCCCTGATTGGTAATCGTATCGGTAACCAGAATGGTATGGTTCTCAGGAGTGACGGTTAAGGCCGGATGAATCACGCGGGTAACAACAAGGTCGGGCGCGGAAGCTACAGGAACACCCTCGACCCTTGCCGTCATGAAATCAGAAATATTTCCCGCCGCATCTCTAACCTTGGCGAAAATGACGACAATACCGTTTGAAGGTGTGGGGACGCTATAGTAGGTTGGGGGTCTCGATGTGAACTCACATTCAGAAGCCACAGTATACAGACAATAGCCGGTCACGCGCACGTTGTCCGAGGCCTTAAAAGAGGTAATGGGAATGATTCGGGAATTCACAACTTCGGGTGCGGTAAAAGAGGTGATGACCGGCTTTTGCGTGTCTACGACGGCCCCGCCACTTGATGATGATGAAGACCACCACCATTGCGCGTTGACAGTTGACGCCGGCGCGCCCAATAAAAGAATAAACATCAGGAATAACACCAATAGCTTGCCACATGATTTCTTTTCCATAAAAAATCCTCCTTTTTCTGAACCGGGTTAACAAATTCGGCAGACAAGACCGTCCTGTCGCATTCCACATGATTTTGTCACCTGTCGGAAACTCAGATCAATCCATCTCATCTGTATCAATATGATAGGTTGCCATACCTTATCTGCTGTATAAAACAAATAAAAAAAGACAAAAGATCATTTTACCCTTCTGAAGAAAGCATTATAGGATGTTCCGATGGGTCCCCCAGCGTCCGTGTGTCCCTCCCAACTGATTTTCTGTTTTCAACCGGTTAATATTCGCTTTCCCAAGTAAAAAGCCTGCAAACATCGTGGGGAACCCACGGAACAACGCTCCATCATTTTTGATGCAGGATGCAATCGGATATCTTTGTTTCTGCTATAAAAGATTTTTAGCCGGAAAGACAAGACCCATATGGACTATAAATCTGATTTTGCTTTCATTGTAGAAACTGCGAAAAGCGGCGTTTCTTTTCAGCAGGAATGCATGAGATACTGACCGGCATCGGGGAACCCTTCCTGAAACATGTCAATATCCGGCCCTTTGCGCCATCAACCGCGCAGGCTCATGACCTCAGGCCATTGCCGGTGATTGGTTTCAATACTCCCTTCATCCTTGACATTATTGACAAAATCAGTCAGTTAAATGAATATTTCACAGAGTACAGACCCACCAGAAAATCCGCCATGGATGGGCCGTAATGGAATGATGGATAATAAAACCCTCTCCGATCTGATCGGGCTCATTTACGATTGCGCGTTTGATGCGAGTTTATGGCCCCGGCTGCTGCAAAGTCTGGCGGATGAGCTTGATCCCCTGCTGTTGGATATGTCGGAGCAAACTCAAACATCTGAGTCTATTGGCGGCGTGGATGACGCGGACGGAAACAGGGCCACGGACATCAGCCCTGAATTCGGCGCGGGACAGGCAACCGCAAACCGGAGGCCTTCAGGCGCTCAAACGGCTCTTTTTGATCTTCTGCGCAGTCACATTACCAAGGCACTGGAGATGAACCGCCGCATGATCGAGGCGCAAGAAGAGGTTTTGGAGATGTACGATCTTTTCGCGCGCCTCCCGCTGGGCATGATGGTTGTTGATGAGGAGGGCCGCATGCTGACCGCTAATCGTCATGCGCGCCGGATTTTGTCGGAAGAAAAAGGGCTGACCGTACAAGACAACGTTCTGTGCGCGGGCGTTCCCGAAGAAACCAGGCCGCTCAGGCAGGCCATCCGGGCCGCAGCTGAACAGACAAGCCGGGCCGGGCAGACGCTCCATTTGTCGCCCTGTGATGGCGCCGCTTCCCTGTCGGTGCTGATTTTTCCTTTCAAACCCAATGCCACCGCCACCGGAAAAACGAAAGGCAGGGTTGTCTTGCTGGTGGCGGCGCCCGGCATGAAGATTGAGGTTTCACCGGAAACGCTGAAGTCATTCTACCCGCTGACCACGGCCGAAGCCAGGCTGCTCTCGGCGCTGATTTGCGACCGGGATTTGAATTCCATCGCCGAAGATTTCGGCATCAGCAAAAACACCGCGCGTAACCAACTCAAGTCGATTTATGAAAAAACGCAAACCCACCGGCAGGCCGAACTGGTCCGGCAGATTATTACCGGTCCGGCGATGCTGGCCACAATATGCGGTCAGGACAAGGTGGCTTCCCCATTTCAGCTGATGGAGGGGGCGCAGGGCCGCTTCTTTCGATCAGAAAGGCAGCGGCACCAGACACTGACGCTGCCGGACGGCCGAAGCCTCGGATTTGCCCAGTATGGCAGAGCCGGCGGCAAACCGGTTATCCTGATGCACGCGTTTAACGGATCGCGTCTGGAGCGTCACCCCGATGAAACGATTATTGAACGCTGCGGCATCCATCTGGTTATTCCGGACCGTCCCGGCACGGGGCTGTCCGACTACCAGCCGGACCTGACCTTTCTTGGCTTTGCCGATGACGTGATACATCTGGCGGATGCGCTGGAGCTCAGAACGTTTGGCGTCATTGGCCATTCCATGGGTGCGCCATACGCTCTGGCCTTGGCCTCTCGCTTCAACGCGCGCGTTGAACGTGTGGCCATCGTGTGCGGCATGACGCCTTTTGAGAGCGTCTGGGAACTTGAAGGGATGTATTTGCCTTTCCGCCTGACACTCGCATTAAGCAAGCGCGCAAAACATGTTTTAGAACCACTGGCGCGTTTTATCGGCGCGCATGTTTCTCAGGAGGAGTATTTGAAGGATGTCTGGCGCAATGCCCCGCCGGTGGATCGGGCGGTCATCAGTGACCCGGCGATTCGGGGGCGGATTATAGAAAATGCCCGGCAAAATGAACGGCGGCGCCAGCGGTTCATGCTGCAAGAGGTTGCTTTGGCGTCTTCCCGCTGGGGATTTGAAATATGCGATATCCGGACGCCTGTTGAATTGTGGCATGGCGAACAGGACCGACTGGTGCCGGTGGCCATGGCGCGAAAAATAGCGGCCAAGCTGCCCGAGTGCCGCACCCATTTTTTGCCCGGCGCCGGTCATTATCTGATTCATCACTGCTGGAAAGAAATTCTGCTTTCCGCAGTTTCCAGCGATAAGCCAAACTAAGATCAGTTTTATAGTCCATATGGGTCTTGTTTTCCCGGTCAAAAATCTCTTATAGCAGAAACACGGATACCCGATTGCCTCGTGCATCAAAAATGATGGGGTGTTGTTTAGCGGGTGCCTCACGACGTTTGCAGGCTTTTCACACGGAAAAGCGAAGGTTTAACCTGTTTATGGGGGAGGATTTTTTATGGATAAAAAATCAGTTGGGAAAATTTTAGTTCTGTTCGTGGGTTGCCTGTTTCTGACAGGCATGATGGCATCAACCGTCAACGCTCAGTGGTGGTGGAGCTCATCATCGAGTTCCTCGAGTAGTTCATCCAGCTCGAGCTCTTCGGGATCATCGTGGTGGTGGAGCTCATCGTCTTCCAGCTCATCGGGATCGGTCAGCAAGCAATTAATGGTTTCCGGCCTCAAAGCTCCGGAAAACGTCATTCAGACCAGTAACGGGCGGCGTTTTGTCACATCCAACGGCGCAGTTTATGAGTTGAAATCTTCCGGATCGGCCTGGAGTGCAAACAAAGTAGCCGCCACATACCTCGATGGCCGCTCACCCGCCTGTTATTTCACGGGGATCACAGAGATGTTTGGACATCTTTATACCGCCTGCACGGAAGACAACATGAGCGCGAGCGCCAAAAAGCATCTTCTGGCGATGAACCTCAATGCCGCCGCACCGGCGCTTTCCGAAATCTATCGCATTGATGCCCTGGCCATGCCCAACGGCATGGCGTCAGACGGCAACGGCACGCTTTATCTAAACGATATGGGCGCCCTGCTGAAGGCCGGTTCCCTGTACAGGATCAAAATCAGCAGCTCAAGCCCTGCAACCGTTGCGGAAATCAAATCCTTTCACAGTTTTTCAGGGTTGAAACCCAATGGCCTGAAATACAAAGACGGCAAGCTCTATGTTACGGTGGACCCAACTGCCTATCTCGGAACGTCCCAGCTCCAAAGTTTCAGTGTGACGGCAAGCGGACTGTCGGGAAAGACGGTTATTTATTCAAGCTCCACTTTTCTGGATGACTTTATTATCGTAAGCGACGGTTTTGTCGTAGCCGAATACCTGGGATCCAAAATATCCCATATCAGCACGAGCGGTTCCGTACTGCACACGGCCTCGTTTTCGTCACCAACCTCCGTCACGCTTCTTTCCGGCACTGACGTTTCAAGCGGCGATCTGATGGTCACCGAAGCTTCATCGTCCGGCAATGTTTATCGCTTAACCAACAACTGGAACCTGAATCCGTAATGGCGTTGCATGATCAAATCAGAGGGGACTAAGCGCATTGGGTCCCCTCTGGTTATGGATGGCTTTTCAAGGAAATACCGGATGTTTCCATTAAACTATTGCCCGCCCCGGATTTTTATCCTTTTGCGAAACGCCCTCGGCCTTTCATAATCGGGCAGGAACCAGATGCCCCGTTGATCTGCCCGGGCCTTTTGTTCCATTTCAAGAAACAGCTGCCGGTAGGGCGGTTTTAAATATTCGGCAAAGGCTTCCGCATATCCTTCACGGATCATCTCCAGATTGATGTTACGCGAATCCAGCCAGACCATGCAAACCGCCCGCCGGTATTTATCGAATTCGATCACATCCACTCTGACCTGTTTTCCCAGCGTCTTCACCTGAAGCGCGCGCCACGATTCCTCTCCAAAAGGCTGACCGGGCTTATGGACCCGCCCGGTGCGCTGATTGACTTTGGGCGTTTCGGGGGCGTCAATCCCGTAAAGGCGCACTTTGAGCCGGGTTTGCTCCGGCGTCGTGACGTGGAGGGTATCGCCGTCGGACACTTTCGTAACCGTTCCCGTGACCGAGCGGATGACCGCCTGGCACTCCGGCAAGGCAAAAAACGCCGCGAGCGCATAAATCAGGACAAGGACAGATAAGCGATGTAAAATGATTCTCTTAAAAGACATGACCGGTAACGTTTCTCCTTTTTTAAGGACAGGATGATCCCGCGTCCTTCAATAGATATCGGCAGATTTTCAAAATGCTTGATGGACAGGGGAGCTTCCGGCGCTCAAAGCGGGTGGCGGTTATCCCATTGACACAGCATCAATGCGTTGGTAATACGTTGACCGAATGCAAGGTTGTAGGGGGCTTTTAAAAAAAGAGGCGCGTCATGACGTGGTATGAAAAAAAAGTCGGGCTGGCATTGGGTGGCGGCGGCGTGCGCGGATTGGCGCATGTCGGCGTCCTGAAAGTTTTGGAGCAGGAGGGCATCGGCGTGGATCTGATCGTGGGCACCTCCGCCGGCTCGCTCATCGGCGGCGCTTATGCGGCGGGCCTGTCCGTCCGGCAGATCACTTCGCGGGTGGACGCCTACATCAAAAGTCCGGAATTTCAGGACTCTGCGCTTCGATCACTGAGCCAGTCGTTTTCCCAGGCGCCGAAAAGCTTTCTGGAGCGCTCGCAATCTTTCGTCAGAAATCGCTACTGGCTTTTCAGAGCCCTGTTTAGCGTGTCCATCCTGCCCTCTGAAGATTTTCAATCGCTTATTAATTATCTGCTTCCCGATATCGATATCCGGCAGACGCGCATCCCGTTTTACGCCGTCACCACGGATCTGATCACCGGCGAGCAGGTGGTTTTCTCCGAAGGCTCGCTTCGGCAGGCGGTGCTGGCCAGCAGTTCCGTGCCCGGCGCAGCCGAGCCCGTGCGCATCGGCCAGTGGCTTCTGGCGGACGGGGGCATTACCAGTCTCGTACCGGTTCATGCAGCCCAAAAGGCGGGGGCGGAACTTGTAATCGCCGTCATGGTGGACCGCGAGCTTCCGCCGGATGCGGAAATTGAAACAGCCAAGGATATTTTATACCGCGCGGGTGAAATCACAGCCAACAAGCTCGAGGAGGCTGAACTCAAAGATGCCGACGTCGTTATCCGGCCGGCCCTGGGGTCGATGCACTGGTCGGATTTCAGCCGGGCCGCCGAGCTGGTCAAAATCGGCGAAGACGCCGCCCGCGACGCACTGGGGCATGTGGAGTCTCGCCTGGGAATTTCCCAACGGATCACTCGCTTTGCCAGGCGTCTGCTGACGAACATCCAATCGCCACGCTGAAGAACCGAAACGAATTTTTTGCTCACTCCCCGTTCGATCACACTTTGCGGCCGGATTCCGGGTTAAACCAGCTCTTGACCTTGCATCATTAACGCCCTGCCTTGGCAAGGTGGCGTGCGGACCAATTTTCGGGCGCGAAAATAGCGCTTGTGGAATGGGTCAATTAGGGGTATTCGCCGATCGGCGCTATCGGCCATAGCCATTAAAGGAAAAAAGGAAGTCCCATGACCACGAAAATGACAACATTTCAAGAAGCGGATATCGACAAAAATATTTTAAAGGCCCTTTTGGATATGGGCTTCGAGGCGCCCATGCCGGTGCAGCAGGAGGTGATCCCCTTTGTGCTGAATCAAACGCGCGACCTCGTCGCGCTCGCGCACACGGGCACCGGCAAAACCGCCGCTTTCGGTATTCCGATTATCTCGCGGATCGATCCGGCATCGCGCCGCACGCAGGCTTTGATTTTAGCCCCCACCCGCGAACTTTGCCTCCAGATCACCGACGATCTGACGCAAATGGCAAAATATATCAACAATTTAAATGTTGTCCCCATTTACGGCGGGGCCAACATCGTCACCCAGATTCGGCAGGTGGCCGCAGGCGCGCAGATCGTTGTGGCCACGCCGGGGCGGATGCTCGATATGCTGAATCGTAAAAAAGTGGACGTGTCCTCCATTGCCTGGCTGGTGCTTGACGAGGCGGATGAAATGCTCGATATGGGTTTTAAAGAAGAACTCACCGCCGTTTTGGCCGCAACGCCCGAAGACAAGCGCGTGCTCTTGTTTTCCGCCACCATGCCACGCGGCATCGAAGCCATTGCCCGAAGCTACATGAAAAACCCCGCGGAAATCACGGTGGGCGGCCGTAACGTCGGTGCGGCGGGCGTGGAGCATCAGTATGTCGTGGCGCACGCCAAAGACCGCTACCTCGCGCTGAAGCGGCTGGTGGATTATCATCCGGATATTTACGCCATCGTGTTTTGCCGCACGCGCACCGAAACGCAGGAAGTGGCAGATTTGCTCATGAAAGACGGCTACAACGCCGACGCCCTGCATGGCGATTTGTCGCAGGCGCAGCGCGATTCCGTCATGAACCGCTTTCGCACTCGAAATCTTCAGCTTCTGGTGGCCACCGACGTCGCCGCGCGTGGCATCGATGTCAGCGACCTGACGCACATCATCAACTACAACCTGCCCGATGACGTGGATAACTACACGCACCGCTCCGGCCGGACAGGACGCGCGGGAAAAACCGGCGTATCGATTGTCATCGTAAATATCAAAGAAGCCTACCGGATCGGCCAGATCGAAAAACAGGTGGGCAAAAAGTTTCAACAGATTCCCATTCCCACCGGGCCCCAAGTCTGTGAAAAGCAGCTTCTGCACATGGTGGAGCGGCTCAAAGCCACCGAGGTGCGCCAAGCCGATATCGAGAGCTTTCTGCCTGCCGCCTATGACCGGTTGGCGTCCCTGAGCAAGGAAGACATTATCGCCCGGTTTGTCTCGGCCCAGTTCAACCGCTTTTTGGCGTATTATCGCGACGCAGCTGATCTCAATGTGTCGCGCAAGAAAGAAAACCTTCCGTCCGACCGGCGCGCCGCCGGGCCAGGCGGCCTTTCCCGTCTGTCGATCAACCTCGGGAAGATGGAAAAATTCAATGCTAAAAAGCTTGGCGCCTACCTTCTGGAGACAGCCAATATCGCCCACCTGCGGGTGAACAATATCGCTGTAGAGCTTTGCAACAGCTACTTTGAGGTGGAACCGCAGTTTGCCGATGTATTGATTGCGCGGTTTGCCAGAGAAAAATTTGCAAAGCGCCGTGTGTTTATCGACTACACCGAGCGGGTCGGGCGCGGCAGCCTCCAGGGCAAGCGCTACGCGGGCGGCGCCAAAACCCGCGAATCCTTCTTTTTCAACAAACGCAAAAAGGGACCTGCAAAGAAATTCTAAAGGCTTTCCCCCCAACCGCGCCGGAGACCAACGCTCCCCGGGCTATCCGGCACAACGGAGCGTCAGCCGGGGTCGGGGCGCAGGGCCATGGCAGCATGCGCAACGATCATCACGCAATTTGCTTTCATCAGGCTGTCTGCCGTTCAGATTTGCCTCAGCGCACCGGCCGCCACGGCGGCGATAATGGCCGCACCGATACCCGATCCGTCCGCCGCATGGCACAGGGTGATACCCGTCGCGCGATCCCCGAAAAGCTCGATCAGCAGGGCTTCCATGGTTTCCTGAAATCCCGGACATTTCTCAAAAAGGGAGCCGTCAATGGCAATGGTGTGGCGTCTTTGGAGGTCTGCATCCATCCAGGTCACACCAGCAGCAATGGCGGCGGCGGCAATCCGGGCGGCCCGCGTCGTCACGACCCGCGAAACGCCGGCAAATAACGCGCAATCCTGCGAAGTTGGGCCGCTCACCCCCAGCCTCGTCAGAACATCTTCCCCTTCGGCGATTTGCGATAAATGCTCTGATGTCACGGCCTGTTCGCGTTCGAAAATAATGCGGGCCTCCTGACGAAGAAAGACACCGGCATCGATCAGATCCAGCGCCACCCGTCGGGCCAGCTCACCCAGATAAAGCCCGGAGACCATCTTTTCGAGGCGCTGAGCGCCGGGGTTCAAGGTGTGTGAATCCAGCGCTGAATCGAAGGCATTCATCTGTATTCGATCGAAACTCCCCCACTCCAGGTTGACAATCACTTCCCGATCCGCCTCCAGGTGCGCAAGTTTTGCAATCCGTCCTGCCTTTTCCGGATAGCAGGCGTTGGTGCCCGTGCCCAGGATCACGCCCATATCGCAGGCGGGATCGGTATAGCTTTGCGCCATAAGCGTTCCCACCGTGTCGTTGGTCAGCGCCACGACGCGAAGGTCGGGCATGTTTTTGTGCGCAAGCGCTGCTGATAGCAGGGCAACCACCTCTTTGCCTGAAACACCTTTCGCGGTAAAGCCCTTCGTCCAGTTGAGCAGCACCCCCGCGTCCACGGCGCTTTGCGCCACCGGGAAAGAAAAGGTAAAGGCCAGCTCCCTAAGCTGTGGGCTGTCCGGTGGCATCTGATCGAGAAACAGCGCCACGCCCTCCGCCATAAAATCAAAAAGCGCCTCGCCTGTGCCCTGCATGATCTTTTCGGGAATGACCCACCGTCTGAACGCGGTGATCCGGGCTTTGCCCTCGCCGTCGAGGCGAACTGCCAGCACGCGCAGATTTGTGCCTCCGAGGTCCAGGGCAAGGAAGTCTCCCCGCTCATGCCCGGACGGGCGGCCAACGTAAGAGGGGATCATCTTAAGCGAGCCGGGTTTGCCCGCAAGGCCGCGCTGCATCTCGTCATGGAACAAGGCGATAAATTGTTGCGCATCGCGAAGGGAAAAGGAAAAGAGATCTTCCAGGCGCTTCAGCGCTTCTCGGGTTTGATTTTCGTCTTTCATCGCCTCACACCTTGATAAAAATACGTTTTCGGTACAGAAACGCCCCGATCAGCCCCAGCACGAAAACGTGCGCAATGGCGTAGAGAAGCGATCCATTCATCGGGCCGAATAATGGCGAAAAGAGGGTTTTAAAAAGCCAGGTCTGCGCGGACATCATGCCCCCCTGCCCGTCCGGGACGAAGATGATTTTGTTGAGCGTCCGGCCAATCAGGCCGGAGAGCAAAAATAAAATCAGTGGATTTGCGCCGAAGATCGAAAAGACGCTCGTCCATTTTTGATAGCCCAACACATCGATGACATAGATCAGCCCCGCCAGAAAGATTGAAGCCAGCCCCGCCGTGACCAGCACATACGAGCTGGTCCACAGCGGCTTGTTGATCGGGAAAACAAATCCCCAAACATATCCGGCAACGGCCAGCGCCGCACCGCACAGAGCCATCCGCAAAACGAAGCGGCCACCTTGCGCCCCGCGAAGAAGGCCCGTGCCCGCAAGATAGCCGATCAGCACCGTCACGGTCGCGGGCAATGCGCTTAAAAGCCCTTCCGGATCGAAGGGGATGCCAAATCCGCGATACAGATGCGGCTCACCCAGAAGAGCCCTGTCAAACGCCAAAGCGGCGTTATCCGCAAGGGAGTAGGGATCCGGCCCGCCGAAAAAAGCGAGAATGCCCCAGTAACCCAGAAGCATCGCCGCGCACAGGGGTCCAATCCAAAAGCGTTTCACAAAAAGAACTCCCAGCGCGGCCAGCCCATAGGCCAGGGCGATGCGTTGCAGGACGCCCATAATGCGCAGTGTGGAAAAATCGGCACTCCAGGGCGGAAACGAATTTAAAAAAAAACCCAGCGCGAAAATAATCAACACGCGTCGCGCAACGTGCCCGAGGGTTTGCCTCTTTGGCGCATCCGGGTGCAAAGAAATCGAAAAGAAAAGCGATACACCCACGGCAAATAAAAAAAAGGGGAAAACCCAATCCGCAGGCGTCAAGCCATGCCAGGGGGCGTGGCGAAGCGGCGCATAAACCTGCTGCCAGCTTCCCGGCGTATTGACTAAAATCATGAGCGCAACCGTCATGCCCCGAAAAACATCAAGCGCCGTATAGCGTTTGGCCGTGTCCATGCCCGCTCAGAGGGTTTCGAAGCGCGCGGCTTTGCGGTTGACCGTTCGCAGATACTTCACGGCCGGATGACCGAAAACCATCATGAAGATGACGGCTTCACCCTCGGTAAGCCCCACGCGCGCCCGAAGCTCGGGCGAGACGGCAAAGGCAAAGGTGCCAAACCCCATGAAGCAGGCCCCCAGGCCCAGCGAATTGATCATCAGTTCCAGATGTCCCGCGTTAACACAGCCATCGAGCTCATTGCCTGGGCGGCTGACCACTAAAAGCGCATGGGGCGCGCCGTGAAACAGGAGATCTTTTTGTTTTTTTAAATAGACCGAATGCCAGTTAATCCAGATAGACTGGTAATCAAGATATGAAACCGGAACGCGCAGACTTTTGCGGTCAACGCTTTTAATCTCCAGCTCGGCCAGCGTCCTTAATGCAACCGGCGTGATTTCCCGAAGCGTGTCTTTCGTCAATACGATATAGCGCAGGAGCTGCTGATTGGCGCCGGTTTGCGTATAGCGGCCCATTTCGATAATCCGGGCGATATCCGCGTCGCTGACCGGTTCATCCGTATATTGGCGCACACTGCGACGAAACTTCACAAAGTTTAAAAGCCGCTCGGGCAAAATGGCAAAGTCCGCAGGAGAGTCATATTCCAGAATTTCCGCCGGATCGTAGTCACCCGCAAGCGTCACCGCCTTTTGCGGACACACGGCCGCGCAATGCCCGCAGGCCAGACACCACTTGCCGGAGACGGCCTTGCCGTTGGCAAGCGTGATATTGGCCGACGGGCAGTCCTTGCGGCACGTACCGCACCCGATGCATTTTTCCAGATCAATGATGGTCATGATTTTCCCCCTTTCCGCCCCGGCACTATACAATATTTTTTGGCTTTATGATATAAAACGCCTCTTCGAAGTGAATGGCCTCAAAGGCTTGCCCAGCGGAGAAAAATGCGCTATGGCTTTTTGAGAATCTAATGAAGGAGGACATCCCATGAAAGCTTTAATTGCCTATTATTCGGACACGGGCAACACGCAGAAAGTCGCCCGGGCCATTGCCGGGGCGGTCGAATTTGACAAGGATCTCAAGGCGGTTGCCGAAGTGAGTAACTGGAACGGTTATGACCTGATCTTTTTCGGCTTTCCCGTTCACGCGCACAGCGTTCCGGAAAAAGCGGCCAAGGCGCTTGCCAGCATTCCAGCAGGCCAGAAGATTGCTTTTTTCTCCACACACGGCTCCCAGCGCGGCGGCGATCTTCCCAAGCAGGCGTTTGAGCACGCCCTGGGCCTTGCGGCCAAACTCACCGTTTTGGGACATTTCGGCTGCCGTGGAAAGGTGGAGGAAAAAATTATTGACGCGCTGGCGAAAAGCCCCCAGCATGCGGCCTGGGCCGAAGAAGCCCGGAGCACCCTCCATCATCCCGACGAAGCGGATCTGGCCGACGCTAAAACCTTTGCCGCCCAGATGATCGCCAAAATTTAAGGTCAAAAAACATCCCCGCGGACGCTACTCACAAATCCGTCCGCGGGGATGTTTGTTCTGGAATCTCTCCTGACTTGCATTTTGTCTGGTGTCGCTCAACACCCTGGATGATCAGGCCTTGCGCTCCATTTTTTCCTTTTCCTCCCGTGCGCAGGAGCAATACTTTGATCCGGCGGGCATATCGGAGGGAAAAACGTAGCGTACGGCCCGCTCATAGAGCAGGTAGTCCCACGCCCAATTCGTGAGCACCATGATGCGGTTGCGAAATCCGATCAGATTGGCCAGATGGATGACCAGCCACATAATCCAGGCGATAAATCCCTGAAAGGTTCTTCGGCCGATGGCCACGCCCGCCGCCTTGCGGCCGATGGCGATCATCGCGCCGCGGTCGGCATAACAAAACGGTTCCGGCGCAAGTCCGGCGATCTGGCGCAGAATGTTTTTAGCGGATGTCACACCGGATTGCATGGCCACCTGCGCGACCATCGGTAAGATGCGCGCCTCTTCCCGAATGGCGGCCAGATCGCCGATGACATAGATATTGGAATGACCCACCACCTGGAGCGTTTTGTCCGCCGGCACGCGGCCGTCACGGCCCACCTCGATGCCCGAATCATCGGGCAGTTCTTCGCCGCGCACACCTGCTGTCCAGACGACAGTTTGCGCAGGAATGCCGTGATCTCGCGTTTGAGGTTTTCCGTCTGCCTGGACGATGACGTTATCGGGAAAAACTTGCGCCACGGTGGTCTTCAAGCGCACATCCACGCCCATGCGCTCTAATTGCTTTTTCGTGTAGTCGCGCAGCTTCTCCGGCATGTGGCCCACCAGATATTTGCCCGCTTCCAAAAGAAGAATCTGGACTTCCGAAAAGTCAATGCCCGGATAATCCTTGCGCAAGGGTCCATGCACCAGTTCAGTGAGCGCGCCTGCGTATTCTACGCCTGTGGCCCCGCCCCCAACAATGATAAATGTCAGAAGCGCTCTTCGCTTTTCGCTATCCGTTTCGCGCGAGGCGGCTTCAAAGCAGCAGATGATGTGGTTTTTCAGCGCCACTGCCTCTTCCAGCGTTTTAAGAAAGTAGGCTTTCTCCTGCACGCCCGGCACGCCGAAGGTCGATGTCACGCTGCCCGTACTCAAAATAAGATAGTCGTAATCGACTGCGCCGTTGTCCGTTTCGATGCGCTGATTTTGCAGATCAATCCGCCTGGCATGCGCAAGCAGAAACGTCAGATTCGGAACTTTCCAGAACACACTGCGCACCGGATAGGCGATATCTTCCGCGTCGAGTTCCGCTGCCGCCACCTGATACAGCAGCGCCAGAAAGGTATGGTAGTTATTGCGGTCGATGAGGGTGACTTCCACCGCCGTTTGGGCGAGCGTCCGGGCGGCCCAGAGCCCCCCGAATCCCGCACCGATAATGACCACTTTTGGCTTAGAATTTTTCATTTCTTTACTTTGCGCTTTGGCGGATTTTTCCCGGCCGGTTTTGAAATCGGTTGCGCGGCGGGCTTTGCCGCAATCTTCCCGTTCGATTTTTCTTTCACTGGCTCCAGCGCGATTTTCAACACATCCATCATGTCGCTGACAAAATGAAAGGTAATCGCCTTTTGCACATTGGCCGGAATATCGTCGATATCTTTTTGGTTCCAGGCGGGCAGAATCAGCGTCTTGATCCCTGCGCGGTACGCGGCCAGTACCTTTTCCTTGACGCCGCCGACCGGAAGCACCGCGCCGCGCAGCGTAATCTCGCCGGTCATGGCCAGTTTCTTTTTGACCCGGCGGTTGGTCATAAGCGAAGTCAACGCCGTCATCATCGTGACTCCCGCTGATGGCCCGTCTTTGGGTGTGGCCCCTGCCGGCACATGGATATGGATGTCGCGGTTTTCGATAAACTCTTCATCCACGCCCAGCTCCCGGGCGTTGGTGCGGATGAAGCTAAGCGCCGCCGAGACGGATTCTTTCATGACGTCGCCCAGCTGTCCGGTGATCGTGAGCCCCTTCTTGCCCTTCATGGCCGTGGCTTCGATAAACAGCACGTCGCCGCCCACGGGCGTCCAGGCCAGGCCGATGGCAATGCCGGGCTTGGTGATGCGTGCGTCGATGTCCGTCGGAACGCGCTGGGCCCCTAAGTATTTGGCAACGTCCTTTTCGCTTACGGTTTTGGATGTAATGGTTCCTTCCGCGATCTGGGCGGCAACCCCCCGGCAGACGCTGGCAATTTCGCGCTCCAGATTGCGCACGCCCGCTTCGCGCGTGTAGCCGGTGATAACGGTCGATAGCGCCTTGGACGTCAGCCGAAACTGCGAGGCGGTCAGGCCGTTTTCTGAAAGCTGCCTCGGAATCAGATACCGCTCGGCGATCTTGACTTTTTCTTCCTGCGTGTAACCGGAAAGCTCAATGACCTCCAGGCGATCCAGAAGCGCAGGCGGAATCGTGTCGAGCATATTGGCCGTTGCGATGAAGAGCACCTTCGACAAATCGAACGGCACGTCCAGATAGTGATCGGTAAACGACGAATTTTGCTGCGGGTCGAGCACCTCTAAAAGCGCGGATGAGGGATCGCCGCGAAAATCATTTCCAAGCTTGTCGATCTCATCGAGCATGAACACGGGATTGCCGGATTCGGCTCGCCTGAGGCCCTGGATGATACGGCCCGGAAGCGCGCCGATGTAAGTCCGGCGGTGACCGCGGATTTCCGCCTCGTCGCGCACGCCGCCTAGCGCAATGCGCCAGAACTTGCGCCCCAGCGCCCGCGCAATGGAGTGCCCCAGCGACGTCTTCCCTGTTCCGGGCGGGCCCACAAAACAAAGGATGGGGCCCTTGGAGTCGGGTTTGAGCTTGCGCACGGCCAGATACTCGATGATGCGCTTTTTGGGTTTAGACAGGCCGTAGTGATCCTCATCCAGAATCGCGCGCGCCTCGGGAATGTTGAGATTGTCAGCCGTCGTCTCATTCCATGGCAGCGCCGTCATCCAGTCCAGATACGTCGAAGATACGGTATATTCCGCAGACGACGGATTCATCCGTGAGAGGCGCTCGAGCTCTCGATGGGCCTCTTTTTTCGCCTCGTCGGGAAGATTTTTTTCCTCGATCTTTTTTCGGTACTCGTCCGTCTCCACCGCGTTTTCGTCCGTTTCGCCCAGCTCCTGACGGATGGCTTTGAGCTGCTGGCGCAGATAGTATTCGCGCTGGTTTTTGTCGATGTCGTCTTTGACCTTGGTTTGAATCTTGTTGCCAAGCTCCAGCACTTCCATCTGGTGATTGACCATCCGGGTCAGTTCCTTGAGGCGCTTTTTCGTATCCGTGATGTCCAGAATTTTCTGTTTTTCTTCCACCGGCGTATTGATCACCGAAGCGATCAGGTCGGCCAGCGTCCCGGCTTCGGTGATGGATTTGGCCATCGGGCCGAACTCCGGCGGCAAAAAGGGCGAGAGCTTCAGGATGCGGTCAAAAAGCGCAAGCAGATTCGACATGAGCGCTTCCGTCTCGATGTCCTTGACCTCCGTATCCTCAAGAATCCGGATTTTCGCCTGCTGATAGGGTTTCCCCTCCAGGAGTTCCTCAATCGCAAAACGGCTGACGCCCTGCAGCAGCATCTGCGTGCGGTTTTCGGCCGTCTTGGCCATTTTGAGAATGACGGCGCACGTCCCCACCGGGTGGAGATCATCCCGGGTGTAGTGATTGGGAATTTCCGGCTCCTTTTTGGCCATGACGAGGCCCACCATCCGGTCTTTGGTCATGGCCTCATCCACCAGTATCGACGCGATGCCCGACACTTCCAGCGGGATCATCGTCTTGGGAAACGCCATGGCGCCATTTAAAGGCAGAATGGGAATCGTCTCCGGGATGTTAAACGTATTTTTATTTTCGGTAACGGAATTTTCCGTCATGTTCGCCTCCAGTAGTATAAGCGCAAGAGTGTTCGTTATTTTGCCGACGTTACGGATACGCGATGGGTAGTATGGATCGGCAACTTTTTCATCCGGATCATGAGCATGCCGTCGGCGTAGGTGGCCGCCGCCGATTGCACATCCACGGGTGCAGGCAGGCCGATGATGCGTTCGAAATGGCCGCGCGGAATTTCCGCCTGACGGTAGCGCGCGTTTTGCAGGGGCTGAATCGCCTTGCGGATGCCGGCGATCTTGATCTTCTTGCGGTTGACTTCGATGTTGAGCTCGTCTTTATGGAGCCCCGCCATATCCGCAAGGACAATCATTTCGTCTTCGGATTCGCACACATCGATGCCGGGCCGCCAGATGCATTCGTAATTCTTAAACGCGGGACGCACCAGGTGGAAGACCTCATCTACGACCTTTTGAAATTCGTCCTCAAAATTCTCGCCGAAATTGATCTTTACGTAAGTCATGTTCTCCGCCTTGTAAAAAACGATTTAGGGCACGATGGAATTATAATAATGCGCGGTGGATTTGTAAAGATGCGTGAGTTGCCCCGATTATTTTCGGCGTGGCACGTGTAGGGAACGGTTTTAAACCGTTCCCTACGGATTTTACTCCGTAATCTGATGGTCTTCGATTTTCCGGTAGATGGTGCGCCGTCCGATGCCCAAAAGCCTTGCGGCCTTGGATTTGTTCCAGCCGGTTTTAACGAGCGCCTCGCGAATGGCCTGCACCTCGATTTCGGACGTTTGTTGCTTTGATTTCGGACGCGGGCTTTCTTCCGGCGCTTCAGCATGCCGGATATCCGCCGGCAGATGTTTAAGCGTGATCGCGCCGCCGTGGCAAAGCACAAAGGCATGCTCCATCACATGCTCAAGCTCGCGCACATTGCCGGGCCAGGCATAGTCCATGAACCGATCCAGCACTTCTGTGGAAATGCCTTCAATGTTCTTGGAGAATCGCTCATTGAAACGCCTGCGGAAATGATCCACCAGGAGCGGCAAATCTTCGAGCCTGTCTCTCAACGGCGGCAGATTCACTTCGACGACCTTGAGGCGGTAGTATAAGTCCTGCCTAAATTCGCCCCGTTTGACTTTTTCTTTTAAATCTTTGTTGGTGCAGGCAATAACCCGGACATCCACTTTGCGCGGGATGGATTCCC
>CAZSQS010000036.1:0-35786 GCA_964608995.1 uncultured Smithella sp. | reverse complement strand
TTTGGGCATTGGTTTTTTAAGAAATGTTAAAAAAGCTTTGAACGAAATGTAAAAAAGAAATGAAGACGGAGTAACAAAGACAAAAGCATTACTTGATGCAGACCCGGCGAACCTGAACAAAATCGGTGTGACCCGCCAGGGCTTTGAGGATACCATCTTGCAAAAGGGTGCTCATGCCTTCGTCTGTGGCCTGATTACGAAGGGTTTCAACGGTTTCATGCTTTTGGACCATGCGTTTGATCGAATCGGAGGCGACCAGCAGTTCATGAATGCCCATTCGGCCTTTATAGCCGGTCTTATCGCAAATGTCGCACCCCTTGGGACGGAAAAGTTTAAAATTGTCATTATAGGGAATGCCTAATTTGCTGAACTTTTCCGCTCCGAAGCTCTCTGCGATTTCTTCGTATTCTTCGCGGGTGGGATGGTATTGTTCCTTGCAGCTTTTGCAAAGTGTTCGCACCAGGCGCTGGGCGAGAATGCCCAGAAGGGCGTCGGCGAAGTTCAGCGGATCAATGCCCATATCCAGCAGTCGGACGATGGTTTCCGGCGCGCTGTTGGTATGCAGGGTGCTCATAACGAGATGGCCGGTCAGAGACGCCTCCACACCGATTTTGGCGGTTTCAAAGTCGCGCATTTCACCGACCATGATAATGTCGGGATCGGCCCGCAGGAATGAACGCATGGCGGCGGCAAAGTCGAAGCCGATCTTGGGCTGCACCTGCACCTGGCGCAGGCCGTATTGGGTGATTTCGACCGGATCTTCGGCCGTCCAGATCTTGCGATCCGGGCGGTTGATGTATCGAAGTGCGGCATGCAACGTGGTGGTTTTACCGGACCCGGTGGGTCCCACAACCAGGATCATGCCGTAGGGCTTGCCGATAATGTTCAGCAATTGATCGTAATTGCGTTTTAAAAGGCCCATGTCCTCAAGCGGCAGGGTTTCGCCTTTGGCGAGAATTCTCATGACGACGTCTTCAACACCGCCCTGCGTGGGAATGGTGGCGACGCGCAGTTCCATTTCTTCGCCATTGGACCGGCGGAACTTGATTTTGCCGTCCTGCGGCAGGCGCTTCACCGTAATATCAAGGTTCGACATAATCTTGATGCGCGAGATGATGGCGGCCCGGTAGCTGTAGGGAACGGTCTGATACATAGAGCAATCGCCATCGACCCGGATGCGGATCTCGACGTTTTTCTTGCCCACATTCGGTTCGATGTGAATGTCGGAGGCCCGGCGCGCCTGGGCGTCATTGATGATTTTATTGACAAGCTGCATGATGACGCTGTCGGATTCTGTGACCATTTCGCCACTGTCATCCTCTTCAGGGCTCCGGTCTTCATCGTCGAGTTTGCCCAGAAGCTCGGTAAAGGAATGTTCGCCTTCCGAGGTCTGGAAAAAGAGGTTGATGAATTTCATGATGTCGTCAGGCAGTGCGACATCGTATTTTACTTTCTTGGTTTTGAGCAGGCTTTCAATGGTATCCCTTTTAAGGATGTTGTTCGGATCATCGACCAAAACGTGGATATAGCCGTCAATTTTTTCCAGAGGAACCCAAACTTCGCGGCGAAGATAATCTTTCTTCAGATTTTTGATCAGATCGCCGGGAATAACGGCTTTTTCATTAAAATCAACAAACCGGCAGCGGAAAAATTCCTCAAAAGAATGGCCGATGTCGTCTTTGGAGATGCGGTATTTCTGCATCAGATGATATTCGATGGATTCATTTTGGTTGCGGGCTTCTTTCCAGGCGGTTTCCATTTCATCATCTTTCATCAAACCGCGGGTGATGAGGAAGTCGAAGCGCGTTTTGCGGCGTCTGGAAAAACGCTGCTGATTGTAAAAAGCCACGCCCAGCACTTCGGCAATTTCCATGGCCAAACCCACTTCATCCTCGGAAAATTTGCCGTCGCCGATTTTTTTATTGAGAATCTGGATGACGCCCATGAGCTGATCTTCATAGAAGATGGGCGCGGCGAGGATTTGTTTGGTGCGGAAGCCTGATTTTTTATCCCAGCTCGAATCGAATTTCAGCTCAAAATCCATGGCTTTGAGCTCCGCCGCGTTATAAGCGTCGCTGATGTTGACAATATTGTAGGTGTTGGCCACATAGCCGGCGATGCTCTGATTGCTGATCGGGACCCGGATTTCCTTGATCTGGGCGCCGGCCAGAAACATCGAATATATTTCATCGTGAAGTTTGTCCACCACGTAAATGGTGATGGAGGAGGCGTCAAACAGGTTCAGAATGCCGTCTTTGATTTCGACAAGGATATGGGCGATGTTTTGCGCGGCATGGATGCGGTTGGTGATATCCTGCAGATTTTTTCGGATCCGCAGTTTTTCGTCCATGCTGACGACGGAGTCCGGCTTAAACTGAAAACTCATTAAAAATTTCTCCTGGTTTAGCCTCTGAAAAATAGTTCACTTTTGTATTATCGGCTAAATTTCCGAAAACATTGGGTCTGGAAGAGAAAAAATTAAAAAAAATTCTCGTCAAAAAGCTCTGCGAACCTTATACCCTGTTTTCATTTCAGCTTGCCGCTGTCACAATTTTTGAAAAGTCGGCGATTTTATGAAATAAATTGGAAATCTCCTTCAAAAGCGACAGGCGGTTGAACCGGATTTTCTCGTCTTTATCCATGACCATGACATGGTTGAAAAAATCATCCACAGGTGGCCTGAGGGCAGCAAGTTTATTGAGTGCGGCTTGGAAATCTTTTTCGGCGATGCCTTTTTCCACGCGCAGCTTGATCATGTCAAATGCGCCAAATAATTTGATTTCCGCATCGGCGGATAGCAGATTGACATCCACTTCCCCCCCGTTGAAATCTTTTAAAATATTATCGACGCGCTTGAAGGCCACGGAAATCGGCTCGAATTCGGGATTTTGCCGAAACGCCGAAAGCGCTGTGATTTTTTCACCCAAAAGCAGCAGATCATCGATGTCGCCTGCCAAAACCGCGTCCACCGTGTCGTAAGCGTAGCCCTGGGCGATGAACTGATTCTGAAGGCGTCCCCGGAAGAAATCGAGCACTTCCCGGTGGACATCCTCCGCCGGTTTTTTCAACACGTCTTTCATGGCGGCCAGACATTCATCAATCATAAAGTTCAGACTCAGTGTGTATCGCCGCGACAAAATAATGTTAATGATGCCGATGGCCTGACGGCGAAGGGCGTACGGATCGGCTGTGCCGGTGGGCGGCAGGCCGACGCCGAAAAAGCCCACGATGGTATCGATTTTATCAGCCAGGCCCACAATGGCGCCCTCATCGCTCTGGGGAAGATCGCCGCCTGCCACAATGGGCAGGTAATGTTCATAAATTGCATTGGCGACGGCCGGATTTTCACCCGCGATCAGCGCGTATTCGCGGCCCATGATGCCCTGCAGTTCGGAAAATTCTCCCACCATAAGGGATTCCAGATCGGCCTTGGCTAAAAGCGCGGCGCGATCGACGTTCTTTTTGGCGGAGGGTTTGACCTTTGCGGCAATTTTTACCGCAAGTTTTCGAAATCGCAACACTTTTTTATGAGATGTGCCCAAAAGCGTATGATAAACCACTTTTTTGAGCGACTCCACGCGGGTTTCCAGCGGCACTTTTTTGTCTTCTTCAAAGAAGAACGACGCGTCGGCCAGACGGGCGCGCAGGACGCGTTCGTTGCCCCTGGCCACAACGGACAGATCGCGGGGCATCGTGTTGCTCACGGCGATGAAGTACGGCAGAAGCTTTCCTTCGTCGTTGACGACGGGGAAATATTTTTGATGTGAAATCATCGTTGTGGTGAGGACTTCCTTGGGAATGCTCAGGTACGCTTCGTCAAACTGGCCGCGAACGATGACGGGATACTCCACGATGAATGTGATGGTATCCAGAAGGTCGTCGGTATAAAAAAGCTTGCCGCCGACTTCCGCCGCCGCACGGCTGGCCCCTTCCAGAATCAGATTTTTTCTTTCCGTTGGATCGGCGATGACAAAGTTTTTCCGGGCTTTGTCCAGATAGTCGTCAAAGTGAACCACCTCAAAGGCCTCGGGACTCAGAAAGCGATGACCGCGGGAGGTGTTTGCGCTTTCAATGTTTTCGATCTTAAGCGGCACCACCCGTCCCGAGTAAAGCGCTAAAAGCCAGTGGATGGGGCGGGCAAACCGAAGATCAAAGGACCCCCAGCGCATGGACTTGCGGAATGGAATGGCCAGGAGGAAGCTTTTGAGAATCTCCGGCAGCAGATCCAACGTGGGCTGGCCGGGGATTTTTTTGCGCGCGCCCAGATATTCACCTTTTTCAGTGGTGATGGTTTCCAGCTGGGAGACCTCAAGGCCCTGACCGCGGGCAAAGCCTGTGGCCGCTTTGGTGGGCTGGCCGTTTTCGTCAAAGGCGGATTTTTTGGCGGGCCCCAGTTTTTCAACCACCTGGTCTTCCTGCCTGGGCGAAAGTTCCGCAATGGTCAGCACAAGGCGCCTGGGTGTGGCCAGGCAGCGGATGCCGTCGAAGGCGATGTGTTTTTCAGTCAGAGACTTGCGAATGAGGGTTTCCATATCGACCACCGCTTTAGCTAAAAATCCGGCGGGGATTTCTTCGGTTCCAATTTCAAAAAGAAGTTCGTTGCTCATGGTTTCTCCAGTTATCCTATGCGGTCGCAAGAAGCGGGTATCCCAGTTCTTCGCGCTGTTTCAAGTAAAGCTCCGCGCTGATGCGCGCCAGGTTTCTCACGCGGCCGATGTAGCTTGTCCGTTCGGCTACGCTGATGGCGCCGCGCGCGTTGAGCAGGTTAAACGTGTGTGAACATTTCAGGCAGTAGTCGTAGGCCGGAAGCGGCAGCTTCTTTTCTGCAATGCGCAGCGCTTCTTCTTCGTACATGTCGAAAAGTTTGCGCAGCATGGGGATGTCGGCCACTTCAAAGTTGTAGGTGGAAAATTCCACTTCACCCCGGTGATGAACGTCTCCATATTTGACTTTATCCGTCCACTGAAGGTCATAGACGTTGTTGACGCCCTGAATATACATGGCGATGCGCTCCGTGCCGTAGGTGAGTTCGGCGCAGACGGGTGAGCAGTCAAAGCCACCGACCTGTTGGAAATACGTGAACTGCGAGATTTCCATGCCGTCGAGCCAGACCTCCCAGCCCAATCCCCAGGCGCCCAGCGTCGGGGATTCCCAGTCGTCTTCCACAAAGCGGATGTCGTGCTCCAGCGGATCAATGCCGAAGCTTTTGAGCGAATCGAGATACAGCTCCTGAATATTCATCGGCGAGGGTTTCATGATGACCTGATACTGATAGTAGTGCTGCAGGCGGTTGGGGTTTTCGCCGTAGCGGCCGTCGGTGGGGCGGCGCGACGGCTGGACGTAGGCCACGTTCCAGGGTTCGGGCCCCAGTGCGCGCAGGCAGGTGTCGGGATGAAACGTTCCCGCGCCCACTTCCATATCATACGGCTGCTGGATGACGCAGCCCTGAGAGTGCCAGTATTTTTCAAGCGCAAATAATAATTCCTGAAATGTCACAATGTCCTCCTTGCCGGGTGCAAAAGAAATGACGACGTTTGGATGAAATATCCTTTGCCATCGCCGCCGTTGATCTAGCACGAAAGGCGGACAGGGTCAAGACAGGCGAGAGGCGAGAGGCTATAGGCGAGAGGCTATGGGCTATGGGCTATGGGCAATAGGCTATGGGCGATGGGAAAAGCGCGTGGCGCGTAGTTGATGGTTGATGGTTGATGGTTCATGGTTCATGGTGTCCTCCGCTGGCGGAGGTGGCGCAAAGCGCCGGAGGTGGAGGGGGTATGCTTGTAGCTCATAGCTTGTAGTGCGTGGTGGATGGTGAAAATGTAGGGAACGGTTTCTAACCGTTCCAAAATACATGTAGGGAACGGTCGTGACCGTTCCCATAAGATGATGATTTGTAGGGAACGGTTTAAAACCGTTCCCTACGTCGTTTGGTGTTTCCCCGAAGGCGCCGGAGGTGGGGGGGGCCAACATGGGCGATGGGCGACGGGGTGGCGGGGGATGTTTTTTGTATTGACAGGCTGAGAAGTCTTTCTTAGAAGTAGCGCTACTGATTTTAAATGCATGCTTTTCTTTACCCGATGGAGATGAAAAAAATGCTCAATTTTACATTTTGCAATCCTTCAAAAGTGATCTTCGGAAAAGACACGATTCCGCAACTTGCTAAGGAAATTCCGCGTGGCAAAAGGGTTCTGGTCACCTATGGCGCTTCAAGCGCGAAGAAGTATGGCGTGCTTGACGAAGTGACGAAGGCGCTTGCGGACTATAGCCTCACGCTTTTTGGCGGTATTGAGCCCAACCCGGAATATGAGACGCTCCTTGAAGGCATCGTGCTTGCGCGCCGGCAAAAAATCGATTTTCTTGTGGCCATCGGCGGCGGATCGGTGATTGACGGGACGAAATTTATGGCGGCTGCCATCCCCTTTGAGGGGGAGCCGTTTCGTCTGCTCGATAACAAAGGCGCCAATATCGCCAGCGCGCTGCCTCTGGGTGCGGTGGTCACGCTGCCCGCCAGCGGTTCGGAAACCAACAGCCGCGCCGTCATCAGCCGCAAGGCCATGAGGCTCAAGCGCGCCATTATGAACGATCATTTGTTTCCGCGCTTCGCCGTGCTGGATCCGACTAAAACCTATACGCTCCCCGCACGTCAGACCGGCAATGGTGTGGTGGATACGTTTGTGCATGTATTGGAGCAGTATCTGACGTATCCGGTAAGGGCGGCGGTTCAGGATCGTCTGGCGGAAGGACTTTTGCTTGTGCTGATTGAAGAGGGGCCCAAAGCGCTTCTGGAGCCGGATAATTATGATGTCCGCGCCAATCTCATGTGGGCCGCCACGCTGGGTTTAAACGGACTGATCGGGGCGGGTGTTCCCCAGGACTGGGCGGCGCACCGCGCTGGTTATGAACTTACGATGTTATATGGCCTCGATCACGCCCAGACGCTGGCGGTTCTGATTCCGGCAATGATGCGTATCCGCTGCGACGGCAAGCGCCAGAAGCTTCTGCAATATGCTGAGCGGATTTGGGGATTGGACACAGGCGATGAGGATACGCGTATTAACGGCGCCATCGAAAATACCCGCTCGTTTTTTGAAATGATGGGCCTGCCGACGCGGCTTTCGGGCTATGGCGTGACAGACGTTGGGCCCGACGCCTTCATCGGTCAGCTTCAGGCGCATGGGATGGTTGGGTTGGGCGAGAATTCGGATGTCACGCTCGATGTCATGAAAAAAATATTTGATCTGTGCCGGTGAATGCGACGAGATCGTTGAATGCACGAAAGAAAGGTTAATCATTATGCACGGCATGCTTCCTGAAATCGGTATTGCGATCATCGCTGCGACGGCGCTGGGGTTTATCTTTCAATTATGCCGCCAGCCGGTCATTCTGGGCTATCTGGTGGCGGGCGCGCTGGTCGGGCCTCAGATCGGTTTCAAACTGGTGGCCCATCCGGACAACATTGAAGTCATCTCTGAAATCGGCCTGATTCTGCTGCTGTTTATCATTGGGCTGGAACTCAATCCCGCCAAGCTCGTCTCGGCAGGTAAAAGGCTGGTTTATGCGGGTATCGGTCAGTTTATTCTATGCGTCCTTCTGGGATTGGGGTTTTTTCTTCTTTTGGGCTATTCGCTGACGGGCGGGCGCATCGATGCGCTTTACCTGGCCTTGTTTTGCGCTCTGTCGAGCACGGCCATTGTGGTCAAGCTGCTCTATGACAAGTTCGAGCTCGACACGTTGCCGGGAAGGCTGACGCTGGGGATTTTGATCTTTCAGGATTTATGGGCCATTTTGATTCTTGCGCTTCAGCCTCATTTTCTGGATCCGAAAATGTCTTTGATTGCGCTGGCGCTGGCCAAAGGCGTGCTTTTGCTGGCGTGTGGATTTGCGCTGAGCCGCTTCGGGCTACGCTGGGTGTTTTCCCGGATCGCCAAAACGCCGGAGATGGTGGTGGCCGTGTCGATCGCCTGGTGCGCGCTTATGGCCGGGCTGGGCTCGGCCATCGGCATGTCCATGGAAATGGGCGCGCTCATTGCCGGTGTGGCGATTTCGTCTTTCCCCTACGGTGTGCATGTGACAGCCAAAGTCCTGCCGCTTCGTGATTTTTTTCTGACCCTGTTTTTTTTATCCATTGGTATGAAAATTCCTTTTCCCGATGCGACCATTCTCCTCATGGCGCTGGCGATGGTGCTGTTTGTTCTCGCGTCGCGTTTTCTGACCGTCTATCCCATCTTAATGCTGGCCGGAAGCGGACGGCGTACCAGTTTCATCACCAGTCTCAATTTGTCGCAGATCAGTGAGTTTTCGCTGGTGGTGGCCGCCCTGGGCGTCAGTTACGGCCATATCGGAGAGTCGATTCTATCACTGGTTATTTATGCGATGGCCATTACATCAGTCCTGTCTTCCTATTTTATCAAGGGCAATCATGCTATCTATCTGTTCTTTGAAGGACTGATGAACAAGATTGGATTTCGCCGAAGTGACATGACGGGTGAGGATTCTCCGGAAAAGGAACATTATCCGATTATTCTTTTAGGGTATCATCGCGGGGCTCATGCGCTGATGGATCGGCTTGAAGAAACAGCCCCGGATTTACTTTCAAAAATGCTTGTGATTGATTTCAACCTGGAAGTGCTCAAGGAACTGGGGGATCGTCAGGTGAAAGGGATGTTCGGCGATATCGGGAGTCTCGATACGCTTGAGCACGCCCATGTGGCCGATGCCCGGATGATTCTTTCGACGATTCCCGATATGTTGCTCAAGGGAACCAGCAATGCATCTTTGGTGAAAACCTGTCGCGCACTGGCGCCCAATGCGGTGATCGTTGCCACGGCGGAGTCGGGCGCGCAGGTGGAGGCGCTCAAAAAAGAAGGGGCCAATGAGGTGCTGCTTCCCTATGGACTGGTGGGGGATCATGTTGCTGAATTAATGGTGGATATTCGAAAAAATCACTTCTAACTATCCGTTACGACATCAAGAAATCATTGACAACGCGTCTGTATTGAAGTAGGTACGTTTCCAACAGCATGTTGATAAAATACCAAGAAGACTTCGAAAGAATTGAATAAGCAAAAAAGTGGCAGCCGTTTTTGGGGACGGCTGAATAAATTTACAAAAAAAGGAGAATGAAAAATGAAAAAGGTATTGGCGTTTGTTGCAATTCTGATGATGACGGTTTTTGTCACTTCAGGATTTGCACAGGTAAAAAGTGGATCGGTCAATGTATCTCCCACGATTGGGGCATACATATTTGAAGGCAGCGAAGACGTGAAAAATGGGATGAATCTTGGATTGCGCGCGGGCTATAACTTTACCAAGTATATCGGCGTTGAAGCTTATGGTCACTACACACACACCGGGCCCATCGGTCAGCAGGAGTGGTCCAGAGGCAGTGATGTGAACGTTTATGGGTATGGTGTTGAAGGTATTTTCCATCTTCTGCCCAATGGCGCTTTTGTTCCTTTTGTAGCAGCAGGTGTCGGTGGTGTTCATTATTCGACGACATGGAGAGATACATTTGAAAACAAACGCAACAAAATTACGGCTGACTACGGCGCAGGCGTGAAATATTTCCTGACGGAAAATTTTGCTCTGCGTGGTGACGTTCGCCATGTTATTCCTTTCGGCGATATGCACAATAACCTGCTGGCTACAGTCGGTGTTACATTGGCTTTCGGCGGCGCCAAAAAGGCGGCTCCGGTGGCTGCACCTGCACCTGCCCCCGCACCTGCGCCCGCCCCCGTGCCTGTAGCCCCCGTCATTGTGGACACGGATAAAGACGGTGTTCCGGATGAATCTGATAAATGCCCGAATACGCTGGCTGGCGTAGTGGTTGATGAAAACGGTTGCCCGATGGATTCCGACAAAGACGGCGTTGCCGATTATCTGGACAAATGTCCCGGAACCCCGGCGGGTGTGAAGGTTGACAAAGACGGTTGTCCTCCGCCGGTTGTAGTGAAAAAAGAAGCAGCCGCTGCTCCGGAAATTATCGAAAAAGGCAGAGCGACGATTAAAGTCCTGTTTGATACCAACAAAGCCAATATCAAGAAGGGCACCCTTGAGGATGTCGATAATCTGGTCGGTGTGATGACACAGCTTCCCGATCTCAATGTGGCCATCGAAGGTCATACCGACAGCGTGGGCAATGCGGCCTACAATAAGAAGCTTTCGCAGAAGCGTGCCGAATCTGTGAAGAAGTACATGGTTGACAAGGGCATTGATGCCGACCGGATCAAGGCAGTGGGTTTCGGAATGGAAAAACCGATTGCAGATAATAAAACGGCTGAAGGCCGCGCGAAAAACCGCCGGGTGGAAGCCGCGGTGGATTATGAGATTAAGAAGAAGAAATAAATAATAGGCTATGGGCAATAGGCAATAGGCTATAGGTAAAGATGAGGCCCCTGCGGTAGTCCCGCAGGGGCTTTTTTATGTGCGCCCAAGGGGCGCCTCTCACCTCTCACCCCTTACCTGATGTAATCCTCTTTCGTAAAATTGTTCCTTGGGGGGCGGGGCAGGGAAGCGCAAGAAAAATCCGATTTCCCGCATGCGCCTGATCAAGAGAGTTTCCGTTTTCATTAAGTAAGGGTTGCGCCTGAAACGTCAGTGTTTTATCCGGTAAGAGTAACTCGATGTCGTCGCCTGCCTGCAAAAAATTACGAACCTCGATGAGCGCCTGTCTTTTTTCCGCATCATAGGATTGGATTACGCCTGCCGGTTCGTGGGTTTGAATGTTTTTAATGTCCGGGCTGGTGGCTGTGATTTTCTCAGCGTCCAGGGCAAATCCGGTGGTGTAGCCGCGATACGATACCGTTTTGAGCTCCTCCAGCCAAGCCGGGTCGCATTGAAATTCCGCCGGTTGTTTTCTAAAAGCATCCAGCGCCTGACGATAAGTCCGCGTTACAACTGCGACGTAGTAGGAGGATTTCATCCGGCCTTCAATTTTTACGCTGGCGACACCCGTTTGAATAACGTCAGGCAGATGTTCAATCAGACAAAGATCCCGGGAACTCAACAGATATGAAAAACGTTCGTCTTCTTCCAGAATAAAAGGTTCATCTGGCCGGGTCGATTCATGGAGCACATATTCCCAGCGGCACGGTTGCGTGCAATTCCCTGCATTGGCGCTCTTTTGGTTGCGATAAGCAGACAGATAACAGCGTCCGGAGTAAGCCATGCACATGGCGCCGTGAATAAAGACTTCAAATTCCATCTCGGGAACGCCCTCCGAAATATGCCCGATTTCATTCAGCGTCAGTTCGCGGGCCAGAATAATACGTTTCACGCCCTGATCCTGCCAGAAACGCACGGCTTCGGTATTGGTGGTGTTGGCCTGCGTGCTCAAATGAATCGGCAGATGCGGCGCGATGGATCGAACCAGACGGATAAGCCCCGGATCGCTCAGAATTAAAGCATCAATGCCCATGCCATTGAGCTCGGGGATGATCCGGTGTGCGGCCGTTATATCCGCGTTGCGCGCAAATGTATTGAGGGCGGCATAGATTTTTGCACCGCTTTTGTGGGCCTCCCTGACGCCTCTGGCGATGTCGTCTGGCGACATTTCTGCTGAAGGCGCGCGCAGGCTCAATCCCGGAACACCGACATAAACGGCATCCGCGCCATACAGAAGCGCTGTGCGCAGTTTTTCGAGATTGCCCGCGGGCACAAGTAATTCCGGAATGCGCATCGGGGGCTCCATCAGGGACAATAACGCCGAACCTGTTCTAAAACCTTGAAGGATTTGATTTCTTTTCCCAGAACATAGGCAATAAAATTGCACATCATATTGCGGGACTCAACGGCAAGACTCGGTGGCAGGCAGACTCTGGGTATTTTATCAAGATCCATATCCTTGCCCAAAAGCAGCGTGCGAATCGTCCCGGCGGAAACGCGCTGATCATATCTTTCGGGTTTAGCGCAACTCAGGCAGGCAATGCCGCCTTCTTTGGGATAAAAATAATAGTCAGTCCCGTTGGAAATGGGCTGGCGGCAGCGCACACAGGTTGAAAGTGTTGGCTCGTAGCCTGCAATACGAAGAAGGCGCATTTCGAAAAAACGAATGACGGCATCGGATATGTTTTCGCGTGAGGTCATGCCCAGAAAATCAGACAGCAGGACAAAAATATCTGCATTTATTTTCCCTTCGGGACTGAAATGATCGGCCAGATCGATGAAATAAGAGGCGATCAGTGTTTTCTCGAGATCCTGCCGGATGAGGCAATAGTGATCAATAATCTCGCATGACTCAATAAAAGCCAGCGCATCGCGATTTTTCCGGGAAAAAATAATGCTCGTCAGCGAAAAAGGTTCAAAGACGTTGGCAAAGCGTTTCTTGCTTCTCTTGGCGCCTTTGGCGATGCCGTTTAGCTTCCCGAACTCGCGGCTGTAAAAGGTGACGATTAAATCCGACTCTCCGTAGCTTAGACTCTTTAAAACAAAACCGTCGGTTTTATGGCTTTCTCTGGCGCTCATGACTTTGAAGAAAGGGCATCGTATTTTATTTCGCCGCCAACGATGGTCATCACGGCGCGTCCTTTCAGAGTGCAGCCGCCAAAGGGTGAATTTTTTCCACGTGAAGCGAAACTATTGAGATCCACCGTCCATTCCAAGTTGGGATCGATGATCGTGATGTCCGCATTCTGTCCGCAGGCCAGCGTTCCGCCCGGCAGATTCAGAATGCGCGCCGGGGCGCAGCTCATTTTTTCAATCAGTTGCGGCAGGGTCAAAATGCCGTCGTGAACGAGGTTCAGATTCAGGCCCAGCGAGGTTTCCAGGCCGCTGATGCCGTTTGCCGCATATTCAAATTCCACTTCCTTATCCGTGCGTCCGTGCGGCGCGTGATCGCAGGCGATGGCATCGAGCGTTCCATCGGCGAGCCCTTCCTTGATGGCCTGAACATCCGCTGCGCTGCGAAGCGGCGGCGAGACTTTATAGCGCGTGTCGTAGCCTTGAAGCGATTCATCCGTCAGCGTAAAGTAATGGGGGGTGGTTTCTGCTGTCACATGAACGCCGCGCTTTTTGGCGTCGCGAATCAGGCGCACCGCGCCCCGGGTGCTGACATGGGCGATATGGATTTTTGTGCCCGTGTATTCGGCAATCAGAATATCGCGCCCCACCATGACGTCTTCGGCAATGGCGGGAATGCCCGGCATGCCCAGAATCGTTGCGTAGTAGCCTTCGTTCATCAATCCGTTGCCGGAGAGATTTTTATCTTCACAGTGCTGGATAATGGGGAGATTCAATGAGGTTGCGTATTCCAGCGCACGGCGCAAAAGCGCCGAATCCATGACGGGGCGGCCGTCATCCGACAGGGCGACGGCGCCCGCTTCTTTAAGATCCCAAAATTCCGAAAGCTTCTTTCCCTCTGACCCCAGGCTGATGGCCGCAATGGGATAGACACGGGCCAGATTTGCCAGTGAGGCCTTGCGGCGGATGAACTCCGTGATGCCGCGGGTGTCGTTGACCGGATCGGTATTGGGCATGCAGGCAATAGCGGTAAACCCTCCGGTGACCGCAGCGGCTGAACCCGAGGCGATGGTTTCCTTGTATTCGTAGCCGGGTTCGCGAAGATGCGTGTGCATGTCGATGAGTCCCGGCGCGGCGATGCGTCCCGACAAATCCAGAACCGCAATATCCGGCGATGCTGGAATCGAGGCCTCCAGGGCGGAAATTTTGCCCTCTTCGATGAGAATATCCAGAGGAGCATCCATGTTTTGCGACGGGTCAATAACCCGTAATCCTTTTAATAAGCGTTTCATTCGTTTCCTCCGGTAAGCAGGTATAAAAGCGCCATCCGGACAGCGACGCCCTTTGCAACCTGATCTAAAATGACGGAATAGGCGGGATCATCGGCAATGTCGGGCGATATTTCCACGCCGCGGTTCATCGGTCCCGGGTGCATGACAATGACGTCGTCTTTGGCCAGCCGGATGTTTTTGCGGTTCAGGCAATAACGCTGGGCGTATTCTCGAAGGGAGGGGAAGATATTGTGCTTTTCGCGCTCCAGTTGAATACGCAGCATCATGATCACGTCCGCTTGTGCGATGGCGTCTTCAATCGATGTGAAGGCCCGCACGCCCATTTGTTCAATGTCGCGCGGCATCATGGTGGCGGGGCCGGCTACAACCACCTGGGCGCCCATTTTGGAAAGGCCGTAAATGTTCGAGCGCGCCACCCGGCTGTGCGCAATATCGCCAACCAGCGCGACTTTCAATCCGGCGATGCGTCCTTTTTTTTCTTTGATCGTCATCATGTCCAGAAGTGCCTGCGACGGGTGCTCATGCGCGCCGTCGCCCGCGTTGATAATGGACTGTTTGACCAGGGAGGCCAATAGATGCGGCGCGCCCGCGGCGCTGTGCCGGATGACGATAATATCCGGATTCATGGCTTCCAGATTTCTGGCCGTGTCGATGAGCGTTTCGCCCTTCACGACGGAGCTGGTGGAGGCGGAGATGTTAATCGTGTCGGCGCTGAGGCGCTTGCCTGCGATTTCAAACGATGTCCGGGTGCGTGTGCTGGCTTCGTAGAAGAGGTTGATCACGCTTTTTCCGCGCAGCGTCGGCACCTTCTTGATATCGCGCGTTGATATTTCAAGGAAAGATTCAGCCGTTTCCAGGATCAGATCAATTTCATCAACCGTCATCTCCTGAATGCCGAGGATGTCTTTTTTCCCAAGTTTCATCATAGGTATGCCTTTTTGTTTCCAATGTATTAAGTTTCTGATTCGATGAGGACTTCATCTTTTCCGTCTTTTTCCAGCAGGTTGACGCTGACCGCCTCCCAAAGCGACGATGGCAGGTTTTTTCCTACATAATCTGCGCGGATGGGCAATTCGCGGTGACCGCGGTCAATCAGAACAGCCAGCTGAATCATTTTGGGTCGGCCGAAATCGATGAGCGCGTCCATGGCGGCGCGGATTGTGCGCCCGGTAAAGAGCACATCATCCACCAGAATAACTTTTTTATCTGTCAGGTCAAACGGAATACTGGTTTTTCCCAGCGGCGCTTTCGTTTTGGATTTGGTAATGTCATCCCGGTACAGGGTGATATCAAGGACGCCCAGCGGAATGACCTTTCCTTCGATAGCCGATATTTTTTTCTGAAGTCTTTCCGCCAGAAAGATGCCGCAGGTGCGAATGCCGACAACCACCAGATTATCCACGCCTTTGTTTTTTTCAAGAATTTCATAAGCGATGCGCGTGAGACAGCGTTCAATGCCGTCGCGGTCCATGACCACCTTGGGAGTTTGCTCCGTCATAGCGTTACCTCTCCATTTTGCCGTTTAGGGCATGAATTGAAATCCCTGCAAGGGTTGCCGTTTGCCAAATATTTGCAAACAAGGCAAAAAAAAAGCCTTTCCCCGAGTGGAGAAAGGCCGATTAAACTGTATGAAGTTTTTGTTTTCATGACGCATTCCTTTTTCAATCTCGCCGGATCAAATTAAAAGGTTTCTATTTGCGCCATTCAATACAACTAAGCTGTCCTGCTGTCAAGAAAAAAGCATTTTCCGGTTTACTTGAGCAGATTGCCCAGTCTGTCCCAGCGGACTTTATGAAAGAGATTATCCTGCTCTTCGCTGTTCCAGGACCAGTAAATGATGAGCGCCTTGCCTTCGACGTCCTGCAAAGTGACAAAGCCCCAGAAGCGGCTGTCAGCGCTTTCGTCGCGGTTGTCTCCCATCACAAACAGCGATCCTTCCGGAACGGTGACAGGGCCGAAATTGTCGCGCGGCTGAACCATGGCGGGATAAATCACGCTGTCGGAGTGGATGCCGACTTCATCCGAATAATGGCTGCCGTTGATGTAAATTTCTTTATTGCGGATTTCAATAGTGTCGCCGCCGACGCCGATCACGCGCTTGATGTAATCCTTGGTGCGGTCATTGGGATAAATAAAAACAATGATGTCGCCGCGTTTGGGATTTGTGACGGGAATCAGGATTTTGCGGATCACCGGGATTTTAACGCCATAAATAAATTTATTGACCAGGAGGTGATCGCCGACCAGAAGGGTCGGAACCATTGAACGGGAGGGGATTTTATAGGCCTGAATGACAAAGGTCCGGATCAGGACGGCAATCAAAATAGCGATGATAATCGCTTCTGCATATTCCTGAAATTTCGATTTTGATTTTTTATCCTTATCCGGCGAATCTGTCTCCATTCTCGCTTTAGTGGCTTTAGCTTTTTTTTCTTTCATGTCGAAATATGACTCCTACGTGTAAATGTTAGACAGGGAAAAAAATATCATCATCAAGGCAAACGATCCTTTGAGGATTTTCGTCCCCATCAGGGCTGCAAAGGCTTTTTGCGGAATCTGATGGGGAATTTTCCTTTTGAGTTGGCGGATCATTTCGATGATGACAAGTCCCGACAGTCCTCCCAGAAAAAAACCTCCCCACAGGCCGGGACCCCAGAAAAAGGGGGTCAGGATGCACGCTCCGGCGAGACTGCCGAAAAGCGTTGACGTCAGGATGGATTTTTTCAGGGGCGTTTTGTACGTTTGCGTCATTCCCAGCAGGACATCGACACCCTCGGATATAAGGGCGAAGATGGCAAGCAACAAAAGCACTTTCCATCCGACCGTCACAAACCCCGTAAAAAGCGCGTAAGCCAGCACGTCCAGAAAAATGATGATCGTGCCGGGAAGACCGAAAAGCGTCATGTAGAGGCCAATCAGTAGAACCCCGATAAAAACGCCAAATCCTGCCGATGCCATGGAAGACAAGTCAATTACGTCCTTTTTGCCCGCGATAATTTCAGCCTTTCAAAAAACAACACAATCGTACAGGCGATGTAAATGGACGAATAGGTGCCGATGACCACGCCGACGAGAATGGCAAAGGCCAGATCATTGATGACGGCGCCGCCGAAGATATAAAGAGCCAGCACGGTCAAAAATACGGTTAACGATGTCAGAATCGTCCGGCTTAAGGTCTGATTGATACTCAGGTTGATGATGTCTGACAGGCTCTTTTTCACATGGAGCTTGATATTTTCGCGTATGCGATCGAGCACCACGATAGTGTCGTTGATGGAAAAACCAATGATAAAGAAGAGCGCGGCCAGCACGTTGATGGTGAATTCCATGTTCATAATTGAAATGACGCCGATTGTAATGATGACGTCGTGGATGAGCGCGATAATACCACCCAGGCCGTAGCGAAACTCGAAACGGATCCCGACATAAATCAGAATGGCAATCCATGACAGAATAACGGCGATAATGCCTTTGCGCGTGAAATCCGCGCCGACTTTGGACCCCACGACTTCAATGCGCCGCACTTCATAATCCTTGCCAAACGATGTAGTCAGCGGATGATCCACGTTGGCCGCAAGCGCCGCCTGATCCGAAAACGATTTGGAGGTGCGGATCAGAAACTCGTTGGGGCCGTACTGCTGGATGATCGCGCTTTCCAGTACGGTTGATTTGAGCGCTGTCCGGATCTTGTCTGCGTCAACATCCTTTGCAAATTTGACCTGAATGATGGATCCTCCCGCAAAATCGATGCCCGGATTGAGACCGCCGTGATAAATTACCGAAACGATGCTCACGAGAAACAAAACAGCGGATAAAATGATCGCATATTTGATTTTTCCAACAAAATCTATATTGATGCCTGGTTTAATCAACTCCATATGATGTCTCCTGACTGCGCTTGAATTTAAATGCTCAATTTTTTGATGTTAAAATTCCAGGTAATGTAATCGAAGATTACCCGCGTGACGAACACGGCCGTAAAAAGGCTGGCCAGAAGTCCGATGATCGTTGTAACAGCGAATCCCTTGATCGGGCCTGTGCCGAAAATGATCAGGAAAATGGCTGTGACAATGCCGGTGGCGTGCGTGTCAATGATGGTAATAAACGCCCGGTTGTAGCCGGTGTCCAAAGCCAGACGAACGGTTTTCCCCGTTCGCAGCTCTTCCCGGATGCGTTCAAAAATCAGAATATTGGCATCCACCGCCAAACCGATGGTGAGCAAGAGGCCCGCAATACCCGGCAGTGTCAGTGTGGCCTGAAAGGCGGCCAGAACACCCATCACCAGAAAGACGTTGAGAATCAGCGCGAGGTCAGCCACGGATCCGGCAAAGCGGTAATAGACGATCATGAAGAGAATGACAAGAATTCCGCCGATCAGCGTGGCCAGAATGCCCTGACGGATGGAGTCGTTGCCCAGGGAGGGTCCGACCGTCCGTTCTTCCAGAATGTTGACGGGCGCGGGCAGGGCGCCTGCGCGAAGGACAATGGCCAGATCGCGCGCTTCATCCATTGTGAAGCTGCCGGTAATCTGGGCCTGACCGCCCGAAATACGCTCCTGGATGACCGGAGCGGAATGAACGACGCCGTCGAGCACGATGGCCAGACGCTTGCGGACATTATCATTGGTGATACGGTCGAAATCCGACGCGCCCTGCGAGTTGAATTTAATGGAGACATGCGGTTCGCCATAGCGATCACCAATTTCGACGCGAGCCGTCTCCAACGACGCGCCGGTAAGGAGGGTTCTGCTTTTTAAAAGGTAGGGAACCTGGCTGCGCTGTCCGCCGGTGCGATCGTCGCGCGTGCCGTAGGCGATGACGGAGCCCTCCGGAACGTTGCCGCGAAGCGCCTCTTCCAGAGAATTTTCCTCATCGACAATTTTAAATTCCAAAAGGGCGGTTTTGCCGATCAGATTTTTGGCGCGTTCGGGATCTTTAATGCCGGGCAGCTGCACCATGACGCGGTTGTCGCCCTGGGGGACGATTTCGGGTTCGGAAATACCAAACTGATCAACACGGTTACGGATGGTTTCCACCGAATGTTCCACCGTCAGTTTTTTTAATTCCGCCGCCCGTTTGGCATTGAACTGAAGCAATGCCGTCAGGCTGCCGTCACCGGGGGTGGTTGAGGCGATTTCCAGATCGGTAAACTGTTCTTTGATTATTTTTTCCAAAGCGGTTTTGCCGGCAGACGCTTCAGTCAGTTCCATCGAAATGGTCTGATCTGTCGTTTTTTTCAGATTGCGGAAGCGGACTTTATTGTCCATCAACGCTTCTTTAATGTCACTGGTTAAACGTTCCAGCATGGAATCCAGCGCCTTTTCGGTATCGATTTCCAATACCAGATACATGCCGCCTTGCAAATCGAGCCCCAGGTGGATTTTTTCCTCGGACAGGTATTTATTCCATGGCGCAGGAATGTTGGGGAAAATAGTCGGCACCAGAAAATAAAAAGCGGCAAGACAGACTACAACCGTAATTGCTACCCGAATCTTAAGTGATTTGAACATGAAGACGTCCCTTTCCTTAAACTATGGCTTTGTCGTGGGGGTTGGAGCCGGCGCCCCCGCTTTCTGTAACACGCCTGAAATCGCGCTCCTTGCGATTTTAATTCGAACTTTATCGGCAATTTCCAGAGTGACGACCGCGTCGGCCAGCCCTGTGACTTTTCCGTGAATGCCGCCCGAGGTCAAAACCACATCACCGTAGGCCAGACTCTCGAGCATGCCTTTGAGTTCTTTTTGTTTTTTCTGTTGTGGACGGATCATTAAAAAATAAAAGATGGCGAAAATGACCACCATCATGATGATGAAGCTCCAGTCTCCGAAACCGCCCGATCCCTGCGCTGCGGGCGCGCCCTGGCCGCCCATGGCAAATGCTGTTGATAACAATGTGCTTTCCTCCTTGCTTTTGTGCTGTCTTATCAGAAATTTTTATATTTTCACTATATTTCTTTACAAAATTCTTTTTTTAGCGCCGCCAGACGATTTTCTCGGATGGCTGCCCGTATTTTTTCCATAAGAAGCATATAATGGCGGATATTGTGTATGGTATTCAATATCATTGCCAGAATTTCACCGGCAACGTACAGGTGCCTTAAATATGCCCGGGAATAATGCCGGCAGGTGTAACAATCGCAGGTTTCATCTATTGGAAGATTATCTTCCCGCCAGCGGGCTTTTTTTATAACAATCTTTTCTGTATTTGTAAACAATAATCCGTGCCGCGCGCAACGCGTCGGAATGACGCAATCAAACATGTCCACCCCTTGAGAAACGGCATAAAGAATATCCTCCGGTGTTCCTACGCCCATCAGGTAACGCGGTTTTTCGTCGGGCAAAAGCGGCGTGGTGTCCCGTGCGATGGCATACATGATGTCTTTGGGTTCGCCGACGCTCACCCCACCCAGCGCGTATCCGTCGAATCCGAGAGGAATGATTTCTTCGGCGGACTGGCGGCGAAGCTCCGGATAAACCCCGCCTTGAATAATGCCGAAGAGCGCCCGGTCGTTGGGTGGTTTGGCTTCTCGGCAGAGCTTGGCCCATTTCGTGGTCAGTGCCAGCGAATCCTGCGTTTGTTTGAAGGTGGCGGGGTAGGGGGTGCACTCATCGAGGCACATTTGAATGTCCGAGCCGAGCGCTTCCTGAATGTCGATGGCTTTTTGCGGGGTCAACAGGTGTTTGGACCCGTCGATATGCGAGCGAAACATGACGCCCTCGGGCAGAATCTTGCGAAGCGCCCCCAGTGAAAAAACCTGAAACCCGCCGCTGTCGGTAAGAATCGGGCCAGGCCAGTTCATGAAAGTATGAAGTCCGCCCAGGTCGCGGATGAGCTCATGCCCCGGGCGCATGTATAAATGGTAGGTGTTTCCCAGCAGGATCTGAGCGCCGCAGGCACGCAGATCCTCCGGCCGCATGGCTTTGACGGTTCCCTGCGTGCCGACCGGCATGAAAGCGGGCGTGTCGATATTCCCATGCGGCGTTGAGATTTTTCCCAGCCTCGCGCGGGTTTCTAAATCTTTTTTAATAATCTCAAATGAAAATGCCATGCGTTCGGTCCTATAGAATCAGCATGCAATCGCCATAGCTGTAAAAAAAGTATTCGTTTTCAACCGCCTGTTTGTAGGCGCTCTGAATGAAGTCTGTGCCCGCAAAAGCGCTGACCAGAAGAAACAGCGATGAGGCGGGCAAGTGAAAATTAGTTACGAGCGCGTTGACCCGTTTAAAGGTATAGCCGGGATAAATGAAAAGCCGTGTTTCTCCGGATTGCGCGGCAATGCGGCCGTTGGAATCGGCGACGGATTCGAGCGTCCGCGTCGAGGTGGTTCCCACGGCGATCACGCGGCGCGCGGCGTTGATTTTATCTGCGGATTCGGCGCTGATTTCAAAATATTCCGTCTCCATCGAGTGATCTTCCACAACCTCTGTTTCGATGGGCATAAAGGTGCCGATGCCCACATGCAGCGTGATGGGGGCAATGTCAACGCCCCGGGACTGCAATGCGTCCAGTACGCCTGGTGAGAAATGCAGCCCGGCGGTGGGAGCGGCGATGGAGCCGGCCTGCCGGGCATAAACCGTCTGATAGCGCTCCCGGTCTTGTGTTTCGTCTGGCGCCATGGTTTTTTTGCGTTTGATGTAGGGTGGCAGAGGCGCCCGCCCGTGTTTTTCGAGATGCCGGTCAAACCCTTCCGGCGCGCAAAAATCCATCAGCCATTTTTTATCGGAAAGCCGCGAGGCGACTTGCGCCGTGCATCCGTCTCCAAAATCGATCCGGTCATCTTCGGCGAGTCTTTTGGCGGGACGGGCGAGGACTTCCCATAATTCTTTTGCACCGGGGAATCCCCTGCGTTTAAGCAGTAAAACCTCCACAAGCGCGCCTGTGTGTTTTTTGCCATAGAGTCTGGCCGGTATGACGCGCGAATTGTTGATGACCAGCACATCGCCTTTTTTCAGGTAATCGGGAAGCCGTGAAAACTGCGTATCTTCAGTATGCTTGTGCACGCGATCGAGGACCATCATCCGGGAGGCGTCGCGCTCGGGGCGAGGCGCTTGCGCAATCAAGGCCTCTGGCAGATCATATGAAAAATCCTTGAGCTTCATGTTCCTTCCGGCCAATTTAAAAATTTGGGGCACGTAATCAGAATAAAGCGAGGGTGTCAATCAAATAAACCGATTCGCCGATTTCAGCGCCGCCCGATGTAAAGAAGAATCAGGCCGGACACAACGGCAAGAATGCCCAGAATGCGAAGCGTGTTGTCCGGCAGGGCGGCCATTTTTGTCAGATAGGATTTGAGTTTTTCGGGAAAGGCCAGATAGGGCAGGCCCTCAAGAATGAAGACCATGCCGATCACACAAAGAAAATAATCCACAATTTCACATCCCCTTTTGCTTGGCTTCGTCCCACAGCGCGTCCATCTCATGAAGCGATGCGCCGTCGAGCGACTGGCCGCGGGCGGCCAGCTCTTTGCTGATGTAAGCGAACCGGCGCAAAAATTTATGAACCGATCCGGAGAGCGCCTGTTCCGCGTCAGCGGCATAAAAACGGCTTAAATTAACCAGCGTAAAAAGGACGTCGCCCATCTCCTCTTGAATCTTTTGCGGGTTGCCGTTTTGGCCGGCCCGTGCCAGTTCATCGAGTTCCTCTTTGAGTTTTTCCATCACGCCGTTTGCATCCGGCCAGTCGAATCCGCACCGGGCGGCGGCCGCAGTGATTTTTTGCGCCCGTGCCAGTGCGGGAAGCGATCGGGGGATGTTGGTGACAAGGCGGTCATAGTCGGTCTGTCCGGCGCGCTCCTGCTTTTTGATGTCCTGCCAGTTGTTCTTGACGTCCTGAACGCTTTGAACCGTCACGTCGCCGAAAACATGAGGGTGGCGACGGATCATTTTTTCGCGGACGGATGAAATTACATCCGGCAAGGTGAACTGACCGGTCTCCGAAGCGATTTCCGAGGCGAAGACGAGCAAAAATAACAGGTCGCCCAGCTCTTCACGGATATGCGGGACGTCCTGACCACAGAGCGCATCGAAGAGCTCATAGGCTTCATCGAGCAGATATTTCCCGACATCCGGCAGGGTTTGTCTTCGGTCCCAGGGGCAGCCCGACGGCGCGCGCAGCTTTTGAATCAACGCGATCAGATCGCTTAAGGCCTGCTGGACATTATGGCTGGCGTTTGAAGACATGGATGGTTATCTGACAATAAAAACGTCTTTTTCACGGTCCTGGAAATAGACATGGTTGTATTGTGAATTTACGACGCGGTCGAAAAACATTTCGCCGTTTTTACGGCATTCAGGACAGCAGACGTTCGGGAGAATCACCGCGAAGATTTTCTTGCCTGTGTCGGCTGCGGAATCAATCATGACCAGACCGCCGCAGTCGTCACAGACGCGCACGGATTCGATCTGCTTTTCCATGATTTCATCCGTATCGTAGTAGATATTTTTCTCGCGCCGGATATAGGAGGCAGAGCCGGTGATCTGTTTTTTGAGCTTTTTGCGCTTTTTCCACAGCGTCATGACGTTTTTCACTTCCTGTTCGATCAGTCGGGTGATTTCCGGCGACTGGCGAAGGCGCAATTCATCATAATCGGGTTCGCGCACCTGGCTGAAATCGAGCCCCGCCATGGCCAAAATGATGCCGACATTCACATACGGGAGCGCTTTTTCAATGGAGTAACCGCCTTCCAATACGGCGATGTGCGGCGCGAGTTTCTCATTTAAAAGCGCATAGCCCTGCGCGCTGAAATTCATGTTGGTGATGGGATCGCTGTAGTGGTTGTCCTGACCTGCTGAGTTGATAATAATCTGGGGCTGAAATTCATCCAGAATGGGAAGGATGGCATTTTCCAGGGTAAAGAGAAATCCTTCGTCCGAGGTTCGCGGAGGCAGGGGGATGTTGATCGTGGCGCCCAGCGCGTTGGGACCGCCGAAGTCATCGATGAAACCGGTTCCGGGGTAAAGTGTCCGGCCGTCCTGATGCAGGGAGATGCACAACACGTCCGGATCATTCCAGTAGATGTCCTGCGTGCCGTCGCCGTGATGACAGTCGGTATCGACCACGGCGATGCGTTGAATGCCAAAGGTGTGGCGGATGTATTCGATCATGACGGCTTCAATGTTGATGTTGCAAAAGCCGCGCGCACCGTGGGCCACCAGCATGGAATGATGACCCGGCGGGCGAACCAGAGCAAAGGCGTTATCGACTTCACCGGAAAGTACTTTTTGGGCGGCCGTGATGGCGCCGCCTGCGGAAATTAAATGGGAGTTGGTGGTCAGGTGCTGGGCGTTGGGCACGCAAATATGACAGCGGTTGATGTCGGCGTACGTGGCAAGCCCCGGTTTGTATTCCCGGATATTGGGAAAATCGAGCAGGCCCTCTTCAAAAACCTGATCCTGCGTGTAAAGAAGCCTCTCTTCGCGTTCCGGGTGATTCTCCGAGATGGCCCAGTCAAACGCCGGGAAAAAAATCAGGCCGGTTTTTTTTTCTTTTTTTGACATGTGATTTCTACCTCGAAACGGAAGAAGCGATGAGTCCCGGTTTAATCTGAACTTTCACGCGGATGTTTTTGCCTGTGGTATAAAAGTCCCGGATCATGTTGAACTCCTGGCATTCCGTAACTTCCATGACGATATCCTCTTCAGCAGCGCCCATTTGAACCGCTTTTTCACGAAGGACCTTTTTGCCGATGGCGATGACATCCTGAACGGTTGTGCTCGGGGGAATTTTCTGAACGTGACCCTCTTCGCTTAAGATGAGCTCTCTTTTTTCCGTATCGGCGTGAAGCGTGATTTCGGCGGTCGTGCGGGCCAGGGCCACGCCAAGGGCGTTGGAAACTTCGGAGTGATCCGGAATTGTGTAAGGATAGCCCAGCTTTTCGGCGATGAAGGGAGCCAGCGCCGCCGGGCCGCCCACCACATAGAGTCTTTTGGGCGAAATGGTTTTTCCTTCCAGAAGTTCGTGGATTGTATAAACCGGCTTGTTGTTGATTTCGGTCAGCATCTCCCTGACGCTGTCGGCGATGATGGCAGAGGTCTGATCGATAACGGCCAGCGCCGTCTCAGCGACGCTTTTGTTAAGCTTTGATGCCAGCTCGGCCATTGCTTTTTCGGCTTTTGACCTGTCGCCGAAATCCACCAGACCATGCACAATCATGGCATCCGTGGGGGTGGGCCGCTTTCCCCCCAGAGCAACGGCCGGTCCTTCGCGCTGCGGGCCAATGCGAAGTTTACCCGCTTCGATGCTGACGACGCTGTCGCCTCCCACGCCGATGGATTGGGTGTAAAGGCCGCGAATCAGGGTTTTTCGTGAATCGATGGTGACGCCCGAGGGTTCCAGAAGCGGAACCCCGTCGGCAAAAACAGAGATGTCCGTGGTCGTGCCGCCGATGTCGAGCGCGACGGCGTCTTCGGTGATACGGGCGGTTGCCAGAACGCCCATGATGCCCGCGGCGGGGCCGGAATGAATGGTTTGAACGGGACATTCCAGCGATTTTTCCATCAGGATGGTGCCGCCGTCTGCTTTGAGAATATACACGGGCGCATCTTTGCCGAGCGTGGCGATGAAACGCTGCACGTCTTCGGCAAAGCGCTCATAAGTAGGGTGGATGGCAGCGTTGAGGTAAGTGGTGGCAATGCGGCGGGGGAAATTCAATTGTCCTGACAACGTATGCCCCAGCGAGAGCATGCGTCCGTCACCGGCCAGCAGCTGGGCTGCATCGCGTTCCTGCTGTGGGTTGCGGCTGGAAAATTTTCCGACGATGCCGATTTGACGAATAGATTTTTCAGCAATGTCTTTACTGATCTCGGAAATTTGCCGGGTGTTGAGATTTCGCACAACAATGCCGCGGTGGTTCATATACCCCTGCGCGAAGAAAGTATCCTGTCCCGACGGTAAATCCGAAGGGGACAGCCCCGGACCGCAAAACAAGACCATGGCCACGCGGTCGGTCTTATTCTGGACGATGGCATTGGTTGAAATCGTGGTGCTCAAAACAATGCGCTCCAGCGCGACGTATGTTCCGGCAAGCAGGGTATCTGCCGCTTCCAGCAGCGAAACCATGATATCCTTTTGATTTGTAAGAACCTTTGCTTTTTTGATTAATTGCAGATTGTCAACCAAAACTGCGTCCGTATGGGTTCCGCCGACGTCAATGCCAAGTATCATTTCAGCATCCTTTACCCTGTCATTTTGGTTAGCTTATATATGTTTAAATACCGCTTGACAAGGCAAAAAAAAGGCGTATTGTTCCGCCAATATTACATAGTGTGCGTTAGACACACTAAATCTTTGAAAGGAGGAAAAGCTCTCATGAAGAAGGTATTAACTATTCTCGTCTGCCTGTTGATGTTGGCTTCGCTATCGATAGCGGCAATTGGCTGCAAGGAAGCTCCGAAAGAGGAAGCTGTCCAAGTCGAAGCTCCGGCACCTGAAGCAGCTCCGGCACCTGAAGCAGCTCCGGCACCCGAAGCAGCTCCGGCAGCACCCGAAGCAGCACCCGAAGCAGCACCTGCACCGGCACCGGCCCAGTAGAATTTATCAAAGAACGTTATTTAATTACCGGGAAACCTGGCGAAAACCAGGCTTCCCGGTTTTTTTTGCTAATTGAAGCCAAATATGATATTTTACAAAAAAATATAACAAAATTAACAAAATTTAAGGAGGTGCGTTATGGCCGACAGAGATTGGGATCTTGTAAAAGGTGTCATTATTGGCGGATTAATCGGAGCGGCATTAGGGTTATTGTTCGCACCGAAATCGGGGAAGGAAACACGAGAGGATCTCGTCCGGAAAACGGATGAGGTTTTGGCGAAAGCAAAAGAAGAATATGAAAAAGCCGCCGAAAAAAGTAAGGCGTTTTACGAATCCGCCACGATGCGTCTGAAAGAGGCTTCGGTGATTGCGGGTGAAAAAGTTCACGACCTTGAACAAAAAGTGGGAGAATTAAAGCAGCAGAGCGCCGAAACGATTGCGGAGAATAAAAACCGGCTTAAAAAGGCCGTGGATGCAGGCATTGGGGCATACCGGGAAGAAAAAGAAAAATTTCAGGGTTGATGCCTGCTAACCGTTTTTGAATATTACACCTCTTTCAGTAAACAACCCGTCAAGGAGTAGATTATGTCTGTTGAAGTCGGATTGATGATAACCGGCGCTGCGCTACTTGTATTGGTGGGCTTTTGCATTCCCGTCCTCATCAAAGTGTGGCGTGCAGTGCGGGATGTATCTGTAACATTGGAGGCGCTTAACGAAAGGCTGCCCGCTATTTTGAAAAACCTGGAGGAGATCTCAGGTAACATCAACGCCTCGACCACCGCCATCAATCAGGAAGTTCAAAAGTATGCGGATACGGCAGGCAAAGTCCACGCCGCGATAGACCATGTGGCCACAGGCATTCAATGGTTGTCGCCGGTGGTGGTGCGTATGCCCATGCTTCGAAAACTAACGGAACTGGCGGCGCTCGCCAAGGGCATTCGCGTCTTCGTCGATACACTGGCGGGAAAAAGGTGAGGGTGTATAAGGAATCGTTATGGCTAAAATGACTTTTTCCAATTCCTGGGGGAAAGTAAAGTCTGTCAAAAAGCCGCCAGCGGCAGCGGGGCAGAAATCGCCTGAAGATCTGGTGCGGGAGATGAAAAACGCGGCCAAAGCGCCGGGTGACGAGGATTACCGGGAGAAATCCCTGCGGATTCACGGACTCGTGTGCGCTCGTTGCGGAAGTGATTTTTCCGGCACAAACCGTCATCTGCTGACGGTTCACCATAAAGACGGAAATCATTCCAACAATCCCCAGGATGGCAGCAACTGGGAAAATCTCTGTGTGTATTGTCACGAAGACGTACACAGCCGGGAAGTGCTGGCGGATCAATTAGGCGAAGCGAAGTCCACCCGCGAGGTTTCTTTGGTGTATGGTTCGGAAGAAAAAGCGGATAATGAAGCCTCGGGGCTTTTGGCGCAAAAGCTGATGCAGGCCTTGCAGAAGAAGAAATAGATCAAGAGGCTATAGGCGATAGGCTATGGGCTATGGGCTATGGGCGAATGGTTGATGGTTCAGGGTTGATGGCGGGTGGTGAAAAGGTAGGGAACGGTCGTGACCGTTCCAAAAGATGATTATTCGTAGGGAACGGTTTTAAACCGTTCCCTACGACGGCCGGTGTTCCCCCGAACGCGCCGGGGGTGACTGGGCGATAGGCCATAGGCTATAGGCAAATCCTTCTACCAATCCATTCGGGATATTTAATCACTCTTTATCCGGAATTTTTTTCCAGTTGGAAAGCCAGATGCCAGGTTCGCTGTCGCTGGGGGCGCGCCAGTCGCCCCGGGGCGAAAGTGAACCGCCGGAACCGACCTTCGGGCCATTGGGCACGCAGGAGCGCTTGTACTGGGAGGTCTGAAAAAAACGGGTCAGATACACTTGCAGCCACTTTTTGATTTCCTGAAGGGTGTACTGATGGCGTTTTTCCGGCGGCACGTCCGGCCAGGCGCCTTTTGAGATGTCCCGCCAGGCCAGCCAGGACAGAAACGCCACTTTGGTGGGCAGATAACCGAAGCGGGTGATGTAAAAATTATTGAAGTCCTGTAATTCGTAGGGTCCGATGACCGCCTCCGTTTTCTGCAATTGATCGCCGGGAATCAGCTCAGGCGATATTTCCGTATCCAGAATATCAAAAAGAACAGACGAGACTTCTTTCGAAAACAGCTCCGTTTCGGCTACCCAGCGGATCAAATACTGGATCAGCGTTTTCGGAACGCTCGCATTGACATTATAGTGCGACATGTGATCGCCAATGCCATACGTGCACCAGCCCAGCGCCAGCTCGCTCAAATCTCCCGTTCCGACCACCAGGGCGTTTTTCATATTGGCCAGTCGGAAAAGATGCGCCGAGCGTTGTCCCGCCTGAACATTTTCAAAGGCAATATCATAAACTTTTTTGCCGGAGGCGTAAGGATGTCCGATATCTGAAAGCATCTGGAGGCAGCTAGGTTTGATATCCACTTCATTGGCTTCCACGCCGAGGGCCTTCATCAGCCTGATGGCATTGCGATAGGTTTTCCCGGTCGTGGCAAACGCAGGCATCGTATAGGCCTTGACGCAGGATCGCGGTTTTCCCAGAAGATCCATCGTTCGGGCGGCGACAATCAAAGCGTGCGTTGAATCAAGCCCGCCCGAGACGCCGATGACCAGATTTCCAATGCCAGAGGCGGACAGGCGTTTGGCCAGTCCCTGCACCTGAATGTTATAAGCTTCGTAGCAGCGCTCATGGCGTTTGGCCGAATCGGCGGGAATGTAGGGAAAGCGCGCAAATTCACGTTCGGGCAAAAGCCTGCCTTTGGGAATCGTGACCTCCACCTCAATCCGCCGGAAACGCGATAAGCGTTCCCGCGAATCCGCCGCGTTTTGGCCAAACGTGGTCAGGCGCATCCGGTCCTGCGATAATCGATCCAGATCCACATCTGCAAAGATTATCTGCGCGTCTGGACAGAAGCGTGAAGATTCGGACAGGAGATTGCCGTTTTCATAGATCATGGCATGTCCGTCCCAGGCCAGATCGGTAGTGGATTCGCCAAAGCCCGCCGCGGCGTAAAGGTAGGCCGCCACAAGTCGCGCCGACTGATTGGCGGTGAGTTGATGCCGGTATTGGGACTTCCCGATGGTGATGTTTGATGCGGACAGATTACCGATCACCGTCGCGCCCGCTAGGGCGGCATAGCTTGACGGCGGCACAGGCGCCCAGAGGTCTTCGCAAATTTCAAAATACACATTGCAGTTTTTAATGTTGGAGATCGAAAAAATCAGATTCGCGCCGAAAGGGATGTCTTTCTGACCGGCAAGAGCGATGCTTGTCGCCAGCGCTTCGCGAGCGGGAGAGAACTGCCGGCCTTCATAATACTCCCGGTAGTTCGGCAGATACGATTTCACGGCGATGCCCAGAATGCTGCCGCGATAAAATATCACGGCGCAATTATATAATCGGGAATCAACCACCAGCGGCGCGCCCACGGCCAGAATCATATTCAATCCGGCCGTTGCTTTTTTAATCGTCGCAAGCGCATCTTCAACGCCGGTCAGCAGCGCATGTTGATGAAACAGGTCTTCGTTAGAATAGGCTGAAAGACCAAGCTCCGGGAAAATCGCCAAGAGCGCGTGTTGCTTAGCCGCCTGCCTGGCCAGTTCCAGCGTTTTTTGCGTGTTGAAAGCCACGTCCGATACTTTAACTTCCGGAATGCAAACAGCGGTGCGCACAAATCCCTGAGCGTATAAATTGAAGAAGGAATCGGATTTTTTGGCCGCCATCGGGTTATCCTTTCTCGACACAGGCATAGGCGCTGTGATTGTGGATGCTTTCAAAATTTTCCGCTTCAATGCTGTACCAGGTGAAGTTACTATCCGCGTTGAGTTTTACAGCCACGCTGCGGACAATATCCTCGACGAATTTCGGGTTCTGATACGCTTTTTCCGTGACGTATTTTTCATCCACGCGTTTGAGCAATGAATATACCTCACCGCTTGCAGATTCTTCAACGATTTTTATCAGATCCTCAATCCAGAAGAATTTTTGAAAACGGACTTTTACAGTGACGATACTGCGTTGATTATGCGCGCCAAACGCGCTGATCTCCTTCGAACAGGGGCAAAGCGACGTCACCGGCACCACCACACCCACCCAGAAGTCGGATTGTTCGCCGTTGCTTTCACCGCAAAACTGGCAGTGGTATTCCATCATGCTTTTGGCTTTCGACACGGGCGCCATTTTTTTGATAAAATAGGGGAACTCAATTTCCATGTGCGCGGACTGCGCCCGGAGCTTGTGCTGCATTTTTTCCAGAATCGTTTTGAATGTTTTGATATTGATCTGTCCGCGGAAGTCGTTTAGCACCTCCACAAACCGGCTCATGTGCGTGCCTTTGAAGTGGTGAGACAGATTCACATACATATTGATCGTGGCGCTGACCGGCTGCGTGCCGCGTTCGCGGTCAAGCACAGTAATCGGGTATTTGATATTTTTCACCCCGACTTTTTTGATGTCAATATTTCGGGTGTCTTTCGAGTTTTGAATGTCAATCATAATAAAAAACAGGCTCAAGGTGAAAGGTTCAAGGTTCAAGGATAAGAGCGGTGGCTTTGCTTCCTAATTATTGAATGTTTTTTACCTTGTACCTTGCACCTTGAACCTTTATCCTTCTCTATAGGTTACTGCTGCGTTTTCCGATTCCCACACTTTTACGCGCACGACGGCTACCTTCTGGGTTTTGGCGGGCGCTTTCATTGCATTATAAATGAAGCAGGCCAGGTTTTCCGATGAGGGGTTTTTGCCCCGGAACGGCTCAAGCTCGTTTAAATGCTGGTGATCCAGCGCGTCGAGAATGTCCTGAAGCCATTTTTTAACCAGACGAAAATCAATTAAAATACCTTCGTCATTGAGGTTGGGCGCGCCAACCGTGACTTCCACCTTAAAATTATGGCCGTGCAACTCTTCGCATTTGCCGCCGATGTCCTGAAGCAGGTGCGCCGCAGAAAATGATTTGATAATCGTCACTTCATACATGGTTTTTTTTCATCCGTCTTTCCTGTTTAATATAAACCGCCTGAGAACTTGCGGCTATTTTCGACGAATCCGTATCATATTTTGACCTGCCGTAAAACTCTTTAATTACACAATCCCCTGGCGGTTGTCATTACCAGCGGATTAACAAAAGGTTCTTGATTTCAAGTCCGCACAGACGATTACATTGGATTTCTTCGCGCTCAATAAAGCATTGTATATGATGCAATAATCTGTTGATATTTTATAATGCATTTTATATAATGCACCCATGCTATTTGATATTGGAAAGCAAATTCGAAATGCCCGCAAGAAAAACAAGATTTCTCAGGAAAAACTGGCGGAATCTCTGGGGATGAGCCGGACAACGATCGGGCAGATTGAAAATGGAACCGTGCAGGAGATCGGCGTGCGAAAACTGATCCGCATTCTTGAGTTTCTGGGGCTGGAGCTGCGTGTGCGGCCCGCGGGTCAGCCTCCAACGCTGGACGAGCTTCGGAAAGAGGAGCTTATCTGATGACGGGCGCTTCTTCACTTGCCGTTTGGGCGGCCAATAATCGCTGTGGCCTGCTGGCGCGGGAGACAGACTATAAATATGTGTTTTCCTATAATCCGGATGCCGGTTCAGACGCGCAGATTTCTCTGACGATGCCTGTCCGGCTGGAAAGCTGGGTCAGCCCCGAGTTGCATCCCATTTTCCAGATGAATCTGCCGGAAGGCGCGCTGCTCGAAGCGATCCGCCGCGCAATCGCTAAAATCATTGGCGAAGATGATTTATCTATTCTGCGTGTAACCGGAGGCAATCAAGTGGGGCGCAACCGGTTTTCACTTCCTGATGATCCATCGCCTCACATTGCTGAAACGCCGGAATCTTTGGATGAACTGCTTGCCTATCCCAATACGACCGAACTGTTTTCCGAATTGGTTGCAAAATACGCTTTACGTTCCGGCGTATCGGGCGTTCAACCGAAAATTTTACTGGATGCCTCCGAACGAGGCACTTTGGCGTCATCAGGCTACATTGTGAAGTCATGGGGCGCGGACTATCCATATCTGGCCGCCAATGAGTATTTCTGCATGACTGCGGCAAAGCGTGCCGGACTATCCACGCCGGATTTTTTTCTTTCCAACAATGGCGGCCTTTTCATTATGCGAAGGTTTGACATCGCCCCGGATGGGTTGGCTATTGGCTTTGAGGATATGTGCAGCCTTCAGGCGCTGGGAACAGCAAGGAAATATACCGGCAGCTATGAACGTATCGCAAAAAGTATCAGCGATTTTGTCTCTGGCGCTCATCTGATGGAAGCCCGTAAACAGTTCTTCGCCGCATTGGTTTTGTCGGTCATGCTGCGCAACGGGGATGCGCATCTTAAAAACTTCGGTGTTTTGTATTCTTTGCCTGCGGATATTGTTAAACTGGCGCCGGTATATGATCTGGTGACGACGACGGCATACGTCACAAAGGATGTTCCGGCGCTGACCCTTGCCGGGACAAAGAAATGGTGGCCGCGAAAAACGCTGGAGCGTTTTGCCATTGCCCATCTTTTGCTGCCAATGCCGTTGGTCACGGCAATTTTCAATGGCATGGCCAACGCCGTAACAGAAACAAGGCAATTGATTTCCGCCTATATTTCAGATCACCCTGAATTCAAAGAAATTGGTAATCGAATGATCGCTTCCTGGGACGAGGGCGTTACGGGCTTAATCAAATAGAGGTCAACACTTTACCTCTTTGCGGAATAATGCTAGGGTATGCCATGAATTTTGAATGGGATCCGAATAAATCGGATGCAAATATTAAAAAGCATGATGTCTCATTTCATGAGGCAACTTCTGTGTTTGCTGATCCATTATCAATAACCTTCAACGATCCGGATCATTCCGTAAGAGAGCATCGGTATCTGACATTTGGTTATTCGACGGCAAGTAGATTATTAATAGTCAGCCATACCGAAAGAAGAGGCAATACAAGAATCATAAGTGCAAGGCGTGCAACACGGCAAGAGAGGAAAATTTATGAAAACGGTTAAAAACGAGGAAATGAGAAGAGAATATAAGCGGGAAGATTTAGGCAAAGGAACAAGAGGCAAATACGTCGATGATTATAAAAAAGGAACCAATCTCGTTTTGCTGAGTCCTGATGTTGCCGCAGCTTTTCCTGATGATGCCTCTGTCAATGACGCCCTGCGAAGTCTGATCAAAATTGCCCGCCAAACCGTCGGCGGCACTTCTTGAACCTGAAATAGCGCACCTGAAGGTACGCACCACAAAAACAGAAATTGAATCTGAAACGCACGTAACGTAGCGCGGGTCTTCAGACCCGCCAAACTGACAGCGGCGCCTGTTGACCAGAAATAGCGCACCTGAAGGTACGCACTACAAAAAACAGAAATTCAATCTGAAACGAACGTAATGTAGTGCGGGTCTTTAGACCCGCCAAACCACCGGTGGCGCCAAGCGTCCCGCCAATTCCCGGACGAGCAGCAGCGGAAGATAGTTTCAAATCCAGATGGCGACACAGGCGAGGCAGAGACGGTTTACCCATTTATTTCAGGTTCCTCCGGTAATTGCGCGCCATGCCATACGGCCACAATCCAAACGTCATTATCCTTAACTTTATAGAAAAACCGATACGGACTCACAATCACTTCACGAAAAGATAGTTCTGGAAATTCAGGCAGAGTTCTTCCAGATTCCGGATACTTCTTTAGCCGCAACAGCGATTTCTCCGCTTTTTGGCGAAAAGATAATGCAGCAGAAGGCTTGTCTCGGTGAATATAAGCATTCGCTTCAAGGAACTGACGACGTCCCGAAGGAGTAAATAAGATTTTCAATTATGGTCAGCCTCAAGATAGCGATCAGCTTCTTTCAAGACATCTTCGAGATCATAACCGGTCCCTGCTGCAATTTCCTTCTCGCCCCTGGCAAGCAAGTGCAAAATATCCATTTCATGCTGAGCGTTTGTATAAACCTCCATACTGACCATAACAGCAGCCGCTCTGCCGCGCTGCGTGATAAAAACCGGTTCTCTCGAAGTGGATACATTTTTGACGACTTCGCTGGCATTTTGCCTGAGGTCGGATATGGGTATAATTTTTGGTGCTCTTGACATTGGTTGTACCTCCTGTTGTATTGTTGATGATACGCTCAATTGAGTAACTCGTCAATGTAATCTTGTCAAGGATGAAGGAAAAATGCGCACCTGAAGGTACGCACTACTAAAAAAAAATAAAATGCACTTGAAACCCACCGAAACGTAGTGCGGGTCTTTAGACCCGCCAATCATTGCGTCGTGCCGCCGAAATTTTCTTCACTGCATAGTGCAAAATGACGGACGATCGGTGAAAATGACCGGTCAATCTGATTTATGACTGAGGTTTATACGTGATGGAAATCACTTCAATAATTGTAAGCCTTTGTTATCCGATTGAAAATAAATATATCAACTGATCTGGCATACCCATTGCTTAAAAGAACTGCGAAAGACAAAAGGCAGCAAAAGAAAAAGAGACGGAGGTGAGAAGGCAAAAAAGTTATTGAAAATGAAGAGGTTTTGATGTAATTAAAAACCAAGCCATAACAGACGAATAAACGTATAACTGAACAACAAACGCAATTTTCCAAAAAGGAGGAAGACTATGTTCAAAGCATTTCGTAAAAGTTCAAACCAGAAAGGTTTCACGTTGATTGAATTGATGATCGTTATCGCGATTATCGGTATTTTGGCAGCCATCGCCATTCCGCAGTTTACGGCATACAGATCGAGAGCTCTTATAGCAAGTGTGAAGGGAGACGCACGTACTGTCGCCACAGCCGTAACGGCGTATGATGATCAAAATAATTTACCTGCTGAAGTCATCGTAGGGGGAACCCCGCCAACCTCATATGTGGGTGCCAATGTTACGGTTGGGAATACGGTCACTGTAACAGCCGCGACTGGGTTGGTGACGGCGGTACATGACGATGCAACTAAGGTGACAGGGACTTATGTAATTGACCCGAATAGTGGTGTTACCACAGATACCTTGGCAGTTCCTTAAGAGTTACTTTTGCGGAGACCATACCCACGAACTGTTGATGTCTGAATTACGAATATGATAAAGGAGAGGGGGTATTCGCCCCCTCTCCTTTATCAAGCAGTCGCATTTTACTGTATTACCTGAATCCTGCACTCAATCAGCATTTTTACTAATCAGTGAGCGATATTTTTCATAAACTATCCGCCACGGCTGTTCAGGACGGACTGGGGACAGATCGGGGACGTACTTCAAAATATCAATCCAGCCAAAAATAATCATGCATATTCCGGCACACTTTCCAAGCAGATGCGATGAATTCGAACCGGCAACATTTAAAAGGATTTTTTTAATGCTTTATTTCACTTCAAACCTGATATGCGGAAGCGGTCTCCATTTGAAAACTTTTCACAAGGTAAATGAATGATGAAAAGGGGACAGATCGGGGACGTACTTCAAAATATCAATCCAGCCAAAAATAATCAT
>CAZSQS010000035.1:0-35967 GCA_964608995.1 uncultured Smithella sp. | reverse complement strand
TCCTCTTCGATGGACTTCGAACCGGAAGAACAGAAACGGCGTGTGTCCATTTCATCCGCAGCCAATTTTGTCGAATGGGACAAGCACAAGATCAACATGATCGATACCCCCGGCGATTCCAACTTCACCTACGACATCAAATGTTCCTTGAGTGTCTCCGATAACGCTGTCGTTGTGATCGATTCCGTAGGCGGCGTTGAATTCCAGACACAGAAAGTCTGGGAACTCGCCGATGAATATCACCTGCCCCGCGCCATTTTCATCAACCGCATGGACCGCGAACGGGCCAATTTCGATACCGTGCTCGACAGCATCAAAGCCAAGCTCAAAATAAAAGCCACGCCCATTTGCCTGCCGATTGGGGCGGAAGAAAAGTTTCAGGGCATTGTCGATCTGATCTCCATGAAGGCTTATGTATTCACGGACAACAAAGGCATCGCCAAACCTGCCGATATTCCCGCCGACCTGTTGGAAGAAGCAAAAGCCATGCATGCCTCTATGGTTGAAGACATCGCAGAGGCGGATGAAGAGATGATGAATAAATATCTGGAAGAGGGCGAACTTTCTGCAGATGAACTCAAAACCGGACTTCGAAAAGGCGTGATCGACGGCAGCATCATCCCGCTGCTTTGCGGCGCATCGCTCAAAGGCATCGGCGTTGCTTTGCTGATGGATCTCGTCGTCAGTTCCTTCGCCTCACCGGTCGATCGCGGCGCGGTTAAAGGCAAAAAACCCGGCTCGGACAACATTGAAGAACGAAAACCCTCCGAAGACGAACCTTTTTCAGCCATTGTCTTTAAAACCATTGCCGATCCTTACGCCGGGCGACTGACGCTTTTCCGTGTCTATTCCGGCAAACTCAATTCCGACTCGGCCGTTTATAATTCGACTAAAAAAATGACGGAAAAATTCGGCCATATCTTCTACCTGGAGGGCAAAGCCCAGAAACAGGCGGACTCCCTGATTCCCGGTGATATCGCGGGCGTCGCCAAGCTTAAGGAAACTGTCACCGGTGACACGCTGAGTTTCGAAAAAGCGCCCATCGTTTTCGAAAAAGTCGCAGTCCCCCCGCCCATTATGTCTTTTGCGGTCGAGCCGAAATCCCGCGGCGACGAAGACAAGATTGCTTCATCCATCCACCGCCTGACGGAAGAAGACCCGACCATCGTTTTCTCGCGCAACGTTCAGACCAAGGAAATGATTCTTTCCGGCATGGGGCAGACACACATTGAAGTTAATGTAGAAAAAATGAAAAGAAAATTCGGCGTTGAAGTCAACCTGAACACGCCGAAAGTCCCCTATTTTGAAACCATTAAAGGAAAAACCAACGTTCAGGGACGATACAAGAAACAATCCGGTGGACGCGGCCAGTTTGGTGATTGTACGATCGACATTGAACCGTTGCCGCGCGGCGGAGGTTATGAATTCCTGGATAAAATCGTCGGCGGCGTTATTCCAGGGCAATACCGGCCGGCTGTGGACAAAGGCATTCAGGAAGCAGCAGCCAAAGGCGTTATCGCGGGCTATCCGGTGGTGGATTTCAGGATATCCCTGGTTTTCGGTTCCTATCACACCGTAGATTCTTCGGAAATGGCCTTTAAAATCGCCGGCTCCATGGCTTTCCAAAAGGGTATTATGGATTGTCAACCGATTCTTCTGGAACCCATCGTGAATATCGCCATTGAAGTTCCTGATGAATACATGGGCGACGTCATCGGCGATCTCAACAGCCGCCGTGGACGCGTGTTGGGCATGGACACCAACGGCACCAACCAGGTCATTAAAGGCCAGGTGCCTTTGGCGGAAATTCTGAAGTACGCGCCCGATCTTCGTTCGATGACCAGCGGACGAGGAAACTTCACCTACACCGAATCGCATTATGAAGAAGTCCCCGCCTTCATCGCGGAGAAAATCATCGCGGAATCCAAGAAGGATGCTGAGGAGTAGTGTGTTTCAAGCCGGAATCATCACTGTCAGCGATAAAGGCGCTCAAGGCCTACGGGAAGATTTAAGCGGCCCCGCAATTGCAAAACTGCTTGCGGGCGCCGCGATATCCGTACAAAAAACGATCATCATCCCCGACGAAGTGGATCAGATTGCAGCGGCACTCATTCAACTGGCCGATATTGAAAAACTGGATTTGATTTTGACCACGGGCGGCACCGGCGTGAGCCCGCGCGACTTGACACCGGATGCTACGCTTCAAGTGCTGGACAAAGAAATTCCCGGTATGGCGGAGGCTATGCGTCTGGCCAGCATGAAAATCACACCGCATGCCATGATTTCCCGCGCCGTGGCGGGCATTCGCGGTCGCACACTCATCATCAATCTGCCCGGGAGCCCCAAAGGGGCCAGTGAAAATCTCGCAGCGGTGCTGCCCGCGCTTTCACATGCTATCGAAAAGATCCAGGGCGACCCGCGCGACTGCGCTCAGATGTAAGACGCTCGCTGCCACATCCTTCAAGTTCACAGTTTATGTATTTTTTTCAGATGGCTTATTCTTGTCGTCGATCATGGGCGGCGCTTCAAAGGAACGCAATTCCTTGCGCAAATCGCGAATTGTTTTATTCTGCTTGGAAATGGTGCGACTGAGCCGGAATCTCTCCATGGCGCCTAAAAACCAGGTAATGATGATCCCAATCAGCAAAGCGGCAAAAATCAGCATGTAAGCGGGAATTTGCGCCTCAATGAGATGAAAATAGCGAATGGGCACTTCTGCGGTATTGTACTGTGAAAAGGTCACAATAAAAAAAGTAAACAATACGATCAGAATTAAATAAAAGACCTTCATCGATACACATCCTCCTCGGTATATTTTTTAAATAGAGGCGTAAGCCTGGCGGCGGTGGCCGAAAGGTCTTCCGGGATCACGCGGACCTGGCCCACCACACTCATGAAATTCGTATCTCCGTCCCAGCGCGGAATCAGATGCATGTGAATATGCTCGGCAACGCCTGCGCCGGCTGCGCGTCCCAGATTCATGCCGACATTAAAACCGTTCGGGTTCATCGCTTCCTTTAAAACCTTGATGGACACATCCAAAAGCGAAAACATCTCCGTTCTTTCTTCAAGCGTCATTTCTTCAACGCCGCCCAGATGACGATACGGAATGATCATCAAATGGCCGCCGACGTAGGGGTAGCGGTTGAGCATCACAAAGCAGGCGCGTCCTTCATGCACAACATAGTCGTCGGAGCGCATCGAACTTTTGCAAAATACACATCCGTTTGGTTTTTCGCTCACCAGATACTCCATCCGCCAGGGGGCAAACATTGTTTCCATGTCTTATCTCTTTCGGGTAACGCGTGTTTTCACGCTTTGAGTGCAATAATGCTGCCCGTGATTTCGTCGCCCACTTCCAGAATGCCGACGCTGCAAAATGGCGCAAAGCGCCTGTCGAGCGCTGAACCGGGGTTAAAAAAACGAATGCCGTCGATGAGCTGATTTACCGGCGCATGCGTATGCCCAAAGACAATACAATCCAAGCGTCCCAATTGATGAAGAAGTTTTTTTTCCATTCCGTCCGGCGCGCCCCACCCGTGAATCAGACCGATGCGAAACCCCTGAATGTCCATGATCAATCGCTCCGGGAGCGCCTGCTTGACGCGCGGCGTGTCCATATTGCCGCTGACCGCCCGAACGTCTTTTTCACCAAACAGATCTAAAACGCTTAAGTCCACCAGATCTCCGGCATGAAAAATCATATCGACGCCTGAGAAATATTCATCGATAATCCGCCGGAGGCGCTCATCCGGGCCAGAGACGTGTGTGTCGGACAAGATACCAATTTTTATCTTTTTTCGTGTGGTCATCCCGCTCGATTTATTAACGGCAAGACAAAAAAAATACAAGGGATATTTGCATTTTTTATTCGTGGAATCTTTGAGGGCATCGTGATAAACGCTGGCATACGTGTTGTTCCATTTGCAATCCTCGGAATCCGGCCGCCATGACGGAATCGCAAAAAACTCATGCTTGAGGGAGCCTTGATGTATGGCGATTTATTGCAATAATCATCCCCTTCATTATGCCGCCTTCAATTGTCCAAAATGCCACGCCAATCTCTGCGCATCCTGCGCCATCAAAAAAAGGATGGATTACTTTTATGGCCGGGCCAAAACCGTGTATCTGTGCCCCAAATGCTCGGTTTATCTTTCGGAGCTCTCTTTTGCTCACGCCACCGACCCCTTCTGGCAGCGCCTCGGCGCCATTTTTCAGTATCCGCTTGGCTTCCCCTTCATCGGCCTGATGACCATACTCGCGCTGATACAGGCCTTTTTCACACAGCGCACAGCGCTTGATCTTGTCGTTCACTTCACCAGCTTTGGCCTTCTTTTAACCTATGCCTGCCTGTCACTTTCGGCCAGCTCAAACGGCCGCCTGACGCCTCCGCCCCTGACCATGAAAGGAGCCAATGGCATGCTCCCGCTCGCGATCAAGCACCTGGCGCTTTATCTCATTTTGGGCGCTCTCGCCTATTATCTGTTTTTTCAGCCTCTCCCCTTTTTGGACATCGAGGCGCCGCCGGCGATGAATTTTATTTTTATCCTGATATTGCTGCTGATACTTCCTTCCATTCTCATGCTGATGGTTGCCAGAAGTTTTCTTGTAGCGATTTTGCCTCACGTTTTTGTTTTGCTGGCCTGGCGAATCCGGTGGCCCTACCTTGCCCTGGTTTTGTTTTTAGCCATCCTGCTTACCGCTTTTGCCCTGCTTGGCTTCCTGCTCTGGAAAACCCTGCCTCAACCCGTAAGCTACTTTCTGATAACCGTGCTGGTTGGCTATGGCCTTGTTGTTTCATATCACGTGATCGGGTATCACCTTTTTCAATACCACGATTCGGCAGGTTTTACAGTCGATCACGAGGGGGATTTTTCGCCACTGGTCACCAACGGGGTTGGGCCCACGTCAGGCAAGACAGACGCGCTTGCTTCTTCCGATACGCTTTTGAACCGGGTCAATGGTTTGATCAGCGACGGTCACTATGACACGGCCATCACCGAAATCCAGCACGCCTCACACGGTGCGCTGGGAAATCCGGCCATCGCCGACCGGTACTATGAGCTTCTGCATCTGCGCAAGAAAACGCCGGATTTGATCGCGTTTTCGCCGGACTACATCAAGCTCATGCATAAAACCCGTCAACGGGATAAAATTTGCGCGGCGTATCTTTACTGCAGTGACATCCGTCCGGATTTTCTCGACGAGGATCCGTCCACTATTTTTCTGGTGGGTAAAGCGCTTTTTGAAAGGGATTATCACCTGGAGGCGTTAAAGCTATTTGACCGGCTTGCGCAAATTCACTCAGCCTCCGACCTGGCGCCGCATGCGTATTTTTTTATGGCGCGCATTTTCAATGAACATCTGCAAAAGCCCGCCCAGGCGAAAAAAATTATCGCGTGGCTTTTAAAGACCTACCCCTTCCACGAAAACGCATCGTTTGTTCAATCCTACGCCAGACAGATTAAGGCCTGAAATCCGGCCCTCGCCATCAGCCGGTCATGGGGAAATGAATGACGCCGTGGATCAGCGATTGAGCGCCTCGCGAAGAGCCTGAGCCAGTTCCTGCTTTTCAAAGATTTTTTCAATGGCATCCCCCAGAGCCACCCCGGCCTGATTTCCCATCCGATCCGATGAGAAAAAGACATGCTCCAGGGTATTGGTGGCCTCTACGGTCACCCGATGCAGAATTTTACGCTCGGTCATATCGGCAAGATAAAGCGTCATCCTGATCTTCGTCGTATAGGTGTTTGTGGGAAAAGCCCGCCTGCAGTCAACGGCTATGTCTTCGATTGCCCCCCCTATCACTATTTTACCGTTGGGCGACTGCGGAATCGTTGCTTCCTGTAAATTCCATGGATCAGCGACAGCCGACACATTGTAGCCCGCTTTTCTCAAATACTGACGAACCCCCTCGGCCGCGGCCGCTGTCGGGCGAATCGTTTTGGGCAAAACCAGCACTTTCATGCCGTCTTTCTCCAGCACCCGGCCAATGACCAGCGGGTCATCTATTAAACGCATGTCGGTAAATTCAGCCACGGTAATGATGGACTGGAGCGCACGGGCATCCGGCTTCAAATAATCAGGCGCTTCGGCATAATAGGGGTCGTATGTCATATTGATGGTGTAGATGGATGGCGCGGCGCATCCCCAGCACGCCAGCGCCCACATCAATCCCAGACAGACCAGGCCAAACGATTTCATGTTCGCCATTCGCTTTCCTCCTTTATTTCAATGCGTGGACAAATAAGCCACTGCGCAGTTTTGGTTCAAACCAGGTGGATTTCGGCGGCATGATCGCGCCGGCGTCCGCCACCCGGATAATCTGTTCCATCGATGTGGGATAAAGCGAAAAGGCCACGGCAAACCCATCGCGATCCACCAGCTTTTCGAGTTCGGACATGCCGCGAATGCCACCGATGAACTTGATGCGCTCATCCGTGCGGGGATCAGTGATACCCAAGATTGGCGCGAGCAGGTGATCCTGCAGAATCGCCGCATCCAGACTGGCCACGGGATCATGCGGGTTATAGACGCCCTCTATGACGGTCAGGCCATACCACGCTCCGTCCAGATACATGCCGAAATCGTGCAGACGCTTTGGCGCTTTGGCAGGAATTTCCTTAACGACGATAAATTTTTCCTGAAGGCGATCAAGAAACTGATCTTTGGTTAAGCCGTGCAAATCCTGGACAGCGCGGTTGTAGTCCATCACCTTTAACTGATCGTGCGGGAAAAAGACGGCCAGCACCGAATCTGATTCCTGCGTTACACCGGGCTTTCGACGCTTGCGGGCAACGGCCGAGCCTGCCGCCGCGCGGTGATGCCCGTCGGCAATATAGAGCGCGTTAACCTGCGCAAACTCCTGCCGCAAAGTATCAATGTGTCCGGCATCGGAGACCACCCAGGCGGTGTGTGCGATACCGTCATCGGCCGTGAAATCATAATCCGGCTCTCCCGTCATGATGTTCTCCACCAGGGCATTAATGCGCTCGCGCCGCACATAGCTTACAAACACCGGTCCCGTTTGCGCCTCCACCGTGTCCACATGACGGGTGCGATCCTGCTGTTTGTCCTTGCGTGTCAATTCATGCTTTTTAATTTTACCTTCGTCATATTCGTCGGCGCTCATCACGCCGACAATACCGGTCTGCACATGCTCGCCCATCCGCTGGCGGTAGATGTAATAGCATGGCGAATCATCCTGGATAAGGACGCCCGTTTCACGCATTTTGGCAAAGTTTTTCTTCGCCGTCTCGTAAATCAAATCATCGTCCGGCCGTGTGCCGTCCGGAACGTCAATTTCCGATTTTTCCACGTGCAGAAAGCTCAAAGGCTTGCCTGCCGTTGCCTCGATACCTTCATCGCGCGTCATCACGTCGTAAGGCAGGGCCGCCACATCAGCGGCATATTTTGGATTTGGACGCACTGCTTTAAAAGGTAATATCTGTGCCATAGGAGATCTCCTTCAAGAAAATACTGTTGCGCTGCTACTAACACAATGGCATAATCCGGGCAATGTCAAATTCATGACAGGCCTTTCAAGGGCCCCAAGGAGCATAGCATGCAGCACACACTTGTTTTTATTCATGGTCTCGAAGGAAGCTCTTCGGGCACGAAAGCGCAATACCTGCGAAAGCACTTCCCGGAAATGATGATTGAAGACTATACGGGCGATTTCCCGGCGCGCATGGCTAAACTCACGCGCCTTCTGGAGGGAAAAACCAACCTGATTCTGGTGGGATCGAGTTTCGGCGGCCTGATGGCGGCAAAATTTGCGCTCGAGCACGAAGACCGCGTCAGCAAATTGATTCTGATCGCTCCGGCACTGATCCTTGAAGCGTTTGAAAAAGCCGTTTCAAACCCCATTCGCGTGCCCACAATCATTTATCACGGCATCAACGATGATGTTGTGGATCCCGCCGCCACTCAAGCGATTGCCGAAAAAACATTTATCAATCTGACCCACCACCTCGTTGAGGAGGACCATTCGCTCAACCGCGTTTTCCCCACGCTGAACTGGCCTGTCCTGCTGGAGCTGGCCCGCTGAGGCCAGATGCCACGGATCACTTTTTGAAGAAATCCACGACCTGTGCGAGGTATTCCATCAAAAGCTTATGGCTGACGACAAAAATATGGCCGATGTTTTTTTCGATGGTGCGGTTGAGCGCTTCGCTTTGAAACCGGACATTGCCGTCATCAACCATCCCCCAGGTCTCACCGGCGATGCAGGAGCCGGGAGGTGCGATGGGATCGCGCGAACCGCGATAATCAAATATCCGGACGCCCGCCCGGCGAAGCGCCGACATATCGACCGGCTTTCCATCGAATTCAGGGTTCGTTGAGGGAAGGCAATACGTCCCTTCGCAAATCGCGTTGCCGATGAAGATGTCTTGTATCCATTGAACGTGAGCGGTCACGGGAAATTTCGTGCCGTGCGTCAGCCAGTACAGAAAGGGCGCCGCCTCGGCAATGGATTCGCGGATTTCGGCGCGTCCATAAAACCCCGAAACGACGTTGTATTGCACACCGGGTTGAATTTCATTCATACCGGATTCAATCATCTGCGGCGGAATGTTCACAGCACCGAACAGCTCCTTCATCAGATATGGATCATAATCCCGGCGAATCAGCGCCCGGATGGCCTTGTGTCCGCTTTCCCCATCGTCAAATTTCATGGGGGAGGCCATGAGTGCGATTTTGCAAATATCCATCGGCTTGCCCTGCGCCATGAGTTCCTGAGCCCGACGGGCCAGATACGGCAGAATCAGCGTGCCGCCCATACAGTAGGCCATCATATAGATTTCACTTTTCGGATGCCTTTTTTGAATCACCGACAAAAAATGGTCGGGAATGGTTTTGCCGTAAAAGCCGAGCCCCAGCTCCGTTTCCTCCCATCCCGGCTCGCCGTGATCCACCAGGTATATCCGATAGCCTTCCTGAAGCATGGCTTCCACGACAGACTTGCCGGGCGCCAGATCAAACAGTTCCGGCCGATTGATGAGCGGCGTCGCCATATACAGGATTTTACCGTTGGCCTTCACGCCATCCGGCACCAGATAATGCCGCAGCGTCACCCGGTGAAGCGTTGCTTCTTCAATCACCTCATAGGTTGAACACCCCAATAGTCCCCCGGTTGCCCTTTCGGAATATTCTTTGATGTCGAAGGCATTTTCAGCATAGAGGTTTTCAAAACGGGTGCGGTTTTGCGCCAGGTATGCCTGAAACGGCAACGCCTTTGTTCCATCCGGGTTGAGCTTGGCAAACGGTAATTTTCCCGAAGAAAGAGGCGTCTCGGTAATGACGACCAAAAGGCAGCAAAGCAGTTCCTTCATGGCCATAATGCGGGTCATGCCGATGTTATGATACTCATGCTCAAGCTGCGCGAACTCATCCATGTAATTGATGAGGTAGGCTTTCCCCTGGGGCGTCGTGCAAATCTGCTGGGCTTTTTCCCGATCAAATTTTCCGTTCCTGATGAAAAACCCCGTCAAGGTGTAAAGCAGACGCGAGTAATTTTTGTAGATCCATCCGTTGGCATCGGCAAAGGCATCGGGATTGCGCGACGCGCCCACCGCAATACGCGCCGAGGCCTTGACCGGCCGCAAAATCGTATCCAGAATGGCGCTTTGCCAGGCGGCGCCCACCGCCACGGGGCCAAATACCGTAATATCTTTGCTGAGAGAATCCAGAATGCGCTGATAACCAAACAGCGCCTTGACGCCCGAACCAATCATCTTGCTCTTCCACGGCACCACGGTCGCAATACCTTCCAGATTGTCAGCCGGCGAAAAGCCGATGACCTTCAGAAGTTCATCGGGCGTCATTTTTGTCTGTTTCTCGAAAGCCATATTATCCCCTTTCAACACAGAGCAACCTGAAACACACAGATTTGAATTCCCATCAGCAAATGCGCCGCATCAACCCATCAAATCCCATTGACAAACTGGGTCTCCGATATTATAAATGACCACGTTTGATCAAGACAGTCATCATAAACGATGAAGTGAGACAAAAAGCAGGATGATGATTTTGAGTATCCCGCTCCATACTGTGTTTATCGTTATTAGTTGACCAATTCTTAAATTTTTTAAAATTAACCGATAATTCTCGATACGAGGTGCAACATGGCCGATGACAGCAAGCAATCCCCATGGAGTGAATCATCCATGTTCCCCTGGATGAAATCGGCCGTTGATATGTGGCTCAATGTCGCCCAGGCCGTCCCGCCCAATGCGGACTCGACGCTTCGGGCGCAAACGGCCGTTCAAAACCGCTTCACAAAACAGATGGAAACAAATTTAAATTTTATAAAATCATTTTCCCAGATGATGTCCCAGCCGGAATCCCTGTCGGCTGCGGCCAATTCCATCACCGCGCTTCCAGAAATTCTTATCAAAATGTCCAAGTCCATGTACGAAGCTTTTTCTCAGATTCATAATCAGCTGGTGGAAAAAGCCGGCCGCATCGGCCGGCAAACGGAAGCGTATAATTTCGACAATATCGATCAGGAAGTCTTTCGGGCGCTGTCGGATGTCTATGAAAAGGAATTGCGCCAGTATTTGAAGATCCCTCCCCTGGGCCTGACGCGTTTCTATCAGGAACGCTTAAACGAACTTCTGGATAAGCATAACCTTTATGAAACAACGATGGCGGAATTCCTGTCTGTTCTTTATCTGCCCATCGAGAAATCTTTTTCCGTTTTTCAGGAGAGATTGCGCCTCCTGGCTGAAGAGGGAAAATTTCCCAAAGACCCCCGGGAAAGTTACGCCATCTGGATTAAAATTTTGGAAGGCCATTACATGACGCTTTTCAAATCGAAAGAATACACCGACGCGCTCCACCGGACGCTGAACCGGACGGAAGACTTCCTGATGGCCAAGGATAAAGCCTTGCGTGACTTCCTCCAACTGCTTCCCGTTGCAACGCATTCGGATCTTGACGATCTTTACAAGGAATTTCATGTTCTCAAGAAGCGCGTCAAGGAACTCGAAAAGCGGCTCAACATTTCACCCAACACGCTCACGGTAGTCAAATAATACCGTAAGGCCCCGGCCTTGACGATGATGAAGGAAAGGAACGATAAACGCATGAATCCCACAAACATTCCACTCGATCTCATTTTGGAGCGAATGGCACAAGACGCGGAAAAAACGCAACAGCGGGTTTCCAAGGCGTCGGACGTGCTTTTGAGTGAGCTCAACTGCCAACTCGCATCGACGCCTTATGACATCGTTTATTCGGAAGACCGGGTGCGCGTGAAGCATTACCATCGCAATGAAAACGCAGAAAACAAGTTGAACACGCCGCTTTTGGTCGTTTACGCCCTGATCAACCGGGAGACCATGCTGGATCTGCAGCCGGATCGCAGCGTGGTTAAAACCTTTCTGGAGGGCGGCATTGATCTGTATATGGTGGACTGGGGCTATCCGACCCGAAAGGATCGATTCCAGACGATTGACGATCATGTCAACGGATACATCGATAATATCGTCGATTTTATTCGGGAGAGGCACCAGGTCCCCAAAATCAATCTGATGGGCATCTGCATGGGCGGCACCTTCTGTGTGATGTATTCCGCGCTGCATCCTGAGAAGATTAAAAATCTCGTCACGACCGTCACACCGTCAAACTTTGACACGGACACGGGGCTTTTGCACGTCTGGATGCGGGATGTCGATGCCGGCCGCATGGTCAATACCTTTGCCAATATTCCCGGCGACATCATGAATTTCGGTTTTCTGCTGCTCAACCCCGCCCGGTTGATGATTGATAAATACGTCGGATTCATGGAGAACATGGACAACAAGGATTTTGTCGAAAACTTCGTGCGCATGGAACGATGGATTTTCGATAGCCCCGACGTTCCGGGTGAAACCTTCCGCCAGTTCATCGAAGACTGCTACCAGAAAAATCTGCTGATTCAGAGCAAAATGTATTTGGGTGATAAACTCGTGGACTTGAAGAAACTGACCATGCCGCTTTTGAATTTTTACGGCCTGTTCGATCATCTGGTTCCACCGGAAGCCTGCAATAAATTAGCTGGCGCGGTCGGCAGCAAGGACGTTGAAGACATCTGCCTGGAGACAGGCCATATCGGCATTTACGTCAGCTCCAAATTTCAAAAGCTCTTCGCGCCGAAAATCGTCCGGTGGCTCAAAGAGCGCGATCAGGCCGATGGGGCACAGGCGGTTGAGACTCGAAAAGTTTCATCGATTAAAATACGGCAAAAGATTGAGGTGGTTCGTCACAAGCCAGCCCCTGCGATGAAACCCGGTAAGGCGGCGTCCCGGAAGAAGGCAAGGAAAAAGAATCCGGAAAAACCAAAAAGAAACGATCAGGCACCGTTAAAAAAAGGCAAGTTTTTACTTCTTCAAAAAATTGCTGAAGCCATCTAAATCAGGGAGAAAAATTTATGGCCACACAAGAAAGCTATTTCCGATCGCTGAGTAAACTGAGCAAAGAGCTGGGAACAACGCAGGATCAGGGTCAGATGCTGAACCTGATCGTTTCAACCGCAGTAAAAACACTCAAGGCCAAGGCGGCCGTCATCTTTTTGATGGATGAAGACTCTGATGACACGCTGCGCAATGTGGCCGTGGCCCAGGTCGGACTCTCCGACCAGTATGTTCACGCCGGCACGGCTCACGCGGTGAAAATCAGCCCGCAACTGCTCAAAGACGGCTATATGTATTTCAAAGACGCCACCACCGATAAGCGCCTGATGAACCGCGAAACAAAAAAGAAAGAAGGCATCGGCTCCATCCTGACCGTCCCCGTCATCGACAAGGGACGCATGCTGGGCATTTTAAGCCTGTACACCAAAGACGTGCGTGCTTTTTCAAAAGATGAAATTGATTTCCTTTCGATTCTGGCCGAACAGGGCGGCACGGCCGTTGAAAACGCTCATCTGATCCGGAAACTTCGCAATCACTCTGAAATATTTTTAAAGCTGGCCGCCAGCATGTCGGAAAGTCTCGATGTTAAAGCCATCTTGCAGGCCATGACGGAAAATCTGGTCAACGCGCTGAATATGAAAGCGGCGGCCGTCCGATTGCTCGACGAAGAAAAACGCACAGTCAAACTGGTTGCCAGTTTCGGCCTCAGCGACGCCTATATCAATAAGGGGCCGATCATGGCGGATAAGAATATCGCCGAGGCGCTCAAGGGCAAAACGATTATCATCAAGGATGTTTCCAATGACAAGGGCATTCAATATCGAAAGGAAAAAGAGACGGAGGGCATCGCCTCGATGCTCTATGTTCCCATTAAATCCAAAGAAGACGTCATTGGGGTTCTGACCGTTTACAGCAGCCGCATCCGGGAGTTTACCGATGACGAAATCCTGCTGGTGACGGCGCTGGCCTATCAGGGCGGTCTGGCCATCAACAATGCCTGCATGTATCTGGCTATTCAAAACGACATCAAGGATCTCAAGCAAGATATCTGGAGCCACAAGAGCTGGTTTTAAAAATAAGGCGCCCCCTGAAAGGAGAAACGCATGATGATCGGAAAAACGCTTGACGAACTCACGCTGGGGCAGGCTGCGGAATTTGCCAAGACCGTCAGCGAGTCGGACATTTATCTGTATGCGGGCATCACCGGCGATTTCAATCCGGCGCACGTTAATGAAGCGTATGCTAAAAACACTTTTTTTAAAACCCGCATCGCCCATGGCATGCTGACGGCCGGCTTCATTTCGGCGATTATCGCCAATTCGCTACCCGGCCCCGGAACGATATACCTCAAACAGGATTTGAGTTTTCTCGCGCCCGTGCACATCGGCGACACCATCACGGGCCGTGTGGAAGTGATCGAACTGATCCCCGAAAAAAACCGTGTCCGCCTGAAAACCACCTGCACGAATTCCGATGGTGTTGTGGTGATTGCCGGCGAGGGTCTCGTCAGTCCGCCCAAAGCCCACAAGGCCTGAACCTGAACCGCCCAAAGCGCAAAAAAAAGCCGCAGCGATCTTCAGTCGCTGCGGCTTTTTGATGTCTTTCTTATTTTGCGGCAAAGAAAGATTCAACCTTCTTGAAGTTTTCATCGGCTGCCGCTTTAAATTCTTCTCGGCCCTTCTTGTAGGTTTTAATCCAGTCACTTACCAGTTTTTTACCTTCTTCCGGGAAAAAAGATGTCTGTTGCATCAAAGATGCGACCATCTTTTCCGTCTGATCCTGAATGACGGACATCGCCTCAAAGGAATTATCAAAAGCGGTCTTGTTAAAATCAATCATCTGCTTTGCAATTTGTTTCGGTTCCATGTATTCCTCCAATGTTTATTTTATTTTTTTACCCTTCGCTTTGATTCCGGTATCCCCGATTTTCTTACGTGCGGCCGGTTTTTTTGCCGCTGCGGGTGACGTCAGTGGTTTTTTTACCGGCTTACTCTCATTATTCTTGGGTTTCACGACGACAGAGACAGAAGACTCCAGCTGATCAACCGCGCTCAAAAGATAAAACTCGTAAAGTTTTAATCTCTTTTGCATGTGATCCCGATACTCCTTCAGGCCCGCCTTATAGCGATCTCCATAATTGGCCATCGCCTTTTTTGCTTCTTCGAGGCAAAAAGCGTTTAACATTTTCTGCCCCTGATCCTGAAGGCTTTCCATCAAATCAAAACTTTGTTCGATGGCCTTACTGTTGATCTCCAGAATTTGCCGAATCATGGTCGAATATTGCATGTCGTCACGCCCTTTTAATTTTTGGCTTTGGGTTTAGCCGCATCAAGACCGGCGGAAAAGAGTTCTTCCATTTTTGAGTAATTCTGCTGGGTTGCTTCTTTGAAATCCATGACACCCTTTTTGTACATCTCCGTCCAGTCGCTGATCATCGATTTGGTCTGTGATGGAATCCAAGGGCTTTGGCGCATGAAATTATCCACGACTTTGCTGGTTTGCTCCTGCAACATAAGCAATGAATTAACGCCGCTTTCAAACGCTGCCTTCTGATAACCAAGCACCTGCTTTGTAAAATCTTTATTTTCCATTGTATTTTCCTCCTTTTATTATTTTCTGTGAGTCTATTATAATTCCCCATACGCTTTTGTCAAGAAAAATTATGTTGCAGTGCAATATAAATATTTCTATTGCATTATTTGTCATACTCCCGTAATCTCCCCGTAATTGAAAAACGGGGAAAACTTATGGATACATCAATACTTTTGCTTAAGAAATACACCAACCGACGTCTGTATGACACGGAAAAAAGCGCTTATGTGACAATGGATGATGTTCTGGAGGTCATCCGCAACGGCCGCCGCATTCAAGTGACGGATGCCAAAACGGGTGAAGATGTCACCTCGTCGATTCTGACGCAAATCGTTCTGGAAGAGGCGCGAAAAAAGAAATATCTCCTTCCCCCTCCCCTTCTGTATCTGATTATTCAATATGGCGAGAATGTGCTTTCCGATTTTTTTGAAAAATACCTCGAACAGACTATCCGGAACTACTTGTTGTTTCGCAACCTGGCGGATGATCAGTTTAAAAAATGGCTGGAATATGGAGAAAACTACTCCGCCATGAATGCTCCGGCCATGAAAGCGCTGGCTCCTTTTCAGTCCATGTTTGATCTTTTCACACCACGAAGTTCAACAACTGCGGATGAAAAAAAAGAAAATGAATCATAATGTCTTATTTTTTCTGTTTTTTTAAGCGGCTGCCCGGGCACATGGATGTTGGATTGAGCCCAATATGGCCTTGACATTATAACGGCTTTCTCTTAACATGCCGCAAATTTTACGGGAATCAATTTCCATGACCTACTCAAAAAAAATTATCATCCGTTACACCCCGGAAGTCGTTCAACAGCCAGTCATCTATCTTTTATCTCAAAAACACCATCTGGTATTTAACATTCTCAAAGCAAGAATATTTCCGCGCCGCGAAGGCGTGATTGTTCTGGAGCTTTCCGGAGAAAAGGATGATTTCGACCGGGGGATTGCCTTCCTTAAAGAAATGGGGCTGACGGTCGAGCCTCTGTCCAAAAGCGTCAGCCAGAATATGGAACGCTGCATTTCCTGCGGCGCCTGCACAGGATTTTGTCCAACCGGCGCGCTCTTCTTTGAAAAAGAAACGCAAAAAGTGGTTTTCGACGCGGAAAAATGTAACGGCTGCGAGCTTTGCGTTTCCGGCTGTCCCGTCCATGCAATGGAAATCAATCTGATGTAACGCCCATTAAACCGAAAGACACCCGAATTTATGAATCGACTTCAAACCGGTTTCGACAATGAGAAATATATTACCGAACAGACCGCATCCATTTTAAAACGCGTTGAACGCTTTAACAACAAGCTCTATCTGGAATTCGGCGGCAAACTGCTCTACGACTATCATGCCGCGAGGGTGCTGCCCGGATATGATCCCAATGTCAAAATGCGGCTGATCAGCAAGCTCAAAGACCGTGCCAACATTTTGCTTTGCATTTACGCGGGCGACATTGAACGCAAAAAAATCCGGGCGGATTTCGGCATCACCTACGACTCGGACGCCATGAAGCTCATCGACGATCTGCGAGGCTGGGACATTTCCGTCATGGGCGTGGTCATCACTCGCTTTGAAAATCAGCCCTCGGCCGTCTTATTCAAAAACAAACTGGAACGCCGCGGAATCCGGGTTTTCACGCATCGTTTCACCAAGGGATATCCGACCAATATCGATCTGATCGTCAGCGATGAGGGATACGGCGTCAACGACTACATTCCCACGGACAAACCGCTGGTCATCGTCACGGGGCCGGGACCGGGGAGCGGCAAGCTTGCCACCTGCCTGTCACAACTGTATCACGACTATAAAAGAGATGTGAAATCCGGCTACGCCAAGTTTGAAACCTTTCCCATCTGGAATCTACCGCTCAAACATCCTGTTAATGTCGCTTATGAAGCCGCCACGGCCGACATCCGTGATTTTAACCAGATTGATCCGTTTCATCTGGAAGCCTATGGAGAAGCCTGGGTCAATTATAACCGCGATGTCGAAGTTTTTCCGGTTCTCAAACGCATTCTCGAAAAAATCACGAAAGAGCCCTCCTTCTACAAATCCCCGACGGATATGGGCGTCAATCGCGCGGGTTTCGCCATTACCAATGACGCCATCACGCAAGAGGCAGCCAAACAGGAAATTTTGCGACGCTATTTTCGCTACCGCTGCGAATACGCCATGGGTTTTGCAGATAAAGATACAGTGCAGCGTGTGGAATTATTCAGCAAAGACTTCAATCTGAAACCGGAAGATCGCGTTGTTGTGCAACCGGCAAGGCGGGCGGCCCAGGAAGCTGTGGAAAAAAACCGCGGCAATGAAGGCATTTTCTGCGGGGCGGCCATCGAATTGCATAACGGCAGGATCATTACCGGCAGCAATTCCCCCTTGATGCACGCCGCCTCCAGCGTCGTCATTCATGCGCTGAAACACCTTGCGGATATTCCCGACAAAATCAAGCTTTTGCCGCCGAACATCACCGATTCCATCCGTCGTCTCAAAACGGAAATGCTGGATGAGAAAAATGTCAGTCTGGATCTGGAAGAGGCGCTTATTGCGCTGGCCATCAGCGCGACGACCAATCCCGCCGCAGGACTCGCGCTGGAAAAATTAAGAGATTTGCAAAGCTGTGAAGTTCACATGACGCACATTCCGACGCCCGGCGATGAAGGCGGACTTCGGCGTATGGGGGTTAATCTGACCAGCGATCCGAATTTCTCCACGAATGATCTTTTTATTACATAAAGCGTTACATAAACCGTTTATTTTCCCACTTCCTCTCTTGAGGTGTCGAGCAGGTCATTAATCTCGCCGGGAACCTTTGCGGCTTTACCGGCCAATCCTTTTGTGTCGTCCCAGAGATTTGCGAATTTGTCCTTAATCTGCTCACCGCCTTTGGAGAGCGTTTCAAAAGCCTTATCAATTTTATCCGGCATGGCCGCCGGGTCCTTGAAAAGATAAATACTTCCGCCCACAAGAACGATGAAGGCGAGTATGATGGCGAACTTGATCAACTTTGTCGCAAGGGAATACACAATGACCACAACCACCAAAATGGTCAGCACAGTAAAGACGGCCGGGTTTGATGCAAAAAAATCCGATATAGCCTCCATGTTATAAAACCTCCGTTTCTCTGGAATGTTTGAAATTTTAGCCTATTTTTCACCTAAAATCCATTTTTTGTTTATCGTACTTTGTTTGTCTTGACAAAGCCTCCGGGCGCGCATAAAAAAAGACCGCATGAACAAGGACAAGTTAAACGTGCTGGACAAGAATCAAATCCCCCGAAAAGTGGGCCTGACCACTCTGGGCTGCAAAGTCAATCAGTGTGACTCCGCTGCGCTGGCCGTTCGTCTGAAGTCTGCGGGATTTGAGATCACCTCCTGTCGCGAATACGCCGATATTTATATCCTGAACACCTGTACCGTAACGGGTTATGCGGACTTCCAGGCGCGCCAGCTCATCAGGCGGGTCTTGCGCATCAATCCCCAAGCCAGAATCGTCATCACCGGCTGCTATGCGCAAACCCAACCCCAGACGTTGGCTCAAATTGAAGGTGTATCGCTGGTGGTGGGCAACGATTCCAAAGAAAAAATAGCTGAACTGCTGAGCCAGCCTGCAGCCGCGACAACTGAAATATTTGCCGACAATATTTTTCTTACTGAGCGCTTCTTCCATGAGCCTGCGGCGACTGTTTCGGGACGCACGCGCGCTTTTTTCAAAATTCAGGACGGCTGCAATGCGTTTTGCTCTTACTGCATTGTGCCTTTCGGTCGAGGAAAAAGCCGCAGCCTCCCGCTTAGCGATGTTCTGGAAGGTGTGCGCCGCTTTCTCCAGCAGGGCTATCGTGAAATTGTTTTAACCGGCATTCACCTGGGACATTATGGGCAGGATCACAACCCGCCTGTTAATTTTGCCGGGGCGCTGGAACAAATTCTATCGCGCCATCCCGAAACACGATTCCGCCTGAGTTCGATTGAGCCTGCCGAAATATCAGAGCCTCTGCTGCAACTGTTCCAGAAACATCCGAACCTCTGCCCGCATCTGCATATCCCCTTGCAAAGCGGTGATGACACGATCCTCAACGCCATGAAGCGAACCTATGACACGGCGTTCTACCGTTCACTTCTGACCCGGATCGTCCAATCCATCCCGGACATCGCCATCGGCGTGGACGTCCTCACCGGTTTCCCCGGTGAAGGCGAAGCGGAATTTCTCCACACCGTCAGTCTGATTGAAGCGCTGCCCGCCGCATATCTTCACGTTTTCCCCTACTCAGAGCGCCCCGGAACCGCCGCGGTGAAGCTCACGCCCAAGGTTTCGGAAAAGACCAAAAAAGATCGTGCGGCCATCTTGCGGGACATTTCTGCCCGCAAAAGAGAAACTTTCGCTCGCCGGTTTCTGGAGCGCACCCTTGCTGTGCTGATCGAAAACACAAAAGACAGGAAAACCGGCCTTTCCAAAGGATTGACCCACAATTATCTTCCGGTTATACTTGATCAACATGACCCGTCTTTCGTCAATCGCGTTGTGTCTGCAACCATTCTGGGCTATAAAGACGGTAAGCTCTCCGGCAGGATTGTCCATGAACGCTGAACGAAAAAAGCAGTTAGCGGCTGTTGAAAATAAACTTCATTACACGTTTGAACACCCCGGGCTGCTATCTACCGCCCTGACGCATCGCTCCTATGTCAATGAAAACCCTGACCTTGTGAAAAGCGACAATGAACGCCTGGAATTTTTGGGCGACGCGGTTTTGGGTCTTTGTGTCAGCGATCTTTTGATACGCAAGTATCCGGATGTCAATGAAGGTGTTTTAACCAAAATGCGCTCCGGATTGGTCAATGAAAAACCGCTGGCCGATCTGGCGGCAAGCCTGCATCTGGGTGACGCGCTGCTTTTGGGAAAGGGCGAAGCGCTCTCGGGTGGCCGCGACAAGGAATCGCTTCTGGCCAATGCCTTTGAAGCCGTGATTGCCGCCGTTTATCTCGACGCGGGTTTTGCCAAAGCCAACAGCCTGATCAAAAAAATCATGAAACCTCTCCAGGACGACGAATCCCTTGCCGCCGAGTGTTTCGATTATAAAACCGCCCTGCAGGAGTTTTGTCAGAAACGATTTAAAACCGCGCCGCTTTACACGCTGATTGACACGCATGGCCCTGATCATGCCAGAGTCTTTGACGTGGAAGTCGCTCTTGGAGAGGATCTGCGTGAGGTTGGCCGGGGGACAAGCAAGAAAGACGCGCAAAAACAGGCGGCGCAAAAAGCCTGGGAAAGACTCCATGACACACCCTAAGTTGTCCGAAAGGGGAAAAAAGTTAATCATTCCCGTTTTTATTATGAACCGGGGCTGTCCGAACCGCTGTATCTACTGCAATCAGAACATCAGCGCAGGCGCCTTCAATACCCTCATGACCCGGGAACACCTGGACGGAGAAATTCAATCCTATCTGCAATGGAACAAAGACAAGCTGCGTGCCGTGGAACTGGCCTTTTACGGCGGAAGCTTCACGGGGCTGCCCCGCGATGAGCAGGAGCGGCTTTTGTCCTGGGCAGCCCCCTATCTTCAATCGGGAAAAATTGAGTCTATCCGGATTTCCACACGGCCGGATTATATTGATCAAGACACGCTCCTCTTTTTACGCCGCTTCGGCGTTCGCACCATTGAGCTTGGCGCGCAATCGTTTGACGATAAGGTTCTTCAACAAGCTGGCCGCGGCCATGACGCAAAGGCCACGATGGATGCCATGAAACTCATCCGGGAACAAGGCTTAGTCGGCGGTCTGCATCTGATGACCGGCCTGCCGGGCGAGTCCCGGGAAAGTTTTTTGGACTCACTTGAAAAGACGGTTGAGTTACTGCCCGCCACCGTGCGCATTCATCCCACCCTTGTCCTTTCCGGCACAAAGCTTGCCGATACCTATATTTCAGGCCAGTATTTGCCTTTGTCTCTTTCGGAAGCGATTTTCCGCTGCCTTCTGGCTTGGGAAATGCTGACGCCCGCCGGCATTCGGATCATCCGGTTTGGCTTGCAGATTACACCGGAAATGCATTCGGAAGGCGCAGTGCTCGCCGGCCCTATGCATCCGGCCTTCGGTTCTCTGGTTTATTCCGCCATTTTTTTTGAGGCGACACAGAAATTACTGGCCGATTATCGAAAGCCTGCCCGGCAGTTGCATTTCATTGTCTCTCATCAGGATCTGTCAAATTTCCGGGGACATTCAAACAGCAATGTTCATGCAATAAAAAAGCTTTACCCTGACGCCCGAATCGTTATAGACTCCGATCCCGCCGGTGTTTCGGGACGCATCATACTGAAAACCGAAATGGGTCAGACGTTAACGCTTGATATTCCAGGCTTATAATCTCGCAGGGGGAAAGTTGTGTTTAAATCAGGATTCATTGCCATTCTGGGCCGCCCCAATGTCGGCAAATCCACATTTTTTAATGCGGTTTGCGGTGAAAAAATATCCATCGTCGCCAACAAACCGCAAACGACGCGAAACCGCATTACCGGCATCAAAAATCTGCCCGACGCCCAGTTGATCTTTCTGGATACCCCCGGGGTTCACAAGCCAAGAAGTCCACTCAACCGCGCAATGGTCCAGGCCGCTCAGGACACCATCGGGGATGCGGACGTGCTTTTGATGATGATCGAGGCGGACGCTCGAATCGGTGAGCAGGATCAGTTTCTGATTGAATCCCTCAAGCAGGCGGCGCCCCGCGTTCCCGTTTATCTGGCCATCAATAAAATTGACCGCATTGAAAAGCCCATGCTTTTGCCGCTCATCGATCAGGCGAGCAAGCTCTACGACTACCGCGAAATCTTCCCGATCTCTGCGCTGAAAAACGAAGGCATTGACGAACTGATCGAAAGCCTCAAAAACGCCTTACCGGAAGGTCCGCAACTCTTTCCGGAAGACATGGTCACCGACGCCACAGAACGCTTTATCGCAGGCGAATTCATCCGAGAACAAATCACCCTTCTGACGTCACAGGAAATCCCCTACGTCTCGGCTGTCACCGTTGAAGCCTTTAAGGAAGAGGAACCGCGAAATCTCATCCGCATTAGTGCAACCATCACCGTGGAAAAAGACTCGCAAAAAGCCATTATCATCGGCAAAAAAGGCGCGATGCTCAAAAAAATCGGAACCCAGGCCAGGCTTTCGATGGAGAACCTCTTTGGCGCGAAGGTTTTTCTGGAGTTGTTTGTGCGTGTAAAGAAGGACTGGTCGAGCTCCGAGCGCCTGCTCAAAGAATTCGGACTCACCCGATAGAGGATCCCATGCAGTCAAAACCCATCATCGCCATCGTCGGACGCCCCAACGTGGGTAAATCCACGCTCTTCAACCGTATTGCGGGAAGGCAGAAAGCCATCGTCATCGACGAACCGGGCGCAACGCGCGACCGCAATTACATGGACTGCCAGTGGAACGGCAAAGCCTTTACGCTCATCGACACAGGCGGGTTTGAACCTGCCTCCGAAGAGCGGATTTTAGTGCAAATGCGTGAGCAGACCAATCTCGCCATTGAAGAGGCGGACATCATCATTTTTCTGATGGACGGCCGCGACGGCCTGACGCCGTCGGATATTGAAATCGCACGGCAACTGCGGGGCAAGGGTAAAAACGTTTACTACGTCGCCAACAAAGTCGATGGCGAGCGCCATGAAGCGCTTCTGACAGAATACTACCGTCTGGGCATTGATGAAATCCACGCCATTTCCGCGCAGCATGGTCTGGGGGTGGATGAACTGCTGGCCGGAATGACCGAAGAGTTTCCCTCAAGCGCCCCTGAAGACGAGACCGCTGAAAAACCCATTGCGGTCGCTATCGTCGGCAAACCCAATGTCGGCAAATCGTCGCTGGTGAATCTGATTTGCGGCAAGGAAAGAACCATCGCCAACCCCACCCCCGGCACTACGCGCGACGCCATCGACACCACAGTGAAAGTGCATGGGAAACAATACCTGCTCATCGATACGGCCGGCATCCGGCGAAAAAACAAGATCAGCCTCACGCTGGAAAAATACAGCGTCGTTCAGGCACTCAAAACGATCAGCCGCTGCAATATCGCGCTTCTGCTCATCGATGCGGAGGAGGGCATGACTGAACAGGATGCCAAAATCGCGGGGCTTGCCCACGAAAACGGCAAGGCCTGCATCATCGTAGTCAATAAATGGGACAAGATTGAAAAAAATAATTCCACAGTGGGAAAATTTGTAGAAGACATCAAAGACAAGGTGAAGTTCATGGACTTTGCGCCCATCCTCTTTATCTCCGCCATCACCGGTCAGCGCGCGCCAAAGATTTTCAGCGTGATTGATGAAGTTTATGCTCAGTATTCCAAACGGATCGATACCTCGCCGCTCAACGACCTGATTGCAAAATGCCTCCAGAAAAATCCGATGGCGCGCTATCAGAACCGCGCCATGACCATTTCCTACGCGACGCAAACGGGCATCAAACCACCCACGTTCGTCTTTTTTGTGTCAAACGCCAAAGGGGTTCATTTTTCCTACGAACGTTATCTGATGAACAATATCCGCGACGCCTTCGGCTTCGACAAAGTGCCGCTGAAACTGATATTCCGCAAGAAAAGATAAAAAAAGGGGAACTTCTCAAGAAGCTCCCCTTTGGGATTAGGTCTATTTAAAGTACGATCAGGCGTTGCTGTCCACCCGGTCTTTGAGTTCTTTGCCGACTTTAAAGAAGGGCAATTTTTTGGGTTCTACTTTAATCTTTGTGCCGGTTTTGGGATTTCTTCCTGTGTAGGAACCATAATCTTTAACGACAAAGCTTCCGAATCCGCGAATTTCAATTCGTCCGCCATTTTTTAATTCTTCCGTGAACCCCTTGAAAACCAGGTTAACCACGTCAATCGCTTTTTTTTCCGTTAAATTCAGCTTTTTGCTTAAAGCTTCAATCAAACCGGATTTATTCATACAACCTCCTTAATAACTCTGATCCACTGGAATGAACTCGGGATGATCTCAATCATCTTCAACGCTTGGGACTATGATGGATTTTTAAATGATTGTCAAGAATATTTTTACCTTTTTCCCCGAACTTCCCTTGTGTCAACTGCTGGATTTCCCAGTCAGTCAGGTGACGCCACTCACCTTCCTTCAACCCGGAAAGCGTCACGGGGCCGATAGAGATGCGCACTAATCTTGCCACATTGCGCCCCCAGGCTTCCATGCCCCGGCGGATGATGCGATTACGGCCCTCGCGCAACGTAAGCACAAGCCAGGTGCTTTTATCGTTAAACTTTTCAACCTTGAGGTTTTCCGGTTTAAACAGGCCATCCGGCAGCGTAATGCCTTTGGCGATTTGTTTTATATCATGCGAACTGACGTGTCCCGACAGCTTGACCCGGTATGTCTTGGGCATCTCAAAGCGGGGATGCTGAACTTTCTGGGCAAAGGCGCCGTCATTGGTTAACAAAAGAAGTCCCGAAGAATCGTAATCGAGACGTCCCACCGGATAAACCCGCTCGCCCAAATTGGCCACCAGATCGGCGACGGTCGGGCGCTTTTGCGGATCCGACATCGTGGTGACATATTCGGAAGGCTTATGCAAAGCAATGTAATGAAAATTGATTTCAGAGGAAATGGTATTGCCGTCCACCCGGATAACATCATTGACCGGATCGGCGCGGACACCCAGCTCTTTGACGATGTCACCGTTGACGCTCACCCGCCCGGCTGTGATCAGCTCTTCGGCGCGGCGACGGGAAGCAATGCCTGCGGCGGCTATGATCTTTTGCAATCTTTCCTTCATGTCTGCTCGCGATCATTATCGGCGGCATCTTCTGTTTCAGACTCAGAAGACAGCTCTTTTCCCGGTTCTGTTTCTGACGTCTGCGGGAATTCCGGTTTCGGTTCCGGTTCCGAGCCGAGTCCGTTTTCCGAATCGGATTCTGCTTTCGTCTCCGTCTCCGCCTCCATCTCGATCAGCTCAGCTTCCAGGTCATCCTGCGTCGCATCGAGCAGCTCTTCCTCCAGGGGTTCATCCATTCCTGCATCTTGTGCGCCGGCAGGTTCAGAGGAGAGCCTTTGCGCTTCTTCAATTGCATTCAAAGCGTCCTGCCCGTCTTCAAAATTGATAGTTTCCTGCTCGTAAACTTCCTGATGTTCAGTAATCTCCTTGAGCTCCCGAAGTGTCGGCAGATCGGTCAGTTCTTTGAGGTTAAAGACTTCGAGAAATTTCTTGGTCGTTCCGTAAATAATGGGCTTTCCGGGAACATCTTTTCGTCCCACGATACGGATGAGTTTCTTCTCCATCAAGCCTTTGAGAGGCGCGCTGACATCAACACCGCGAATACTTTCAATCTCCGCTTTCACCATGGGCTGACGATACGCCACGATGGCCAGCGTCTCGAGCGCCGCAGGCGAGAGCGTGACAGGCTTTGTTCCCTTGATTTTCTTGACCCAGGCCGCGTAGGCGGGTCTTGTCCGGTATTGATAACCGCCGGCCACTTCCAAAATGCCAATACCGCTGTCGCGCGCATCATAGTCGGCCATGAGCTGATCAAGCGTTTGCCGAATCGTCTCTTTTTCAACCGGATCGAGCACCGCGCAAATTTTTTCCAGCGAAAGCGGTGACTCCGAGGCCAGAATGAGCGCTTCGATAATTGCCGCGATATTTTCCATTTAGGCCTCCACAGCAGGGAATATGCGAATCACGCCGAAAGCAGCCGTCTGATAAGCCTTGATCATCTTGAGTTTGATAAGCTCAAGGCACGCCAGGAAGGTATAGACGATCCGGCGACGATCCGATTTTTCACCCAGCAGCTCTTCAAACGTCAGACTTTTCTCACGGTGAAGCCGTTCCATGACATCATTGATTATTTCCGTCAACGACAATTTTTCCAGATCGATTTCCATAAGATCTTTTTTATCGAGCCGCGACACCACCGCGTGGAGCGCTTCGATCAGTTCGAAGATACTCACTTCGATCAGCGCATCGTCTTCAATCGCTTGAACTTTCTTTTCTTCGGGCGGCAGCGGCGATCGTTTAAAAACGTCTCGCTCCAGAATCGGCCGGGCATCGAGCGTGTGCGCCGCCTCCTTGAAGGCCGAATATTCGAGGAGCTGCCGGACAAGATCCGCTCGCGGATCATCCTCAGTTTCCTCGTCGGACGGCTCTTCCGGCACCGGCAGCAGCATCCGGGACTTGATATGGACCAGCGTCGAGGCCATGACGAGGTATTCACCGGCCAAATCGAGATTGAGCGATTTAATGATGTTAAGATAATCCAGGTATTGCTGCGTAATCAGCGCAATCGGAATATTATAGATGTCGATTTCGTTTTTTTTAATCAGATACAGCAGCAAATCGAGTGGACCTTCGAAAACGTCCAGCTTGATCGCATAATCGGATTTCAGCTCTTCGATCATAGGCGCCTTTAAATTTTGACAGCCTCACGAACCTCTTCCATCGTCTCGCGCGCGATTTTTGAAGCCCTGGTGTTGCCGTCAGCAATAATATCATGGATTTCATTGAGATGACTGGTATAGTAATCCATGCGCTCATGGATCGGTTTCATGGCGGTGGCAATGTTGGCGGCCAGCATCTTCTTGCATTCGATACACCCGATGCCGGCGGCCCTGCATTCGCGGTTGATGGTCGCCACCGTGTCGGCCGGTGAATAAAGACCATGAAAGGTAAACACGTTGCAGATGTCTGGGTCGCCCGGGTCCTTTTTTCGCATGCGCTGCGGGTCGGTGAACATGGAGGCGACTTTCTGGTTAAGTGTTGCATCGCGGTCGGACAGGTAAATGGAATTATCGTAGGACTTGCTCATTTTGCGTCCGTCAATCCCCAAAAGTTTCGGCACGCCTGTCAGAAGCGGCTCAGGAACGGGGAAAACCTCTTTGGAATAAATAAAATTAAACCGCCGGGCAATTTCGCGTGTCAGCTCAATATGCGGCAATTGATCCACGCCCACCGGAACGCCGTAAGCCTTATACATGATGATATCCGCCGCCTGCAAGACGGGATAGCCCAGAAAACCAAAGGTGGAAAGATCTTTGGAAGTCAGTTCCGCCTGCATTTCTTTATAGGTCGGATTGCGTTGCAGCCAGGCCAGGGGCGTGATCATGGATAACAGTAAAAACAATTCGGCATGCTCCTTAACAGCGGATTGAACAAACAGTGTGCTTTTTTGCGGATCAAGCCCTGCCGCCAGCCAGTCGATGACCATGGAAATGCCGTTGTCGCGGATGTTGTCCGTTTCATTGTAGTCGCTGGTGATCGCGTGCCAGTCGGCGACAAAATAAAAACAATCATAGTCGCCGCTGTCCTGAAGTTGCACCCAGTTTCCCAACGCGCCATGTAAATTGCCCAGATGCAGTCTGCCGGTCGGCCTCATTCCGCTTAAAATCCGTTTCTTTCCCAAAACACCCACTCCTTAAATTTTTGCTTACGGGATAAATGCACTAAGGCCTCCGATTGTCAAATAAAAATGCGGAGGCCTTAGCTGGAATATTTTTGTCTTAAAATCCTATTTTACTTTTGCTGCCAGGGTTTTTCCGACTTTAAACTTAACGACTTTCTTTGCGGCAATTTTAATCGCCTTGCCGGTCTGAGGATTTCGGCCTGTTCGGGCTTTGCGTTTCACCACGGAAAAGGTTCCAAATCCGACCAGTCCCATTTTCCCTGTCTTTTTGAGCTCTTTGACAATCGCGCCGACATACGCGTCCCATGCCGCCTGTGCCGCCACTTTGGAAATCCCCGCACCTTCTGCCATTACGCCGATTAATTCCGCCTTTGTCATGCTTTGCCCCCCTTTTTTAATTAAGAATAGAAGCGTGTTATTGCTTCAAGACCGCGTCAGACCTAGCATAAAACCCACAGGCGTGCAAGCGTAATTTGCCGCCGGTATTTGCCGATCGTCAATAACGGCGGGCATTGCGGCTGTCGGTTCAAGACGGTTTGCAGTGGTGGCCTACGCAAAAAAAAGAATTTGCCATAACTTTTTATTCAAGGTATTCGTTAAATCAATCTGACGATATCCGCACATCCCGATAACGGGGGAAAAGGGGAGCTCAATGGCGGCGCAAAGGAAATACACACCGAGACCGCACAACATCCTTATCTTATCGCTGGTTTGTTTTTTTGTCTTGATGGCAGTTTCGGGGATTGCCGCCCAGAGGGTTGATCCCACCTGCGAAGCGCCCTTGAATCCCGAATTCCTGTCCTTCATGAATAAGGCCGACATCCCTTTTTTTTCGCGCATTTCTGGAGACGGTTCTTCATTGGGGTATATCCCGTCGCCGGTGAATCTGACTCACCTCACCTCAAACCGCCCGTTAAAACGCAATGCCGCCGGCATTTACGGCGCGCCGGCAAGCTACGACCTTCGAAGCCTGGGCAGACTCACTCCCGTAAAAAATCAGGGCTCCTGCGGCAGTTGCTGGGCGTTTGCCGTGATGGGCTCTGTGGAGTCCAGCCTGCTGACTTCCGAAACCTGGGACTTTTCCGAAAATCATATGAAGAACACCAGCGGTTTTGATTACGGACATTGCGACGGAGGAAATTACGAAATGTCCACAGCCTATCTGGCCCGCTGGGGCGGCCCGGTTCGGGAAAGCGATGACCCTTACAGCGCATCGTCGGATGTTTCCCCTGCGGGGCTTTTCGCCGTCAAACATGTCCAGCAGATTTTGTTTATCGCCCGCAGAACCTCTCCTGCGGATAACGAAGCCATCAAACAGGCCGTCATGACCTACGGCGCAGTCGCAACCTCCATGCATTACACTGCGGACGCCTACCGCTCGACAACGCGCGCCTACTATTACGGCGGGGAAGAATATGCCAATCACGGCGTCGCCATTGTCGGATGGAATGACGCTTACAGCGCTGCCAACTTTCAAACCGCTCCGCCGGGGGATGGCGCCTTTATCGTGCGCAACAGCTGGGGAACCACATGGGGTGAAGGCGGGTATTTTTATATTTCCTATTACGATGCGGTGATTGGCCTGGACAATGTCGTCTATAACGAGGCCCAGCCGCTGGCCAACTACAGCCGGATGTATGCTTACGACCCCCTGGGCTGGGTCTATTCCATCGGTTACGCAACGAATACCGCCTGGTTTGCCAATATGTTCACCGCGGCGGAAAATGAAGACCTGGCAGCCATTGCTTTTTACGCCACCGCCAACAACACGAGCTACACGATTTACATTTATACCAACGCCTCAGGCGGCCCTCGAAGCGGAGCGCTGGCGGCAAGTTTTACAGGCAGCCTCGCTACGGCCGGGTATCACACGATTGCGCTCCCCTCGCGGGTCGCTTTGACAAAGGATCAGAAATTTTCTGTTGTCGTTCAGGTCACAACGCCGGGATACAACACACCCATTGCGATTGAGTACCCTTACGCGGGTTACAGCTCTGCTGCCACAGCCAATGCCGGGGAAAGCTTTCGCAGCAGTGATGGCCTTACCTGGCGTGACATCACCTTAAATTATCCTAACTCCAATGTCTGTCTGAAAGCCTTTGCACAGACGCAAAGCCTTTCGCCTTCGGCGGACGTCGCCGTGACGATGGACACTCAAGCCACACCCGATCCCGTCACGGTTGGAACCCCGGTCATCTTTAACGCCCGCGTCGCCAACAGCGGCCCTTCAACAGCCGCGGGTATATCCGTCAATTTGACCTGGACACAAAACAGTTCTCTGATTTCCGTATCGCCCTCCATGGGAAGCTGCACGGGCGCGGGCCCGGTTGTCTGTGAGTTGGGGAATCTGACCTCCGGCGCGAACGTAACCATTGGTTTGACGCTGACACCGGTGGCAGGGGGAACGGTTTCAACCACGGCCACCGCCACGGCGGCATCCGCCGATCCGGTGGCGGCCAATAACAGCAGCTCGGCAAGCATCGGCGCAGTCTATGCCCTGCCAGCGATTACCTCACTCAGTCCGTCATCTAAAACATTGGGTGAGAGCGGGTTTATCCTGACCGTTTACGGATCAGGCTTTGCCGCCGCATCCGTTGTCCGGCTAAACGGCGCAAACCGTGCCACAACGTATGTGACCCCAACGCAGCTTACCACCGGCATTCCCGCTTCCGACCTTGCCGTGGCGCAAACGGCGCAAATCACTGTCTTGAATCCATCGCCGGGTGGCGGAACCTCCAACGCATTTTCTTTCCCCATTACGTCAGCCATAACGGATGATCCGGGAACCGGCGGAGGGGGTTCAGCGGACGGAGGAGGAGGTGGCTGTTTTATCGCCACGGCGGCCTTTGGCTCACCGTTTGAAAAACATGTTCAAATTTTGAGGGATTTCCGGGATGCGTATCTGCTGGACAATCAGCCCGGCCGGGCCTTCGTTCATTTCTACTATCAGATCAGTCCCGCCTGGGCCAGCCGGATTGCGCCTCACGCAGGCCTGCGTCTTTTCGTCCGCTGGAGTCTGATGCCTCTGGTGGGAGCCGCTTATCTGATCAACGCTTTCGGGATTGACGGATTTTTGCTGTTTTTACTGGCGGCTGTTCTGATTTCACAGACCCTGTCGGTGTGGGCATCCGTTGCGCTATGCAAGGTTAGAAGCAGACGCATCTGATCAGGACATGGATGATACTCTTCATCTTGCGCCTTGAACTATTTTAGTGCGCCTCATCCCAGTTTTTGCCTGCCGCAATTTCCACCTTGAGCGGCACGTTCAGGCGCACAACGTTTTCCATTTCCTCTTTGACCAGCGCCATGACTGCATCTTTTTCTTTTTCCGGCGTCTCAACCACCAGTTCGTCGTGCACCTGCATGATCAGCCGCCCATCAAGGTTTTCCCGGAGCAGGCGCCGATCAATATTGACCATCGCCACCTTGATCAGATCGGCGGCTGTGCCCTGAATGGGCGTGTTGATCGCCATGCGCTCGGCAAACTGGCGGACAGCCGGCACAGCGCTTTGCAGCTCAGGCAGATAACGGCGGCGGTTTAAAAGTGTGCAGACAAAGCCTTCCCTTTTTGCGCCCTCTAAAATGCCATTGAGGTAGTCGCGCACTTTGGAATAGCGGGCAAAATAGCCGTCAATATAGGCCTGCGCTGTTTTCTGCGGCACGCCCAGCTCTTTGGCCAGGCCAAACGCGCTCATGCCATAAAGAATACCGAAGTTGATGACCTTCGCCTGACGACGCATATCGGGACTGACCATTTCGGGAAAGACACCGAAAATATCGGAAGCAGTCCGGGCATGAATGTCTTCATCCGTCGCAAACGCCGTAAGCAGGGTTTCATCTTGACACAGGTGCGCCAGCACCCGAAGCTCAATTTGTGAATAATCGGCGGAAATCAGCAGGCACCCCGGCGCCGCGATAAACGCCTGACGGATTCTTTTGCCTTCCAGCGTGCGGATCGGAATGTTTTGCAGATTGGGGTTGCTGCTGGAGAGTCGGCCCGTCGCCGTGACGGTCTGATTGTAGGAAGTATGAATGCGCCCGGTTTGTGGATTGACCAACAGAGGCAGCGCGTCCACATACGTGGATTTGAGCTTGGCCAAAGACCGGTAGGCCAGAATCTCCGCAGGCAGTTCATATTTTTTAGCCAGATCGGAGAGCACCTCCACATCGGTGGAATAACCTTCTTTGGTCTTTCTGCCTTTGGGCATCTTGAGCTTGTCAAATAAAACAGTCTGCAACTGTTTGGGAGAGTTGATATTGAATACCTCCCCCGCCAGGCGATGAATCTTTTCTTCGGATAGAGATAAGAGCCCCGCCAGTTCGTCAGACATCTGCTTTAAAAGACCCGTATCAATGAGCACGCCTTTTTTTTCCATCGCGGTCAGGGTGAACAACAGCGGCATTTCCACATCGTAAAAAAGCGATGCAGCCCGCGCGTCTTCAAGTTTCGAACGCAGAAGCGGCGCCAGGGCCTGAAGGGCGTCGAGCCGCTCGGCCGCGTAATCGGCCAGCTTGTCCATGCCTGCCGCCGCCAGCGGATGGCTTTTCCCCTTCCCGCCCGATGCCTCATCAGCGCCGGATATCTTTACATGCAGTTCATCCATGGCGACATCATCCAGCGCGTAGGAGTGTCGGGCCGGATTGAGCAGATAGGCGGCCAGTTGCAAATCCTCCGCGTTTTCGACAGTCAAGCGCCTCAGCGCCACAAGCGATGTCTTGAGATCAAAAACAATTTTGCGGATGGCGCGATTCGTCAGCAGGGGCTGCATGGCTCCGATCACGTCTTGTTCCTGAAGCTGCTTGGCCAAGTCTTCATGGCCGATCGGAAGATAAGCAGCGCTGCCGCCCGCCGCAACGGCAACCCCGACGAGCCGCGCAGGCTGGGTTTTCTCCCAGATCAGATCAAAGACCACTTCGTCCATGCCTGCAAGCGTCGCTAAAAGCTCGTTAAGCGACGCGTTGTCGTCAACCACACGGCAGGGTGGATGCGCTTTGGGTGGAGGGGGCGCAAGCTGCTGCAGAAGTGTCGTGAATTCGAACTCGCGGAAAAGCCCGGCCAGTTTTTCCGTGTCCGGTTCTTTTCGGGCCGCCTCGTTGAGATCAAAATCGACATCCATATCCGTGCGGATCAGGGCGAGCTTTCGGCTGAGTCTCGCCTGATCGGCATATTTGCGAAAACTCTCGCGCAATTTCACATTGTGCAGTGTCTCGGTGTTTGCAATGACCGCCTCCACCGATCCATACTGTTCAATCAGGCGCTGCGCCGTTTTCGGCCCGATGCCCGGCACACCGGGAATGTTGTCCGACGTGTCTCCCATGAGCCCCAGAATTTCCACAACCTTGTCCGGCTCCACGCCAAACTTTTCTTTTACGGCAGCTGCGTCGTATGTTTTTTCTTTCATCGTATCCACCATGACGACATCCTCGCCGACAAGCTGCATCAAGTCTTTATCGCCGGAAATCATGGCGGTCTTCCAGCCTCTGGCGGTAGCGGATGCAGCCAGCCCTCCGATGAGATCATCGGCTTCCACACCCTGCTTTTCAAGCAGGCTGATCGAAAAGGCGCGAATCACCTCTTTAATCCGGGGCACTTGTGGAATAAGATCTTCGGGCATGGGTTTGCGTGTCGCCTTGTAATCTTCATATTCGCCATGCCGCGTGGTGGGTCCTTTCAGATCGAAGGTCACAACGAAATAGTCCGGATTCAGCTCACGCAGAATCCGCAAAAGCATAATCGTAAAACCATAAATGGCGTTGGTGGGAAAGCCTTTTGAATTACTCAGGGCGGGAATGCCGTAATAGGCCCGATACAAATAATTACTGCCATCCACGATGGCCAGAAGGGGTTTTTTTTGCGTGTTGGTCATCTTCTCTTCTTTTCGAAAATTAAAAAGGCGCGTCCGCGAGAATGGAATCCGATCTCTCAGACGCGCCGATCATGATGTGGAATTGCCAATGGGCCTAATCCGCTTCGCTTCCACTCCCGCGCCGCTGCTCTTCTAATTCTCTGGCCATGCGTTCAACCTGTTTGCGCATTTCGTCGGCTGATTTTTCTGCATCTTCGGCAGAATCGCGATATTCCTCGCTCATCTTCTCACCCATGTTGCGCCAGTTTTCCATCTCCGAAGACATGTTTCTGGCCTTGTACTCCGCAAACACGCCAATCAGTGCAAAGACTACTCCGATGATGCCGAACACCAGCCAGGCCTTTTGCGATTCCAGATGGTGAACCTCGACACTGGCCGTCACGAGAAAGAACACATAAATGGCCATGCTGATAAGTCCGCCAAGATAGGGAACTGCGCCGATAATGGTGGTGACGGGCGCAATCGCCATTATGTATGCGCCGCACCGGTAGGCGGTTTCGTAATTTTCCTGCGAGCCCATCAGTTTCCAGATCACAAAGAGGATGGCCCCACCGATAAAACTGCCAATCGCGGCCGCAATCGGCATGAAGATGATCATGCCGAAACCGGCCATCATGCCACGTCCTGCGCCTCCCGGCCCTAAACCGATAAAAGAAAATATCATCTGAATGATTCCGGTAATCAACCCCATGATCACGGCAAAAACCAGAGGTTCCAGAAATCCGCCTGTTTTGGGCATCCCTCGGAAAAATTCCGCAGGTTTGGTAACGACGTTTACGGCTGTTTGGGGAATTGCTGCAAAGTTGATATTATTTTGTTCCATCTTTTTCGCCCTCCCTGTTTAGCAAAAATGTTTAAAAACGATAAACGCAATCTCTCACGATTGCCATTTCCCGTCAATAGTTTAAACATCAAAGGACGCGTTAATCTTAAAGACGCTAACCGCCCTCATATCCAGAATATCCGATACGCCGGTTTGGGTTTTAAGATCCAGAAGAAACACCGCCAGCGCCTCGGGCGTTTCGGCGCTGACGGTAAACCAGATATTGTATTCATTATTGCGCCGGTAATTATGCGTCACGCCCTTATTGGCGTTGACAACAGAAACGAAAGCGGGAATTTTTTCTTCCGGCACGCGCGCCGCACACAGCGTGCTTATCCTGCCGAGTCTTGCCCCGTCAAACACCGCGCCGATCCGGCGGATGATGCCTTCGTCCTTTAGCTGTGAAATCCGGGAAAGCGCTTCGTCTTCACTGATGCCTATGCGTTTGGCGATAATGTCAAACGGCCGCTCCTCAAGCGGAAATTCTTTTTGCAAAAGATTGAGCAATTTTTTATCGATGTCGTCCATACCACCTCATGTTCCCCTCCCCTCGTGGGAGGGGATAAAGGGGAGGGGGTTTATGTTTATTTCGCCCTCCCTCCATCCCGTCAAGGGATGATATCCGGAGAGATACCGCTCCCCTTGCCTTTACCGGCGCGGCTCATAAAGGCATAGCGGCTCTTCGGCCAGATAGTCCCCCGTCGCCTCGTAGGCCCGCGCGCGGCATCCGCCGCACACCTTGATAAACTCGCACCGGCCGCACTTGCCTTTGTATTTTCCGTAATCGCGCAGATTACAAAACACTTCCGATTTTTCCCAGATGTCCCCGAAGCTCTGCTTCAGCACATTGCCACAGTTGAGTTCCAGATAGCCGCAGGGCTGCACCTGTCCCACATGGGAAATAAAGCAAAACGAAATGCCGCCCAGGCAGCCCCGGGTCGATTCATGAAAATGGCCGCCGGCTTTTTTAACCGGTTTCACCCCCTTGGGCTTATTTTGATGCATGATGCGGAAATAGTGCGGCGCGCAGGTGGCCTTGAGCTGGATTTCACAGGTCAGGCTCTCCGAATAAAACCAGTGGAGCGTCTCTTCGTAATCTGCCGCGGTAATCGCCTGCTCGGCCAGATCCTTGCCACGGCCGGTCGGCACCAGTAAAAAAATATGATGCGCCGCCGCGCCGATCCGAAGCGCCATGTCGTGAATGGTTTGAATCTGGTGCAGATTGGCATTGGTAATCGTCGTGTTGATCTGAAATTCCATGCCCACTTTCTTCATCGCCTCGATACCCCGCAGCGCGCCTTCATACGCGCCGGGTTGATTGCGAAACTCGTCGTGGCTTGCCGCGTCCGGCCCGTCGATACTGATGCTCACGCGCTGAATACCGCTTTCGATCATTTTTCTCACAACCGCTTCATCCATCAGCGTGCCGTTGGTCGCCATGACCATGCGTAAACCTTTGGCCGTCCCGTAAGCGGCGATTTCAAAAATATCCGGTCGCATCAGCGGTTCGCCGCCGGTAAGAATGATCACCGGTTGAGATACACTTGCAATATCGTCGATCAACCGCAAACATTCTTCCGTGGACAGCTCGCCCGGATAAGGCCCCAGATGGGAAGCAGCACGGCAGTGCACACAGCTTAAATTACAACTGCGCGTCACCTCCCAGGCGATCATGCGCACTTTATCTGCTCCCCCCTCGCGGGATGGACTCGGAGAATTTCCATCTTCATCTTTTTTCTCTCCCCTCCCCTCGTGGGAGGGGCAGGGGGAGGGGGATAATTTTTCCATAACTTTTTCCAAAACTCCTTCCAGATTTTCAAATACCTCATTATTCCAAAATCTGATTACTTTGAATCCCTGAGCAATCAGCCATTCGTCGCGTTGTTTATCTTTCTCCTGA
>CAZSQS010000034.1:0-36725 GCA_964608995.1 uncultured Smithella sp. | reverse complement strand
AAGGATTGCTGAAACAATAGACAATAATGGGCATCCAGAATTATATATCTCCAATTCTAGAATAAATGAACTCGTTGAACTAGAGTCAACTAATTTTGATTTAACTAAACTTATTCAATTGCTGCATGAGATAAACGTTTCCAGTACCAATCAATTGTATTTAAGCATGGCTATGCAAGTTAGAGCCATTATGGATCATGTGCCGCCCATGTTCAATTGTAAAAATTTCCAAGAAGTATCTAATAATTACGATGGTTCAAAAGCTTTTAAAAAGTCCATGCAAAATTTACAAAATTCCCTAAGAAATGTTGCTGACGCATTTTTGCATACTCAAATAAGGAAATCAGAGGTCTTGCCAACATCTAATCAAGTTGATTTTAGAGCGGATCTAGACGTACTTCTTTCTGAAATTGTAAGAATAAATAAATAGGCGTGGTAATTGACATAATGAAAAGTAGAAAACAAATTAAACTCTAACCCGCCGCTAAAGCCGATCGCTACGCTCCGGCTGAGCTTTTAGTTACCCATGAAGCAGTATATTGCAATATGTCGCATTATGATATAATATGCATCATAAAAGCATTTTGGAGGAAAATATATGCCTACAGCGGTTAGAATTTCAGAAGAGCTAGTTGATGAGGCGAAGAGATTTAGTCGCATCGATCACCGGTCGCTTGCAGGTCAAATCGAACATTGGGCGCGTTTGGGTAAGTGTGCCGAAGAAAATCCAGACATGCCATATTCTCTTATTAAAGAAATATTGTTCGGACTGGATGAATTAGATCAGGGTGAAAAAACAGAATACAAGTTTGGATAGGTTAAAATGAAAATCTATCAATCCAGATTATTTGAGAAAAAAGTTAAGAAACTGACTAAAGCCGAAAAAGAAGCTTTAGATCGTGAGGTAAAGAATATTGCCGGGAATCCGAATATTGGCGAAGAGAAAAAAGGAGATTTAAAGGGCGTATTTGTCCATAAATTCAAACTCAAAACAAACTTATATTTATTGGCGTATCGGAAAGCTGGCAAAGATTTGGAACTTGTTATGATTGGCTCTCATGAAAATTACTATCGTGATCTCAAAAGCTACTTAAAAAACAAATAAATCGGGTCACAAGGTCGCAAAAGCCGATCGCCGCGCCAGTGGCGCGGATCCGGTTTGGCTTTTCGTTATCGTACTTCAAAATATCAATTCAGGCTATTTGACTTTATTGTAACAGATGGGGAATGTCACAGCACATTTTGAATCACCCCGGAGGCGTATGGCAAAAATTCTGATTGTGGACGATGAAGAAGACATCGCGGAGCTCGTATCGTATAACCTGATCCGGGAAGGGTTTTCAACGGTCGTCGCCTATGACGGGGAGACGGCGATGCGTAAAATCCGCTCTGAAAAACCGGATTTGCTGATTCTGGATTTGATGCTGCCGGGCATGAGCGGCCTGGACATCTGCAAGGCCGTCCATGCGCATCCCCAGACCGCGTCGCTGCCGATTATCATGCTCACCGCCAAGGCGGGCGAGGTGGATAAAATTATCGGCCTTGAAATCGGCGCGGATGATTATGTCACCAAGCCCTTCAGCGTAAAGGAACTCATCGCCCGCGTCCGTTCAATTCTGCGGCGCGTTTCGGACACAGGCAAGGCCGCGCCCGCCGATGTCTTTGAGTATGAGGGCCTTTCGATCAATTACGTCTCCTGCGAGGTCCGAAAAGACGGCCATCTGGTCTCCTTAAGCCCCACCGAACTGAAACTGCTTTTCTTTTTGTCGCGCCATCCCGGACGGGTCTATTCCCGAAATCAGTTGCTCGATTCTGTCTGGGGCGATGCCACCTTCATCACCGATCGCGCTGTGGATGTCCACATCCGCCGCCTGCGCAGCCAGATCGAAAAAGACATGGAAAATCCCCAATATGTCTTGACGGTTCGGGGGTTTGGCTATAAATTTGCCGAAACCGAATAAAAGCGCACTGTATTTACATTTTCATCAATTTGTCATCAAACTGTAACATTCGTCCTGTAGAAGAGTCATCAACTTAACCTGTAGGAGGACATTAAAATGTTCAGCATAGTCAAAAAAGCAGTTTGTGCAGTGGCAATGGTCGCCCTGATGACGGGCGTGGCCTTGGCCGGTTCGTCGATTGTCATTAAAGGATCCACCACGGTGTTGCCGGTGGCGCAGGGAACGCTCGAAGCATTCATGGCCAAAAATCCAGCCATGCAATTATCTCTGTCCGGTGGCGGCTCCGGCGAAGGCATCAAGGCCCTCATCGACAAGACCACGGATATTGCCAATTCGTCCCGCGCCATCAAACCGTCGGAAATCGAACTGGCCAAAAAAAGAGGCATCAATCCGGTCGAGCACGTGGTCGCCTTCGACGCGATCATTCCCGTCGTGCATCCGCGCAACAAAGTGTCGAATCTGACGATTGATCAGCTCAGTCAGATTTATCAGGGCAAAATCACCAACTGGAAAGAAGTCGGCGGTGAGGATTTGAAAATTGTGGTCATCTCCCGCGATTCATCGTCGGGAACGTTTGAGTCCTGGGATCATTTCGTCATGCAAAAAACCAAAGTGACGCCGCGTGCGCAGATGCTGGCCTCCAACGGCGCGCTGGTGACGGCCGTGTCGAAAAACCGCTACGCCATCGCGTATCTGGGCATCGGATACATCAACAAGAGCGTGAAACCCCTGCAGGTCAGCGGAGTGACTGCGACGGCCGCAACGGCCATGTCCAAAGCCTATCCGCTGTCGCGTGAACTGTATATGTACACCAATGGCCAGCCTTCAGGCGATGTGGCCAAATATATTGATTTTGTGAAGTCGCCTGAAGGCCAGAAGATTGTGGCCAAAGAGGGCTTTGTGCCGCTGAGCAAGTAAAAAAGCGCGCTTGCGTGCGTGAAAAACATTGCGGGCTGTGGCCGGTTTTGGATGCAGCAAAGGCCGGCCACAGTATTGATCGATTGCCCTGAAGGCATTTTGCAATAACCATTTGTTGAGAGAAGAAGCCATGACTCGTCGAACCAAGGAAATTCTGATCAAATACCTTTTTTTCCTGTTTGCCCTGGTTTCCGTCATTATTCTCGCCTTAATTGTTTTTTCGCTGTTTCGGGAAGGACTGCCGATTTTCCGTCACACCTCCGTGACTGAATTTCTCTTCGGGATGGAATGGTATCCCACCTTCGATCCACCGTCGTTCGGCATTTTCCCGCTCATTTTCGGCTCGCTGATCGTGACGGCGCTGGCCACGTGTATGGCCGTGCCGCTGGGGGTGCTCACCGCCATTTATATTTCCGAAATAGCGCCTCGAATGATCAAGGAAATTCTCAAATCCGTCATCGAGCTTTTAGCGGGGCTCCCCTCCGTCGTTTTGGGGTTTTTCGGCATGGTGATTGTGGCGCCCTGGCTGCAAGAGACCTTTGACCTGCCCACCGGCCTCAATATCATTAACGCTTCGGTCATTCTGGCGCTGATGGCTGTGCCGACCATTTCGAGCATTTCCGAAGACGCGCTTTATGCCGTGCCGCGTGAATTCAAGGAAGCCTCCTATGCGCTGGGCGCAACGAAATTTGAGACGATTGCGAAGGTGATTGTGCCGGCGGCGCTCTCCGGCATTTCCACGGGTGTCATGCTGGGCATGGCGCGCGCCATCGGCGAGACGATGGTCGTGCTCATGGTCGCAGGTGGCGCGGCCGCGATTCCCGAGAGCCTTTTTGATTCCGTGCGCCCCATGCCGGCGAGCATCGCGGCTGAAATGGGGGAGACGCCATACGGCTCGCCGCATTACGCCGCTTTGTTTGCCATCGGGATGGTGCTGTTTTTCCTCACCCTCGCGTTCAACCTGATTGCGGATTATGTCTCCCACAAGTTCAAACAGACGGGATCGGCGACACTCTAAGAGGATGCCCATGAGCATAGCAACGAATACTTCCATGACCTGGCGCTATTTTAAACAAAACGTCTTTTTCCTTTTGGTGCGCGGCTCGGCGCTTGTTATCACGCTGGCGCTGGGCGGTTTGATCTTTTATATTATCTACCACGGCATTTCCGCAATCAGCTGGGAGTTCATCACAAAGCCCCCGACACACTCCATGACCAAGGGCGGCATTATGCCCGCCATCATCGGCACGATTTATCTGACGGTGGGCGCTATTGCCATCGGCCTTCCGCTGGGCATCGCCTCGGCAATCTATCTGACGGAATACGCCAAGCAGGGCAGAGTCATCCGTCTGATCAAAGTGGGCATCAACTGTCTGGCGGGTGTTCCGTCGGTGGTGTTCGGGCTTTTCGGCCTGGGATTTTTTGTCATTTTTTTGGGCTTCGGTTCAAGCATCCTGTCCGGATCGCTTACGCTGGGCTTTCTCATTTTGCCCACGATCATCGGCGCCTCCGAAGAAGCGCTAAAATCCGTGCCGCCGACGTTTCGGGAAGCGTCGTTATCGCTGGGGGTTTCCAAGTGGCAGACGATTTACCGCATCGTGCTCCCCAACGCGCTTCCCGGTATCTTAACCGGCTCCATTTTAGGCATTGGCCGCGCAGCGGGGGAGACGGCGCCCATCATGTTTACGGCGGCCGCCTACTTTACAGCAAAACTGCCGGGATCGGTTTTTGATGAAGTCATGGCCCTGCCGTATCACATCTATGTGCTGGCGACGGCTGGAACGAATATCGAAGCGACACGCCCCATCCAGTTCGGAACCGTGCTGGTATTGGTGGGCATCGTTTTGGGAATCGATTTAGTCGCTATTGTGATTCGCGGCTATATGAGAAGAAATAAAAGGTGGTAGCTATGGAATCGAGTGAAATCCTTCAAGTCAAACATGTGAATTTCTATTACGGGACGAACCGGGCGCTCACGGACATTTCCATGACGTTTGAGAAAAACCGGGTCACGGCGCTTCTCGGCCCGTCCGGCTGCGGCAAATCGACGCTTTTGCGGCTTTTAAACCGGATGAATGAACTGATTGACGGCACACGCGTGGAGGGTGAAATTATTTTTGAAGATCAGAATATCTATGCGCCGGAGGTTGATCCGGTGGAAATTCGCCGCAAGATCGGCATGGTCTTTCAAAAGCCCAACCCGTTTCCCAAAACGATCTATAACAACATCGCCTACGGGCCGAAGCTCACAGGTGTGGCCTATGGCGATATGGACGCGCTGGTGGAGCAAAGCCTCAAGCAGGCCGTCTTGTGGGATGAGGTCAAGGACATCCTCAATCAGTCCGCCATGAACCTCTCCGGCGGCCAGCAGCAAAGGCTCTGCATTGCCCGGGCGCTCGCGATGAAGCCGGATGTTTTGCTGATGGACGAGCCAACCTCTGCGCTCGACCCGATCTCCACGGCGAAAATTGAAGAGCTCATCGAAGAGCTGAAAAAAGACTACACCATCATCATTGTCACACACAACATGCAGCAGGCGGCGCGCATTGCCAATAAGACGGCCTTCTTTTATCTGGGGAATTTGATAGAGTACAACAACACGGATAAAATCTTCACCAAGCCGGATGTGAAACAGACGGAAGATTATATCACGGGCCGCTTCGGTTGATCGCGCGCAGTTTGGATGCGGGAGAGGGAAAACGACAGGGAGGACATCGGACATGGAAGAAAAAAGACACACCAGCTCGCACTATGAAAAAGAGTTACAGGAAATCAAAGACGCGCTCATCTATCTGGGGGCGCTGACCGAAAAGGCGATTTTGCGGGCCATGACGTCGCTGGCCAACCGGGATTCGGATTTGGCGCGCCAGGTGGTGAAGTCCGATGATGCCATCGATCGCCTGGATACGGAAATCGAAGAGCGCTGTATCAAGATCCTTGCGCTTCGCCAGCCGGCTGCTGTGGATTTGCGATTTATCACGACGGCCATCAAGGTCACCGGGCATCTGGAGCGCATTGGCGACATGGCCGTCAACATCGCCGAAAAGGCCATTCAGCTGAACGAGGAGCCGCAGCTCAAGCCCTATATCGATTTGCCCCGCATGTCGGAGCTGGTGGGCGGTATGATTAAAGACGCACTCGACAGTTTCATTACGGGGCGTCTGGCGCTGGCCGAACAGGTCCGCCACACCGAGCAGGTGATCGATGACCTCAACGAGCAGATTTTCCGCGAGCTTCTGACGTTCATGATGGAAGATTCCAAATCCATTCACCGGGCGCTTCTGATCATGCAGATTTCCAAAAACATGGAGCGCATCGCCGATCACGCCAAGGGCATTGCGGACATGGTGACGTACATGGTGACGGGCCAAAACGTCCGTCATCAGGATCAGGATTGAACTGCTTAAAAAGGAGCGGACGTGAAAGGCAGATTGTTTTTCAAACTATTGCTGTCCTACCTTGCGATCATTGTTTTGTCGTTTCTGATTTTGAATTCGTTCATCCGGGACGAACTGAGCGATGTGCTGACGGGAAAAATGGAGCGCGAGCTTCTGACCTACGCCAGGCTTCTTGATTTGAAGGCGCCGGCCGAAATGGCCGGGCAGATTTCAAAAATCGCCGACCTGTCGCAGTCCCGCGTCACCGTCATCGACGCGAAGGGTGCGGTCCTGGCCGATTCGCATCTGGATGCCTCGAAGCTGAACAATCACCTCAACCGGCCCGAGGTGCAGGAAGCCCGGGTGCGCGGGGAGGGAAGGGCGTCGCGTTATAGCGCATCGGACAAAAACGACATATTTTATGTGGCGGTCGCGGTGAAAAACGGCGAGACGATCGATGGTTATATCCGGTTGTCCCGCACGCTCGATGACGTGAAAAACACCGTGGAAGAGGTCTATGGCGCCTTCTTGATCGCTCTTGTGCTTACCTCATTTTTGTCGCTTGTGCTGTCTTTGATCTTTGCGCATACCATTGCCCGGCCCATCCGGCTTCTGGAGAGCTTCACGGAGAAACTGCGCCGGGGAGAGCCATCAGGAACGATCCTGCTTAAGACCTCCGATGAAACGAAGGTTCTGGCCGACAACCTCAACTATCTGGTGGAGGCCCTGCAGGCAAAAATCCGCGCGGCTAATGAAGAAAAAAGCAAACTGATGGCCGCCCTCACCAACATGACGGAAGGGGTGCTAATCCTCGATGCGCTCGAGAAAATTGAATTTGTCAGCCCCATGCTCTCGGGCATCCTTGTGGAACAGTATGGCGACATGGAAGGCAAGACGCTTCTGGAGGCGTTTCGCAACGCCGAGCTGCATCAGGCCTTCCATCAATTCAAGCTCAAGCGCGAGCCCGTCTCCGCCGAAATCACACTGGGCGGTCTGGACCCTGTATTTTTGAATATCAGCATTTCGGAAATCCGCGGCTATCCGGGCGAAGAGAAATTCATGATCGTCTTTCATGACGTCACGCGTCTCAAAAAGCTTGAACGCATCCGCACGGATTTTGTCGCCAATGTGACGCATGAAATCCGCACGCCGCTTGCCGCTATTATCGGATACCTTGAAACCCTTCAGGCCGGCGCGATTGAAAAGCCCGACGACGCGCGTCGGTTTGTGGAAATCATGCTCAAGCAAAGCCACCGGCTCAACCGCCTGGTCGAGGATTTAATGACCATTTCCCGGATTGAACTGGGTGACGTGACGCTGCAACTCGATGCCGTGTCGTTGCCCGAGGCGCTGGACAATGCCGTGGCGCTGGTGGAGCCCAAAGCCGCGGCTAAAAAGCTGACCCTGTCCAACCGGCTTTCAAACGCTTTGCCCCCGGTGAAGGCGGACCGCGACCGGCTCAGCCAGATTCTTTTGAACATTCTGGACAATGCCGTCAAATTCACGCCTGAGGGAGGCAGCGTTATCATCGATGCCGAAGTGAAAGGCGAGCGCGTGGCCCTAACGATTGAAGATACGGGCATCGGCGTGCCGCGCGAAGAGCTCCAGCGTCTGGGCGAGCGGTTTTACCGTGTCGATAAGACCCGCTCGCGCGAACTGGGCGGCACAGGGCTGGGGCTCTCCATTGTCAAACACCTCATGACCGCGCATGGCGGCAGCCTGACGATCGAAAGCCAGCCGGGCCGGGGCACCAAGGTTATTTTGTTATTCCCCATCAGTCAGAATTGAATATTCCTGCAATAATAGGATCACTTTGTAGGGAACGGTTTTAAACCGTTCCCTACGGCATATCAATTTTTTCTCAGTGGGAAATAAAATGGCGTTGATTAAAATATTCAGGAATTTTACCAGGCGGTAAGGCAACCGCGGGGGCCCATATGCCTTACCGCACACAGCGGGCGGGCAGGGCGCACTTGACGGTGTTTCCCGGATTTTGAGAAAGACAGTACTTTTGGGCCAGGCCGACGTACGTGCAGGAGGGCAAAATCGCCGGATTGATCTGCTGCCCGGTCTGACCCCTCTGATAGCCTTTAGAGGCCCGGTCGAAGGCCTGATCCAGCGAAAGACTGGCATCCGCGTCCATGAGATAGACGGCATGGAGCGCGCCGGTGCGGTCGGCCCCCTGCATGCAGTGAAAATAGATCAGCCGTTTTGTTTTGCCGGAAGACCCGGAGGGCGCGCCCGATAAAAGCGTGCTCAGATAGGGGGAAAGCGTTTCAAATTTGAAGCTCACCAGCCCGGTTTGGGTATCCGCCTCGTTGCAGGGCGTTGACCCGCAGGCGTAAATCGGCCACCACAGAAGCCCCCACGGGTGCTGCCCCGGCGTCAGAAGCGTTTCAAAGATATGTTCGGGGTTCCAGGCGCAGCCGTTGTTGTATGGCGGCCATTCATTGCTGCACGTGATCGCGCCAAGACCAAAGGCGTTCATCTCCGCTGTAAACTGATTGCGGTCGCTTTGATTGTCAATGAGCGTGATGTCGATGATTTCGTACTCGTCCAGATCAAAGCCGCTGATGAGCGTTTTCATTTTTGCATCGATTGCGTCATAGGCGAAATAACGATCCAAAATGGGCAGGCAGGTGTCGCTTGCGTTGTTGGTGATCATCGGCAGATTGCCCCGGATAAGCAAATTGCCGTTTACATGGGTGTCCACCAGCGCAAGCCTTGCCGCATCAAACTGCGTGCAGCGGTAATTGGTCGAAATATGAGCGGTGGCGCTCCCGGCAAAGTTTACGGGGTAGATATTGATATTGAGTTCCTCGTGATATTCCGTATGGAAAAACGCTTTGAGAAGCACCACGTTGAGCCCGACGCCCGAAAGCGTGTGTTGCGACGCCTTGTCCTGCTCGGGCGATTCATAAACCGGCTGGCCCGATGCGTTATAACCCGTGTAGTGCAGGTGATCCACGCCATCGGGAATATCGGCAAGCTCATGCGTCAGGATAATCTCCCCCGACGGTGCAGCCGCATTGTCTCTGGCGCAGCTGGAATAAAAAACAACACACAGCAAGGCGGCCATGCCAATGAGTGTCATGGCCAAACGTTTTTTAGCCGGGAAGACCGGCGCTTTGTTTGCAGCACAACGCATGTCATTTATTCGGTCAGGCGCTGATTTTTCTGAAGATATTTTTAAATATTTTTGCTCGACGCGCGGCCTTTCATTCTCCATTTTGTCCATAGCAGGATTAAAATCAGCAAAGGGAGGGCAATATCACCGATATAGAGCAGAGGCCCGGCATTATTGACGGCTAAATTGCCGACGGTGATGATATCACGGATATGGACGAAGGCTGCGCCAAAAAGGAAAATGGCGTAGCCCAGGCCTGTGGCCAGCCAGAAGCCGTCTTTAAAAAAAATACAAAGCAGGCCTAAAACGCCAAAAGCCAGATTGGTGATGGCGACTTCCAATTGAAACGGGCTGCCCGGCGCCCAGCCAATGGACATGGCCACCTGATCCGCGCGGAAGGCATGGCCGTAAAAAGCAAATAATCCCGTCAATCCGACATTGATCAACAAAAGATACATAAGCGCGATATCCACCGCACGGGCAGCCGACAGATCCTTGCGTTTGACAATCATGTGCGAGGCGATGCATAAAGTCGTCAAGCCCAGAAAAGCAATCGTAAACATGGTATGCCTCCTTGAAAAATCGAGTGGATCAGGCTAGTGTAGTGCGTCTAACACTTCTTTACATAATAAAAGGTATGATGCCCTGTTTTGTCATTCCCGCGAAGGCGGGAATCCACTGTTTCCGAAGATTTCTGGATTCTGGGTCAAGCCCGGAATGACTAAAAAGATATTTCTGACGCACTACACTAGTGTTTTTACGGTTTTGAATATAGGAGACGGCCCATGGCGTGTCAACAACATTTTGAAATGGGCAGGATATGTTCCCCAGGGCTCATCGGGGGGGCCGCCTTTTTATATTTTCGGGGCTGCCCGTCAAGTATTTGTCTCTTTTGACCGATGATTCTTATTGTTCCCAAACCGTAAGGAGTTGATCATCCACTGCAATCCCATGAAGCATCAAGCTGGCCTTCGCTGTGAAGAAATCCATCCGCACATCCACAGGATCATTCTGCCGCTGCCCGGCCGGAAGCCGGGGCCGGTAAACGCCTATCTGTTTACGGGTAAACAAACAACACTGCTCGATTGCGGCATTCACAGGACCGCGAAGCATCTGGAGGAATCGCTGGGGCGCATTGGCGTCGGCTTTTCCGATATCGACCGGATCATCCTGACGCACGGCCACATCGATCACTACGGCGCGGCGCGGCACATCGTTGAGAGATCATCAGGACGCACAACGGTGGCCGTTCACCCTGAAGACCGGGGCGTGGTTGAAACCGGCAGGGAAGTGTCCGACCGGCAATTTTCAAAGTTTTACAGGCGGATGGGCGTGCCGCTGGTCTTCGAGCTTTTGTTCTATGGCGTGGGAGTATTCTTTTCATCGCTTGCAAAAAACTGCCCGGTGAATGTGTGCCTCTCGGACGGAGAAAAAATTTCGGTGGGCGATTATGAGGCAACCGTTATTTTAACGCCGGGGCATACCAAGGGGTCTATCTGCCTTTATCTGGAAAAAGAAGGCATTCTTTTTTCCGGCGACCATATTCTGGGTCATATCACGCCCAATGCTTTTGTCATGCTGGAGAACGATTTGAACACGCCATGGCGGATGAGCCAGGTGGAATTCTACGACTCCCTGCGGAAAATCGAGTCGCTGGCGCCGCGCATCGTTTACCCCGCTCACGGCAACCCCATTCCCGACCTGCCCGGAACCGCGGCAATGTATCGCGAACAGTTTTTTTTCAGGCAGGAAAAAATTCTCGCCATTTTGCAAAAGGGCGAAGCTCCGGTTTATCAAATGGCCCGCGCCCTTTTCCCGGAAATTCGCGGCAAGCGCCTGCCGCTGGAAATCTTCCTGGCTGTGTCCGAGGTATTTACTCACCTTCAGGTGCTTGAAAACGACGGCAGGGTGACATCGTGCGTGAGGCGCGGAAAACAATACTATTCGTTGAAATGACATTGGGCGTCGGGTTGCCCGTAAAGCCCATAAAGTCGCTTAGCGCACCGGATGAGCATCCGCAACGATCAGTGGCGCGGGAGCTTGCCAGCCATTGGCTTAGCGTCTGCTTTTTTTATCGGCAACCACTGCTTTTGCCCAAAGGTTTTTCAGGGCGGATCGATACACCAGAAACAGGCCGAAAGCCGCAATCAAAACCAGGATGAACCATAATGTGTAATTGCCGGTATCGAAAAAATTGAGCAGCCAGGGGCCGCGCTTTTCCTCTAAAAGATAGAGCAGGGGAGACATATCCCAGCTCAGATAGATCAGGTTGTCCTGAAATACATTGATGCCCTGACGCATCCCCTCCCATTTGATGATATGCATAAACGAAAAAATCTCTCCCAGCGAAAAGTAAATCTGCTGGGCGATGCAAACGAAAGATAAAATGGCAAAAGCGATGACGGCTTTTATGTGACGGTTTTTGATCATATCGGCGATCCACTGGCCAATTGGCAGCATCAAAAACGGAATCAGCATGATCAGCAGTCTCGGGCCGACGCCGAAGCCGCCGTGCCAGTCGCTCCGGGTGGCGATGAAAACGATTCTCAGCAAGGCCATCGCCAGAATCGTGTAAGACAGAAAACGATATTTCCGGTGAAACCGACGCCAGAAAATCAGCCCCAGGATGACGGCTGGACAATACAAAAGAAGGCCCTTGCCGGCGCTGAAAAGCAAGCCGAACAACCCCTCCCAGGGTGCGACCATGATCCCGTAACCATACTCGGGCTGGTCGCCCAGCGTGTGTCCGGTTTCGAAAATACTGTCGAAACGGACAAAGTTGAAGTAACCGAGCCAGGCCAGCACGGGCGCCATGCCCACTGAAAACAAAAATGCATTTCGGACGAGGGTTTGAATCTCTTCGCGCGTCGTTTCCCGCCACCTGCGGCGAATCGATTCAAAAAGCCCGGCGCGTTTATTCCCTCGCGAGCGGGCGGGCCGTTCAGTGGCTGCGGGCGTTTCAGCGCGGTTTCCGAACGCGCCGTAAATACAAAAGAAAGGCGCAAATAAAATCGCCGTGATATGCGTTGCCGTGGCCAGTCCCAGCGACAGGCCGGATAAGGCAAGAAAAAGCCCGCCCGGCTTGCCGCCTGTGGCCTTGGGATAGACGAGCAGATAAAAGGACAGAAGTACGAACAACATTGCCAGTAATTCGCTGAAGCAGGTGCCCGAATAGGGAAAAATCAGAGAGCCGAACGCAAACAGAAGGCTTGTCAACAAGGCGGCCTGATCGGATCGGGTCAACGCCTTCACAATCAGAAAAAATATCCATACGCAAAGCGCTGCCAGAATCACATTGAGCGCTCCCATGACCATCCGGAATGCGTGAGCTTCAAGATCCAGGGGAGGATTGCCGGTTGCAAAATGCACCAGTCCGCGATCGTTGGTGAAGTGGCTGATGCCGACGGGAAACCCCGTCGTTTGATACCATTGGGTGGCGGTGATGATTTCAGCCGCTTTGTAAAACGGAACAAGGGCGATGGCCTCGCCCGGGCCGAAAAGCGAGTAATGTTTCCCGTCTTTGCCTTCGGGCAGTCCGAAAGCATCCCAGGAAAAATGGATATCCGAAACGGCAAACGTTCCCTGGGTTGCAAGTGCCTCGGTGGTGCGGAACACCACCTCGCTGTCGGGTTCCCGGATGCCCCAGTAGCTCATGAGACTGAAAACCGCTATGCTGAAAATGAAAAGTCCTATGGCGTATTTCATAAGAAGTCCGTTTCTGGGCAATTGATAAAGAAAGGCGTCCCGGAGGACGCCTTTCTTATGTCAGTTTTTACGGTGTCGGATTATTTCTTTTTCTTCTTTTTCTCAATCAGCGGCATGCCGGCGATTTTTCTTACCACGTTTTTGCAGGCATCGATATCATACTGCCCGTAAATGGCGATCTGTTCCATGATGGGCGATCCGCCGCCGTGCATTGCGCCGTAAGCAATGGCGCCGGAGCTGGCGGAGTTGGTGTAATCGGCGAAGAGCAGCCAGAATTTGATCTGATCTTCAATGGGAATTTCCTGGTTGCGTTTAACGTATTTTTCCAGGAGGCCCTTGATTTCCGGGTTGAGCAGGTCGGCTTCGTGCGGGAAGGTGGCGGGCATGCCGCCGGCAATTTCGCAAAGGATCTGCTGTTCATGGAAGACCGCTTCGCCGGTCAGGCAGCGTCCCACGTTGGCGTAAATGGAATGCGGAATGCAGGCGCCGGGGCCGTAGGGCACGAAGCCCACGCCGGGCATATAGACTTCCGATTTTCCCAGGGCCGAGGCGGTGAAGCCCGCCGCGTAGCCGAGTTCCGTAATGGTGATGAGTTCGGCGATTTTTTCACGCACATGCGGGGCCTTGTCGACGCCGTTCATTTCCGCGGCCATCGAGGCAAAGCCGATCAGCATGTCGCCCACGGCCGGTTTGCAGCCGGAATAGCTGTGGCGATGGAAGAGCGCGAATAAGAGCGCGCAGATGCCGCCGTGCTGATATTCGCCGTTTAAGAAGATGCGATCATTGGGCACAAAGACATCGTCAAAGATCACATAGGAATCAATGAAGCCCCAGTCGAATCCACGTTTGTAATGTTTACGGTCTTTCATGTTGTGCGGAGACAGAACCTGTTTGACGCCTTCAGCGTCCGCCGGAATGGCAAAAGAGATGGCATAGTCGCCCTCATCTTTGGTCAGCGCGCGGGTGGGAACTACCAGGATTTCATCCGCGATGGAGGCAAACGTGATGTGCACCTTGGCGCCGCGTACGACGATTCCGTCCGGGCGTCTTTCGACGACATGGAGGTATTGATCGGGGTCCGGCTGTTCAGCGGGGCGCAGCATGCGCAGTCCCTTGACATCTGTCTGGGCGCAGCAGCCGACCAGGTCGTTTTTCTGGAAATATTCAAGCCACTTCAGAAAGTTTTTGTAATACTCCGTCTTGCCGCCGTTTTGCTTGTCGGCTTCAAACGATACGGAATTGATGGCATTGATCGCATCAACACCCATGCAGCGGCCGATACACTGGCTGACCCTCTGGACCAGCATGCGGGTCATATCCTGCTTTTTGTGCAGATCCTCAACCGTCTGGTGAATATGGGTGAAGCGGTTGATGGTCTCGCCCGTGATATGGCTTTTGGCGGTGACCAGGTCTTTGGTTTCGGGATCGGCGGCCAGATCAAACGTAGCGCCGATAACGCCTTTGGGCTGATCCAGTACTTTGTGATCGCGGTCAATCTTCTGGCCGTCCAGATAGAGGTTTGGTTTAAGCTTCTTTAACCCCTGAAAATATTGTTCTTTTGTTCTCATATTTTTTCTCCTTTGAGTGAGTTTGCCAAGAATGATTTCCAAGCGATCGGAGTATAGGAGGCGCGCCTGACGAAGTCAAGAAAATCTTCCCCGCATGTTCCCCGCAAGGGAAAGGGAGTTTGTCGAAAGCATTCATGCCCGATGCCCCCATCTTTGCCGGATGAATCTCCAGGCGGGCAGCATAATCAAAATGGCGCAAAGGATCAGCGAAACGAGCGCGATGGGGCGCTCGGTAAATATCGCAAAGCTGCCCTGAGACATCAGGAGCGATCGCCGGAGATTGACTTCAAACATGGGGCCCAACACAAAGCCCAGTATGAGCGGCGCAGGCTCATAGTCGAACTTGTTGAGCAGATACCCGAAAAGGCCGAAGGCCACCATAACGCCCATGTCAAAGATGCTGTTGTTGACGCTGTAGGCGCCGACCAGACAAAACAGGATGATCAGCGGATAAAGAATCCTGTCGGGAATTCGCAGAACCTGAACCCACAGGGGGATTAATGGCAGATTCAAGATGAGCAGAATGACATTTCCCAGATACATGCTGGCAATCAGCCCCCAGAAAATGTCCGGATGCTGGGAGATCATCAGAGGGCCCGGTGTGATGCCGTGAATGAGAAATGCGCCGAACAGGACGGCCAGGATGACGTTAGGTGGAATGCCCAGCGTCATCAGGGGAATAAATGAGGCAGACGCGGCGGCGTTATTCGCCGATTCGGGCGCGGCCACGCCTTCGATGGCACCCTTGCCGAAACGCTCGGGCGTCTTTGAGACTTTCTTTTCCACGCCATAGGCGACAAAGGTGGAAAGCACCGGTCCGCCGCCCGGCAAAATGCCCAAAAAAAATCCCAGAACAGTTCCCCGCACGATGGCCCATCTGGCCTGCAACCACTGCTTTTTTGAAGGAAACATATTGCGGATTTTGACGTGCAGCACTTTGCCCGTCTGGCTTTTTTCCAGATTGGCAAAAACCTCTGCCAGGCCAAACAGACCGATGGCCAGCGGCACAACGTTGAGTCCCTCAAACAGATGGATACTGCCAAAGGTCAAACGCTGCTGCGATGTGATGGGATCGAGCCCGATCAGGCTCAGGGTGATGCCGGCAAGCGCCATCATGACCGCCTTGATCATGGAGCCCTGGGCTAGATAGGCAATCAACGTAAAGCCCAGTAAAATGATGGCGAAATATTCGGGCGGACCAAACTTCAAGGCCAGCTCCGACAGGGGCTCGGCAACGAGCTGCAGGCCGATTAATCCCGCGGTTCCGGCGATAAATGAGCCGAAAACCGAGATGCCCAACGCCGCGCCTGCCTGGCCCTGCCGGGCCATGGCATGCCCGTCAAGGCAGGTGATGACGGAGGATGCCTCCCCCGGCACGTTGATCAGAATCGAGGTGGTGGACCCGCCGTACATCGCGCCGTTGTAAATGCCCGCAAGCATAATGATGGCGCCGGCAGGCGGAAGAGAAAACGTCAGCGGCAGCAAAATGGAAATCGCGCCCACCGGTCCCAGTCCGGGCAACACTCCCACCAGCGTTCCCAGCAGACAGCCTGCAAAAAGCAAAAAAAGATGATGAAGCTCGAAGGTGACGGCCAGGCCGTAAAATAATCCGCTTAACGCATCCAACAAAGACTCCGTTGACTGAAAATTTAAAATCCCCAAAGGCCGCGGGGAAGCGGCGTTTTCAAAAGCAAGGAAAACAATCCATAGGCCAGGGCGACGGATACCATTGCCGCCCCAAGCGTCATCCGCCATTTCATACCGCTAAGCCCAAACAAAAGGATCATCAAGGGGATTGTGGCCACCACAAAACCGGCCAGAGAAAGTACGGCGACATACATCAGCAGGCCCGCCGCAACGGCGAGTATTTTTTGCCAGGAATGCCCCTGCCAGATGGCCGCCCAGGGCGAGGCCCCGGACGGTTGAAAACAGGCCAGGCCAGTAAGGAGCGCGCTTGCCGCCGCAAGCATCAACGCGCTGATAAAAGGCAGAAAACCGGCCTGGGGATTGGACAAAGCGCCCAGCCCCAGGCCCAGCGACAAGACCATGACAAATGCGGCCAGCGCAAAAAACAAAGCGCCGCTGATGAGGTTTCGGACATCCATGCGGCGATTACTCCGGCGCCGTGGCCGCCTCTTTAATGGCGCCACTTGCGATTAAGCGACGGTTGATGATTTGCCAGTGCTTTCTTAAAAATGCATCATAAGCTTTACCGTCATAATAGACGGGTGTCATGTTGATCTTGTCGAGGGTGGCGAGGTAGTCTGCGCTTTTGGCCGCCCGCGCGAAAGCAGCTTCAAGTTTTTGAGCAACGGCCGGATCGATGTTTGCGGGCGCCAACACGGCAAAGACGGCGTCATTGGCGAAATCATAGCCCAGCTCTTTGAGCGTGGGCACATCCGGCAGTTTCGGCGAGCGCGTCTCGCTGATCATCGCCAGCGCCCGGGCCTGCCCCGATGTAACGGCCGGCGCAAGCTCGGAAGTGAGAGCGGCAAATTCCACATGGCCGCCCAGAAGCTGCGTGAGCGCTTCCATACTGCCCTTGTAGGGGATGTGAATCATCTGCAGCTTGTCTTTTTCGGCCACCACTTCCACGGCGGCGTGCGTGGTGCTGCCGACGCCGGTCGTGGCGTATTTGATCTTGCCCGGCGCTTTCGCAGCAGCCGCCGTCAGATCGCCAAGCGTCTTCCAGGGCGAGTCATTTTTCACGACGATGCCCAGCAGGGGCTCGGTAAAACCGATCAGTGGCCGGAAGCTCGTGAAGGGTTTAAAGGGAACCTGCTGCTGCTGGCTGACCCGGATTAAGACGGAGCTTGGGGTGGCGCAAAGCGTGTAGCCGTCGGGTTTTGCGGCAAGAAGAGAAGCCAGCGCAACCACGCCCGTGCCGCCCGGTTTGTTTTCAATGATCACCGGCTGACCTAAAATGGCCTCAGCCGATTTGGCGAGAGCCCGGGCGCTCACATCCATGCTGCCGCCGGGTGAAAATCCGACCAGAAGCGTAACGGGCCGGTCCGGCCACTGGGCCTGCGCCGGAGCGCTCCATAAAAACGGGACCACCATCAGACACACGGCCAGAAACACCATCAACCTTCGAGAAGTTTTCATAGATATTTGTCCTCCGTAAAAGAATAAGCGAGTAAAAAATACTCGGGCGGCAGTATAGGAAGCAAGGCTATCGCTGTCAATGGTTTTGTCGGAGATTTCGCCAAAGCGGATGGCCTGGGCTTTGGCTTACGCGGGAAAGGCGCTCAGGAAAGCGTTTTCTTCGTCATAGGTGCCGATCATGACCAGCTCGTCGTCTTTGAGCAGTTCGGTGGCGGGGTCAGGATTGATCAGGGTTGCGCCATCGCGCACGATGGCAACCACTGTGCAGCTTGTCTTTTCCCGGATACCGGATTCCCGAAGCGTTTTGCCGCGCAGAACGGCGGGTAAGGGGAGGTGGAAGAAGCTCAGGCCTTCGGCCAGAAACATGGTTTCTTCATTCATTAAAAAGTTGAAGATGGCGTTGGCGCCCAGCGACGCAAACGACATGACAAAGTCTGCGCCGGCGCGGTGCAGCGTCGAGACGTTGCGATCTTCGCTGGAGCGGCTCAAGATCTGCATGTCGGGCCGCAGGCTGCGCAGATACTTGGTGAGATAGATGTTCGTGGCGTCATCGTGTGAGGTGATGAGTGCGGCGGGCGCCTTTTCAAACCAGGCTTTCTCCAGCGTTTGAATGTCGGCCGCGTCGCCAAAGACATAGTGCTTTTCGTCCTGATTGCGTCGGCGATTCTTTTCGATGATCAGATAAGGGACGTCCGATGCTTCAAACCGTTCGGCAATGGCGTGCCCCACGCGGCCGCCGCCGACGATGATGATCGGATCGCCCGCCACCTTGCAGATCTGATAAAAGGAATAGACTTCATCATACCGGGCCAGCGCCTCTTCCGTACCCGCGAAAACCAGAACACTGGAGCGGTCAATCACTGTGTCCGGCCGGGGAACTAAAAAGGTTCCTCGCTCCCAGATCCCGACCACGGTGATCCCGAAGGTTTCGCGAAGGCCGCTCTGGGCGATGGTCTGGCCGACCAGCGGTGTGCCGGTGGCGGGCGCCTGCGCGATGACGAGCTCTTCATAGCGGCCGATGATATTGGATTTACAATCACCGGCCAGCGTCCAGGCCGCCAGCGACCGGCCCAGAAGGTCATGCAGCTGCAACACGCGCGAACTTCCCGCCAGTTCCAGAATATCGACGGAATGCGGCGAATCCGCTGTCGTGATGATGGGCAGATGTTCAAAATCTTCCCGCAGCGTGAGGGTGATGTTGGTGTTCATTTGATCGGAGTTGGTGGCGACAATGAGTGATGCGTTTTGCGCGCGCAGCCGCGAATAGGTTTCCGGATCATCGATGTTGCCGACGGCCACCCGGATGTTTTTATCGTAGAGCTCGAGCGCGCTTGTAAACGATTCGGCCACGACGACGTAATCGATTTTGTAGCCGTCGAGTTTCTCGATGAGGGCGGCCGTGACGGGATCGTATTGGGTGATGATGACGTGATTGCGGGTGTCGGTGGGCAGCTCGCGGGGTGTGCGGCTTCTGGCCTGTGCCTCCATCCAGGGCGCAAAGAAAAATTTGATGAAGATAAACGGCAGAAGAATTAAAAGCAAAATGACGCCCGAGAGTAAAACGATAATGGAGAATAGCCGTCCTGCGTCGCTGACGAAGGTAATGTCGCCGAAGCCCAGCGTGGACATGGTGACAATCGTCCAGTAAAAGCCGGTGATCCAGGAATGTTTCTGCCCTTCGGCCGCCATGAGATAGTGAAACGCGATACTGTAGAACGTGATGAGCACCACCATCAAGAGAAGATACTTCAGCACCATGCTGATGTTGGCTTTGGTGATTCTGCTGGAAACGATGGTGCTGATGACGGCGGATAAAAATTTCATCAGAAATGAATCCTTTGCGGCTTTGCGAGGCCTGCGCGGTGGAATTGTGAATCTGTGCCGGAGTATAGAAATATGCACAATCCGTGTCAAGGCGAATTCAGGCAAAATCGGGAATGCTTCAATTCGTTGCCATGCCCGGACCGGATTGCATTGCCGGGAAATATCTCTCTTTGACTTTGAATCGTTTTTGCGTCAATCAGGACATTCAGAAGACCCAGTGTCAGCAAAGCGGATCCGTTGAAGGGAGCTTAGGTGCAATGATTCATAAAATAGTGGGAATTTGCGGTTCTCCGGTCAAAGACGGCAACGTGGAAACTTTTTTAAATGGCGCCATCGAAGGATTGCCGGCAAAAAATATTGAACGAGACATCATCCCTCTGTCGGGGCTGGAGATTCGGGATTGCCTCCATTGCAATTACTGCCTGACGAAACAGACGCCCGGCTGCTACTGCGCGCTAAACGACGATGCGCAAATGATCTATGAAAAAGTGGAAGCGGCGGATATTCTGGTGCTGGCCAGCCCGGTGTATTTCATGCGCACCAGCGCGCGCATGGCGGCGCTGATTGACCGGTTTCGGGTATTTATTTTCGGCAATCTGACGGCAGGGCGGATGAAAAACAAAATCGGTGCGAGTATGGCCGTCTCCTGGCTCCGTCAGGGTGGTCTGGAGCTGACGCATCTTTCGCATATCATCGCTTTTCTGGGGCTTGAAATGATTCCCGCCTGCGTTCACAAAGGCATAAGTCCGCTGGGCGCCTCCGCCTGTGCCAGCCCCCAGGGCACAGGTGATTTCGATCCGAAAATCCCCCTGGGCGTTGAGCAAGACGACCCCGGCCTTCAATCGGCGCGCCTGATTCTGCGCCGGGCGCTGGAATTATCAAAGCTCGTCAAAAAATAGCAGACAGGGGCGCGGACATCCTCATCGTATTTGATAACGAAAAGCGGTTGGCTGCTTGATGGTGTCCTTGTGTGTTTGCCTTTTTGTTTTATCGTTTCGTTCACTCCTTTTAATATTTTTTTGAAAGCCACTTGAAAAAACATGCGTTTAATCCGATGCGTGTGCGCAGAACAATCATTATTTAGTAAGTAATATCAACATAATATAAAACTATTGCCTTTTGAGAAAATTTTGGCACGCATCTTTCATTACTTAAAGGAAAATAAAACAAAAACCCCAAAGGAGGGCACAGATCATGAAAAAGACAATAGGAACAATCGCAGTAGCAGCGGCAGTCGTCCTTTTAACGGCAACGTTTGGATTCGCAGAATTTGCGGCAACCGGCACGACGGAATTCCCTTACTTCCAGCTGGGTTTGCTCATCATTGGGGGCCTTCTGCTGATTCAGTTGAAGAAACGATTTACAAAAATTTATGTCACGGAAGCTGTCGGCGCATTTGCGCTCTACACGCTTCTGATGGCGCTGGTTACCAACCCGGTCATCGAGCTGGTGAAGACGATCGTTACCTGATCCTCATCACCGTCGGCATGATCTGATGACCATACACCCCCGCAGGGCTTTAAGCCCGGCGGGGGTTTCTTTTTTGTGGCTGCAAAAAATATCCATTCTCACTTGTCCGTGCCGAAACCCGCACCAGCGCATATTTTCAATTTGATGATTGACACGCGTGGCGTTCAGTATTACTGAAAGGCAACTGACCGCAAAGGAGATTGGCTTATGATCATTGTGACCGGGGGCGCGGGCTTTATCGGCAGCGCGTTTGTCTGGAAGTTAAACCAGGAGGGCATGGACGACATCATTATTGTCGATCGGTTAGGGACGTCGGATAAATGGAAAAACCTCGTCAACCTGCGCTATGTCAACTACCTGCACAAATCTGATTTTTATGAAATGATCTACCACGATACGGTCCGTTTTGATGTGGAGGCGATTGTCCACCTGGGCGCCTGTTCCTCCACGACGGAGCGCGACGCGGACTACCTGTGGCAAAACAACAGCGCCTACACCGCGACGCTGGCCGAATGGGCGATCGATCACGGCGTCCGTTTGATTTACGCCAGTTCCGCCGCGACTTACGGCGACGGCGCGCAGGGCTTTTCCGACGATCATGCCCGAATTGCCTCCCTCAAACCGATCAACATGTACGGCTATTCCAAGCAGGTGTTCGATTTAAAAGCCTTGCGGCAGGGTTGGGAAAATAATCTTGCGGGCGTGAAATTTTTCAACGTCTTCGGTCCCAACGAATATCACAAAGGAGATATGTCCAGTGTCATTTTCAAGGCTTTCCATTCGATCCGGCAGAGCGGCCGGGTGAACCTTTTTAAATCCTACCGGCCGGAGTATCCCGACGGCGGCCAGATGCGCGATTTTGTCTATGTGAAAGACTGCGTGGAGGTGTTGTGGTGGCTTTTGAAAAATCCCGACGCAAACGGTATTTTCAATCTGGGCACCGGCAAGGCCAGAACCTGGAAGGATCTGATGGGTGCGGTTTTTGCCGCGATGGGGCTGGAGACGAACATCAATTACATCGAAATGCCCCAGGGGCTTCGTAACCAGTATCAGTATTTCACACAGGCGGACATGGAAAAGCTGCGCGATTACGGCTGTCCGGTGGAATTTGCCCCGCTTGAGGATACCGTGCGCGATTATGTGCAAAACTATCTGCAAAAAAGCGATCCGTATCTGGGAGGAAACGATTGAAAAGAGATATTGTCTGCGTTATTCCCTCGCGCTATGAATCCAGCCGCTTTCCCGGAAAGCCGCTGGCCGATTTGTGCGGCAAACCCATGATCCAGCATGTCTATGAGCGGGCGGCACAAGCCCAAGCCCTGCCTTACGTGGCCGTGGCCACCGACGATGCCCGCATTTATCAGGCGGTGAAGGCCTTCGGCGGTAACGCCATCATGACGGCAGCCACGCACCGTTCCGGCACCGACCGGATTTCGGAGGCGGTAAAAACCCTGAACCTCCCCGACGATGCCATCGTTGTCAACATTCAGGGCGATCAGCCGATCTTTGAGCCGGTTCAGGTGGATGAAGTCGTCGCGCCGCTTCTGGCCGATCCGGCGATTCCGATGTCCACGCTCGTGTATAAAATTATTCTCGACGAAGAAATTACGCATCCGCACGCGGTCAAAACGGTGATGGATTCCGAAAATTTCGCCCTGTATTTTTCGCGCGCCACCATTCCCTATGTGCGCGACAAAAATCGCCGGGCCGACTACTACAAGCATCACGGCATTTACGCCTACCGTCGTGACTTTATCGACACGTTCACAAAGCTCCCCGAAGGCAGGCTCGAAGCGCTCGAAGCGCTTGAGCAGCTTCGCGCACTGGAATACGGCTACCGGATCAAGTGCGTGATCACGCCGCATGATTCCGTGGAGGTGGATAATCAGCAGGAGCTCGACCGGGTTCGTCAGATTCTGATGAGCCGCGGATAAGACAAACAACAATCGGTATTCGGGAGGAATACATCATGCGCAATATCCGGGAAGGATTTTATTATCGGTTAATCATCATTTTTATTTTTTTTATTTTGGGGAGCCTTTCCTTTTGGGGAGCAGGCGTGGCTCGGGCGGGCGATCTGGAGGAGCGCATCGCGGCCTGCGCCGGGATGACCGACGCGGATGCGCGCCTGAAATGCTTTGATGAAGCGGTCGCAAGCACAACCGCGCCGGAAAAAACCGTTTTGGAAGATGCGCCGGTTTTACCTTCGAGCGACGAAAAGAAAGAACTCTCCGTATTGACGCGTCACTGGGATCTGGATCCAGCTAATCGCCGCAATCCATTTATTTTGCGCCCGTATCGTCTGAATTATTTTCTGGCGGCAGCGTACAATTCATCACCCAATGATGAGGTCGGGCTGGAATATGATTCGAATGCCAAGGCGCAATTTAACGAAGCCAAATTTCAGCTGAGCTTCAAGGCCAAGGTCTGGGAGGATGTCTTACAGAAGCCGCTTCAGGGATTTTATAATACCGTCGGGGTGGTACAGGGCGTCGATGTCTGGATGGCCTACACGCAGATGTCCTTCTGGCAGCTTTATAATTCCGCTTTTTCCTCGCCTTTTCGCGACACCAACTATGAGCCGGAAGCCATCATCAATTTCCGCAGTCGGTATGTTCTTCCCGGTCTGGGCGGAACCCGACTGCAGTTTTTCAATATCGGGTTCAATCATCAATCCAATGGGCGTTCGCGGCCGCTGTCGCGCAGTTGGAACCGCATCATCGGCGGTGTCGGGCTGGAAAAAGACAATTTCAATGTGCAGCTGAAAACCTGGTACCGGCTGCCGGAAGATGATGTTGATGATGACAATCCTGATCTGATCCGCTTTATGGGTTATGGCGAGCTCTTAGCCACCTTCTTCTGGGAAAAGCAGCGCTTTGCCGTGATGCTTCGGAATAATTTCAGGCAAGACAACCTGGGCGCCGTGCAGCTGGACTGGAGCCTGCCGCCCATTACATTAGGGAAGCTGCTCTTCGGATCGTTTGTGTCGGAAGCCACGCTGAATAAATATCTGACCGATAAGTTCAGCCTGTATGTTCAGTATTTTAACGGCTATGGCGAAGGGATGATGGACTACAACAAGAGCATGAACCGCATCAGTGCGGGTATCATGCTGGCGGAGTGGAATTAGTTCGATTGGAAAGAAATAAAATGAGGGGCGGTTTTATCCGGTAGGTGTGGGATAAAACCGCCCTTTTGATTTTTTAGTCTTTGAAGACCGCCCCCGTTGAAGCGGAGGTGACCATTTTGGCGTAGCGCGCGAGATAGCCGGTCGTGATGGCGGGTGTCCAGGATTTCAGCGTTTTTCTGCGCTTGTCCAGCTCGGCGTTGCTGACCTTCAACTCCAGCTTTTTAGCCGGAATATCAATCGAAATCATATCGCCTTCCTTGACCAGCGCAATCGGGCCGCCCTCGGCCGCTTCGGGAGAAATATGGCCGATGGCTGCGCCCTGCGTGCCGCCGCTGAAGCGTCCATCTGTTAAAAGCGCCACGGATTTGTCCAGTCCCATGCCGACGATGGCGGAGGTGGGCGAAAGCATTTCGCGCATGCCGGGCCCGCCTTTGGGGCCTTCATAGCGGATGACGACGATGTCGCCGGGCTTTATCTTTCCACCTAAGATCGCGGCAATGGCGCTATCCTCGCTGTCAAACACACGCGCCTTCCCTTCGTTGACCTGCATGGCGGGCGCCACAGCGGACTGTTTGACGACTGCGCCGTCCGGCGCCAGGTTTCCGCGCAAAATGGCGATGCCTCCCTGCTCGGAATAGGGATTGGCCAGCGGGCGGATGACTGAATCGTTTAGCACCCGGGCCGTTTTTAAATTGGCGCCCACGGTTTTGCCGTTCACCGTGATGGCTTTTTCATCAATGACACCCAGTTTGCTGATGGTTTTCATTACGGCAGGAATGCCGCCTGCCGCATCGAGGTCTTCGATATGCTGAGACCCGGCGGGACTGAGCTTGCACAGATTGGGCGTCTTTTTGCTGATGGCGTTAAAGAGGTCCAGATCGAGCGAAATGCCGGCCTCGTGTGCGATCGCCGGAATATGCAGCACGGTATTGGTGGAGCAGCCCAGCGCCATGTCCACGGCGATTGCGTTTTTAAAGGCGGCAAGCGTTGCAATATCGCGGGGCTTTATATTCTTTTTCAGAAGATCCATAATCTTCATGCCCGCCTGTTTGGCCAGACGCTGCCTGGCCGCCATGACGGCCGGTATCGTGCCGTTTCCGGGAAGTCCCAGGCCCAGCGCTTCGGTGACGCAGTTCATGGAATTGGCGGTAAACATGCCCGAGCAGGAGCCGCAACCGGGGCAGGCGCAGTCTTCAATTTTCGAAAGCTGGGCGTTTGTCATTTTTCCAGCCTTAACCGCGCCCACGCCTTCAAAGACGGAAATGAGGTCAACCGTTTTATCCGGTGTACGCCCCGCAAGCATCGGCCCGCCGCTGATGAAAATGGAGGGGATGTTGAGGCGCAGGGCCGCCATCAGCATGCCCGGAATGATTTTATCGCAATTGGTGACAAAGACCAGCGCATCAAACGGATGCGCCGTGGCCATGATTTCAATGGAATCGGCGATCAGCTCGCGGCTGGCCAGCGAATATTTCATGCCTGCATGCCCCATGGCGATGCCGTCGCACACGCCGATCACCGGAAATTCCACCGGCGTGCCGCCCGCCATGCGGATGCCCGACTTGACGGCTTGTGCAATAATATCCAGATGGATGTGGCCGGGAATGATTTCATTGGCAGAATTCACCACGCCGATCAGCGGACGCGCAATTTCTTCGTCCGTGTAGCCCATCGCTTTGAACAGGGAACGGTGCGGCGCGCGCTCCAGCCCTTTTTTCATCAGATCGCTTCGCATGATTAAACCCCCGCGTATTGCAGTAGGGAACGGTTTAAAACCGTTCCCTACAAGATGAATTATTTATTTCGCTTTTCCGGTCTCAGTGCACGAACGGCGGCGCCGGCCTGCCACAATTCGGAGTCGCGCATTTCCTTGAGCTCGGCGTTGAGTTTTTCCTTGTAATCCGGCGCGCTGTTGACGCGAAGGACGACCTCGGTTTCCTTACCGGTGGCGACGGAATTGTAAAGTTCCGCGAATACCGGTTCAACGGCCTTGCGGAATTTATGACGCCAGTCAAGCGCACCACGCTGCGCGGTGGCGGAGCAGTTGGCATACATCCAGTCCATGCCGTTTTCGCCGACCAGGCGGATCAGACTCTGGGTGAGCTCTTCCACGGTTTCGTTGAAAGCTTCGCTGGGGGTGTGGCCATGTTTGCGCAATTCAGCATACTGGGCCTCCATCATGCCGGCAAGCGCGCCCATCAATACGCCGCGTTCACCGGTGAGATCGCTATAGACTTCCATCTGGAAGGTCGTCGGGAAAAGGAAGCCCGAGCCGATGGCGATGCCCAGGGCCAGCGTGCGTTCCATCGCGCGGCCGGTCGCGTCCTGATGCACGGCGAAGCTGGAATTGATACCGCTGCCGTCCACAAAATTACGGCGCACAGACGTACCGGACCCTTTCGGCGCGACCAGAATCACATCGACAAAGTCCGGAGGAATGACGCCGGTCTGCTCCTTGTAAACAATGGAAAAGCCGTGTGAGAAGTAAAGCGCATCTCCCTTTTTCAGGTGCTGTTTGACTTTCGGCCAAAGGATCATCTGTGCCGCGTCGGAGACGAGATACTGAATGATGGTGGCTTTTTCCACGGCTTCTTCAATGGGAAAGAGCGTTTTGCCGGGAACCCAGCCGTCGGCGATTGCCTTGTCCCAGTAAGGTTTGTCTTCCGGTGACTGGCCGATAATGACGCTGACGCCATTGTCTTTCATATTGAAGGCCTGCGCCGGCCCCTGAACGCCATAACCCACCACGGCGATCACTTCATTTTTCAAAACCTCCCGGGCCTTTGCCACCGGGAATTCTTCCGAGGTCACGACCTCTTCCACGACTCCACCAAAATTAATTTTTGCCATAAAACCCCCTGTTCAAATTCTCTGTGTTATTGGTTGACTGTTTGACCTTAATCTTCGAGCTTCAAGGCGATGAGGCCTGTCCGCGTGATATCCGCAATGCCCAGCGGCTCGAGGCGCGCCAGGGCAAAGTTAATTTGTGCGTCATCTCCGGTGATCTCCACAAGCACGTACGTGTCGCCGGAAACTATTACTTTCCAGGAATGCGTGTCAATGGCTTTTTGCACCGCTTCCCGGTTTTGCTCCGTCAGATTGATCCGCACCAGCAGCATTTCCCGGTGGACGGATTCGATATGGGTCAGATCATCAATGGAGATCACATCCAGAATTCTCTGCAACTGATTGATGATGCGGTCGATGGTCGCCTGCGGGCCGGCGGTGGTCATCACGATTTTCGAGATGTCTTTTTGCGTGGTCGTATTGACGCTCAGGCTGTCGATATTGTAGCCTTTGCCCCCCAGCGTTCCCGCGATTCTGGCCAACACGTCCGGTTTATTGTGAACCAGAATTGAAATGATGTGTTCTTTACTTTCCATCTGCTTGCCTTTCTCTTTTTAAAAAATCACGAGGCGCGCCTCATGTTAATTGATCAATTCCCGGCTGCCCAGGGTCATCTCGCTGATGGATTCGCCCGGATGCACCATCGGATAGACGCATTCCTCGCGCGAGACGCGGAAATCCATCAAGACGGGTTTGTTCAGCGACAGTCCCTCTTTGAGGACGGCTTCGACTTCTTCGGGCTTTGTGGCCCGCAGGCCGACCACGCCAAACGCCTCGGCCAGCCGGACGAAATCCGGCGCGTACGTCATGTCGGTGAAAGAGTATCTTTTTTCATAAAACAACTCCTGCCACTGACGCACCATGCCTAAAAAGCCGTTGTTGAGCAAGACGACTTTGACGGCGATGTTGTACTGCGCCGCGGTGGCCAGCTCCTGGATATTCATCTGGATGCTGCCGTCGCCGGCGATATCCACCACCAATCGATCGGGAAAGGCGCACTTCGCGCCGATGGCCGCAGGCAGGCCGAATCCCATGGTGCCCAATCCGCCTGACGAAATAAACGTGTTGGGTTCATTAAAGGGAAAAAACTGCGCCGTCCACATCTGATTCTGACCGACTTCGGTGGTGACAATGGCGTTGCCGCCCGTCATCCGGTAGAGCGTTTCAATCACCTGCTGCGGCTTGATGATGTCTTTATTGACGCAGTAGGTGAGAGGAACTTTTTGTTTCCACTCGGCAATCTGGGAAAGCCATGCGCTTCTTTCGCTTTCGTTTGCCGTGTAATTGTGATCCTGCAAAAATTTAATCAGATCTTTGAGCGTCGCCTTGGTGTCGCCGATGATCGGCAATTCGACCACGACATTTTTATTGATGGATGAAGGATCAATGTCGATCTGCACGATATTGGCATTGGGCGCAAACGTTTCGATTTTTCCCGTCACTCGGTCATCAAAGCGCACGCCCACGGCAATGAGCAGGTCGCAGTTGCTCACCGCCATGTTTGCGTAATACGTGCCGTGCATGCCCAGCATACCCAGCCACAGCGGGTCCGATCCGGGGAAAGAGCCCAGACCCATCAGCGTACCGGTGACAGGAATCGAATACTTCCGGGCCAGCTCCGTTAACTCACCCGAGGCGCGTCCCAAAAGGACGCCGCCTCCGGTCATGAAAAGCGGTTTTTGGGCGCGCGAAAGCATGTCGAAGATATTGGCCATTTTTTTCGGCACGGGTTTGTGGATGACATCGTAATTGCGGATTTTGATGTTGGCAGGATCGTAGTCGGTCTCCATCACCATGATGTTTTTAGGCAAATCCACCAGCACGGGGCCGGGTCGTCCCGAGCGGGCAATGTGAAAGGCCTCCTTGATGGTGGGCGCAAGCTCTTCAATACTGCGCACCAGAAAATTGTGTTTGGTGCAGGGGCGCGTGATGCCGGTGATGTCGCATTCCTGAAACGCGTCATTGCCGATAAGCCCTGTGGGAACCTGTCCGGTGAACACGACCAGGGGAATGGAATCCATATTCGCGGTGGCGATGCCGGTGACGGTGTTGGTCGCGCCCGGTCCGGACGTGACCAGGCAAACACCGACTTTGCCGGTGGCTCGGGCATAACCGTCGGCTGCGTGGACGGCGCCTTGTTCATGGCGAACCAGAATGTGCTTTATCTGGCTGTGATAAATTGCATCGTAAATATCCAGCACCGCGCCGCCGGGATACCCGAAAATAATATCAACATTTTCTTCCTCGATCGCTTTGAGCAGAATTTGCGTTCCCTTGAGTCTCATGAATCTTGCTCCTTAAAATCCATCTTTATGATTAACTAAAAAAGCCGCCTGTTTCTTTTGGAAAAAGCGGCTTTCATCCACAAAACAAAGCCGCGGGCTTTACGGGGCCCGCGGCTTGTATCTTTTTTCTTTAGAGATACTAAGCGGCAGACCCCTTGCGTACGACTACGACGACGAGCAATCTGACCATCGCGAGTATCGAAATTCTGCCGCTGCCTAAATCTTTGAAAAACATCGTTGCTTCCTGTCAATTTTGGTCATTTCTTAGCGAAAAAAAATTACGCTGTCAAGAGACAATTGTGCCGCGCGCGTTGATTACCGGAATAAATCTTCTTTTCCCGCTGCATCCTCCGACGGTTTTTCGACAGGCAGGGCATCGTCGAGAAAACATTCATAGATGGTTTTTCCGCCGGGGGTCATGGCGAGTTTGCCTGTCGCGGGATCCACTTTTACAAAAACAATGCCTTCCGGTGTGGGGAAGGCCTCCACCGGTTTGTTCTGGAGTGCTTTTTCCATAAAATACAGCCACAAGGGCGCAGCCGCCCGTCCGCCGACTTCGTGTTTACCCAGGGATTTTTCCTGGTCAAAACCGACCCAGACCCCCGTAATCAGGGAGGGGGTGTAGCCGATAAACCAGGCATCGCGAATGTCGTTGGTTGTGCCGGTTTTTCCCGCAACCGGCCGGCCAAGACTCTTGACTCTCCGGCCTGTCCCGCTTTCCACGACATCCTGCAAGACATACGTGGTCATAAAGGCGATACGCGGATCGATGACCTGTTCGGACTGAATTTTTGCTTCTTCAAAGACATTGCCGGTGCGATCCACGATTTTACGGATAAAATAAGGAGTGACCTTTTTGCCGCCGTTGGCCAAAACACCGTAGGCGCGTACCAGTTCCTGCAACGTGACGCCCGAGGCCCCCAACGCCAAAGACAGGTTGCGGGTAAGCGGGGAGGTGATGCCCAGGTTGATGGCGTAAGAGGTCGCGTAATCAATGCCGATATCCTGAAGGATTTTGACGGTGACGACGTTTCGCGACTGGACCAGCGCGGTTCTTATCGTAATCGGCCCTAAAAACTTTTCGTCGAAATTTTTTGGTTTCCACAGGCCGTCTTCCTGTGACGGATCTTCGAAAACCACCGGAGAGTCCACATAAATCGTGGCGGGATTCATGCCCTTGTCAAAGGCGGCTGTATAGATCAGAGGCTTAAAGGCGGAGCCTGGCTGACGGCGGGACTGCGTTGTCCGGTTAAACTCGCTTTTCTTAAAATCGCGTCCGCCCACCATGGCGCGGATGGCGCCGGTCTTGACGTCCATGGCCAAAAGCGCGCCCTGGACCTCGCCTTTTTCAGCATCGCGGCGCTCCTCCATTTCCGCGAGCCCTTTTTCCACCGCGTCATAGGCTGCTTTCTGAGCAGAGAGGTTCAGGGTGGTGTAAATGGTGAGGCCTTCCTTGTATAAGACATCCGATCCGTATTTTTCCTGAACATAACGGCGGACATGCTCCACAAAATAGGCGGCGACTTTTTCCTTCGGTTTCATGGGACGCAAGTTTAGCGGCTGGGCGGCCGCCGCGTCCATCTGTTCTTGCGTGATGTGGCCTTCTTCCACCATGCGGGTCAATACATAAATCTGCCTCTGCCTGGATCGCTCAGCATAGAGGTAGGGCGAATAGGTATTGGGGGCTTTGGGGAGCCCCGCCAGAAGCGCGGCTTCCGACAGAGTCAGCTCTTTGGCGCTTTTACCGAAATAGCCCAGTGCCGCGGATTCGATGCCGTAGGTGCCGTGCCCCAGATAGATCTGATTGAGATATAAATTGAGAATTTCATCCTTGGTCAGATATTTGTCAATCCGGTAGGAGAGAATGGCTTCCTTGATCTTTCGGATGTATTTTCGCTCCGGCGTCAGATACATCAGTTTGGCGACCTGCTGCGTAATGGTGCTGCCCCCCTGGACGATTTTACCGGCTTCCACGTTTTTGAACATGGCGCGGAAAATACTTTGCAGGTCAAAACCCTTGTGCTGGTAAAAGCGCGAGTCTTCCGCGGCAATAAAGGCGTTTTGCGCGATTTTCGGAATCTCGCTGATATGAACCATTTTCCGGTCTTCCAGGAAAAATTCATCGATGAGATCGTCGTTTTCATCGTAAACGCGAGAGGCAATGCTGGGGCGGTAATCCTTGAGCGCGTCAATGCCCGGCAAATCGAGCGTCATGACATAAAAGAACACCGTTCCGCCTACCGTCAGAAGGAGAATAAGGAAAATCACAATGAACAGGACTTTAAGAACTTTCGACAGACCCGCGCCCTGTTGTGTTTCTGAATCCCGTTTTTTTCTTCTGCGTATCGTCATGGTGTACCTCTATGTTTCAGATATTTCTTCCGGATGGTCTTTTTTTCTTGCGGCAAATTTGGCGATGAATATACTGACTTCGTAAAGAAAGATCAAGGGGATGGCCATTAAAACCTGGCTTAAGGCATCCGGAGACGGCGTCAGAATGGCCGCGGTGACAAAAATCATCAGGATGGCATACTTTCTTTGTTTGGAGAGCATCTGCGCATTGACAATGCCGAGCCTCGCCAGAAAAAAGACGACCACCGGCAGCTGGAAGGACAGGCCGAATCCCAGAAGAAACCGGATGAAAAGCCCCAGGTAGTCGCTAAAGGAGATCATCGCCTGCAGATACTGGTTGTTGAAGCTGACGAAGAAGGCAAACGCTGGTGGCAGGACGACAAAATATCCGAATAAGATTCCGCCGAGAAACAGCAGTGTGGAAGACAAAACAAACGGAACGACCAGTCGTTTTTCTTTCGGCAGAAGCGCCGGGGCGATGAACTTCCAGACCTGATACATGATGAAGGGACTCATCAGAATCAGCGAGGCGAAAAGCGCAATTTTCATGTAGGTGAAAAACGCCTGCGTGAGGCCCGTGTAGATCAGGTAGCTGCTTTTAGGCAGGGCGTCCGTCAGCGGTTTGGTCAAAATGGTGAACAGGTAATCTTTGAAAAAATAACACCCGAAGAAGCCAATGCCCACCGCGATTAAAGCGTTCGTCAACCGCTTGCGCAGTTCAATTAAATGTTCCGTCAAAGACATTTTGGAATCTTCGTTCGTTTCCATAGGGCGTCGTTTAATCGATGATGAGATTTTTCAGAATTTTGTGCCGGAATAGCTCATGCGTCTTTATCTTTGTCTTTATCAGTTTCAGACGCTTCGTTTTTACTGGCTTCAGTTTCGGGCGGTCCGATCAGCCGTGAATGTTTCAGCCCGTCATCAGGTTTTGGCTTTTCTTCTTCTTTGAATGTGTCTTTGAGTTCGTCCGTGACGCCTTCCGTTGCTTTTTTGAATTCACTGAAGCCTTTGCCCAGCGATTTTGCCAGATCCGGCAGCTTTTTGGGGCCGACAATTAAAAGTGCGACCACCGCAATAATGAGCAACTCCTGCCATCCAATGCCAAACATGAATATCCGAACTCCTCTAGGTCATTTCAGCGTTACCTATATATTGATTCCATTTTTTGTCAATGTTTTTCAGGATGACTGCTCTTATCGCGGATTCGGGCGTTATTTTATTTTATCCTTGACGGTGCCGGAGGGTTCCTGTACGCGATGAATTTACGTAATGAATGATTAAACCATCTTTTCGCTGAATGCGAAAAAAAGGATTGCGGGAGATGCCCGTGAGTCGTGACGAACAATTGGAGGACCTCCGGAGACTGGGAACCGGCAAATGGCTTTTTTGGGCCAAACCCGTCGCCATTTTGGTTGCCGCCGGATTGGCTGTGGCCGGGGGCCTAAGTGGCCTTCCCGCTTTCTATGGCGCTGCCGGAATTGCCGCCCTGGTGGCTCTGGGTGTGACGATTTCCACCTCCCACCTGCAAAACGCCGCCCGTGGCGTGGCGGAGGGCATCCGGCAGGACGCAACCGTGGACATCCGTTTGATCCCGTGGCCGGATGGAGAAGAAAAGCACGAGTCGTATTCGGGAATCATTTCGATGGACCGTCAGCCCCTCTGGCAGATGGATTTTGCCCAGCCGAAGGGGTGGATGCCGCAAATTGGCCTTTATCCGGCGCAAATCGCCTTTATCGGCGGCGTGGAATGGCCCGTACTGGTGATTCTGGAGCAAGGCATTCTGTATCCCGCTCATAAACCCGGACGCGCCGACAGGGGTTGAGCCTTCTGTACATAGGCATTGACAGGCGGGCTGTTTTTCCTATACGTTGCCATCAAAAAAACACGTGAAAGACTTCACTTCAGGCAATATCGCAAGGCAGTTAATTGACTTCAGCCTGCCCATTATGCTGGGCAATGTGCTGATGTCGGTTTACGGCATCATTAATCTGATTTGGGTGGGCAGGCTTCTGGGCCATTCGGCCGTGGCCGCCGTGGCCGCCACGCTTCCGATTATCATGCTGTTGCCCGCGTTTCTCATCGGGCTGGGCATGGCCACCAACGTACTGATTGCCCAGGCCTTCGGCCGCAAGGACACGGCTCTGCTGCGTAAAATTCTGTCGAACTCTTTTTTTGCCTCAACGCTGTTTTGCCTGTTGATTTCGGGGGGTGGACTTCTTCTTCGCGGCTGGTTTCTGGATTGGGTGCAAACGCCGCCTCAAATCCGGGCCATGGCCGAAGACTATCTGACGATCATGATGGCGGCGCTGATTTTCCAGTTTTTCGTCAACTGGATGAACGGCATGCTGCGGGGCTTAGGCGATGCGCAAACGGTTTTAAAAATGCTGGGGATGCTGACGCTCTTCAATGTGACGCTGGTGCCGGTCTTCATCGTTGGATTCGGCCCGATTTCACCTCTGGGGGTGGCCGGCGCGGCCTGGGGCTCGGCGCTGGCAGCGCTTCTCACCGGTGTCATCGGCTATCTCTATCTTCTGCAATACAATCCCTACATCAACATGCGCGGCTGGGACTACAGCCTGGATTGGGGCATCATTCGTCAGGTCTTTGTCATCGGCGTACCCGCATCGATGCAGATGATGGTGGTGTCGCTGGCGGGCGTGGTCATTGTCTCGCTGGTCAACGGCTACGGCGCGCACGTGACCGCGGCTTTCGGTATCGGCATGCAGATTGACATGCTCGCGGCGATTCCTTTTATGTCCATCGGCATGGCGGCCACATCGATTGCCGGACAGAATCTCGGCGCGAAAAAGCTTGACCGTGTTTTTGCGACGCTGCGTGTTTCCGTCTATTTCGGCCTGGCCATCGCTTTTTTCTGCACCGTGGCGCTTTTCTTTTTCTCCCGGGAAATCGGGTCTCTTTTTCTCAAGGCGTCGCCGGAAAATGACGCCGTGCTGGGCGTTGTGCAGAACTACTACCGCTTTATGGCGTTTATCTTTCCCTGTTTTGCCGTGATCTTTGTGATTCAGGGGGTTTTGCGAAGCGCCGGCGACACGGTCGCACTGATGATTCTGTCGTTTCTGGCGATGTTTGTTCTGCGGATCCCGCTGGCCTATTTTCTGTCCGGCCCGGCGGGGCTGGCCGAAAACGGTATCTGGCTCGCGATGCTCTTAAGCAGCGCTATTGCGATCGGACTCAACTGGGCTTATTATCGAACCGGCCGCTGGAAGAAAAAAAACATCCTGGCGCGCTGATCTGTCCAGACCCAAAGGCCGCCAATGGGTCAGCCGGGTTATGCCCCTGATTTTCTTTTAATCACCAAGGTTAGAAAATACGCCAAGCCAGCCAGAAGGATGATGGTTGCGCCGGAGGGAATGTCCAGATAGTAAGACAGGATCAGGCCCATGCAAGTAAATCCCGCCGCCCACAGCGGCGCGGTCCACATCATCGTTTTGAGCGATCTTGCCCACTTTCGGGCTATGGCTGCGGGAATTGTCAGAAGTGCGATAACCAGAATAATCCCGACGATCCGGATCAGAACCACCACCGTGAGCGCGATGAGCGCCAGCATTGTAAGATACAGCGCGAAGACCGGTAGCCCCGACGCGGCGGCGTATTCTTCGTCAAACGCGATGGCCTGAAACTCGCGGTAGAGGATGACCACGGTGGCAAGAATGACGGCGTCGAGTGCGGCAAGGACATACAGATCATAAGCGGAGACGGTGAGAATATTGCCGAAAAGGTAGCTGAACAAATCGGGCGCGTAGCCGGGGGTCAGCCCGATAAAGAGAATGCCCAGTGCCATGCCCAGTGACCAGAAGACACCAATGGTGGTATCTTCGGCGGTTTTGGATTTCCGGCTGATGAGCCCGATGGCCAGCGCCGCGGCCAGACTGAAGGGTGTCACCGCCCATAGCGGGTTGATGCCCAGCCAGTAGCCCAGGCCGATGCCGCCGAAAGCGGCATGCGAGATGCCGCCCGCGATAAAGACAATGCGCTTAACGACCACATACGTGCCCACAATGCCGCAGGCGATGCTCGCCAGAAGCGCTGCAAAAAGTGCGTTTTGCATAAATTCAAACTGGAGCGCTTCAATCATGGCGGTGCTCCCGGACCACGCGGTGCGGCACGCCGTGGGCGATGAGTTCCACGGGACAGTCGTACATCCGCTCGAGGTCCTTTTGGCCGATTTCCTTGGAATCGTGATAAAACATTTCGCCGCCCAAGCAGGCGATCTTATCGACATGGCTCGCGATCACGCCAATGTCGTGCGTGACGAGCACAATGGTGAGGTCTTTTTTGAGCGTTTTGAGCAGGTGATAAATACCGGCCTGCATGACGACATCGACGCTGGCGGTGGGTTCGTCAAGCAGAAGCAGTTTGGGCTGGCCCACCAGCGCCCGGGCGACAAACACGCGTTGCCTTTGGCCTTCGGAGAGCTCTCCGATCTGCCGGTTTTGATAGTTAAGCATGTCCACCGCGTGAAGCGCACTTTTGACGGCATCCTCCGCGCTTTGAAGACATTGGGATTTTCCGCGTCCCAGCCGCCCCATCAGGACCGTATTCCATACCGAAATCGGGAAATCCCGCTCATGGGCGGAGCGTTGGGGAACGTAGCCGATTTGAGGTCTGGCCGCCGCCGGGGCAACCCCAAGGACTTTTACCTTCCCCTCGGAGGGTTGAAGGAGCCCCAGAATAATTTTCAGAAGCGTGGTTTTGCCCCCGCCGTTGGGGCCGATCACGGCGAGAAATTCGCCGGGCCGCACGGTCAGGGAGACGCGGCGCAAAACCTCCGTTCCATTGTAAGCAAAGCTGACGTCTTTGAGCTCGATGGGATTTTCAGTCATTTCATGGACTCCGTTACGGCATGGGCCATGCCTTCCATATTTTGCAGATAGTTTCGCGCCAGAGGATCGATGGCACTCACCTTTGCGCCAATCGCGTGGGCGATAGTCTCGGCGCTTTTGGGATTAAACTGCGGCTCGGTAAAAATGACGCGGATGTTTTGCGCCTTCGCCTTTGAAATCAGGCGCGCCAGATCGCGTGCCGACGGTTCCTT
>CAZSQS010000033.1:0-36938 GCA_964608995.1 uncultured Smithella sp. | reverse complement strand
TGAAATAATCACCGCGCATGCTTTTTAGAAAAAATGACTTTTTCAGGGACGACTATTTAACGGCAGGTTTTCGAAAACGCTGCCGCAGAGCATTCAGAAAGCCGCCGCGCGAAAGCTTGAGATTATTGAAGCCGCCAAGGATGTGGACGATTTGAGCATCCCGCCCGGAAACAGGCTTGAGGCGCTATCCGGAAACCGAAAGGGTCAATACAGTGTGCGCATAAATGAACAATGGCGCGTCTGTTTTGTCTGGAAAGACGGAAACGCGCACAATGTTGAAATCGTGGATTATCATTAAGGAGTCATTTATGAAAAAAAGAGATTTTCCGCCGATTCACCCCGGTGAAATATTATCGGAAGAGTTCTTGAAGCCGATGGGAATCAGTCAATACCGTCTGGCTTTAAGCATTCATGTTCCCGCCCGGAGAATCAATGAAATTGTGCTGGAAAAGCGAGGAATTACGGCGGACACAGCCTTGAGACTTTCCCGATTTTTCGGCAATTCCGCTCAATTCTGGATGAATTTACAGGCGCGATACGAATTAGAGTTGGCGCGAAATCTGTCCAGCGGGAAAATTGAACACGAAGTTCAGCCTTTTGCTGCATGATGCCTGCAGACAAAATAACATGATTGGGGAATCATCTTGCCGGAGATTAGCCGTTTTCTTGGAATCATCATTGCAATGTATTATAATGACCATGCGCCGTCCCATTTTCATGCAAAGTATGGCGATTTTGAGGCTGTGATTGTCAACGAAACGGGTGAAGTTATTGATGGTCGTCTGCCACCGAGGGTGCTGGGGCTGGTTCAAGAGTGGCGTGAATATCGCAAAAATGAGTTAGATGAGGACTGGATTCTGGCGCGTGACAGAAAACCTTTGAAACAAATTAAACCGTTGGAGTAAAGAAATGCTGCCCAAACTAACCGAAGCACAATATAAAGGTGAATACCGAATATGGCTTAAGTTTTCTGATGCGACGCAAGGTGAAGTGGATTTAACAAATGAACTATGGGGGGAAATGTTTGAACCGCTTAAGGATAAAAAGCTGTTTGTTCAATTTTTTGTTCACAAGGAGCTGGAAACACTTGTCTGGCCAAACGGCGCAGACTTCGCCCCGGAATTTCTTTATCGGAAACTACGTCCCGACTATTGCTTTGGATCAAAAGCAAGGATCAACGCCGCCTAAACGACGTTCCGCATATTATTCATCGCTTCTTGCGTAAAAGCTCATGGGTTAGGTCTTGAAATATGAGTATTCATATTTTGTAAAACGAAATGTCAAGAATATAGATTTGATAATTTTATCCGACGCTTTTTGCCTGTGAAACAATCACGGCGCCTGCAGCCCATAGCCTATCGTTACTTTTCAGATAAAAAGATTTCTTCCACACGCCGAAAGTCGGTTTTGCCGGTGGCGGTGCGGGGAACAGCGGGGAGAATTTTAATGCGGCGTGGCATGGCGTAGGGTTCGAGCTTTTCATGCATCATCTTGCGCAAGTGCGCATCCGCCAGATCGCAAGCGACCAGGGCGGCGATAACGTTTTCACGTCCCTTATCGGCGGGAAGCGCAATGACGACGACGTCGCGCACGGTGGGAAGGGTTTGAATCTTATTCTGGACGTCGAGCAGATCGACGCGTTTGCCAGCAACCTTGACGATGCCGTCGGCGCGGCCTAACAAAATAAAGCGGCCGTTCTTATCCGGCTGGACTTCATCTCCGGTGACGGAGAACCCTTCCGCGTCCGTCTCCATCTCGCGCGAGACAAAATCGGATTTGACGGCCAGACGTCTGCCGGAAAGACGCCATGAAACGACGTCGGCCGGCTGCCAGCCTTCCGTATTTTCGCTGACGCTGTGCGTGGCGATGCCGCCGGTTTCCGTCGAGCCGTAAATTTCCGTGATGCCCAGACCAGTTTTTTTCAGAAAATAGGTCGCGTCGGAGCGGTTTAAAACGCCTGACGACGAAAAGGCAATGCGCAGGGAGGGCAGGGCGAGGTTATCGACTTTAAGCGAACGGTAGTGAATCGGGACGCTGACGAGCACGGTGGCCTTGTGCCGGTTGGTCATGGAGATGATCTCCTGCGGGAACGTGAAAATTTCCGGCATGACGCGGGCATGAGCCAGAAGGGGCAAAAGGACGGAAAACAACAGACCGTAGATGTGATAAGGGGGAACCGTGGAGATGAGCAGGTCTTTGGGGGTAATGCCGAATTTATCACGCAAATAAAACGCTTCGGCCAGCAGGTTTCGCGGCGTTTTTGACCAGATTTTCGGCTTTCCGGTTGATCCGCCGGTGAAAAGGTATAAAAACGGTTCATCGGGCGAGCGCAGATTTTCCGGATTCATCTCTTCGGCATTTCCGGCCAGCGGAGTAATGATTTCCACGCCCGGCAGTTCCTCGGGACGATCTGCGATTGCCGCGTCGAAATTGACGGCTTCATGCATTTCCAGAAGCGCCTGGCTGGAGAAGGAATGGGGCAAAACCAGTTTGCACGAGCCTGAAAGCGACGCCAGAACGGCTGCCGCAAGCACGGCCTTATTTTCCGTGCACACGCAGAGGCATTTGCCGGCGCCGCGCCGGGCCAGTGCTTTTTTAAACCCCACTGCCAGGGCGAATACATCACCGTAAGTCGAGCCGGCATACGTGAATTCACGATGGCACAGTGTTTTGGACGGCGTGAATATTTTCCGGTATGCGCTTAAAAAAGGATCTTTTTCTTCTGCGACCATGATGGAATAAAGGCATGCTCCCCTGAATTTAAAAACGTTCGTTATCTATCGGAAATAAAGAAAAAAATCAATGAAGGTTTTTGGCCCCTCGATGACGCGCCTCTTTTTAATCCCGGGTGGCGCCTTTGAGGTACAGATGTTTTTTTGTTGACTTATTCGATGTTTTCTCAGTAAACGGACAGAAAAAAAGGACAGGCAGGCGATGATCGACATCGAGGCGTTAATCCCCCACCGGGAACCGATAAAAGTCATTACAGAGGTTATTGAAATAGAAGACAACGGCGGGTCTGCCGCCGCAGTGGTCAATGAACGCTGGCCGCTTTATGCGTCTGGATCGGTCAGCTCGCTGGTGCTCATCGAGGCGATTGCGCAGACGTCCGCACTGGTTGAAGGCCATAAGCGCATGCTTGAGGGTATGGCCGGCGTGCGCGGCTGGCTGGTCGGCATCAAGTCCGCTGAATTTATGACGGATCGGATTGCGGTCAATACGCGCATTACCGTCCGGGTGGATAGTCTGTATTCTTTTGACCAATACGGAGTCATTGAAGGCGTGGTGAAATCCGGCGAGGAGGTTCTCGCGACCGCGGTGTTGCAGGCCATGCGCCTTCCTGACGAATAATCAAATACGATAAGGAGCAATCAAATGGCTGTGGAAGAAAAAAAAGTGGCACTGGTGACGGGCGCAAGCCGCGGCATCGGGCGGGCGACGGCGGTGGAGATGGCCAAGTCCGGCTATTATGTGGTCATCAATTATAATGCCAGCGCCGATGCGGCAGGGGAGACGCTGGCCCAGGTTCAGGCGGCGGGCGGCGCGGGCGAGATTTGCAAATTTGACGTGGTCAACGCCGAAGAGGTGAAAGCGGCGCTTGGCCAAATTCTCGAAACGCATAAACGGATCGACGCTTTGATCAACAACGCGGGTGTGACGGCGGACGGCCTGTTTATGATGATGGGCGAAGATGAGTGGAGCAAGGTGATCAACACGACGCTTTCCGGATTTTACAATGTGACCAAACCCATCCTGCGCGAAATGGTGAGAAAGAAACGCGGCGCGATCGTGTCCGTCTCTTCGGTCTCTTCCATGATGCCCAATCGTGGCCAGGCCAATTACGCCGCAGCCAAAGCGGGCCTCAACGCTGCGACCAAGTCGCTGGCCAAGGAAGTGGCGCGCTTCGGCATCCGTGTCAACGCCGTCGCTCCCGGCCCCATCGAAACGGACATGCTGACCGGCATGCCGATGGAAGAGATCAAGATGATCATTCCGATGGCGCGCGTGGGAAAGCCGGAAGAGGTTGCCCGGGTGATCCGCTTTTTGTGTTCCGACGACGCCTCTTACGTGACCGGCGAAATTGTCTCCGTTAACGGCGGGATGTTCTGATGAATCAGTCTGCGCGCATGTTGATAAAAGTTTTGCCGCTGCTTTGGGTGCTTGTGGTTTTGACGTCTTCCGCCGTAAGCGCTGACGGCTTTGATCAGTTGCGCAAGGACGCGGCGCGCATTAAAACCATTTCGGCGGATTTTGCGCAAAAAAAATCTCTGAAGATTTTGGCCAAACCGCTGATCTCGGAGGGCCGGTTTTTTTATGCCGCGCCGGATGCTCTGCGCTGGGAATATCTCAAACCCTTGAAGAGTCTTGTCCTTTCGTCCAATGGCGCCACCAGGCGTTTTCTGATGTCGGGTGGCAAAATGGTGGAGGACACCACCGGTTCCGCGGCTGCCATGAAAATTGTGCTCGACGAAGTCGCCGTCTGGATGAGTGGCCGGTTTGACGCCAATCCATCCTTCCGGGCCACGCTTTCCGAAGGCGCGCAAACCACGATTGAGCTCGTGCCGCAGGAGAAGGGCCTGGCGGACATGATGCAGAAAATTGAAATTGTTGTGTCGCGCAAAGACGCGGCCATCCGCTCCGTCACGATTGTCGAAAGCGCTTCCGCGCAAACCCGCATTGATTTTACAAATGTGGTGATCAATGCCGAAATCGATCCATCCGTATTCCGGGATGTAAAATGAAAATTTTTCTGACGCTTTTTTGCGCCCTTCTGCTGGCGGGCTGTCAGACGCTGCCGGTCGTGCGTGCGTTGCCGCCCTCGGACGCAGGTCAGCGTCAGAGCTGCCCCTCCATTTTTCCCGAGGTCAAAACCCGCTACATCCATGCTCTTGAAGCGCATGCGGCCGGTAAACCCCGCGCGATGATGATCGGCGTGACGGTGGTCGATCCCGCTTCGCAGGCGCTTCAGTGCGCGCTGGTGAGCGCGGAGGGGCTGACGCTTCTGGAGGCCGAGTGGGTTGCTGGCGCGCTCAGCGTGAGCCGCGCTTTGCCGCCATTTGACGCGCCGGATTTTGTCAACAGGATGATGCAGGACATTGCGCTGATTTTTCTGGCGCCCGAAGGTGAGCGCATCGGGCCGGGTGTACTTCCCGACGGGCGAAGGGTCTGCCGTTTCGGGAGCGGCCAGCCAGGCTGGGTCGATGTCAGTTCGGCGGCCGGCGGCCCCGTGTTTATTGAGCGGTATTCGTCCGGTCAGAAACGATTGCGAAAGACCGCTGTGGTTTCGGATGACGGCGGCGCGTATGCGGCCATTGAGATTGAATCTTTCGAAGGCGTCGGCTATTTACTCAAAATGACGCGCATCGAAGTGGAAATCATTAAAGACACAACCGGAGAGATTCCCGTGGAAAAGAAAGGAAACGCACCGTGAGGCATCCGGTTGAAGGCAACAACATCGTCATCATCGGTTCCGGTATCGGAGGCCTGTCGGCGGGCGTTCTGCTGGCGGCGTTGAAATTTCACGTGACGGTCGTGGAAAAAAATCCGCTGCCGGGGGGGCTGATGAATTCTTACCGGCGCGGTGGGATCGACTGCCCCGTCGGCATTCATTACGTGTGCGCGCTGGGGGCCGATGAGCCGCTGGGCAAGATGTTTCGCGTCCTGGGCCTTGGGGTGGAAAACCTGTTCACCCCTATGGGGCAGGATGGCGCCATCGACCGCTATCTTTTCGACGATTTTAAATTTGATTTTCCTCAGGGGTTCGACGCGTATCAAAAGAATCTGCAAATCGCCTTTCCGCAGGATCAAGACGCGCTTGCGGTCATTTTGAAAAATCTCGGCGATATTGCCTCGCGGATGCGCGATCCGCTTTTTCTTCTCGATACGGGTGATCCGTTTGCCAATATGGATTATTTCCGGTCCATGGGCGCACTTCTCGATGAGCTGGGCGTCTCACCGGGGCTTCGCGCCGTGCTGGCCGTGCCCTGTATGCTCATTGGCGTGCCGCTTGAAGACTGCCCGATCATCCTGCATCACATGGTGGTGGGGGGCTATTTGTTTTCCTCGTGGCGGCCCAAAGCCGCAGGCCAGGCGCTGACCGATGCGTTTGTGTCGCGCTTTGAGGGCCTTGGAGGACAGCTGATCTTAAACGATGGCGTTGAATCCATCCAGATGGAAGGCGGCAATGCGACGGGTGTGACGCTTGCCTCTGGAAAAGCGCTTGCGGCGGACGGCATTGTAGCCGCGATCCATCCGAAAGTGCTGCTGGCGCTTTTGCCCGAAGGCGCGCTTCGCCCCGCGCTGGCCCAGCGCATCGTCGAGCTGATCGAGACGGATGGGGTTCTTGCCGTCCATGCTGCGGTCGATGCCCGTGCGCACGCCGCGCTTTCCCACAATCTCTACCGCCTGCATGCCGATGAAAACGGCATCATTCACGACGGTGTATTTTATCAGATTCAGCGGGGGCCTGATCCGCACGTGAACCTGCTTTCCATCATCACGCGCTCGCTATACAGCGAGTGGCTTCCCTGGGAGCATACCCGGACAGGCAAGCGCGGCCGCGACTATGATGACAAGAAAATGGCTCTGGCGCGAAAGCTTCTGGCCGAAGCCGAATCGGTCTTCGGTGCGCTTACCGACGCGCGCATTCTGGATGTCTTTACGCCGCTGACGGTGCGCGACTATGTCAACTGTCCGGAGGGCGCCTGCTATGGCGTGCTGCGTTCGACAGGCCAGCTCATGAAAGCCGCTTCGGTCGGTAATCTGCCCATCGGCGGGCTTTGCCTCGCGGGTCAAAGCGCGATGGCGCCGGGCGCGCTGGGCACGGTGCTGGGATCGTTTGCCGCCGTGCGCCAGATTCTCGGACGGGAGCGTTTTATGGCCGAATACCGCCCGCAACTCTGAGGCTTGCCGCAAGCGGGGTTTTATGCTAATTTTCGCGACGTTTTGCGCCCCGACGAACGAGACACTATACGAATAGATTAGCAGGAACGGATATGCAAAAGTAACACAAACTGTCATTGCCGCGAAAGAGGGAATCCACAACACATCGGCATTACTGGATTCCCGCCTTCGCGGGAATGACAAAAGAAGAAAAAGGAGTCCGACCGATTTGATGACACGTCAGGATATCGAACAAAAGATACGCCAGGTTTTTTTAAACGAGTTTGAAGTTGAAAATCCCGAACCGGATGTCAATCTGCGCGAGGCCTATGGTTTCGACAGCATTGATGCCATTGAGCTCTTGCTGGAGATTGAAAAGTTTCTGGGGTCTGAGCTTCTGCAGGAAGAAAAAAAGCAGGCCATGGACATTCGCACGCTTTCGCAGATTATTGATTACGTCGAGAGGCTGGCCCGCAAGCGCGGGCTGGTCGAAGCCTAGGAGGCGCGTATGGAACGCAGAGTCGTCATCACGGCCGCCTCGGCCATCTCGCCCATTGGACATGGCAAGGCTGATATTGTGGAGAGCCTGCAAAAAGGGGTTTCCGGCGTCAAAGCGCTGCGCGAGGATGAGCTCATCAGCCGCTTCATTCACTCCCGCGTTTACGGCACGGTGAGCTACCCCATCCCTTATGACTTTGCCCGCCAGCACCGCAAAACCATGGGGCCGGTGGCCTACTATGCCTGCCAGGTGGCCAAAGAGGTTCTGGCGGATTGCGGCCTGCCGCAGGAGTTTGTCACGTCCGGCCGTCTGGGGGTGGCCTTCGGCTCGATTCACGGCTCGCCCACCGTCCAGCGCGACATTTATAAAATCTTTTTTGAAGCCAAAGACAAGGCCTCCTATCAGGGGATTGGCGCGGTGGATTATCTCAAATCCATGGTGCATACCACGGCCGTCAATATCTCCAAGATGTTCGGCATCACCGGACGCATCATTGCATCGGGAACCGCCTGCACCACGGCCAGCCAATCCATCGGTTACGGTTTCGAAGCCGTGAAGTACGGCCTGCAAGACGCGATGCTCTGCGGTGGCGCGGATGAATACGATACGATTACCGTGGCGGTGTTCGATAATCTGCTGGCCTGCTCGACGTCCTTTAACGACTCGCCGACGAAGACGCCCCGCCCGTTCGATAAAGCCCGAGACGGCCTGGTTGTGGCCGAAGGCGCAGGCGCGGTCATGCTCGAAGAGTACGAATTTGCCAAAAAGCGCGGCGCGCCGATTCTGGCCGAGGTCATCGGGTTTGCCTGCAACTCCAACGGCGGCGATCTGATTCTGCCCAACCTCGACGGCATCACCAAAACCCTGCAACTGAGCCTGGAAAACGCGAAGATCAACGCCTCGGAGGTCGATCTGGTGAGCGCGCACGCCACGGCCACCAAAATGGGCGACATCATTGAGGCACAGGCCACGGCCGCGGTGCTGGGCCCCAAACCGCCGGTGGTGGCGCTTAAAAGCTATATGGGTCACACCATGGCGGCCTGCGGCGCGATTGAGACGGTCCTGGCGCTCTACATGATGCAAGAGGGCTTTATCGCGCCGACGCTGAACCTCGAAGACATTGACGAGCGCTGCGCGATGGTCAACCATGTGCAAAAACTGATCGAGCAGCCGGCGAAAATCGCGGCCATCCAGAACTTCGCTTTCGGCGGCGTCAATACGAGTTTGCTGATTAGAAAATTTAGCTGAGCCCATCATGTCCTCATCCAGTCCTTTCCGGCGGGTCATCGATTTTTGTCTCACGGTTGTCCTGTGGGGATATTTTCTTTTTGGCTATCTGGTGCTGCTGCCGATCGTCTGGATTCCCTATTATCTCATCTGCCGCAATATGAGAGCCACGATGCAGAAGCTCAATCATCTGCACCTCAAAACGTTTTTTGCGCTGGCGCGTCTGCTTATCCCCCGGACGGTCTATGCCATTGATCCGGCAGTGCGCGCGCTTCGCGGCTCGGTGATCGTCTGCAATCACCTGTCGTATCTGGATCCGATCCTCCTGGTGTCTTTGTATCCGCGCCAGACGACCATCGTGAAGAAAACCTTTTTTCGCGTGCCGATTTTCGGCTGGTTTTTGCGCAAGGCGGGCTACATCCCGTCCTCCGTCGATGAAATGACCGGTCCGGGCATGATCGATCATCTCGACGCGATCTCGGCGCATTTGGCTGAAGGCGGCAATCTGTTTGTGTTTCCCGAAGGCACGCGCAGCCGCGACGGACAGCTTTCGTCTTTCAACCGCGGCGCCTTCAGTATCGCGCGCTATTGCCGCACGGACGTCAAGCTGGTGTTGATCCGCAACTCCGACAGGCTCTTTCGCCCCGGAACGTTTGTTTTCAATGCGGCTAAGCCCAATACGATTTCACTGGAATGGTTTGGCGTCCTGAAGCCTTACGACTCGGCTGAAGGTCTCTCCATCAGCACGGTGACGAGGCAGGCGCGCCGGAGGTTTGAAGAAAAAATCGTCGCTACCAAAGCGCCACCCTCCGCGGGGTGCGACACGATAAACGAATAACGAATAAGGAGGACAAAAAGATGGAATTACAAAAAGCTATACTCACCCGAAGAAGCGTTCGCAGATTTACGGATGATGTAGTCACGGACGAAGAGCTCGGGCGGATATTTGAAGCCGTGCGCTGGTCGCCTTCCTGGGCCAACACACAGGCCTGGGAATTTGTCGTGGTGCGCGACAAAGAGCTGATCGCCCGCGTTGCCGCAACTTACTCCGAAAAAAATCCCGCCACGAAATGTTCGCTTGGCGCCTCCGCGCTGATTGTTGTGTGCGCCAAAACGGGACTTTCGGGCTGCTACGACGGCAAACAATCAACGAAGTATGACTGCTGGCACATGTTTGATCTGGGGATCGCCACGCAGACCCTGTGCCTGACGGCGTATGAGATGGGGCTGGGCACAGTGGTCGTGGGATTGATGAACCATGACGCCTGCAAAGACCTGATCGCTTTGCCCCATGGGTATGAAGTGGCGGCCGTTATTCCCATCGGCCGCCTCGCCACGGAGCCCAAACCCGGCCCCGCGCGCAAAGCGGTCTCCGAATTTGTCCATCTGAATACCTTCGGAAAGAAAATGTTTTAGTCACCCGGCGAGCGCTTCGCGGATTTTGCGGGTCAGTTCGTGGACGCGGTAGGGTTTCTGTAAAAACACCCGCGCGCCTTTTTTCAATATGGCCTGGGCGTTGCCGTTAATGCTGTAGCCGCTGGACAAAATAACACGGACGGATGGGTTGATGGCTTTGATCTGATCAAAGACCTCCGAGCCGCTCAGGCCCGGCATGATCATGTCGAGGATGACCAGATCAATCTGGGCGTGCTTTGCGCGGTAAAGATCAACGGCCGCCTCGCCGCTTTCGGCAACGAGGATGGTGTAGCCCAGCTCGCCCAGGAGCCGGCCGGTCACCTCGGTGATGACTTCTTCGTCATCCACCAGCAGAATGGTTTCGCTGCCGCCGGTGGTTTCAAATTCAACCGTCTCGTCTTTTTCCACTTCCTTTCGGGTGGCTGGCAGGTAGAAGTGAAACGTGGCGCCGTGGCCTTTTTCGCTATAGACGGTGATTGCGCCGGCGTGGCCTTTGAGAATGCCATAGGCGGAGGCCAGGCCCAGGCCTGAGCCGTGTCCCATGTCCTTGGTGGTGAAAAACGGATCGAAGATTCGCTGGCGGATGTTCTCATCCATGCCGACGCCTGTATCAGTGACGGAGACCTTGACGTAACATCCGGCGTTGACGTTGTATAGATCGGCGCAAGCCGCGTCAAAAAAAACGTTTTGCGTTTCCAGATATAAAGACCCGCCGCCGGGCATGGCCTGCCAGGCGTTCACAAACAGATTCAAGAGGACCTGTTCGATCTGGCCGCGGTCGATCTCGACACTCCAGAGATCATCCGTGTAACGTTCGATAATGCTGATTTCCTTGCGGGTCCGGCCAAAGAGCGTGGCGGTTTTGGCGATGAGATCATTAAGATTGGTCGATTTGACTTCATAGCGGCCCGCGCGCGCAAACCCCAGCATCTGCTTGGTCAGCGTCGATCCGCTCTGCACGAGCGTCTGCATCATCTTGAGCGGTTCATAGTGCGGATGAGAGGCCTCCACGTCCAGAAACATAAGGGAGATGTAGCCCTGAATGCCGGTGAGCAGATTGTTGAAGTCGTGGGCAACCCCTCCCGCCAGCGTGCCGATGGCTTCCATTTTTTGCGCCTGATAGAGCTGGGCCATGAGTTTCCGGTGTTCTTCTTCCATTTTAAAACGATCCGACACATCGCGCGAGATGCCGCGAAATCCGACGGGCCGGCCGGCGGCATCGCGGATGAGTGAGGCGGCTATTTCCAGATGCACCACATGCCCGTCGCGGTGCAGGACCTCGTAATCCGTGATTCGCGAAGGCTTGCCGGTGGTGAAAATATGATGAAAGGCATCGTTGATTCTGGCGGCCATCTCGGGTGTGGTGTAGTCGCGGTAATGCATGCCGATCATGGTGTCGCGGCCAAGCCATGCCGGGGTTTTGTTGACGAAGATGATCTTTCCCTCGAGATCCGTTTCGAAATAATCGTCTTCGATGCTTTCGATGATGGTCCGGTATTTCTCTTCGCTCGCCTCAAGCGCCGCTTGGGCTTTTTTTTGCTCCGTGACGTCCTTGATGAAGGTCAGCGTTGCGGGGCTGCCGGCATACGTGATGGCGACGGCGGTGAGGTTGATGATCACGGTCGATCCGTCCGGCTTGACCACCCGAAGATCATAGTTTGACGCCACTTCTTCGCCGCGTCCGCGGGCTTCGTTGCGCGTGCGCGCCACACCCTGGTCGTCAGGAGGCATGTAGATGCCCAGCGGCTTGCCTACAATGCCTTCCTCTTCGCGTCCGATCGTCTTGAGCAGTCTGCGGTTGGCGTAAACATATTTGCCGTCCTGGATGATGGTGATGCCGTCGTTGGTGGTCTCCAGCGCTGTGCGGTAGAGGGCTTCGCTTTCCTTAAGCGCCGCTTCGGCGCGCTCCTGCTCGGTGATGTCGTCCACAAAGCTGATGACGGCGGGCCTGCCCCGGTAGGTGACATCGGCGGCGGTGATGGCGAGCGTCCGCAGCGCGCCGTCGGGTTTGACGGCGCGCTGCCGGTAATAGGATGCGCCCGCGCCTGTGGCCTTTCTGTCCTGATAGGCCCTTGGCCCCAGACCGATGTCATCCGGGAAAATAAAAACATCGGTGGACTGGCCGATCATGCTTTCTCCGGGACGGCCCAGCGTGTGCATCAGCCGCGCATTGACATACAGGTAGGTTGCGCTTTGGACGTCGGCAATGGTGATGCCATCGCTGGTGGTCTCCAGCGCCGTGCGGTAGATCAGTTCGCTTTCGCGCAGGCGCTCTTCCTGCGCCCGGCGTTGCGTGACATCGACGACCATCGAACGCGTCATCACAAACTGCTCCTGCGCATCCGTCAGCGCTGACGCCGTGACGAGCGCGGGAAACGTCGAGCCATCCTTGCGCTTCATCCGGTATTCAACTTCCGTGACCGCCCCGTCTTTTTTTAGACGGGAGAAAGCATCCTTATAATTTTCTATACTGTCTTCCGATAAGATCATCCGGTAAGGCTTGCCGATCAGCTCTTCGCGGCGGTATCCGAGCCAGCGAAGCTCCGTGTCGTTCATGCGCACGATACGGCCGTCGGCGTCTATGGAATGATAGCCGCAGGGGGCGTGATGATACAGATCCTGCACTTCGCGCGCCGAGGCCAGCAGGTCTTTCTCCATTTGACTGCGTCTGTGAAGATCCGCGGCTCTGCTGCGGACTTGGGCGATCCAGTAAACCAGACCCGCAAAGACGCCCATCAGAATCAGGCACAACAGGATTAACTGGTTGCGCATTTTTACAATAGGCGCGAGGACGGCGTCTTCGGGCGTTGCCACGGCGATGGACCAAAACGTGTTGCCCAGCTCCACCGGCAGAAAAACGGCGTGATATTTTGTTTTTTTGAGCGCTCGATCTTTCCGATTTTCATAAAATGTATAGACGATGGCGCCTGTGTCCCTCTGTGTCATCCGGGACGCCATCTCCAGCACATCGGGGAAGTCTTTTGCATTGTCGAAAATGGACGCGCCGACATGATCGGAGAAGGGGCAGTAAAGCTCGATGCCTTCTTTGCTGATCAGCCAGGCAAAACCGGAATCCTCCGTCATGACATCTTTGAGGTATTTTTGGGCCAGTTCATCAAACGAAATCAGAAAAGCCACCGCGCCGTCGAATTGGCCCTGACGGAAAACCGGCATGTACAGGGCGACGGCTTTGAAATGATGCCGGGATAAATAGACTTCGCTGATGATGGGTTCGCGTTTGGCCAGAAACTGCCGGACCTGAGCCTCTTCCGAGAGGTCCTGACCCACAAGACCCGGCACCGCAGGAACGCTGAAGGTTACAATCCCTTCGGCATTGAAGCGTTTGATTCCTTGAATGTGATTAGTGGGCATTTCCTGAATGGAGTGCAAAAGGCTTCGGCCCTGACGGTCCATCTTCTCAACGTGTTCGTTTTGCGCGACATAAAGCAGGGCCTGCAGCTGGTCTTCAAAATAGGTTTCGATGGCATTTGCGGCTAGCCGCGCATACACGCTCTGGCGGCTGTTTAACTGCTTGATGGCATTGTCGCGAACCTGCGCGTAGATAAAAATAAAGAAGGCGATCATGGCCACAATGACGAACAGGCCCGCCAACGGGACAAGGGATTGTTTTCGAAAAAAAGGCATGAAACATCCTTCGCACAAGGCAAAACTTAACAAATTCAAATTGTATGGTGTGGCACTATAGCGTCGTTTTCGCGCTCAAGTCAATACTATTTACGGCGCGAAAACCGGAGGCTTTGGGATAATCCGATTATTTATTTGACTTTTTGCCGCCTTAATTCTAAGTTTCCGCTTATTTGGAAAAGCATTGAAAAAGGCATGGACAGGCCGGACGGCATGAATAAAAGAAAACGTATTGTCATTACGGGGATGGGAACGATCAACGCGCTGGCGCACAATAGCGCGCAGTTTGCCCGGAGGTTGCGCGAAGGACATTGCGGCATTGATACTATTGATCTTTTCGACACGTCCCAGTTTCGTGCGCACAAGGGCGGACAGATCAAGGGGTTTAATCCGCGTTCGGCCATTCCCCGGCAATACGCGATCAAACGGATGTCACGGGCCGATCAGCTCTCTTTTGCCGCGACGCTCGAAGCCTTAAGCAACGCCGGACTCGATCCTCTTCCCGACGTTCTGAAAGAGGATATGGGCGTGGCTATCGGCGGCGGTTCCGGCGGGCTTTTTGAAGCGGAGAGTTTTTATGCCGCGCTTTTGCAAAAGGGTTTTTCCCGCGCCCGCTTTTCCCGTCTTTCCACCATTTACTGCGCGTCGTCCGCGGACCGGATAGCGACGGAGCTTTGCCTTTACGGTCCGAAAGCCACGTTTATGACCGCCTGTTCGGCAGGCGCCACGGCACTGGGGTATGCCCGGGATTTAATCGCAAGCGGTCAGGCCCGGATGATGCTGGCCGGCGGCGTGGAGCCAATGTGCCGGATTACTTACGCCGCGTTCAATGCGCTCAAATCGGTTGACGAAGATGTCTGCCGTCCCTTTGCCAAAAACCGCGCCGGACTGTCGCTGGGCGAGGCTGCGGCCATCCTGGTTTTAGAAGAGCTGGACTCGGCGCGCGCTCGTGGGGCAAAGATATATGGCGAGCTTTTGGGATACGGCGTGACCTGCGATTCGTTTCATATGACCGCGCCGGATGAGAAAGCCTCGGGCGCGGTGCGCTCCATGCAGGCTGCGCTAAAGGACGCAGGGCTGTCTCTTGCCGAGATTGATTACATCAACGCACACGGTACCGCCACGCCGGTCAATGACGCCACCGAAACCAAAGCCATCAAGGAGGTATTTGGCCGCCGGGCCTACGACATTCCCGTAAGCTCCACCAAATCCATGCACGCGCACACACTGGGCGCGGCAGGCGCGCTTGAAGGCATTGCCTGCCTTGTGGCGCTGACGGAGGGGTTTATTCCGCCGACCATCCACTCCGATGAGCGCGATCCGGCCTGCGATCTGGATTTCGTCACCGAAGGCGCAAGGCCGGCGAAGATACGCGTGGCCTTGTCCAATTCCTTCGCGTTTGGCGGGAACAATACAACGGTGATCTATGGCCGCTATGACGGATGAGGCGCGGAGAATGAAGCATAACGCACTGCCGGATGAGAAACGGGTGGTCATCACCGGTCTGGGACTGGTGACGCCTCTGGGCGTCGGGAAAGACGAATTTGCGAAAAACCTGTTTGCCGGGGCCAGCGGCATTGACGCGATCACGTCGTTTGACACCAGCCTGGCAAAATCGAATCTGGGCGCCGAAGTGCGCGGTTTTTCTCCGCGGAACTTCATTTCCGTAAAAAATTTGCGGCGGATGGACAAGACCTCGCTGATGACGACCGCGTCGGCGCGCATGGCGCTTGAGGACGCGGGCATTGCCGTCACTGAAACCAATCGCGACCGCATCGGCATTCTTTTAGGGACGGCGTTTGGCGCAACCGACATTACCGTTCAGTTTGCCGAAACGTTGCTCACCGCCGGGCCGTCATCCGTCAACCCGATTCTGGTGCCCAATACGGTGATGAACGCGCCGGCGGGGCATGCCTCCATCGAGCTGGGGTTTCGCGGCGTCAATACGACCGTGACGCATTTTGCTGTCTCGGCGGAAACCGCGCTAAGCTATGCCGTCTCGGAAATCCGTCGCGGTTCGGCAGATGTGCTTCTGGCCGGCGGCGTGGAGATTCTGTCAAAATTTTATTATGAGGCGCTCTCACAGTTCCACGGGCTTTCGCCCAAGAATGGCGGCCCCGAAGGCGCGCGCCCCTTTGACGAGAACCGAAACGGCTTTGTGGCGGGCGAGGGCTGCGGTCTGGTCTGTCTGGAGAGCCTCGCGTCAGCGCGTGCGCGCGGCGCAAAAATATATTGTGAAATCGCCGGCTACGGACTGGGCTCGTCGCCCGAGTCGCCCACCGGCTGGCCGTCCAGGGCCGACGGCACACTGCGGGCGCTGAGGCGGGCGCTGGCCAACGCGGGCATCGAGCCGCAGGAGCTAGACGCTGTCATGGCGGCGGCCAACGGTCATCCAATTCTGGATGCAACCGAAGCGTCGGCCTATGCGGAAATGTTTGCCTCCGCCGAAAGCCAGCCGCTCATCACGTCCATCAAAGGCGCGCTGGGCGAGAGTTTTTCAGGCGGCGGCATCCGGGCCTGCGCGCTGGCCTTGTCGTTTGAGAAACAATGTCTGCCCCCGGTTGCAGGACTTGCCCGGCCGCTTGCGCCCCTGAATTTTGTTACGGGACAGGCCCGGGCGCTGGAGATGACCTATGCGGTGCTCACGGGCATTTCCTTTGGCGGCACATATGCCTGTCTGGTGTTTGGCGCACCGGAACATCAATAAAAACGAGGTTTGGTTTTGAATATCGGAGAATGGATCAGTAAACGGGCCATGCTTGCGCCGGACAAGCCGTTTCTTTCAGATAAGATCCGGTCGTATAACAACCGTCAGTTCAACCGGCGGGTCAATCAAACGGCGCACGCGCTGGGTCATCTCGGCGTGTATAAAGGCATGCGCGCCGCGCTTTTGATGTCCAACAGCAGCGAATTTCTCGAGCTCTTTTTTGCCTGCGCCAAAACCGGCATTCTCATGGTGCCCCTGAATTTCCGTCTGGCCGCGCCGGAGCTTAGCTATATCCTCCGCGACAGCGAACCGGAAATTCTGATCTACTCGTCTGAATTTGCCGATAAGGTTGCCGCGTTGCGGGCTGCCGGTATCTCGGTGTCCAAAGTGTATCGCCAGGGGCAGGCCGCCGAAGGGCCAGATCCGCTTTTTTCAGATTATGTCGATGGCTTTGATATCGGCGAGCCGGTGGAAATGCTGGGCGTCGATCTCACCGATCCACTTTTTATCATGTACACCTCCGGCACGACAGGTGATCCCAAAGGCGCCGTGTTGACTCATCAAAATATTCTCTTCGGCGCGATTCATTCCCTTTTGGGTTATGGAATCGACCGCTCGTATAAATCGCTCGTGGTCGCGCCGCTTTTCCATATCGGCGCGCTGGCCGCCTCCGTGACGCCGATTATCTATGCGGGCGGGAGCCTGATCGTCAGCAGTTTCTATAACGCGTCCGAAACGCTCAACACCATCTGCAGCGAAAAGATCAACTATATGTTTGCCGTCCCGGTCATGTATCAGATGATGGCGGAGACGCCCGAGTGGCCTGAGGCGGATTTATCGCACGTACGTTTTTTTATTTCCGGCGGCGCGCCGATTCCGCTTCCCGTTATCCGGAAATACCAGGATGAAAAGGGCGTAGGGTTTGTGCAGGGCTATGCGCTGACGGAAACCGGGCGGCTGACCTCGCTGGATCTGGACGATTCGATTCGCAAAGCCGGCTCTGTCGGTAAGGAAGTCTTTCATGTGAATTTGCGCATTGTTGATGATCGCGGCGTGGATGTGGCACAGCTGGAACCGGGGGAAATTATTGTCCAGGGGCCGAATATTTTTTCCGGCTACTGGCGAAAAGAAGACGCGACGCGAAACGTTTTCAAAGACGGCTGGTTTTATACCGGCGATATGGGGCGGCGCGACGCCGACGGATTTGTGTATCTGGCCGGACGAAAAGTGGAGATGATTATTTCCTCGGGTGAAAATATTTATCCCGCCGAAGTGGAACGGGCGCTCCAGGCCATAAACGGTGTGAAGGAAGCCGCCGCCGTAGGCATGCCGGATGCCAAACGCGGTGAAGTCGTCGCGGCGTTTGTTTTGCTCAAGGAGGGCGCCTGTCTTTCGGAGGCGGATATTGTGCAAGAGCTGTCGGGGAAAATCGCGCACTATAAAATTCCCAAACGCGTTTTTGTGGTTGATGAATTTCCGCGCAACGCCGGCGGCAAGGTGCTCAAAAGAATTTTAAAAAAAAGAGCCGCTGAGCTGTTTTTATAAAAAAACATTTGTCATGAAAAAGCGGTTGACGTTGCTGTTGGCCGGAGTTTTTGGGATGTCTGTAAGAACTGCTGCGGAGCTTAACCGCACGTGAAATATTAAGGATAGAGAGGACCTATGAAATTTCTATTGATTTACCCCAAATGGGAGAAGCTTGACCGTCAGACCCGTTTCAACCTGCCGCCGCATGGTCCGGTGGTCATGGCGGCACAGCTGCCGGCCGATGTTGAAGTCACGTTTATCGATGAAAACGTTGATGCGATTAATTTTGACCATCCGGCCGATTTTGTGGGCATCTCCATGATGCTGACCGCCCAGATCAAGCGCGGCTGGGAAATCGCCGCCGCGTTTCGCGCGCGGGGCGTCAAGGTCATCTTCGGCGGCATTGCCACGATGCTCCACGCCGAGGAGTGCCAGTTGCACGCTGATTCGGTATTCCTGGGCGAAGTGGAAGGACGCCTTGGGCAGGTGTTTGACGATTTTCGGTCAGGCAAGCTGCAGAAGCTCTATGACTACATGAAGAATTTTCCGCCCATTGAAAGCGTCGGCACCGCCAGACGCAGCATTTTGAACCGGGAGATGTATAACTACCGGGGCGTGCAGATGGTCGATCTGGTGCATGCCTCCCGCGGCTGCCGCTTCAACTGCTATCCCTGCGCGGTCCGGTTCCTGGGCGGCCGGAGCTTCCGCCCCCGTCCCTATGACAAAGTCATTGAGGAGCTCGCGGCCATCGACAACAATCGGCTGTTTATCGTCGATAACTCACTGGCGCAGGACAAAGACTGGGAAATGGGTCTTTTCCGGGAAATGATTCCGCTTAAAAAGAAATGGTGCGCCCATCCGATTGAAGACGACGACCAGGTGCTGGATCTGGCGGCGCAGGCGGGCGCCTGGTTTGTCTATCAGACCATTTTTGACTCATCGGATTACATCCGCAAACGCATTCAGCGCTATCATGATTACGGTATTGCTGTGGAGGGCAGCATCCTTCTGGGGCTGGATTACCACACGGAAGACTACATCAAGCGCTGGATGGACTTCCTGCTTGAAATCGAACTCGACATGGCGGAATTCACCATTCTCACGCCGTTTCCGCACACCAAGACGTATGACGATTTGCACAACGAAGGACGCATTACGTCGCGCGACTGGAGCGACTACACCTGCGGTAAGGTGGTTTATCAGCCCAAACTGATGACGCCCGAGAAGCTTCAGGAGATGTATTACTACTGCTGGGACCGGTTCTACGAGGATGAACCGGCCAATTATAAAATGTTCAAGATGCTTAAAAAGGTCATGGACAAGGAAAAGGCGGACGGCACCTTCAAGCCGCGCGTGCGCGGTTAAGTGGAGGCTGATATGAAAGGAGAAGGAAAAACGATGACTAAAATTGGCAAAAGGACTGCGCTGGTGATCGACGGCGGTCCGGTCAGTTTTGATGAGATGATTGCCGTTGCCAAAGATGGCCTGAAAGTGTCGATCAGCAAATCGCCCGCCTTTATTAAACGTATGGAGAAGACGCGCGGCATGCTGATGGATGCGCTTCAAAAAGGCGTGGCGGTTTACGGCGTCAACACCGGCTACGGCAAATCGTGTGGCAACCGCATGACGATGAATCTGGCGATGAAAAACGGCGTCAACATTTTTCGCTTCCACGGCTGTGGAACCGGCGATCCCATTGGCATTGAAGAGACGCGCGCTGCGATGCTCTCGCGCATTTTGTGCCTGGCGCGCGGCTATTCGGGCGCGTCGGTGGCGCTTTTAAAACAAATGGCGGATTTTTTAAATGCGGGCATTACGCCGATTGTTCCGGCGGAAGGATCGGTCGGCGCTTCCGGCGATCTGACGCCCATGTCCTATATCGGCGCGGCGCTCATGGGCGAGCGCGACGTCTTTTATCAGGATGACATTATGCCCGCCGCCGAGGCGATGAAAAAAGCGGGCCTTAAACCCTATACCTATCTTCCCAAGGAGCCCCTGTCGATGGTCAACGGCACCACGACCATGACGGGCATTGCCGCGCTGACGGTGGAGCGGGCCTACCGTGTGCTGGATGCGGCCATTGTCGCAACGGCGCTGTCCGTCCATGCGATGAAAGGCAACGCCCACCACTACCATCCGGTCATTTCCGAGGCCAAACCTTTTCCCGGTCAGGGTGATGTGGCGCGCAAGATTGCCCATCTGCTGACGTCGAAAATCTCGGCCCGGCAGCTCGAAGACGATGCGCTGGAGGCGCTTCAGGACCCGTATTCGCTGCGCTGTGCGCCGCAGGTGCTGGGCGTGCTTGACGACGCGCTGGGCTGGATTAAACAATGGGTGGAAATTGAAGCCAATTCCTCAAATGACAACCCGATTTTCGATCCCGCCACCGGTCAGGTGCTGATGGGTGGGAATTTTTACGGCGGCCATATCGCGTTTGCCATGGACGGGCTCAAGGCGGCGTTGGCCTCCGCCGCCGACATGTGCGACCGTCAGATGATGCTCCTGGTGAATCCGAATCTCAACCGGGGTCTGCCCGGCGACCTGGTGCGGTTAAACGGCGCGCAAACCGGCCTGCACCATGGCTTCAAGGCGATGTCGATTGCCACCTCGGCGCTTGCGGCCGAGGCGCTCAAGGAAACGATGCCGGCCGCGTCGTTTTCACGCTCCACTGAATCGCACAATCAGGACAAGGTCAGCATGGGCACCATTGCCGCCCGCGACGCCGAGCGCGTCTGTACGCTGACGGAGCGGGTGGTGGCCATCCATCTGCTGGCGGCGGCGCAGGCCTGCGACATCCGGGACAATATCCGCATGCGGCCGCTTCTGTCGAAAATTCTGGCAAACATCCGGCAGGTGAGCGATCCGGTGATTGAAGACCGGCCGCTGGATGAAGATATTGAAAGAATGTGCGTGTGTATTCGCTACACCGACTTTTTCAGGATAAAAGGATGAATGCGGTAAAAAAATGTTTTGAAGTGGGCCTTCGCGTTCCGTTTTTTGATCTCGATCCCATGCAGATTGTCTGGCACGGCAATTATCTTAACTATTTTGAAATTGCGCGCGCAGCGCTTTTTGAACATCATGGCGTCGATCTCTATTCCTATTTCGAACGGGAAAAGATTATTTTTCCCATCATCCGGACCTCCACCAAACATATTTTTCCGCTGAAGCACCGCGACGAAATTATTGTGAAGGCGACGCTCATGGACGCCAATATCAAACTCGTGGTCGATTTTGAGATTCGCCGGGCGACAGACGGCAGTGTGTGCGCACGGGGCCGCACCGAACAGGTGGCGGTGAAAACGCCCGAGATGGAAACGCTTTTCAGCATTCCGGCGGATATTGTCAAACTTTTAGGGGAGGCTTAATGGACAAACAGTTTTCAATCGCGTTTGTGGCGGGCGTGGAGCGGGTGGCCGCCTGGGCGGATCTGCTCGATGCCATCAATGTTTTCCCCGTGGCCGACGGCGATACGGGGCGCAATCTGACCATCAGCCTCTCGCCGCTTCGTCTGGCCGATGAAAACCCAGAGGCGCGAATCCGCAAGCTCCTGCTGGCTGCGCGCGGCAATTCCGGCAACATCGCCTCACGCTTTTTTTCCGCCTTCTGCGGTGTGGACTCGCCTGCCGGTTTGAAGGCGGCCGTCCAGGAAGGTAACGCCCGCGCATGGAGCGCCTTAGCCCAGCCGAAACTGGGCACAATGCTGTCTGTGTTTGACGCGCTCGAAGAGATCTTAAGCCAACAGGCCTTTGTCCCGAACCGGGAAGGTGCACTGCAGATTGTCAGCCATCTCGAACAGGCCGTGCGGGAAACCCATGAGCTCCTGCCCAAGCTAAAAGACGCGGGTGTGGTGGATGCGGGTGCGCTGGGCCTGTACATATTTTTTGAAGGATTTTTCTGCTCGCTGGCGGATTGCATGGACGCCTGCCGGCTCGTAACGGACGTTTTCGCGGATCGGCTGCGGATTGCCGCATCATTTAAAGAGACGCCGGAGGCGGGCTATTGCGTTGACTTTGTCGTTCAAGCGGATGCCGGTTCACCCGGTCAGCTCAAAGAAATCGCCTGCGGTGAGGACAGCGCCATCATCATCCAGGAAGGCGATCTTTTCAAAATTCATCTGCACACGGACGACAAGGACAAGATTCAATCACAAATGGCCCGGCTGGGGTCGGTGGTCAACTGGGAGGCGGATAATCTCTCCGCCCAGATCTCCGAGTTCATGAACGCGCCTGCGGACCTTCGTCTGCATATCATGACGGACGCCGCAGGCTCCGTCACCCGCGACGATGCGAAAAAATACGGTTTTACGCTCCTTTCGAGCTATCTCAATGTCGGGGATAAATCGCTGCCGGAAACCAGTTTTCATCCCGAAGAGCTCTACGGCGCGATGCGCCGGGGGGTGAAAGTGTCCACGTCGCAGTCCTCCGTTTTTGAGCGGCATCAGTTTTATACCGCGGCACTGGCACGTTTTGAACGCGTGCTCTATCTGTGCGTCGGATCCGTTTATACCGGGAATTATGCGGTGGCGTTGGACTGGAAAAAGCAACATGATCCGGACAACCGCCTGACCCTGATCGATACGGGCGCCGCCTCCGGGAGGCTGGGGCTTATGGTTTTGGCCACGGCAAGATATCTGGCGCAAACCCGCGATCTGGACAAAACGCTTGCCTTTGCCCGGCGCGCCGTAGAGGCCTGCGAGGAATATGTCTTCCTCGAAAAGCTCGAGTATCTGGCAGCAGGCGGCAGGCTCTCCAAGACGAGCGCTTTTTTCGGAGACATGCTCAAGATGAAACCCGTCATTTCTCCTGAGCCGGAGGGCGCGAAAAAAGTCGGCGTTGTGCGTCACCGCAAGGATCAAATCAAAATGGCGCTGGAAAAACTTGACGCAAAACTTTCGGCCGAATCCAGGGCGCTCATCATGCTGGAGCATTCCGACAATGCCCCTGAGGTCGGCGAGCTTGGCCGGGAGATCCAAACACGCTACCCAAAGGCTGAGGTCTTTTTACAGCCCCTGTCTCTGACCTCCGGCGCGCATATGGGACCGGGAACCTGGGGCGTTGCGTTTTTGGGAATGGATTAGACGACAGGGCAGGGGGATGCGCATGCAGGAAAAAAATTTCAAAAACCGTTTTGCCGTGGTGATTCCTGTCTACAATCACGCGGCGACGGTGGCCCAAGTGGCAATGCAGGCCGCGGAGCTTGGCCATCCCGTATTCGTGGTCGATGACGGATCGACGGACGATACGCCCAGACGACTCAAAGAGGTCCAGGGCATTACCGTGCTCAGGCATGACAAGAATAAGGGCAAGGGGGCGGCGATCATGACAGGGTTTATGGCTGCCTCGAATGTTGCCGATTATGCCGTGACGCTGGATGCCGACGGGCAACACTATCCGGAAGACGCCCGGAGGCTGATCGAAGCGATTCCCTACGGTAAGCGACCGATTGTTATCGGCGCACGGGAAGGCATGGATGAGCAAAACGGCAAACACATTCCATGGACCAGCCGTTTCGGACGAAAATTTTCCAACTTCTGGGTTCGCCTCTCCGGCGGACCGAAAATATCGGATTCTCAAAGCGGTTTCAGGCTTTATCCGCTGCCGGAAGCGCTGAGTCTTCCCACACGGGCCAGGCGTTTTCAATTTGAGGTGGAAATTCTGGTCAAGGCAAAAAGAAAGGGCATGGCCGTCATCGAAACGCCTGTGCAGGTTTTATATCCCCCAGGCGAGGCGCGCATCTCCCATTTCCGCCCGTTCGTTGATTTTATGCGAAATTCCAAAACTTTTACTCGCCTCATCTTCGGCCGGATCTTTTCGCAGCGGTGATCGGCCCGGATCAGCCGCACGCAGCGTTAATCAGACGCACCTGTTTTCTTCCCCAGGGAAATGCCGCTTGTATTCATGTCGCGCGGTATGGTAAAAATAGGAAATATGGCGTTTTGCCAAGCCGCGCCAGAGGAGGCACGCATGCAAGCTGCCGAAGTTTCCAGGCAGGAGTTGTTCAAGGCCTGTGAGTCGCTTTTCGGGACCGATGTGGATGTTTCAGTCGAGTTTCTGCGGTATCTGAAACCCGACGGTGTCAAATCGGCCTACCGCCGAAAAGCGATGGAAACGCATCCGGATCGTGCAGTGGTTGTCGCGCGCGGGCACGATGATCTGGAGGTGCGCTTTAAGGAAATATCCGTAGCCTACCAGTTGCTGCTGGATTTTCTGGCCAGGCCCTGGAAGTATTCGCTTGACGAAAAAGGCGTCCTGTATGAAAGAAAACAGCCGCCGCGATCCGAAAGGCCCGCCAAACCGGCGGGTTTTGCCCCACGGCCCGCTTTCCATAAGAAGGCGTCGCGCCCGGTCGCAGAGCCTTTTTACGCCGGGCGCATGCCGACGCGCAGGCTGCTTTTGGGGCAGTATCTTTATTACGGCGGAGAGATAACGCTCACCACGCTGATTAAAGCGATTGTCTGGCAGAGACTCCAGCGCCCGTCGGTCGGTGCTATTGCGATGAGCTGGGGCTGGCTGGTCGGCGCCGATGTGCTCGATATTCTTCGCGGACGCCGCTATGGAGAAAAATTCGGCGAGTGCGCCTGCCGTCTGGGGCGGTTGTCGAACGATCAGGTTTCGCGCCTGCTGGAAAAACAGAAAAAGGTGCAGCCGCTCATTGGTAAATATTTTGTCGATCAAAAACTGGTGAGCTCCGCGACGATTTTCCGGCGGATGGTGGATATGAAGATGCACAATAAAAAAATACTGGATTGACTAAAAAAGGAAAAGACACAACATGAATCAAACCCCGAAAAATCAGGCTGCGCGCATCGGCCGCCTCGCCATTGGACTTTTGTTTTTATTGCCGCTCATGATGCATCCGGCTTGCGCCGAGGCGGCACAGTTTCCCGATACTGCAAAAGCGGTTGACGCCGCCATGGAGTTGATTTCATTTGCCCGAACGCCCGGCGCAGAGCTTAACCCTCAGTCCATGGCGACGCTTGCCGATTTTGTCATCGCCTCTAAGCCCGTCGCCGAGTCTGATCTTCCGAAAAAACACAAGGCCACGGGGGCCTATTACGAATTTGATACGCGCGTGGATTTTGCCAGTTTTATGAAATACGGATACTCCAGCCGGATTCCCGCCGCCCTGACCAGCCCGGCGTCATTGCGGTATTCGCTGTGGCGCGGTCCGAAGGGCGAGGCGCAGGCGCTGCCGCAATCCTGGAGCGTGCCGTCGCCCAAGGACACGCCGCAGGTGATTCGCGGATTGCAGCGCGACGGCATTACGCCCGATCTCACCACCGGCGTTTATTATGAATATGATCTGATCCGGACCCTGATCGTCTTTAATCACAAGGGCCGACCGGTGCTCATTTCCATTTCCAAGCAGGCCGATATTTCGGATGTGGGTAAAAAGGGTTTTATTCTGGGCGATGATGGAGACTGGAATTACCATTACTCAGGTGAGATCGGTTCGGCCAAGGCGGGCCTGGGCTGGGGCAAATCCTATATTTATGATTATTTCGCCGTGAGCGTCTTTGTCGAAACCGGGGCGTCCCCCGCCGTCATGCGATCCGGGGTTTTTCAGTGGATACGCGCCGGATGGTCCGGCATCAACTTTGTGAAATCCGAACATGTGATCAAGGGCATCAAGCGCCATGCGAACAATTCCAAGTCGATTCTTGAATCCCCCAGACTGCCGGATGCTGAACGCATTGCGTCAACCTATTCTAGGCTTTGCGCTCAGTCCCGCGATGAATTACGTGAAAAATATGCGGTTTTGCACCAGGTGCGCCACGATCTGGCCGTCTCCAGCGGCAAGCTGGGTAAAAATGAAAAACTAAACCATGACGCATGGGCCAATGCCACCAAAGAGCAGATGATCGAGGCGTTGATGCTGGAGTATTTCAAAAACGCTCTGGGGAAGAGTTCGCTTCTCGGGAAAAAAATTCTCGCTTCAATCTTCAATTAGCCCCGCCCCTCAGGACAGGCGGGCTGACGGCAAACAAGTTGGAAGGAAGGCGCCTGCTTCGGCAGGCGTCTAATGTTTATCAACCGGCGTCTGCTGCAGGTTTTTTTGCTGTGTTTTCGCGGTGTTCAAGGCGTTTTTGATGTCCGTATTGTCCGGATCGATGGTCAGGTAGTCCTGCCAATACGCGATGGCGCCGCTTAGATTGCCCGCCCGGTATTCCTGAAACCCTCTTCGGTATAAAATGGTTTTGCAATCAGCAAACCTGGATTCGAGCTCCCCTTTGCTGAAGGATAGCTTGGACGCGAAGCCTTGTAGAAAATCCGGGTAGAAAACCAGCAGGGACTGGTAGGTTCTGGCCGCTTCTCCAAAATTTTCGCGCGAGAAGGCCCGGTCGGCGCCTGACTTGATTTCTTCCAGTTTTTCGACATACTGTTTCGTTGCCTCCTCATCGCGAAGCAGCCTTTCCTTGTCTGTGATGTCCGCAGCGGGTGTTTTTTGAAGTTCTTCTTTTTTGACGGCGGGTCTCCCCGGCTCGGGGCTTGAGAGGCTCGGCGGGGCTGCGGGCGTTTTGTCTTTGAAATAAACGCAGGCCGGGCAGATCAGCAGTAAGGCCAGCGCAGTCAAAAGCAAGACGGTTTTAAACAATATTTTTCTCATGCGATGCTTCCGGAAGCGGTAACGTTCTTTATTGAAGTTTGTTTCTCGACCAGACCGACAAAAACAGCGACAAGATCGGAGCGGAGCTTGGCGCCCGCCACGCGAACCAGTTCGCGAAGCGCCTGCTCTTTGGAGAGGGCCGCGCGGTAAGGTCGGTTAGTGGTCATGGCGTCGTAGGAGTCCGCGATGGCGATTATCGCCGCAAACAGGGGGATCTGATCCCCGCTAAGCCCGTCGGGATAACCTTTGCCGTCCTGCCGTTCATGATGGTGGCGCACGGCGGGAATGTATTTGCGCAGGGAGGGCGCCCGGTCGAGAATGGCGGCGCCGTCTTCGGCGTGGCGGAGCATTTCCTGATTTTCCGACGTGGTGAGAATGTCCGGTTTAAGTAAAATAGAGTCGGGGGTTTTAATTTTTCCCACGTCATGAAAGAGGCAGGCCATTTCGAGATCTTTGAGCGCTTCATCCGACAGGCCAATTGCCTCGCCGATCATCAGGGATAATTTGGCGACCCGGGCGGAATGCCCGTGTGTATAAGGGTCTTTCGCGTCAATGGCGGCGGCAACCACTCTCACAATCGACACGTAGGCGTCTTCCAGGTCGCGGGCATATTGATTGAGCTTGCGCTGCTGCAGGGCGATGGTGGAGGACATTTCATTGAAATTGATGGTCAGCCTGCCCAGTTCATCGTCGGAGTATATTTTAAGAGGTTTTTGCGAAAGCCCCTCTTTGAGTTCCGTAACCCCCGCGGAAAGTTCCTGAATCGGCTTGATGATGAAAGACGCCAGAAGCACGGAGGCGATGGCGCCCAGGATTAGGATGACACTAAAAACGACAAAAATACCGTCGCGAACTTCCGCCTGTGCCTGCAAGAGCACGGACTTGTTGATCGCCAGCACGACCGTTCCCAGGGGTTTTTTCATGAAGATGATCGGGTAGGCAATTTCAAACATAGAACCAGTGGCCATCGTCAGTTCGTAAACGGTGGTGCCGTCAGGATGCCTCCTGATCAGTCTGCCGGACGTATCCGGGAATCTTCTGCCGCTTTGTGCCATATCACTGTGCACCAGCGTTTTGTGATCCGGCGTGATGATGGTGACATATTCAATGTCGTGATTGGAGGACTTGGCTTTGAAAACCAGGTTGTCCAGTCCCAGCACATCTTCGGAAAGCAGGCTGTAGCCGGCGGAGGCGGCGATGCTTTTCCCAATGGATTCAGCCCGTTTGATAATCTCGTTTTGCAGATAGCGGTTCATAATCTGAACGGTGATCAACGAGAGAATAAACGACGTACAGGTCATCAGCACCACCACGAAGAAAGCGATTTTAAAGCGCAGGCTGATGGCCCCGTATCTTTCCCTTATCCCGCTAAGCGTCGCGGAAAGCAGAGTTGCCGGGAGGGAAAAAAAAGAATTTATTTTTTGCTTCATTCAATGGCAGCCGATAATGAGTTCATCGATCAGAAATGCAAATGCGCCGCACTGATCCTGCTTGGGGAAAGCCGCTTTTCGAAGGCGATTCGAATGCGCGTCTCTTGCATCACATCTTATGCAAAAAATGCTATCACAGGTCCCCTGTCTTGAAAAGCAGGGTTTTGCGCTTGGAAAAATATCGGAAAAAATATCGATTGACTTGTGGTAAATTTCGACTAAACTAAACCCAGTTAACGTTAAGTGGAATAAGAAGGTCGCTTGTTTGACAAAAAATGAAGTGGCCACGCCGACATCAGTCTCTCCTGGTGGTGAACTGAAGTGCTCAGGCTCAGATCCGCCGTTGAGGTTGCGCCGGGGCGATGGCAGCGGGTCAATATGCGATAAAATCGGAAAGGCGCTTTTTATGTCCGGCTTCGTGCAAAAAACGCTGGGAGAGGTCATTCGGGACACAGCTTTGAGATTTCCGGATGCTCCCGCTCTGATTGCTCCCCAGTTTCAGGTCCGTCTGTCTTACCGCGAACTCTATGATCAATGCCTGCAAACCGCCCGGGGCCTGATGGCTCTCGGCGTTAAGCCCGGTGATGCCGTTTCTGTCTGGACGACGAACGTGCCTCAGTGGGTCTATCTGCAATTTGCGCTGGGCATGGTAGGCGGCGTTTTGGTCACGGTCAATACAAACTACCAGTCGCACGAACTGGAATACATCCTGCGTCAATCCGATTCGACCACGCTTTTTCTGATCGACCGCTACCGTGACACCAGCTACTACGACACCGCGCGCGGGATTTTGCCGGAGCTTGATGCCTCAGTGCCGGGTGAGTTGAAGTCCGAGCGCCTGCCGCTTTTAAAAAATGTTGTCTATATCGGAAACCGCAGCGACACCCCCGGCATGCTTAGTTTTGCCGCGCTTTTGGACAGAGGAAAGTCGGTGGCGATGGAGACCCTGGAGGCTCGTATGGCGCAGCTTACCCCCGGCGACGTCATCAACATGCAGTACACCTCCGGAACCACCGGCTTTCCCAAAGGCGTGATGCTCACGCATGCCAATATTATCAATAACGCCCGCATGGTGGGCGATGTCATGGGGATGACCGAAAAAGATAGACTTCTTATTCAGGTCCCGGTTTTCCATTGCTTCGGCTGCGTGATGAGCACGCTCAACTGTGTCTATCACGGCTCGACCATGGTGTTGGTGGAATCCTTCGATCCCGCCCTGGCCCTTCAATACATGGCCGCCGAGAGGTGCACGGCGGTCAACGGCGTGCCCACCATGTTCATCGCAATTACGAACCATCCCGATTTTGCCCACTACGATCTGACGGCGCTTCGCACCGGCATCATGGCGGGCGCTCCCTGTCCCATTGAAGCGATGAATCAGGTTCGGACACGGATGCACTGCCCGGAGATTGTCATCGCCTTCGGCCAGACGGAGTCCTCGCCGGTCATGACCATGACGCGCCGCGATGATCCCGTCGAGCTGCGCGTGTCCACGGTGGGACGGCTGCTGCCGGATATCGAAGGCAAAATCGTTAATCCGGAAACCGGCGAGGATATGCCGTCTGGGCTTCGGGGCGAGATCGTTACGCGCAGCGCCTGCGTCATGAAGGGCTATTATAAAATGCCCGAAGCGACGAATTCCGCCATTGACAAAGACGGCTGGCTGCACACAGGCGATCTGGGAGAAGTGGATGAAAATGGGTATTTCAAGGTGACCGGCCGGATCAAGGACATGATCATCCGCGGCGGCGAAAACATTTACCCGCGGGAAATCGAAGAATTCCTCTTTACGCATCCCAAGGTGGAAAATGTCCAGGTCATCGGCATTGCCGACACGAAATACGGCGAACAGGTGCTTGCGGCCATTCAGTTGAAAAGCGCGCAGACGGCCACGGCCGAGGAGTTGATCGACTTTTGCAAAGGGAAAATTGCCCGGCATAAAATTCCGAAATACTGGGAGTTCGTCGAGAGCTACCCCATGACGGCCAGCGGGAAAATCCAAAAGTTCAAGATGAAAGAAATGTTTGAAGATAGGATTAAAACGAAATAAAAATGTTTCCGGTTTCCGGTTTCCAGTTTCCGGTTATGGATCATGATATTCAACCGTCAACTGGTAACAGGTAACTGTCAACCGGAAACCGAACGAAGAGGACTTCCATGAGCAACATCATCAACCGTGACACGATAGGCGATATGGCCCGCAGGGCCGCGACAAAATACGGCGACAAGACCGCCATCATTTTCCGGGATCTGAAACTGTCGTTTTATGATCTCGAGCGCGAATCGCGGCGCTTCGCCAATCTCATGACCCGCCACGGCGTGAAGAAAGGCGACCGGGTGGCCATCTACGCTTACAACTCACACTACTACCCCATCAGCATGATCGGCCTGGCCAAAATTGGCGCCATCCAGGTGCCCATCAACTATATGCTCAACGCCGGCGAGATTGCCTACATTCTCAATCACTCCGGTTCGAAGCTGTTTATTGTCGAAGACACGCTCTATCCGATCATCGCCAATGATCAGGACCTGTTCACGACAGTGGAAAAATGGGGCTTAATTCCGCTCAATGACGGCGCTGTGCCGGAGGGTTTTTTCAATCTGATCGAAGAGATGAAAACGGTTTCCACCGACGAGCCGCAGGTGGATGTGGGAGCCGAAGACATCGTGCAAATTCCCTACACCAGCGGCACTGAAGCCAAACCCAAAGGCGCGATGCTGTCACACCGGGCGCTCATGTCGCAGTACTTCAGCTGCATCTTCGACGGTCAATACGAAACGGACGACATCAGCCTTCACGCGCTGCCATTATTCCACTGCGCGCAGCTGCACTGTTTTCTGATGCCGTACCTGTATGTCGGGGCGACCAACGTGATTCTGCACAAGGCCGACCCGCTTGAAATGATCCGGCTTCTTGAAAAGTATTCGATTACGCATATGTTCGCGCCGCCCACCGTCTGGATCGGCATTTTGAATCATCCGGAGTTTAAAAACCATAACTCCGCAAGCCTGAAAAAAGCGGCCTATGGCGCGAGCATCATGCCGGTGGAAATTCTCAAAGAGCTGGCCGTCACCTTCCGCGGCCTGAAGCTCTGGAATTACTATGGCCAGACGGAAATGGGGCCGGTGGCTACCATTTTGAAGCCGGAAGATCAGCTTTTAAAACCCGGCTCGGCGGGGAAACCCGTGTTGAATGTCGAAACCCGCCTGATGGATGATGACGGAAAATTTGTGCCGGTGGGCGAGGTCGGTGAAATTGTGCACCGCTCCGGCCATGTGATGACCGGCTACCTCAATGATCCCGAAAAAACAGGTGACGCATTTCAATTCGGCTGGTTCCACAGCGGTGATCTGGGCCGGTTCGACACGGACGGCTATCTGTATGTGGTCGATCGCAAAAAAGACATGATCAAAACTGGTGGAGAAAACGTCGCTTCGCGCGAAGTGGAGGAAGTGCTTTATCAGTATCCCGGTATTGAAGAGCTGGCGGTAATCGGCCTTTCCGATCCCAAATGGATTGAAATCGTGGCGGCGGTGGTCGTGCCGAAAAAGGGAGTGACGCTTGCCGAAAAGGACATTCTCGCGTTTTGCAAGACGCGTCTGGCCGGATTCAAATGCCCCAAGAGAATCATCCTGGCCGATCGGCTGCCGAAAAACCCGTCCGGGAAAATCCTCAAGCGCGAACTCAAGGAGCGCTACAAATGACTGAAGACTACACCTCCATCGGCGAGCTGGCGAAAAAGCTCGACATGAGCCAGCGCACCATCCGCTACTATGAAGAGATCGGCCTGCTCAATTCCATCAAGCGCGTGGAAGGCGGCAGGCGCATCTACACCGACGCGGATCTGCGCCGTCTCAAGCTCATCAAACGGCTCAAGATCATGGGTATGACGCTTTCCGAAATGCAGGAACTCGAAGCCATGTGGACGTATGAGCGCTCCGGCGAAAAAGTTTTAAAGAGGCTTCTGGAGCTCCTGGACAATCACCTCAAGCGCTTAAACGACCGCATTGCGGATCTTGATATCCTGCGACACGAAATTCTCGAATACCAGGACCGCATCAAGACCCGGCTGGGTCAATCATGATTTTGCGCTTCTGATCTCCATCTGATGGAATATCGTTTCCAAATATGAATTGCCTGCCCCGGCACCTTTCGGTATAATCACGAACCGTAAACGCATTGCAGAAATGAACTTAAAAGGAGACTGGGTTATGGAAAAACGCGACCTGAAGCCGTATCTTGAAGGTGTTCTTCACCGGGACCGGCGGATGCTCGCGAAGACCATTACGCTCATTGAAAGCGCGCTGCCAGCGGATCAGGAATTCTCGCGGCAGCTCCTTGATGCGTTGATGCCTTATACCGGCCGCGCGCTTCGCCTGGGCATTACAGGGCTTCCCGGCGCGGGCAAAAGTACGTTCATTGAAAGTTTCGGCACGCTTCTGACACAAAAAGGCTATTCTGTGGCAGTGCTGGCAGTGGATCCGAGTTCGCCCAAGACCGGCGGCAGTATTCTGGCCGATAAGACCCGGATGGAAAAACTCGCCGTCAACGCGCATGCGTTTATCCGCCCGTCACCCTCCGGCAAGACGCTGGGTGGCGTTGCCCGGAAAACACGCGAAACCATGCTGGTGTGCGAGGCGGCGGGGTTTGACGCGGTGATGATCGAGACGGTGGGCGTGGGCCAGTCGGAAGTGACGGTGGCCTCGATGGTCGATTTCTTTTTAGTCCTGATGATTGCCGGTGCGGGGGATGAATTGCAGGGCATTAAAAAAGGCGTACTGGAACTGGCCGATGCGGTGGCAGTCAACAAGGCCGACGGCGACAATATCGAGCGGGCGAAAATGGCGCGCCGTCAGTATGAGATGGCCTTTCATCTGCTCTCCCCGCCCTATGCCGGCTGGTCGCCGCCGGTGATTACCTGCAGCGCTGTGACGATGGCGGGGCTTGAGGATATTTTGAAAATCATTCTTGATCATCGCGATAAACTGACCCTAAGCGGCGATCTGCCCGGAAAACGGAAGGAGCAGGCACGGGAGTGGCTCAAATTCATGGTGCGCGAAGGCGTGCAGGAGTGGTTTTATGAAAGCCCGGCAGCCGGGGTGCTGGCCGAATCGCTGATTGAAGTGGAAGCGGGACGCATGACGCCCACCAGCGCCGCCGCGAAAGTGCTGGCCTGCCTGAAGGGACAGGCGTTTTAGAAGAGCAGGATAAAGGCTAAATGATATAGGCTGTAGGGAGCGCTCGCGAGCGTTCCCTGACGAATTTGAAAGGATTGCAGGATGAAGATTTTGAAGGTGGACCATATCGGCATTGCGGTCAGGAGTCTGGCCGAAAGTGCGAAGCTTTATGAGCTTCTGGGCATTGCCCGGGCGGGCGAAGAAGAAGTTTCCGAACAGAAAGTCAATGTGGCGTTTTATCCGCTGGGGGATACGGAAATTGAGCTGCTGGAATCCACTTCGCCGGACGGCCCCATTGCAAAGTATATTGAAAAAAACGGTGAAGGCTTTCAGCATCTGGCGCTGCGCGTTGAAAATTTAGAGGAAGCGCTGAAAGAACTCCGCGCCAAAGGCGTGCGCCTGATCGATGAAAAACCCCGCTACGGCGCGGGCGGCGCGAAAATCGCCTTTGTCCATCCCAGGGCAACCGGCGGCATCCTGCTGGAGCTCAGCGAAAGGTAATTCCCGATCATCCAAAAAAAGCCCGGGTGGTGAAATCCATCCGGGCTTTTTTGGGTTATGCCGCAGGGAACGGTTTGAAACCGTTCCCGAAAAAGGTATCCTATTCTTTGAGCGAACCGGTGAACGTGGCCGACGAGGCGAAAAGCGGCGCCGGATCGTTCATCATCATGCATTCGGCCTTGCCGAAGAATTTCGGAAATTCCGACGCAATGTAGAACTGCGACGACAGCACGCGTCCTGAGTAGTAGGCAGCCTCGTCATTTCCTTCCAGAAGCGCGGCGCGCTCGGCGCCTTTGAGATCGCCCACCAGTGCTTTGGCTTTGGGAATGGTGAGCGTGAGGCTCTCCAGATGCAGCCAGGCCAGAACCATCATGTGCATCGCCTGCTGGAAGACTGTGGCGTTGGCCAGCACCTGTCCGATTTTCTTGCTCATCAGCTGTGTGCCCATCATGATGACCAGTTCATCGACCTTTGCGATGCCGCGCTCCACCAGGGCGATGTATTTGTCATCCACCAGGCCTTTGGCCTTGGCCACAGTGGCGGCCACACGGTTTTTAAAGACGGTGAAGTTACGCATGTCTTTATTCATGAGAATCTTTCGCATGACCAGATCAAGCGACTGGATCGCGTTGGTGCCTTCATACACGGAGAACACCTTCACGTCGCGGGCATACTGTTCCACCGGGTATTCCTGGCAGTAGCCGTAGCCGCCATAGACCTGAATGGCTTCGGCGGTGACCAGCCAGCCCGCATCGGAGTTGCCGGCCTTGGCAATCGGCGTCAGAATTTCGACAAAGGCCGTGGCTTCTTCTTTTTCGACCGGGTCTTTCGTGGCTTCCATCACGTCCTGATTGTAGCACAGATAGTAGGTGAGCATGCGCATGCCTTCCACCAGTGACTTCATGTACAGGAGCATGCGCTTGACATCAATGTGCTCCATGATGGGGGCCTTGGCGCCTTTAATGACGGGCGAGTCGCCCTGGATGCGGATGCGGGCGTAGTTTGCGGCGTGCATGTAAGCTGCGGAAGATACGGCCAGCGACTGGAGGCTGGTGAATGTGCGCGCTTCGTTCATGAGCTGAAACATGATCTTCATGCCTTCGCGTTCGTTGCCTAAAAGCCAGCCTTTGCACTTGCCGTTATCGCCGAAGCTCAAGGTGGAGGTGGCGTTTCCGTGCAGGCCCATCTTGTGTTCGACGCCGGCGCAGGCCATGTCATTGCGCTCGCCCAAAGAGCCGTCGTCATTGACGAGGAATTTGGGAACGATGAAAATGGAGATGCCCTTGGTGCCTTCCGGGTCGCCTTCGATGCGGGCCAGCACCGGGTGAATCATGTTTTCGGACATATCGTGTTCGCCGTTGGAGATGAAAATCTTCTGGCCGGTGATGAGGTAGGAGCCGTCCGCCTGTTTGACCGCCTTGGACTTCAGCGCGCCAACGTCGGAGCCGGCGGAGGGTTCCGTCAGGCACATCGTGCCGCCCCAGGCGCCGTCGAGCAGTTTGGGCAGGTACTTGGCTTTGATGTCTTCCGATCCGTAGTTGATGATCAATCCGGCCGCGCCGGGGATGGCCGAGCAGTACATGCCCAGCGAGGTGTTGCCGGCGTTGAAGTATTCCATCGACGAGAAGGACAGCGCGATGGGCATCCCCATGCCGCCTGCTTCCTGGGAAATCGCCAGCGTATGATAACCGGCGTCGATGAAGGCCTTGTAACCGGCGTGGAAAATTTCCGGCACTTTGACATCGCAGGTTTTGGGATCGTATTTCAGGCCGATCTTGTCGCCTTCGGAGTTGGTCGGATAAAAGTGGGCCATGGCAATCTTTTCGGCCAGTTGGAGCGTGTCTTCGAAAACGCCCTTATCGAAACCGGCAAAGTGTTCAAACCGGTTGATTTTGTCCAATCCGAGCATTTCAAACAGAACAAAACGGACATCACGTGAATCGACTAACGGGTTTAACGACATAAAACGAACCTCCTATATGTATTTGAGTTTATTTGTATATTTCACTAACAGCGCGCGATTATACGATCAACGCTCGTTGTAGTCAAGAAAAATCGACCGGCGGTCAGTTTTTGCTCGGGCCGTTTGCCATGTAAGGCAAAGAAAAGCCCGGGCGGTTAAAATCCGTCCGGGCTTTTTGGGATCATGTCGCAGGGAACGGTTTCAAACCGTTCCCCAAAGGTCATTTTATTCTTTTGGCGAACCGGTAAATGTGGCCGATGAGGCGAAAAGCGGTGCCGGATCGTTCATCATAATCGCTTCGGCTTTGCCGAAGAATTTCGGGAACTCCGAGGCAATGTAGAACTGCGACGAAAGCACGCGGCCTGAATAGTAGGCGGCCTCGTCATTTCCCTCCAGAAGCGCGGCGCGTTCGGCGCCCTTGAGCTCGCCCACCAGTGCTTTCGATTTCGGCGCTGTGATCGTCAGGCTCTCCAGATGCAGCCAGGCCAGAACCATCATGTGCATGGCCTGCTGGAACGGGGTGGCCACCGCCAGCACCTGCCCGATTTTCTTGCCCATCAAGGCCGTGCCCATCATGGTCACCATTTCATCCACCTTTGCGATGCCACGCTCCACCAGGGCGATATATTTGTCGTCAATGACGCCTCGGGCCTTGGCCGCGGTGGCGGCGACGCGGTTTTTAAAGACGGTCAGATTGCGCATATCCTTGTTCATGAGGATTTTTCTCATGACCAGATCCAGCGACTGAATGCCGTTGGCGCCTTCATACACGGAGAAGACCTTCACGTCGCGGGCGTACTGTTCCACCGGGTATTCCTGGCAGTAGCCATAACCGCCGTAAACCTGAATGGCTTCGGCCGTAACCAGCCATCCCGCGTCAGAGTTGCCGGCTTTGGCCAGCGGTGTCAAAAGTTCGACAAACGCCGTGGCTTCTTCTTTTTCCGCTTCGTCTTTAGAGGCTTCCATGACGTCCTGGTTGTAGCACAGATAGTAGGTCAGCATCCGCATGCCTTCGACCATGGCTTTCATGTAAAGCAGCATGCGCTTGACATCAATGTGCTCCATAATGGGGGCCTTTGCGCCCCTGGTGACGGGCGAGTCGCCCTGGATGCGGACGCGGGCATAAGCAGCGGCGTGCATGTAAGCCGCCGAAGATACGGCCAGCGCCTGAAGGCTCGTGAAGGTGCGGGCTTCATTCATGAGCTGGAACATGATCTTCATGCCTTCGCGTTCGTTGCCCAAAAGCCAGCCCTTGCACTTGCCGTTTTCGCCGAAGCTTAGCGTGGAGGTGGCGTTGGCGTGCAGGCCCATCTTGTGTTCGACGCCCGTGCAGGCCATGTCGTTTCTTTCGCC
>CAZSQS010000032.1:0-37425 GCA_964608995.1 uncultured Smithella sp. | reverse complement strand
TAATCCGCGCATCGATCTGCCCTTCAAGGTCAGTGATGATTTTTCCCGCCGCTTCAATCTTTGCCGTGAAGCTCAGACGGTCGGCTTCGATCTGCCGAAGGGTTCCGGCGTCACTGCCGGTTTTAGTTTTTGCTCAAATAATTCTTCGATCTTTTTCATGGGTTATTTTCTCCTTTTTTTTAAAAGTTATCGCGCTCAAATCCTGCTACCTGCTGCACGTTCGGCCTTGTCCGAAACCTGACCGGCCAACGCGCATCCGGGTCTTTGCGCGGATTTTCGTCATGGCGCGCCTCAAATAAAATCTGCCCACGCTTGACGGCTTCATTATGCCGTGGATGACCTGAGTCAACGTAGGCCTTGCCAAGCTCGCTTTTCGGGTCGGCCAGTTCCCGAATCTGGTCGGCGATACTCCGCGAATCGTCATACATCGATTGCCTGAGTTCGTTTTCTTCCCAGTTTAAAGCACTTCCCGGCTCGGTCGGTTCGTTGAAGTGGTCTTCGAGCAACGCCGAAACCGCTTCGACACTTTCCGCGTGTCCTTTTGCGTCTTTGTCCAGATAAGTTCTCATCTCTTCGGTGTTCATGTTGTCTTTTACCAGCGCCATAACTCCCTCTCGATCAAAACTGTTTTCCATATTACCTCCGATTCAAATTTGATTTGCCGGTTACGCCCCGGCATGGCGTTTATCGTTCGAGGATCGCCCACAAGACGATTTCATCCGGCGGGTGGTGTCTTTCTATAGGCCTTTGTTGGTTTTTCGTTCTGGTCGATTACTAAGAGGGTGCCGCCGACATCGTAAACCGCTTGTAAAAGTCCGTCCCATTGATCGGGCGACATAGTGGCGGTCAAACCTCCGCCGCCAGAAAGAATTCCGGTCATCGCGTCATCAAGATTAATTTCAGTCAAAATTGGTCTTTCCATGGTTTTCTCCTTTTTTAGGGTCTGGGCGTTACCGAACGTTACCACTCTATAGAGTGTGGTAACGGTAACGGACGCTATGCCGCGTTACCAAAAAGACGTTTGGTAACGTTTGGTAACGGTAACGCTTCATTTTCTTGTCCAGTAAAACGAGTTTGCGCATCCGATGTACCCCTCGGAGAGAAGTTTTTTCCTCGCTCCCCAGAAGGCTTTTCTCTTCGTTGATTCCTGCGAACCGGCTTCCGCGATTCCTTTTTTGTATGATTCTTCACGCCACAAATCCTCATGAACCACCAAAACCATCGGTGTCAGACACCCATCTTTTTCGATGGCGTCGGCTACCTCAGGCGAAGGCGTTTCTCCATATTGGCGCAAAGTGTCTTTCAAAATGTCCATGATGATTTTTGACTGGCCCTTGAGACCTCCGTCATTCTGTTTCTGGCCCTTCGCCAGTTTCAAAGTGGGATTGTGTGTCAGAATCAATGATGTGCGCTCTTCGCCCTCGGAGTCATAAACGCCAGAAAAGACCACGTCAGTATTGAACAGCATCGGTGGCGCTAATTCGCCGTCCTTCATGCGGTCATTGAATAAACCGATAATATCCGCATCGCCGCCAGGCACCTTGTAAACTTTGAACATGCAATCCGTCGCGCCGGTCAGTGCAAGCGCGCCTCGTGCGCCTTTGGTTTCGTCCTTGCCGGTGTGGTGGATCAGGATAATGCACGCGCCTGTTTCTTCACGAAGGGCATCACAAGCCCGGATGAGCGCCGACATATCCCGCGTGCTGTTTTCGTCGCCAGACATTGACCTCGCCACGGTGTCGATGACAATCACGCCCGGAGCCTGAGGAAGTAGGCTTATTGCGTCCAAAAGGGTTTCCAGTTCCTGCGGTTCGTCAATCGTGCAAGGCCGATGTAACAAAGTGAAATTTTTCATTTGAAAGGAATCAATGTTGTAATACTTCCTCCACGCTTTGGAGCGAATAATCATCCCGGACTGACCTTCGGCGGCAACGTAAAGGACTGGTTTTTGTTTTACCTTGTGGCCGTGATAGTCCTTGCCGGTGCCTATTGAGAGGGCCATGTCAAGCGCGCAAAATGATTTCCCACCACCTGGCGGCCCATAAATGACCGTCAATCCCGCGTTCTCTGGAAGGATCCCTTTAATTAAATACGATTGACTGGCCAGTTTCTCCGCAGCCGCGTCAAGGGCGTCGCCGCCGGTGATCATTGCGGCAAAAAATGGGTTCGTGCTTTGTTGATCGCGCTCGGCGTCTTTTAGTTGCTGCGTAAATTCTTCAAGCTGCGATTCGTCTAAGGGTTTCGCCAACATTTCTATTTCTCCCGATGATTTTTATTTGATCTTCCGAAGTGCCGTAAAGGATCGCGTCAAGGTCATGCTCCACTTCCGCAAGCGCGCCCATCTGTTCGGCGAAGCGGGTCATGCCAGCCTCAGTCAGTGCGCCCGGATGACGTTTTACTTGCAGGCGGATTTTGTGGAGACTGATTGATTGATCGCAAAGACTTTCGTATGCCGTCCAGACAGCCGCGGCAAAACGCTTCTGGGTTTCAATCATTCTCAGTCGGTGAAAGTCAACCGGTGCTGGGCGTCCAGGTGTGATGCCTAAATGGACACATGCGTCCCGGAAGGAAAGGCCGTGGAGTTTTTGAACAAAGGTGATGACGTCGCCGCCCTCGCCGCATCCAAAACAATACCAGAGCTGCTTTTCCTCGCTGATTTTGAATGAAGGTGATTTCTCCATGTGAAAAGGACAACACGCCCAATGGTCACGGCCCCGGCGCCGGAGTTCAATGCCTTCGCTTTGGATGACGGCCAGAATGTCCGGTTTCTGGATCATGCGGCCTCCCGGTGTTCTGTGAAGCGCATCCGCGCACGAAGGTATTCAATAAATGCCGCCTTCGGATAGCCCTTGACCCTGCCGATATAGACAAATTCCTTCGGCCCGGTGCCTTGACAGTCTTCGTTGGCCACTGTGCGCGGTGACATCGGCAGTACGTCGCGCCACTTACGCCAATTCCTGAAAACAATCGGCGGTAATTCTGCCGCGATTGCAGACAGGAACGCTTCACGTTGCGCCTTCGCATCCTCATTCATCTCTGTTTTAATTTGCTGGTTCACTTTCATAAAGCCCCCTTGATGCATTGGTTGATTTTATGAAAGTATAGGGGCGTAATTATATTGCTGGAATAGTTTCTAATGAAAAACAGCTGTCAAAAGGTAACGTTTTGACAGAAGTCATCAAAAGGTAACGTTTTGACAATAGGGAAGTGGCGCGAGTTATGCGCGCCATAGGTAGGTTTTTAAGTTTTTGCTTTTTTGCAGTGTCATCTTGATTTTGTTTTTTGAAAATTTTCTAGGCGTCAGATAATCAACTATCTTTTGCGCTGTAGCCTCTTCACTGAGGTTTTTTAATTGCCCGTCATTGTAAAGGCGCTTATAAGCTGTTTCGATTGTCTCCGCTGATTTTTCTTTTTTGGTTTGTAATGCGTCGGTTGCTTTTTCAATACGCAATGCGTTTTTCATGAATTTAGAGTGTGCAATTTCCCGCATGGCGATTCCATAGCCTGCTTCATATCCGTCCCAGAATGCCGCGTCAACGTCCATCTCCGTAAATTCTTCGGCGGTGATTAAATGATCTTCCATCGCCTCGGTTTTGGATCGTCTCAGTTTTTCTTTTGATAACGTGATAACTAAATCATTCTTTTTGCTTTTGATATTTTTCATGTCCCGCTCCCTTTGCGGCCCTATGGTAAGAAGGGGAAACCGGGTAGGGTTCCCGGCTTGTCGCGTTGCAATCGCTATCCCCTGTATTTTCACTTCGGGAAGTTCACCACTTTCCCGGCCTGCTTTGCCGCCGCTGCTTCGCTTAATGCCGCCGCCGCCTCACGAAACTTATTTTCAGAAATATGGCTGTATCGCTGCGTCATGATGTTTGTCTTGTGGCCCAAAAGCTTTTGAACCGTGTATAAATCCTGCCCTTGCTCTATAAGCCATGATGCATAGGTGTGCCGGCAGGTATGAAAGCAAACCCGTAAGCGCCGGTCGTCTATTCCCGCATTTAATTTTAACTCGTCAACGGTTCGATAAAAAGTGTGTGACAATAAATTTAATTGCCCTTTATGCCCTTGAAAAACAGGCTCAGACGGTTTCCCTTTTTCCCTTGTCTCAAACATCTCTTTCGCCTGTTTGGTTAAGAAGGCGTATCGTGAACCGGCCTTTGCGTCTCTTATCGTCAGCGTGCCTTTTTCAAGATTAACATCCTGCCATGTCAGCGCCTTAATTTCGCCGAAACGCAGCCCACAATGAAGGCTTAGCAAGGTGACATCATAAACATCCTGACTTTTGGCTTTTAAAGCGTTTAACAAATCATCGGCCTCGGTTCTCGTGAGAAACCGCATCCGCCCGTTGTCCGGCTTCGGGAATTTGATTTTTGCCGTGGGATTGTCGCCGGTATATGCCCCAAGCCGCTTCGCTGTGTTGAATATCTGCCGGATCACAGACAGAGCATATTCAATCGAACGTGGTGATTGTTTGCCAGATGTCATGTCCCGCTTTAATTGCTCAAGCTGGAAGGGTGATATGTCTTTGATCGCCGTGCCGCCGATAGCCGGTCTGATCCATACATTAAAAAGGCCCCGTTCGCGCTTTACCGATGATTCCTTTTTGTCTGCCCGTGCCATTTCAAGGTAAGTTCCATCGAAAAAGCTCTGCAAGGTGATTGCTTCCTTTTCTGCCTGTAGCCGTGCCGCTTCTTCCTGATCGCGCTTCTTTTTGGCAATCTCACGCTGTTCCTTTGGCGATTGTGGCCCTTCGCCTATCTTGACATTGTTTTTAAATTCGCGCATGCGCTTCAAGCAATATTCTTCAAAGCCTAAGTTTGGCTCTTCTTTGAGATATGCCTCTGGTATTCCATCGGATAGCCAGCCGACGCCGTATTCCTTCAATCCCCCATCAAGACGGAAGCGAACAGCATAATAACGATCTTTCTTTTTGCCATGTTTCCGGCTTTCATGCTCACGATACCTTAACCCTGCGTGTGCTGTTTTCTGCCATTGCCCTGCCATAAATAACCCTCTTTTTATTGGCCGTTTGAATCTGTCCCACTATAGTCCCACTTTTCCCCATGAAACAACAATCCCTCTTGTGAAACTTCGTGAAGGTATAATAACGCCGAAAGCATTGTCTGTCAAGGGTTTCATCACTCTCTTGTGATAATAAATGAAAGATTGTGTAAGCGCTAAAAAGCCATAAAAAACGGACTTTTAATCCGTTGGCCGCGGGTTCAATCCCCGCACGGCCCACCAGAAAACCGCAAGGTTCCCCAAAAGGGAACCTTTTTTTACCGTCTGACCCTGATCCGAATCGGGCCTGATCTGTCTGTTTGAAACTCCAAGATTCCCTTGACACACTATAACGCGCATTCTATACTCCCCCCGCAAAACGGACGTTTTTTCTCTTCGAATAAAGAAGATATTCCGACGCTTTGCAGTCATCCATAAGCAAGTGCTCTTTGCAGTCAGGGTACTTATAATTAAAAAGATAATGAAAAGGAAGAGGAGGAATGATGATGTATCGAATTGATCTGTTAAACAAGATTTCGGAAAAGGGGTTGAACCTCTTTACGGAAAAGTATGAGTACCGCACGGATATGCCCACGCCCGACGGCATTATGGTTCGCAGTAAGGAAATGAAAGACATGACCCTGCCCGAAAGCGTAAAGGCGATTGCCCGCGCCGGAGCAGGGGTTAATAATATTCCTGTTGATCAATTCTCCGAAAAGGGCATCGTGGTCTTCAACACGCCGGGCGCAAATGCTAACGGCGTCAAGGAATTAGTGCTTCTGGGCATGCTGCTGGGGTCCCGCAAAGTGGTGGAGGGTATCGCCTGGGCCAAAACACTGGTGGGCGAAGGCGACAAGGTCCCGGATCTCATCGAAAAAGGCAAATCCAAATTCGGCGGCACCGAAATTCTGGGCAAAAAACTCGGCGTTGTGGGACTGGGCGCAATCGGCACGATGGTAGCCAATGCAGCCGAAGGCCTGGGGATGGAAGTCTGGGGATATGATCCCTTTCTGTCCATCGAAGCGGCATGGCGGCTTTCGCGTAACACCAAAAAGGCGCCCAGTCTGGACCGACTGCTGGCCGAGTGCGATTTCATCTCTCTGCATGTTCCTCAAAACAAGGACACCAAAGGATTTATCAACACGGATAAATTCGCCATCATGAAAAAAGGCGTGGTGTTGTTAAACTTCGCGCGCGGCGGTCTGGTGGACTCGCCGTCTTTGAAGAAGGCCATTGATGACGGCATCGTGTCGTGTTACGTCACCGACTTCCCCGGAGAAGAGGTCATCAAGATGGACAAGGTGATTCCCATTCCTCACCTGGGCGCTTCCACCGAGGAATCCGAAGAGAACTGCGCCGTCATGGCGGCCCTGCAGCTCATGGACTTCCTGGAAAACGGAAACATTAAAAACTCTGTCAATTTCCCCGAATGCGTGCTGGACAGATCCGGCAAGACCCGGATCACCATTTCAAACAAGAATGAGCCGGGTATGATTGAGAAAATTACGCGCCTGCTGGCGGACAATGCGCTTAACATCGCCGACATGATCAATAAAAGTAAAGGTAACCTTGCCTACAACATCATTGACGTGGAAGGTAACACCGGCGAAGATCTCATTAAAAAGATCAAGTCTCTTGAAGGCGTCATCAACGTCCGAGTGCTGTCATAAACAGGTCTGGCTCCTTTTTGTTTGAATAAAACAAGCGCCTGGTTGATATTAACCCGGCGCTTGTTGGTTCATACGCGCACTTCTTATTTGACAAGAAGTTCTGAAATCAGGTATCGGCGCTTTTATACGCCATGCCATATGGAAAATGCTCATGGATGAAGACATTAAACAAGCCATTTTGAAACAGATAGCCAATGAACCGTTTGCAAAAAAATTCGGAATCGTGCTGACAGACATTGATGCGGGATACGCCCGGGTAAAGATGCTTTTCACGCCCGATATGGAAAACATGTTTGGCATGGCGCATGGGGGCGCCATCTTTTCACTTCTGGATGCGGCCTTTGAGGTTGCGTCCAACTCCCATGGCGTCGTGTCAGTGGCGCTTAACATGAATATTAACTTTCTCGCCTCTCCGGACAAAGATTCCTTAATTCTTGCTGAGGCCAGAGAAATTAACCGGACGAAACGCACCGCCGCCTATGACATCCGGGCCACGAATGATCAAGGGAAGCTGCTGGCCTCCTGCCAGTCACTGGTGTATCGGACAGACAAGCCTCTCCCCTTTCTCTCGCGTTAGGGCGGTAGCACAGGGTGTGACAACAGGGTTGCAATGTCTGTTTGATTTCGCTAAGATGATTTCATAAAACGCTGGAGGAAAATCCATGAAAAGAATTTTTCACACGACCATCGGCCTGATGTCAGTCATGGGGATTTGTTTTCTCCTGGCGTCGTGTCAACTATCGACAGTTAATCTGAACGCTGACTTAAAAGATTATAACGTCAATTTATACCTCAAAGAGTACACCCCGAAATTTTCCGGTATTCATGCGGACTATAAAGGCAAGAAGATCTGCTTGGCCAATATCCGAAACGATGCACGCAACACCACCAATTTTTCCTACTACAGCAAGGACATCAAAGTGCAGTATCTGCTGTCGAACAAAGCCAACACGCACATTCAGCTGATTCCCAGTTTCTTCTGGTATGCCTATGAGAAGGCCTTTAAGCATGCCGGCATCGAGGTGCAGACCCGCTGCGAGCCGGGTGTGCCGGAGCTTTGGATTATTTTCAGGCAGTTTGATGACGAGGAGTTGAAATTTCGGATACACCTTTATGAAAACCGCGAAACGATCCTCGAAAAGGAAATAACCATTACGATGCCTGCCCCGGCCCAGCGCGACCCGGTAATTCTGCAAGCCAGGGCTTATGATATGATTGACTTAACCATCAAAACGCTTCTCGTTGATTCCAGCTTTCAGGCGGCGCTTCTATAAGAGGACGCTTAATCGAACGGCCACTGTCAGATGGTTTTAACGTTTTAGCTCGACAATCAGATACTTCTTTTTCCCCTTGCGAATACGCACTTCGGAACCACCGGCGAAATCTTCCATCGCAAGCTTTTCGTCAATGGCTTTCACGGGGCGCTCATTGATGTAGATACCACCCTGCTCAATGAGTCGTCTGGCTTCCGACAGGGATTGCGTCAGAGCCGATTTGGCACACACGGATGCAATTGATACCCCTGCGTCAATATCCTTAGGATCAATTTCCCAGCGGGGAATCGCGGATGTGTCCGCCTGTGGTGCTTCGCGTGGAATATCGCTTGAGGTAAACAGATCAGGATCCACCGGACGCGACGAAAATGCTTCCATTGAGGCGCGCCATGCAGCCCGCGCCGCATCCGTTCCATGCGTGATTTTCGTGGCTTCATAGGCCAAAACGGCCTTAGCCATATTCATCCGTGCATCGGCCAATGCCCTGACCCCCGCGATGTCGGCCAGAGGCAAAAAGGTAAAGAGCTTTAAAAACCTTTCTACGTCGGCGTCTTCGCAGTTCACCCAGTACTGGTAATACTCGTAGGGTTTGGTGAGCGTCGCGTCCAGCCAGACGGTTCCCTTTTCCGTTTTGCCCATCTTGTGCCCCGTTGACGTCGTGATCAGCGGGAACGTGAGGGCATGGGCGTCTCTGGCTTCAACCTTGCGGATAAGCTCCGTACCGGCCAGCATGTTACCCCACTGGTCATTGCCGCCCATTTGCAGCGCGCAGCCTGAATTCTGAAACAGATATAGAAAATCATACCCCTGAAGAAGCATGTAATTGAACTCGATGAAGTTGAGCCCTTTCTCCAGCCGGATCTTGTAGCTTTCCGCCGCGAGCATCCGGTTGACGCTGAAGTGCCGCCCGATGTCGCGCAGAAATTCGATGTAGTTGATTTTTGTGAGCCAGTCGGCATTATTGAGCAGTAGCGCCCGGCCGTCGGAAAAATCGATATACCGGGAAAGCTGCCCGCCCAGGCACTGGGCGTTGTAGTCGATTTGTTCGCGGGTGAGCACCTGGCGCATTTCCGTCTTGCCACTGGGATCGCCGATGAGCCCCGTGCCGCCACCGACCAGCGCGATCGGTCGGTTGCCGCTTTTTTGCATGTGGGCCAGCGCCATGATGGGAACGAGGCTGCCAATGTGTAAACTGGTGGCTGTGGGATCAAAGCCGATGTAACAGGTGACCGGGCCTTTGGCAAATTGCTCCGTGATGAGGCCTTCATCCGTAAACTGCTCAATAAACCCTCTTTCCTTTAAAATTTCATAACCGCTCTTCATGTCCGCAAAGCCTCCGTTACTCTCCAACTTTGACGCTGATGCGTTCAACCGCAAGCGCTCTGCCGCTGGTCTCGTCTATGTCCAGAAGCGCGCCCTGCAGGCGGATGTCGTTTTTCGCCACATCGAACTTATTGGGAATCTGCGTCAAAAATCTTTCAATAATGGCATCCTTTTTAATACCGATGACGGAATCGAAGGGCCCTGTCATTCCCACATCGCTCATATAGGCCGTCCCGCCCGGCAAAACTTCGTTATCGGCGGTCTGCACATGGGTGTGGGTTCCAAGCACTGCCGATACGCTGCCGTCGAGATACCAGCCCAGCGCGCGCTTTTCAGATGTCGCCTCCGCATGAATATCAACAATGATGACATTGGTCTTTGTCTTGAGCCGCGCAATTTCCTCTTTCGCGCGGACAAACGGACAATCAATGGGCTGCATGAAGATACGGCCGGCCAGATTGATGATCCCCACGTTAATACCGCCCGGCGTGGGATAGACGACACTTCCATGTCCGGGAACCCCTGCCGGGTAATTCGCCGGACGCAGGAGCGTCTCATAGTCCGGAAGGAACTCCATCGCCTCGCGTTTGTCCCAAACGTGGTTGCCTGACGTCATCACGTCAATATGCGCGGCGTAGAGTTCTTCGACGATGTCACGCGTTATGCCAAATCCCGCGGCGGCATTTTCACAGTTGGCAATGACCAAATCGACAGACCGTGATGCAACAAGCGATGGCAGCACTTCTTTCACCGCCCGACGGCCAGGCTTTCCGATGATATCGCCGATAAATAAAATCTTCATGATCTCTTTCGTCCCGGGGCGCCTATTTGGCAAAATTGGATACGCGCGTCTCCCGGATCACCGTGACCTTGATCTGTCCCGGATAGGTCAGCTCATTTTCAATCTTCTTAACGATGTCATTGCACAGCATGACGGCATCGTTGTCGGAAATCTTCTCATTTTCCACCATAATGCGGATTTCTCTTCCCGCCTGAATGGCAAAGCACTTATCCACGCCGTTGAAGGAATGGGCGATCTTTTCGAGCTCCTCGAGTCGCTGAACATACGTCTCGAGCATCTCGCGGCGGGCGCCGGGACGCGCGGCCGAAAGCGTGTCGGCGGCCTGAACCAGCACCCCCAGAAGCGTATTGTTGCGACCGTCGTCATGGTGCGTGGCAATGGCCTGTACGATGCGGGGAGTCTCGCCGAAACGCTTGGCAAAGTCCGCGCCGATGGCGGCATGCGTGCCTTCGATCTTGTGATCCACCGCCTTGCCGATGTCGTGCAGCAGTCCCGCGCGTTTGGCTTCCTTGATATTCATTTTTAGTTCCGCAGCCATCAGTCCCGTGAGGTACGCTACATCAATGGAGTGCTGCAAGACGTTTTGAGAATAACTGGTGCGGTACTTGAGCGATCCGAGCATCATGATGATTTCCGGATGAACATCATGGACGCCGCAGTCAAAAGAGGCCTTCTCGCCGGTTTCGCGAATGATCTGCTCAACTTCCTTTTCCACTTTTTTGACAATGTCTTCGATGCGGCCCGGATGGATGCGGCCATCCTGAATCAGGCGCTCAAGCGAAAGTCGTGCGACTTCCCGCCGAACGGGATCGAAACTGGAAAGCACAACCGCCTCAGGCGTGTCATCCACGATCAGATCGATGCCGGTGGCTGCTTCAATCGCGCGGATGTTGCGCCCTTCGCGGCCGATGATGCGGCCCTTCATTTCCTCACTGGGGAGCGCCACCACCGACACGGTGTGTTCCGCGACATAATCTCCGGCATAGCGTTGAATGGAATAAGCAATGAGTTCACGCGCTTTTCGGTCAGCGGTCAGCCTGGCCTCCTCTTCAATCTTTCGGACCAGCACGGCCGCATCGCGTTTGGCTTCCGACTCCATGGAAGCAATGAGGATGTTTTTGGCTTCTTCCGGTGTGATACCTGCGATTTTTTCGAGTTTGTCTTTTTGCTCCACAACGATGGCATCGAGACGTTTGTGCTTTTCCTCGAGGGAATTTTCTTTTTGGATCAGACTTTTTTCGCGTCCCTCAATATTCGCTTCCTTTTGCGAAAGCGTGTCGATGCGCTTATCCACATTCTCTTCTTTGGTGCGGATGCGTCTTTCCAATGCCTCCAGATCCGTTTTGATTTCCTTGGTTTCGCGATCAAAATCCGCCTTCATTTTCAGCAGATTTTCTTTGGCCTGCAAAAGCGCTTCTTTTTTGAGCGTCTCCGCTTCTTTTTTGGCCTCCTCTACGATACGCGCCGCCAAACTCTCAGAAGATTTAACTTTTTTTGCTGCAAATACTTGTTTAAGAACATAACCGATTAACGCGCCCACAAAAAACGCTGCAACTATAAACAGGACTAACAAACCGCCATTCATATTTCTTACCTCCTCGTTATTCCGTCAAAAAACATCATGAACCCAAAATGCATTCCTGAACGCATTGAGACGGAATTATATTTAAACCCTCCGGCGCTTAACGCGCCAAAGAGATTATGGCTTATGATTTACGAAGAAAGGGGACTTATGGGATCGAATGAAGGAAGGCAGGTAAAAAAACCCCCGCCTATGCCGTGTTAACCACCTTTTTTGAACCTTATGTAAAAGTGGGCACCCGGTATTGTTTGCTTCAGGCTCTTTGCCATCCGGCGAGCGGATTCAGGCAGATATGCTCACCGCAAACAAGTTTAGGCCCCAGGTTCAAAGTGTTGGCTCAAAAACAAATGACAATCACGCACATCGCAGGGGTAAAACAATTCTTTTAACTTGCGCTTTCTATGAGTTGAATCAATTTTTCGGACCTGTGTGTAAGTTGCCGGCACATGTCCTCATTAACACCCTCTAGCTTAAATAAATCTTCTGAAATGTTTAAAGCCGCCAGGATAGCAACGTCCAATGCCCGAAGTCCTTCTGTCGAATTTTTGATTTCTTCCATTCTTTCATTGACAAAACGGACAATAGCCGCCACCTTTTCTTCTTCCGCATCGCTTAGAACAGCAAGCTCCTGCCCTAGAATTTTAATATTGTAACGCTTTTTCAAAATTCACGCCCTGGAAGCTTATTGAGACACCTCTATATCTGCAAGTAAATTTAGCAGTGAATCCACCCTTGCGCGTACGCTGTTCCTTTCCTCATCCAATACTCTGAGTTTTTCTTTGTACTCCCCTATCTCCAATTCTTTATTTTTTAACGCATCCTCCAATACTAATATCTGTTTTTTGAAAAACGTCTGTTCACTGACTATATATTTGATTTTTTCTTCCAGCTCTGTAAATTTTCCAATTTCCACGATATGCAATCCTTTATATGAACAAGTATTCAGTTAATCATTATCAAGACACAATTTTGTTTTATTTATGCCAATTTACCCCTGGTCTGTCAAGATAATATTTTGTGGCGCGGCCTGATCCAGGCAGGAGAAATACGCCTCCAATTCAATTAGTATCTCTTTAATATTCTTCATTTTTCCGACAATATCCCGAAAATGGCCAGATCCGGGTAATCCCTTCGTGTACCAAAGCAGATGTTTTCGGAAGGTCCGTAAGGCCAGAGGCTCTCCAAAGGCGTTAACTTCCAGATCCCAGTGACTTTTTATAACTTCACGGCGCATGTCAAGCGAGCATCCGGCACCCAAGAGGCCGCCTGTAAATAATTGCCGAATTGATTCAAATATCCATGGATTTCCCAACGCGCCCCGCCCGACCATGACACAATCGCAGCCGGTTTGGGTTTGCATATCGAGCGCGTCTTGCGGCCTGCGGATATCCCCGTTTCCCACAACCGGAATATTTATAGCATTTTTCACTTCGGCAATGACACGCCAGTCGGCGTGACCTGAAAAGCCCTGGTCGGCCGTACGGGCGTGGAGAATCACGGCCGCCGCACCGGATTCCTGTGCAATTTTAGATATTTCTAATGCATTTTGGCAATTCCGGCGCCAACCGGCGCGAATTTTAACCGTCACGGGAATATTGACGGCTTTGACTACGGCTTCGATAATGCTTCCGGCGAGCTTTGGCTGGGTCATCAGTTTTGCCCCGGCGCCGCTTTTTACAACTTTACGAACTGGGCATCCCATATTAATATCAATAACTTCTGGATTTTGGCGGGCAACCATTCGAGCCGCCTCAGCCATGATGGACGCATCGGAACCGAAAAGCTGTATGCCCAGAGGAGAATCCTCCGGGCAGGATTGTAAATACTCGAAAGTTTTTTTGGAATCGCGAATCAGGCCATTGGCGCTGATCATTTCAGTAAAGCAAAATTCACAGCCATGCCTGCGGGCGATTAATCGAAAGGGAAGATTGGTGATTCCGGCCAGCGGCGCCAGTATGACTTTACCGCGAAATACGGACTCTGTACCGGACACGGGTTACCCCTGTCCGAAAGCGGATTTTTTCAGATACCCGGCGGCACGCTCGAGTTCGTCGAGCGTATTAATGCCCATGACTTCGACGTAATCGGTCGTAAGACAGGCCTGAACCTTTCGGCCCTCCCGGCAGGCGATTTCCACGATGTCGGTCAAGTAATATTCCTTTTGCGAATTGTCGTTTTTGACCTGATCCAGCGCCGCAAAGAGAAACGGCGTTTCAACACAGTAGATACCCGTGTTGATTTCCAGAATGGCTTTCTCAGCGTCTGTGGCGTCGCGATGCTCAACAATTTTAAGCACTTCGCCTTGATCGTTTTTCACAATCCGGCCATAGGCGTGGGGCCCGGGCGGCTCGGTGGTCAAAACGGTCAGCGTCGCCTGCGTAACCACATGATGATCGATAAGCCCTGAAACCGTTTGGGGCTTGAGCAGCGGCACATCGCCGCATAAAATAACGGTTAAACCCTTGTATGCGCCGAGCGCCTCGCGGCCCTGCATGACAGCATGCCCGGTTCCCAACTGGGGGCTTTGCAGCGCATAGACAATATCCTTATCCGGGAAAACGTCTTTCACTTTGTCCGCCTGATGGCCGACAATGACGACAATTTTCTCCGCGCCCGCGTGGCGCGCCGTCTCAAGGGAATAATGCAAAAGCGGTTTTCCTTCAAGAACATGCAGCACCTTGGCCAGATCCGATTTCATGCGGGTGCCCTTCCCCGCCGCTAAAATGAGGGCGCAAAATTCATGTTGATGAGACACTGTCTTTACCTCGTCGTGGATGTTGACGTTTGCCGCTCCATATTCGGTGGAAAAAACATTAAAACTTCCCGAACCGATTTTGCATCCGCGTTTTCGATGATCAGGGATACGCCGTTGATTTCCCATCTTTCCCGGCGCTGGGGAATTCTGCCTGCCAGTTGCATCAGAAATCCGCCGAGCGTCTCATAGTTGCCTTCAGGCAGTTTTGTCAACAAGATTTGATTGAGATCTTCCATTTTCATCCGTCCGCTGACGCGATAGCGGCCGGGTGCGAGGCGCTTGTAGAGTTTTTCGCCCGTATTGTAAGCATCATCCATGCTGCCGACAATTTCTTCGCCGATGTCTTCCATCGTGACAATCCCAACGGCGCCGCCGTATTCATCGACCACCACCGCCATCTGCTCATGCTTTCTTTGCATGTCCATCAGAAGCGGGCCGGCCTTCTTCGTTTCCGGCACATAAAAAACATCGGCGCGCATGCATTCGGCGACGGTCTTACCTTCGCCGCCCTTTGAGGCCTGGCGCTGCTGTGCTAAAAGCATCTCCAGAATGTCAAAATAATGCAGGATACCGACAATGTTATAGACCGTGTCCGAATACACGGGAAAGCGCATGTATTTTTTTGTGGCGACGATGGCAGCCGCATCTTCGATGGTCATCGTCTGCGGCAGCGCCGTCAGGGCTGAAATCGGCACCATGATTTCTTCAGCCGTGAGCTCGGAAAAATCAAACACGCGGCTGATCATCTCTTTTTCCGCCGCTTGGATGTCGCTGCCCTGCGTTTTTTCTCCCAGAATATATTTCAGGCCTTCCTTGGTAATATACGACGTTTTCCGGGCCTGCTGATCGGAGGAGATATTGACCGTTGTTCTGGATACAGCGGCGACGAAATACGCCAGCGGATAATAAATGATGGAGGAAACTCGGATAAAATGCGCTACGGAAATGGCTGCAAACTCGGCGTAATGCTGAAAGATGCTTCGGATAATGATCATGATAAAAAGCGTCGGCAACATCACCAGAAATGCAATTTGTTCCCCCTGGCTCTTTCCGTAGTAATCAATCAGCAACCCCGTGGCCAGTGTGGATGCGGTAATGATGGCCAGATTGGTTCCGATCAGCGTGGTGGAGATAAACCATTCCGGATGCTCCTTGAGGCGAAGCGCCTGCTGGGCGCCGGAGGAGCCCTTGCCGGCATGATACTTGATCTTGTTGACGTCCGAGGAGAAAAGCGCGACTTCGCCGCCGGAATAAAGGGCCTCCAAAATCAGGCAAATAAAAATGACCGCCAGAATCAGGTAGAAGGTCATGGCTGTCCCTCCGGCTGATCCTCATGATGTTTTATAATGCGGATTTTCAGAATGCGTGTCTTGCCGACACTTTCGATGCGAAAGGCATGACCTTCAAAGTCAATACATTCCCCCCGCTCCGGCATTTTGCCAAACAGATGCAGGACAAAGCCGCCGATCGTGTCGAATTCATCGTCGGGCAGGCTGGCCGATAAAAGATCGTTGACCTCCTCAATCAGCATCTTCCCCGGAACAATCGTGGTGTCCGCGTCAATGATTTCGCAGCCGCTTGCAGCCGGATCTTCATCACCGTAGGCTTCTTCAAAGAGATTCTCCAGAATATCTTCCAGCGTCACCAGTCCCGATACGCCGCCATACTCATCGACAACGATGGCAATCTGGATGGATTTCTCCTGAAAATCGCGCAAAAGACCGTTGATGGTTTTCCCTTCGGGAACAAAATAAGGCTTGGCCATCAGCTTATCAACAGCGCCTGAACCTCCGGCGCGAAGCGTATCATGGAGCAGATCGCGCGCAAACAAAATGCCGACAATATCATCCCGGTCTTCGCGGTAAACGGGAACGCGCTCATAGCGGCCGGCCACCATTTTTTCGATAATGTCCGCAGCCGGCATGTCCTGCGGAAGGCAGAACATATCCACGCGGGGGATCATGATATCCGTCACCGGCCGGTCTCCGGATTCAAAAATCGTCTTGATGAGTTCTTTTTGCGATTCATCCACCACGCCCTCAAGGCTTCCGGCGTCAATCAGATGCTTAAACTCATCTTCCATCAACACATCCGTGTCTTTGGGCTTGCGCGTATTCAGACGCCGTAAAATGAACCCCGGGGTCTTATCGAGCAGCGCCACCAGGGGATACTCCAGGCGGGAGATCAGTAAAAGCAGCGGCGATACCGCTGAAGCAATCTGCATGGGATAGGTCACGCCAAACGTTTTGGGAACCGCTTCGCCGATGAGAAAAAGCAAAATGGAGGTGACCACAATGGAAATGTATTGGCCGTTGAGGCCGAACAGGCTGATAAACAACGAAGCCGCCAAGATCGAAATACTGACATTGACGGCTTCGTTGCTGGCGACGATGGTAATGAGCAGGCGCCTGGGATTTTCCAGAAGCTTCAGCACGGAATCGGCAAACGCGTAATTGTCCGACTTCATCTTATGCAAATGCAGATCCGAAAGCGACAAAAGCGCCGCTTCGGCTGATGAAAAGAAGCCGGAGAAGAAAAACAAAATCAAAAGAAATATAATGTCAGATGATGCAACCAATAACGCTCTATCCTCAGATCTATTTGTCGGGTACCTATTATTTAGCAGATTGAATGAGAAAAAAACAAACTTTTTTTGCAAGCGGCAACCTGCGCAATTTAAAAAGCGTTGTCTGCGCAATCCGGTTATGTTATGCGTCCTGAACTTGGAGGCGGGAGGCGTTTTGCGCCAGGACACGGGTTTTTTCAGCCCTTTTTAAAATAAGGCATCATCAGATATTTTTTTACGTGATGCGCGTTTGTTTCTGCATCATACAACACAGCCCCTGACTCCACTGGCGTTGGTTATGAATAAATCAAACACGGCAACCTGGCGGCGATACCTTCGCGATTTACCCGCGAAGTGGCGGCGGCGCAGCAGGGCGGAACGCTGGCTGATCCTTGAAGCATTTGTGCTTTTGGGCGCGGCGCGCCTGGGCGTGCTGATTCTCCCCTTTCGCGTTCTGGCCAAATCCCTGGGAACGCACATGCAAGAGCAGCAGACCCCTTTGAAGCCTGATGAGCTTCAAAGGGCGCGCACCATTGGCGCCACTGTCCGCGCCACGGCCAATCACACCCCATGGGAAAGCGTTTGTCTTCCCCAGGCGATTGCGGCGAAATGGATGCTCAAACGCCGCCGAATAGCGTCAACCCTTTACCTGGGCGTGATGAAGGACGAAACTAAAACGGAAAAATTGTCAGCGCATGCCTGGATTCGAACCGGCTCCGTTATCCTGACCGGCGCAAAAGGCCATCGTCTCTATACGGTCGTCTCAACCTTTTCCTGATGTTGCGGCAATCGGCCCGGCTTGTTCTTTTGTCCGCCACCCGGCTTTTAGGAAATAGAATGATTCAGCAACTTCTACAGGCAACCATCAAGTTCAAATCGCAGCTGCCCTACCTGCCGATGGCCTTCGGTCTGGTTTACAGGGCGGCGGGAAAGCTGACGCTTGTGTGGCTGGGACTGCTTCTGGCGCAGGGCCTTCTGCCGGTGGCCACCGTGTATTTGACCAAAGCACTGGTGGACGGCATCGCGGAGGTCATTAAAAACGGTGCCGGATGGCCCGGGTTGATCGCGATGGCGCCTGCGGCCGCCGCGATGATTGGCGTTTTGGTGGGCTCGGAAGTATTGACGGGTATAAACCGCTGGCTCAGAACAGCGCAGTCTGAAAAGATACAGGATGCCGTGCACGCGCTCCTGCACCGGCAGGCCATACGGCTGGATATGTCCTTTTACGATCATCCCGGATATTATGACCAGCTGCACCGCGCCCGCATTGATGCGCTGTCGCGTCCCGCAGCCCTGATTGAAAACACCGGCAGCCTGATGCAGAGCTTCGTCACGCTGGTCGCCATGGCCGGCGTCCTTTTGACCTTCGGCTTCTGGCTTCCGGTGCTCCTGGCCATCAGCACGCTTCCCGCGCTGGTCGTGGTGTTTCGCCACACGCTGCGCTTCCACCGCTGGCGGCTTCGCAATACCACCGCCATCCGTAAAACCAATTACTATGACCTGATGCTGACCTCAAGAGACGCGGCGGCGGAAATGCGGCTTTTCGATCTTGGCGGACATTTCCGGAAATTGTTTACCGATCTTCGCGAAAGACTGCGTCGCGAAAGAGTCCAACTGGCCCGAAGCGAAGCTCTCGCCACGGCCATCGCGGCCCTTATCGGCCTGGGCAGTATGGCGGCCGCCTTGGCCTGGATGGGATTTCGCGCCTCGCGCGGCTTTTTGAGCCTGGGGGATCTGGCACTCTTTGCCCAGGCCTTCTTCCAGGGCCAGCGCATGATGCGATCCCTTTTAGGCAGCGCGGGCGAAATTTACCGCAACATGATGTTTTTGGAGAACCTGTTTGAATTCCTGGCGCTGCAACCGAAAATCGATGAACCCAAAAACCCGCTCGATCATCCCGGTCTTCGTCAATCTGTCGTGTTTCAGGACGTGACGTTTTGCTATCCGGAAAGCGACAGGCTGGCGCTGGATCACTTTGACCTGACCCTTCCCGCAGGACAAATCACGGCACTGGTCGGTGAAAACGGCGCGGGGAAAACAACGCTCATCAAACTGCTGTGTCGCTTCTACGACCCGACGGCGGGAAGCGTCCTGATCGACAACACGGACATCCGGAACCTCTCTCCGTCTGAGCTTCGCCGGCGCATCACCGTTTTGTTTCAGGAACCGGTACGATATCACGACACGGTTTTCAACAATATCGCCTTCGGGGATATTCACCATCCCGCCGATCTGGCGCAGGTTGAAAAAGCCGCACGCGCCTCAGGCGCCGACGCGCCGATTGGCCGCCTGCCCCAGACCTATTGGGCGGTACTGGGCAAGTGGTTTGGCGGCGCGGAATTAAGCGGAGGGGAATGGCAGCGTCTGGCGCTGGCGCGCGCCTTTTTGCGACAGGCGGAATTCATTGTTCTGGATGAACCGACCAGCGCCATGGATTCCTGGGCCGAAGCGGACTGGCTTTCGCGATTTCGCAGACTGGTCGCGGGCCGCACCGCGCTGATGATCACCCACCGCTTTACCACCGCCATGCAGGCGGATGTGATCCATGTCATGGACCGTGGCCGCATCATTGAGACGGGCACGCACGAACAACTGCTGGCCGCGGGCGGTCGTTACGCGACCTCCTGGAAGCGGCAAATGCGCGAAAACCCGTCCCAACCATCATGAGGTTTTTTTTGCAACCCTTAAGCTTATACAACATCATCATCGCGTGCCTTAAAAAGGACAGCCGTGCGCCTGAAGAAGATCTCCTTAGCTCGCTCACGCCTGACGACTGGGAACCTCTTCTGGAGCTTGCACACATGCAGCGCATCACGCCGCTTTTGTGGCATCGCCTCAAGCACCACAACCAGACAGCGCTTCTCCCCGAAACCATCGCCCAGCGGATGCAGGCGGCCTACCGACAAAATACGCTTCGAAACCTCAGCTATCATCGCGATCTTGCCCGCCTGCTGGCCCTGCTCCGGGAGGAAAAGATTCCTATCCTGTTGCTCAAAGGCATTGTCCTTTGCAATACGGTTTACGAAAGCATTGGCCTGAGGGAGATGAACGACATCGACGCGCTGGTTCACCCCGGCGATTTGCAACGCACCACAGATATTCTGCTAAAGCTGGGATACAAACCGGCTAAGGCTTTTTCGATGGATACGATCGCGCAAACCGGCCACCATCTGCCGCGCTTCATGAAGAAGGGCTCGGTGTCCTTCGAAATTCATTGGAACCTCACCAATGACCATCTGAGCTACAGCACAAATCCTGAAGATCTGTGGCAGCGCGCCGCGGAGCTTCAAATTGCCGGTTTTTCAGCTCTGTCGCTTTCGCCGGAAGACCTCCTGCTGCATATCTGTCTGCATGCCTCCTATATGCACGCCTTTACCTTCGGCCTGCGCCCTTTTTGCGATATTACTGAAATAATTGATCATTTTAAAGATACCTTCAACTGGCAAATTTTCTCTGCACAAACCGCGGCGCTCAATAGCCAGCACGGCGTTTACCTGGCCTTGCGCCTGGCGGTAGATCTGACCGGCGCGCGCGTTCCCGATGAGGTGCTGGCAGAACTTCAACCCGAAGCCAATCTGGATCAGATCCTCCAAACCGTTCAGGCACAGCTCTTTACCGATAAATACATCGCGACAAGCATTCCCGCGCCGTTTGCGCATCTTCTGGAAAGCCCCAGTTTTATAGATAAAATCCGTATTTTCCTTTCACGCCTTTTCCTGCCCCGAAACATCCTTTCCGTAAATTACGGCGTCCCCGCCCACTCGCCTAAAATTTATCTTTGCTATCTTTATCGCCTGCGCGATGTCCTGAGGCGTCACGCGTCCACGTTACGGCAATATCAGGCCAACCAAAATGCGGTTCAATCTCTGGCGGCACGAACAAAGGCTATCGATCAGTGGCTAAGATGAACCCGCCGGCCCATTTTCTAAAATAATTATGCGATATTGACGAAATTTAAAAAAAAAGTTAAGAGACAACTTCACTGGCTTGATCACATCGATACTGGCTAAAGTTATTTGAAACAGGAGATATTTATGAAAAAACGATATGGTGTTATTTGCCTGACAATCTGGATGGTTACGCTCTTTTTTTCCCTTGGCGCCTTCGCTGAAGACACGAAACCTGCCGCCACTTCGCAGGACAAAACCCCAAAAGGCGAAATTGCCGCCGACAGCGATACCTATATCATCGGCCCGGAAGATATGTTGAGCATTTTTGTATGGAAAGAGGAATCCCTCACCAAAACCGTGCCGGTTCGCATTGACGGGATGATCTCGCTTCCGCTTTTGGACGACATCCAGGCCGCCGGCCTCACGCCGCTCAAACTCAAGCAAGTGATCACTGAAAAATTGAAAAAATTTATCGAAAATCCGACGGTCACCATCACCGTCATGGAGGCCAACAGTTACAAGATTTATCTTTCCGGCGAAGTTAAAAATCCGGGAGTCATGCGGATTCGCAGCCAGACCACGCTGCTCAAAGCCATTATCACCGCCGGGGGTTTTACCGAATGGGCCAACAAACGCAAAATCCTGATCATCACCCAGGAAGGCGGCCAGGAAAAAAGAATCACAGCCAATTATAACAAAATTGTTGATGGCGACGAACCGGACGTGGTGATCAATCCCGGTGACACCATCATTGTCAGATAAGGAATCATCCATAATTTTAAAGTTCATCAATGATGACACCAAGGATATTTTTTATGAAAAAATTGCATTTTTTTGCATGTATGATTTGTTTTTTTTGCATGACGTCAACTTCCCTGTTCGCCGCTGACCTTCTCAAGCAAATTCATCCCTACGTCAAAGTGAAGGGTGAATACAACGACAACCTGTATCTGACCACCAAAGATCAAAAGAGCGATTATATCGCTACGGTGACCCCCGGTGTGCGCTTTTCCAACATGGACAACAAATCCGGCGTGAACCTCGACGCCAACGCAGGCGGTGTTTTCTATAAAGATCATGACAATTTGAATTACTTAAGCAGCAACATCAATTTTGATTCAAAATATCTGACCAGCTCTCGTCTGAACTTTTATCTGAAAAACGCTTACACCCGGTCGGAAGACCCCCGTGAACGGGAATATTTTACAGAAGCGGAACAAAATAAATTTGTTTTGTCCACGGAAACGACGCGCGGGGTTTACTGGCGAAATGTCGTCTCGCCCACGGTTGAATTTCAGTTTGGCCCGGAAAGCCGCATCGGCGCCACCTACCGAAATAACGTCTATCAAACGGCGGCGGACGGCGCTGAAAACAGTGTTGAAAATTACATCAGTCCGTTTATCACGGTCTGGTTCAACCGGCAAAACGGCATCTCGCTTGCTTATGCCTTCACCAACGGCCACTTTGAACGCTCAGATGATTTTAACAGCCATAAAGTCAATGGGTCATATATGCTGCGCTTCACCCCCAAGGCCACGGCCTCTTTAAACGGCGCCTACACCCGGCAAAAATATAACGTCGAGTACAAAAACTATGTCATTTACGAACCGTCCGCAGGGCTTAGCTACCAGTTTAGCCCCACGCTTTCGGCATCGGCGCAGGTGGGCTACTACTGGCTCGAGGGCGAAAATGACACGAAACGAGACGGCATGACCTTTAAGGCCGATATCACCCAGCGCTCAGCGCGAACAACTTTCCTTTTAAGCGTGCAAGGCGGTTACACGCAGGATGTCTTTACCGCACAAAATCTGGGGTTCACCAAATACTACCGGGCCACGGGCAGTATTCATCATTATCTGGCCAAGCGCTTTTCGGTGGGGTGCCTGGGAAGCTATGAACGCTCCGAGTCGGAGCCTCAGCCCACCATCATCAATGATCCGGGAAAACGCTACGACATTTACGGCGCAGGCGTCAACGCCGCTTACGATCCCTTCAAGTGGCTGCGTATCTCGGCCGAATACACTTACAATCAGAAAAACACGAACTACCGCTATGAGGCCAGGGAAGAATATATTGAGAACAAGGGCATGCTGACCCTGACGGCCACATACTGATCCCGCATCCGGAAAATGCTTAGGAGAATGCCAAAATGATCAATCCCGCCAAAACCTATACGCTGCATGAATATATTGAAATCCTGCGCCGCAGAATGTGGTATATCATCATCCCTTTTATTCTGATTGTGACGGGCGCTTCTGTGTATGCGGTCGTCGCCAAAAAGCAATATAAAGCCAGCACGCTGGTGCTCGTGTCCCCCCAAAGGGTGCCTGAGGCCTTTGTTCAGGCCACCGTGACCTCCAAAGTAGAAGAGCGCCTGCAATCCATCGCTCAGGAGGTCATGAGCCGCACGCGCCTGGAACAAGTCATTTCCGAATACCGCTTATATGAAAAGGAAAGCCGGCGCAGCTCACGCGAGGAGATCGTCGATCTCATGCGAAAGAACATCACAGTTGAACTGCCCACAAAAAAAGACGATAAAGGCTATTTTACCATCGGTTTTATCGGAGATGATCCGAAAGTGGTCACAACCGTCGCCAACCGCCTGGCCTCGCTTTTTATTGAGGAGAACTTGAGAATCCGCGAGCAACAGGCCATGGGCACCACCGAGTTTCTCATCACGGAGCTCACGGCGTCTAAGGCAAAACTCGATGAGATGGAAACCGCCGTAACGGAATACAAAAGGCGCCACATCGGCGAATTACCGGAACAACGCGACACGAACATCCGGATTCTGGAACAGCTGCAAAACCAGCTTTCCAAAACAGGTGAGAATCTTCGCGCAGCTCAGGACCGAAAGCTTTTTATCCAGAAGCAGATCACCGATATGGAAAACCCCACACCTCCAACCTCCACAGCAAATCTCACGCCCATTCAAAGAGAATTGGCCAACGCTCAGGAAACAGAAATGGGCGGCACCTATGAAGCGCAGAAAGAAAAATTGACGCGCGAACTGGAAATGCTTCGGACAAGATACACTGAAAATCATCCGGATGTCGCAGCCGCCAAAAAGCGCCTCAATGATCTGGAAAAAAATAAAAGCACCTACGATTCTAAAGATTTTCGGAAGGATCCCCGTTACCGGGAGCTCAAAAACCAGATTGCGCTGACAGACATGGAGATCAAGCGGCTCAGCGAAGAATCATCTCGCGTATCGGAACAAATTCGAAAATACTTTGCCCGGATCGAACAGACCCCCTCGCGCGAACAGGACATGGCGAGCCTGATGCGTGAATATGAAAGCACCAAGGAAAGCTACGAACGCCTGCTAAAGAAAAGCCAGGAAGCCCAGCAGGCGGAAAACCTGGAAAGACGCCAGAAGGGCGAGCAGTTTCGCGTGATTGATCCGGCGCGAACACCAGAAAAACCCTTCTCACCGGATATCAGTAAAATTCTCTTAATCGGTCTTCTGGGTGGCCTGGGCGGCGGTCTCTGTCTTGCATTTTTGAGAGAACAACTGGATCGCTCTTTCCATGATGCAGCAGATGCCGAAATCACACTCGGGCTCAAAGTTCTGGCCACCATTCCCAAAATTGAAGATAAAGCTGTCTGATTATGTATCGTAAGTTCTACGGGTTTAAAGAAAAACCATTCGAAATAACGCCAGACCCTACGTTTGTCTATCTAAGCGATATCCACAAGGAGGCTCTGTCTTACCTGCAGTATGCCGTTTCGGAGGGCAAGGGCTTCACCGTTATCACCGGAGAGGCCGGAACAGGTAAAACAACGCTGATTCACAAATTGCTGACAACGCTCGAAAGCGGCGTTCGCACCTCTTACATTTTCAATCCGATGATGGAGCAAACGGATTTCCTCCATTATATTTGTTCCGATCTCGGCATTGAAACCGCGAATTTACAAACCCGAGGGCAGTACCTGGCCGCTTTGCATGACTTTCTTCTCGAATGCTTCAAAAAGAATGAGAAAGTCTTTCTTATCATTGACGAAGCCCAGTGTCTTTCAGCAGATTTACTACACGAAATCAGGCTGTTAACTAACCTTGAGACATCCAAATACAAGTTGCTGCACGTCATTTTGATGGGACAGCCGGAACTGACCAAAATACTGGCCACGGAAGAATTTCGCCCGCTGAGGCAGAGAATTACCGTTCGATATTACCTTCGTCCCCTGCACTACAAAGAGATGAAGGGATATATCAACTACCGCCTCAAAAGAGCAGGGTCTCGAAATATTTATATTTTTGACGAAGCCGCCTTTAAGGCCATCTATCGCTACTCGCAGGGAATTCCCAGACTTATCAACATTCTTTGCGACAATGCCCTGCTGACGGGATTTTCCATGGAAAAAATTCATATCGGAAAAAAAATCATATACTTAACCCTTGCCGATATGGAAGCTTCCCCTCAAAGAATTCCACGCTTTATTAAAAGCGTTTTTGTGACGATAATGGTTTTGATAATTGTCGGCATCATCGCGGTGGTATCGATAAAATTACCTTATTTACTAAATTTATTATGGAGATAACCCCATGGGGAAGATGTTTGACGCGCTGCAAAAAATGGAACGGGAAAAATCAGCAAAAGATGTATCGGAAACAGAATTATTTCCCGCACTGGATACCGTTCTGGATGACCGGCTGGTTTCATTCTTTGCCCCGTCATCTATTATTGCTGAACAATTTCGAAGACTTCGCACGCACATTATCCGGCCGGGACTAAAAGACCCCCCAAAAACCATTCTCATATGCAGCTCCATGTCCGGCGAAGGAAAAAGCCTGATATCCGTTAATCTGGCCATCATTATTGCGGTGGAACTCAACAGCCACGCGCTCCTGATCGATTGCGATCTGCGCAATCCATCCATCTCTCGATGGTTTGGCATGTCTGAACAGAAAGGGCTTTCCAATTATCTCACAGGCGACGCTGAAATATCTGATTTGTTAATTAAAACATCCGTCGATAAACTGACGCTGATGTGTGGCGGCACCATTCAGGATAATCCGGTGGAACTCATTGGATCAGACCGAATGAAAAATCTTTTGCAGGCTTTGAAATCACGATACAACGACCGGTATATTATTTTAGATTCGTCACCTTTGCTGGCCACAACCGAACCCACCGTTCTCAACGAAATGGCGGATGCCATATTGCTCGTGGTCAAATCCGGGGAAACGCCCCGCGAAACGATTCAGCAGGCGCTGAAACTCGTTGATAAAAAGAAAGTGATGGGCGTCATTCTCAACAATATGGAATTTAAAACGAAAGCGCTCGTTCAGCGCTATTTCGGAACGAATAATAAATATTACGATTACCGATACGCGCACAAGGATGTAAAGTTATCTCTTTTCAGCAAGCTGGGCATGCTTTTGCTTGAGCTGAAAATGATGCTTCGCGGGAATAAGTCAAAGTAATACGCTTTTCCTTCCTGATCATTTCGATAAAACGATTTTGAAATATAATTGTATTTCATTGTGAAACGGTATTTCATTTCAGAGACTGATTCTCATTGACAATTACCTGACATTTATTTACTATCCCACAATAATTTAACAGGTTATCTGACCATGGGGCATAATTTTCCATATATGACAAACAATAAGATAAAAACGATGTCATCTGCTAAATTATTAAGCGTCTGTATTAAATCAGAGGGCGAGAATCAGCTACAATTCATGTAGATAAACATCAAATCGGTGATAAATTCCACGCAATAAACGGTGTTATTTTTTTGAGCGAGTTTTTCAGTTTAATTATTACTAATGAATATCAAATATTTAAAAAAGATGCTATTGACAAGTAAAACAACGTAAACAATTGGCATTTATTGTGCATACTAAATTGACATTTTGACACCAACCGTAACGTTACAAGCTACGGTAAAACAAAACATATGATGAACGGCAACAAAAAAACTCATGCAGTTAAGCATCGAGAGGAAAAAAACATGAACCTGCCAAAGCTTTCTACTCAGAAAGAAGAATCGTTCCCCCGGGGATTAATGAAACTGGTGAATCGTTCACACGCAAATGATCATGCCTTTTATGATGAAACGCATTTCCGGCATCTGCTGCGAGTTGAAAGAATGAGAACGGAGCGATCAAAAAAACCATTCCTGCTCCTACTTCTGGATATTTCAAAACTGATGGTGAAATATAACCAGGAAAACACGCTTACAAACATCAAAACGACACTCTCCCCATTACTGCGGGAAATTGATATCCGAGGCTGGTATCATAACGGTCGGACCATTGGCATTATTTTTACTGAAATTTCAGCCGAGCAGGATGGATTCGCCGACTTGATCATTCATAAAATATACGACCGTTTCTGTGAAAAGCTGGACCCCGAATGGATCAATAAAATTGAAATATCCTTTCACCTGTTTCCGGAAGCCAATATCGGCACGTTCAATGACGAAACATTTAACATTAATCTCTATCCGGACATCACAAAACACAACATGAATAAGCTTCTGTCGCTGGGCCTGAAAAAAGCAATCGACGTCACGGGAAGTTTTCTGGCGCTATTTTTTCTGCTGCCCCTGTTTCTCGGTATTGCGGCAGCCATCAAGCTGACCTCTCCCGGCCCCGTGTTTTTCCGTCAAAATCGCGTCGGACTGAACGGAAAAATTTTTCCCCTCTTCAAATTCCGCTCAATGAAAACCGATTGCGATTCAGCTGAGCATCAAAATTACATCAAGACCTACATTCAGAAACAAAAAGAGGCAGCCGTGGAACCGGGCGTTTTCAAACTAACCAACGATTCCCGCATTACCCCCATTGGTCAATTTCTGCGCAAGACCAGTCTTGACGAGCTTCCCCAGTTGATTAACGTGCTTTTAGGCGACATGTCCCTGGTGGGCCCCCGCCCGCCGATTCCTTATGAATGTGAACTCTATGATATCTGGCATCGTCGCCGTCTTCTGTCGTGCAAACCCGGCATTACCGGTTTATGGCAGGTGACCGGCCGCAGCCGCACGACATTTGATGAGATGGTTCGCCTTGATCTGAAATACATTCGCGAATGGAACCTGTGGCTTGACATCAAGATTCTTTTCATGACGCCCCGCGCGGTGATCGGCGGCTCCGGTGCCATGTAAATATTCTTTGACATTGCATTTTCTTTGCCGTAATAAACTACTTCTAAATCATGCCAAAGGAGAAACCTTATGCTTAAAATCGGCGTTATCGGATACGGCTACTGGGGACCCAACATCGTTCGAAATTTCAACACAGCTAACGGATCCTCTGTCATCGCCGTATGCGACATGAATGCGCAAACCCTGAAAAACAAAGTCAAGAAAAACTACCCCAACATCAAAACAACCACTGAAATAGACGAAGTCATCAATGATACTGAAGTCGATGCCGTCGCCGTCGTCACACCGGTCTTCACCCACTTTGAAATCGCCAAAAAAGCGCTTGAAGCCGGGAAAAGCATTTTTGTGGAAAAGCCTTTTACCTACACCGTCGCCGAGGCCGAACAACTAGTGAATCTGGCCGAAAAGAAAAAATTAAAGATCATGGTGGACCATACGTTTTTATACACTGGCGCGGTTCGCAAAATCCGTCAACTCATCGACGACGGCACTCTGGGAGACTTGTATTATTTTGATTCCATGCGCGTCAATCTGGGATTGTTTCAGCACGATGTCAATGTCGTTTGGGATCTTGCGCCGCATGATATTTCCATCATGGACTACGTTATCGGCAAAAAACCGCAGGCCGTTGTCGCCACCGGCGCGGGTCATTTCGGCCGAGACCTGGAAGATATCGCCTACCTCACCTTCTACTACCCCAAAAACATCATCGCGCACATCAATGTGAACTGGCTGTCCCCGGTGAAAGTCCGCACAACGCTCATCGGCGGCGAAAAGAAAATGCTGCTCTGGAATGATCTGGAACCGGATGAAAAAATCAAGGTTTATGACAAAGGCGTACAGGTTAAAACGAAAGAAGGCAAATACAACCTTCTTGTAAATTATCGATCCGGTGACATGTGGGCGCCCAAGATTGAACCCACCGAAGCGCTTAAACTGATGGCCGAAAAATTTGTAGATTATGTTGAAAACGGCGGATCGGCCATCAACGATGGCATTGCCGGACTGCAAAACGTCAAAATGCTGGAAGCCGCAAGCAAGTCGCTGGCCAACAAAGGAGCCATGATTACCATATGAACCCCTTTGTATGCATTGCAGACGATGTTCAACTGGGCAAAGATGTCCGTCTTTCCAAATTCATTAATCTCTATGGCTGCACCATCGGCGACGGCACAAAAATCGGCGCTTTTGTCGAAGTTCAGAAAAATGCGTTTATCGGCAAGAACTGCAAAATCCAGAGCCATACTTTCATCTGCGAAGGGGTCACCATCGAAGACGAAGTCTTCGTCGGTCATGGCGTGACCTTCATTAACGATAGCTATCCGCGCTCCACAACCAATGGCATGCTTCAAACGGAGGCTGACTGGAAAGTTGAACCGACCCTGGTAAAAAAAGGTGCATCCATTGGTTCGGGAACAACGATTCTCGCCAACATCACCATTGGTGAAAACGCCATCGTCGGCGCAGGAAGCGTCGTCACCAAAGATGTTCCACCCGACACCATCGTCGCCGGCAACCCGGCGCGGGTGAAAAGAAAAATTTAGGACCAAGGATAAAGGTTCAAGGACCAAGGAACAAAGACAAGGATAAAGGCAATCTTGGGAGCAGGGATGCGATTTGAAGACCTTGACGTATGGAAACGGGCAGTGAAACTCAGCGCAAATATCTATAAAGAATTGCGCTGTCTGAAAGACTATGGATTTAAAGATCAAATTACCCGTTCCGGATTATCCATTCCCAGCAATATTGCCGAGGGTTTTGAAAGAATTTCTAGTAGAGAATCAGTGAATTTTTTATCTTATGCTAAGGGATCATGTGGCGAATTACGAACGCAAATCTATATCGGCATTGAAACGCAATATATCAATAAAAATAAAGGTGATGAATGGCTTCAAGAAGTCAATGAAATATCAGCGATGCTCAATGGTTTAATTAAAACGCGTCGCAAATTCACTTGAACCTTTAACCTTGAACCTTGTACCTTGAACCTTGAACCTTGTACCTTGAACCTTGAACCTTGAACCTTGAACCTTGAACCTTGAACCTATTTCTTAAGGAGTTTTATATGAACGTACCGTTTTTGGATCTTAAAGCGCAATATCGAACGATTAAAGAGGAAGTCCACGCGGCCATCAACGATGTCATCGAAAACACCGCTTTTGCCGGCGGACCCTTCGTGGCAAAATTCGAGCAGGAATTTGCCAAATACTGCAATGCCAAACACGCCATTGGTGTCGGAAACGGCACAGACGCCCTGTGGATGGCGCTTATCGCCCTGGGTGTCGGCGCAGGCGATGAAGTCATTACCACCCCCAACACCTTTATCGCCACGGCGGAAGCCATCTCCCTTTCGGGCGCAACCCCTGTTTTCGTTGATATTGAAGAAAAAACTCACAACATGAATCCCGCGCTTATTGAAGCGGCCATTACCCCGAGAACCAAAGCCATCATCCCGGTTCATCTTTTCGGACAACCGGCGGATATGGACCCGATTCTGGCCATTGCGAAAAAACATGGGCTCTACGTCGTTGAAGACGCCTGCCAGGCGCACGGCGCCGAATACAAGGGAAAACGAGCTGGCTCCATGGGCATCATTGGCTGCTTCAGCTTCTATCCCGGCAAAAACCTCGGCGCGTATGGCGAAGGCGGCGGCATCGTCACCAGCGACGACGCCCTGGCCGCTAAAATGCGCATGTTTCGTGATCACGGCCAGGCCAAAAAATATTATCACGATATTATTGGCTGGAACGCTAGGCTCGACGGCATTCAAGGCGCCGTGCTCAACGTCAAGCTGAAATATCTTGACGGCTGGAACGACGCGCGGCGCAAACATGCCAGAGACTACACCGAAGGGCTCGCCGGCGTTAAAGAGATTATTGTTCCGCAACAAATGGACTACGCCCGGCACGTCTATCACATCTATGCCATTCGGGTAAAAGATCGCGACAAGTTCATGATCTATCTGAACGAAAAGGGCGTTGCCTGCGGCATTCACTATCCCGTGCCGCTGCACCTACAGACCGCATACGCCTTTATGCACAAAGGCCCCGGCAGTTTCCCTGTGGCGGAAAAATGCGCATCGGAATACGTATCACTGCCGATGTTTGCCGAGCTGACGGATGAGCAGGTCGCCTACGTTGTTGAACAAATCAAAGGCTATTATGCATGAGCTTGCGCTCATCAATCCCGTAGATGAGGAAAACTGGAATAACCTGCTACTTCACACAACAGGTTATTCCTTTTTTCATACGGCTAACTGGGCGGACGTGCTCATTCGATCCTACAAGTATCACCCCATGTATATTGTCGGAAAAACAAAGGACAGCCTGCAAAATATGTTGCCCATTCTGGAAGTGGCAAGCCCCCTGACCGGGAAACGCGGCGTGTGCCTGCCGTTTACCGATTATTGCCCTCCCCTTGCCGAAAACAAGGATCAGTTTCAAAACCTGATCGATCGGGCGCTGGACCTGGGGCGAGAAAGAAAGTGGACCTATCTGGAAATTCGAGGCGGAGAAAAATATCTTCAAGCGCGGCAGCCCTCACAGACCTTATGGGGTCACGAACTGGACCTGACCTGTGGCGCAGAAAAATTATATGCCGGACTTCGCGACTCCACGCGCCGCAACATCAAAAAGGCGCTGGGCGAAAAATTGGAAATCCGCATCTCGGATACCTTTGACGCGATTAAAGATTTCTGCCGCCTAAACACCCTGACACGCAAAGAGCACGGCCTTCCGCCCCAGCCTTTTCGTTTTTTTCAGCACCTGTTTGACCAGGTCATCGCCCAAGGAATGGGATTTGTGGTGACGGCCTCGCTGTCCGGAAAAGCCATTGCCGCCAATGTCTATTTAAAATTCGGCAAGAGTGTGATTTACAAATACGGAGCATCGGATAAGCGATACCAGCACCTGCGCGCCAATAATCTGATCATGTGGGAAGCCATCAAATACAGCTGTGCCAAAGGTTTTCAAACGCTTCATTTCGGACGAACGGAACCCGAACATCACGGCCTGCTGCAATTCAAGGCGGGATGGGGCGCCCAAGCCAGCCCGATGCATTACTACAAATATAATTTTAAGCAAAATGCGTTCATTCAGGAGACATCAAACCTGTCTGGGGCGGCCCATAAACTATTTTCCAAAATGCCCCCGGCCCTTCTGAAAATTATGGGAGAAATACTTTATCGGCACATGGGTTAATAATTGGTTTTTCAACGATAAAATATTGCAAAATATTTATCGATAGACTAATAATGTTGAACGATTTAAGCAATTTCGCATAAGCGGCAAGCGGCATCAACGCAAGCTTGCAAAAACAACAAGAATGCAAGGCAAAAGCATTCATACATCAACTGATCACGCCCCTCGGACGCAAGATGTAACCGAGAGGGCGGAGCTGTATTTAGCATCTCCTGTAAAATCGGTAAACATGGAAGAAGTAAAAATAATCGACCCGCTCACCGACCCCCGCTGGGATGCATTTGTCGCCGGACATCCATATGGTTGGATCGTTCACACCTCCGGATGGAAAAAAGTCATCGAATCCACCTTCCCGCACATGAAGGGCCATTACTTTGCCTTGGTCGATTCTGATACCAACAACATTAAGGCCGGCTTGCCCATCTATGAAATTCGCAGCTGGCTGACCGGCAACCGGCTCGTCAGCGTTCCGTTTGCAACACTTTCCGACCCGCTGATCAGCAGCGAAAAACAAGCACAAACATTAGCGCAAAGCGCTATTGATCTTTTAAAGCGGAGGAAGCTCGCTTATGTAGAAATCCGCAGCTTGGAAACGCAATCCATTTTTAACAATCATCAATTTAGAAGCAACAACGATTATAAACATCATTTCATTGACCTTACGATTGGAGAAGAAGCGATTTGGAAAAATATAAGTTATAAATCCATCCGCTATGTGATCAACAAAGCCAATAAAAATAATGTAACCATAAAAACGGCAGAAAACATCGGAGACCTTCAGAGTTTTTACCACCTATACCTGTCAACCAGAAAACGACTCGGGCTTCCTTCTCAGCCCTATTCGTTTTTTGAGTCGCTATGGAATGTCTTCAGCCCTTCAGGGAATGTCCGTATTCTGCTTGCCATTTCGAATGAAAAGGTTGTCGCAGCACTTTTTTCCTTTCTGTTCAACGGCCGTGTTTCAGCCGAAGCAACCGGAGAAGATATTCTATGCCGTCATCTTAGCGCCAATCAGCTCTTATTCTGGGAAGCCATCAAATCGTCCTGTGCAGAGGGCTATAAGATATTTGACTTTGGCCGAACATCTATCTACAACACCACGCTAATGAACTTTAAAAAACGCTGGGGAAGCAAACAGATCGACTTCTTTACTTTTTTTTATGATGGTGGCCAAAAAGCCGTCGGCGCCACCAGTCGCGAAAACAGCGCATCTTATCAAATGATGCGTTTTCTTTGCCACCACACGCCAGGCCCTTGCTTTCAAGCCCTGAGCAACTTTTGTTACCGTCACCTCGGATAAATTATTTAAGAAGGAACATCATCATGAAACAACTCCTTGTCACTGGCGGCAGCGGTTTTATCGGCTCCAATTTCGTCCGCCACACACTCAAACACCATCCGGACTACCGCGTCATCAACCTCGACAAACTTACTTACGCCGGAAACCCCGGCAATCTGACTGAGATCGCCGATCATCCGCGCTATCGTTTTGTAAAAGGCGATATTTGCGATGCACAACTGGCTCGCGATCTGTTTGCTCAGGAAAACATCGACATGGTTGTCCACTTCGCCGCCGAATCGCATGTCGATCGCAGCATCACAGGGCCGGCCGAATTCGTCCACACCAACGTATTCGGCACATTCAACCTGCTTGAAGCGGCCAGAGAGGCATGGCTCAATCGCGAAGACGTCACATCCAAGCGTTTCCTGCATGTCAGCACGGATGAAGTTTACGGATCGCTCGGGGAAACGGGCTACTTTCAGGAGACGACACCCTATGATCCCCGCTCGCCCTATTCCGCCAGCAAAGCGTCTTCCGATCATCTGGTCAGCGCCTACTTCCATACTTACGGACTGCCGACGCTCATTACCAACTGCTCCAACAACTACGGCCCCTATCAGTTTCCGGAAAAACTCATTCCGCTGGTCATCAACAACGCGCTTTCAGGAAAGAGCCTGCCGGTTTACGGCGACGGCAAAAATGTCCGCGACTGGCTTTATGTGATCGATCACTGCGAAGCCATTCTCACCGTATTGCAAAAAGGCAGGCCCGGCGAAACTTACAACATTGGCGGAAACAGCGAGAAGCAAAACATCGAAGTCGTTCACACCATCTGCGATATCCTGGATGAAAAAACCGGCCTCTTGCCCGACGGGAAAACCAGACGATCGCTCATTACCTTCGTCAAGGATCGCGCAGGCCACGACCGACGCTACGCCATCGATGCCACCAAAATCCGTAACGAACTGGGCTGGGCGCCTCAAGTCACCTTTGCCGACGGCATGAGAAAAACCATCGAATGGTATCTTAACAACAAACCTTGGATCGCCTCCGTCACCGACGGCACCTACCGCGAGTATTATGAGAAGATGTACGGAAATAGGCGATAGGCTATGGGCTATGGGCTATGGGCTATAGGCTATAGGCTATAGGTAATGGGGAAAAACGGGTATAAAGATTTGATGGTTTGGCAAAAGGCGCGCGATTTGGCCGTTTTTGTATATCGTGTTACCACTCAGGCTGGGATAAAAAAGGATTACAGTCTGTGTGATCAAATGAGAAGAGCAGCTGTAAGCATTGCAAGCAATATCGCAGAGGGCGATGAGAGGGATACAGACAAAGAATCCATCAGGTTTTTCTTTATCGCCAAGGGATCTCTTGCGGAACTGAGAACTCAGATGGATATTGCATATCAGGTTGGTTATATAGACAAAAACATTTTTGAGGATGTGGAAGAAAAAGCCGTTCAAATAGGTAAAATGCTGGGCGCTTTGATTAAAGCGCGAACGTCCGATAAAAAACTACGGTCTGTTACCCATAGCCCATAGCCCATAGCCTATCGCCCATCGCCTCTAATATTTTCGGAAGGAATCTAAAATGCTTGGAATAAAAAAAGGCATCGTTCTTGCCGGTGGTGCAGGCAGCCGCCTGTATCCCCTGACGCTGGTTGCCAGCAAACAACTGCAACCGGTTTATGACAAACCCATGATTTACTACCCGCTGTCCACACTGATGATGGCCGGCATTCGCGATATTTTGATCATCTCCACCCCTCAGGACACACCGCGCTTTGAAGCGCTTCTGGGCGACGGCAGCCGCTGGGGAATCAATCTATCCTACAAAGTTCAGCCCGAACCCAAAGGCATCGCCCAGGCCTTTCTGATCGGCGAAACATTCATCGGCGGCGAGTCCGTCTGCCTGATTCTGGGCGACAACATCTTTTACGGCAAGATGGATCTTAATAAAATTGTCCAGAACTTTGAAGATGGCGCAACCATTTTCGGCTACTACGTCAACGATCCGCAACGATACGGCGTCGTGGAATTTAACGCAGAAGGCCAGGCCATCAGCATCGAAGAAAAACCGGCCAGGCCCAAAACAAACTATGCCGTTCCGGGATTATATCTATATGACCGCAACATCACCCATATTACCAAAACCATGAAACCGTCGGCCCGGGGCGAACTGGAAATCACCGACGTCAACATGGAATATCTCCGGCAAGGGAAATTGCATGTCATCCCCCTGGGACGCGGCGTTGCCTGGCTGGACACCGGCACACATACCAGTCTCTTGGAAGCCAGCCACTTCATCGGCACATTGGAAGCGCGTCAGGGATTAAAAATCGCCTGTCTGGAAGAACTTGCTTACCGTATGGGATTTGTCGATAAAAAGAAAATGAAACAAGTGATTGAAGATACCCCGAAATCGAGCTATCGCGACTACCTGGAACGGATACTAAAAGAAAGAACCTTCCATCACGAATCGTAATCGATAAAAATGGAAAACCGCCCCTGCCCTGCGCAAAGCCCAACCCTCTTTATCTGTAAACTGGCAGCCATTTTTGCCATCAACCGTAAACTGTAAACCGGAAACTGCAAACTGTTAGCCATATTTAATCCATCAACTGGAAACTGATAACTGTAAACGGGAAACTGCAAACTGATAGCCGTATTTAACCCATCAACTGGAAACTGATAACTGTAAACCGGAAACTGCAAACTGATAACCGTATTTAATCCATCAACTGGAAACTGATAACTGTAAACCGGAAACTGCAAACGGATAACCGTATTTAATCCGTCAACCGTAAACTGTAAACCGGAAACTGCAAACTGCAAACTGATAACCGTATTTAAGCCATCAACTGGAAACTGTTAACTGTAAACCGGAAACTGTTTTTTTATGAACATCACCAAAACCAACATTCCCGACGTTTTTGTCATTGAACCTAAAATCTTCGGCGATGAGCGGGGGTTTTTCTTCGAAAGCTTCAACCAAAAAATATGGCGCGATCAAACCGAACTGGATACCCACTTTGTTCAGGACAATCATTCGCGCTCGGCAAAGAACGTATTGCGCGGACTGCATTATCAGATACAAAAACCGCAGGGGAAACTCGTGCGGGTCATTCAGGGCGCGGTATTTGACGTTGCCGTCGATCTTCGCAAATCCTCCCCCACATTCGGCCACTGGACAGGCACAGAACTTTCGGCGGACAACCGCCTTCAAATGTGGATTCCCGAAGGCTTCGCCCACGGTTTTCTCGTCGTATCGGAATTTGCCGAATTTCTGTATAAGACAACCGACTACTGGGCGCCGCAGCACGAAAGAACCCTTTTGTGGAACGACCCGGTCATCGGCATCGCTTGGCCGCAAACCGCATTGAAAGGCAAAACACCCACGCTATCCGCCAAAGACCAATCCGCCCTGCCCCTGTCCCAGGCCGAAACGTATGACTAAGGCCGCAAAGTGCTTATTGGCAGCGCGCGAGATGGACACTGGGAAACAAAATAAACCGCAGACTTTATCTATGCCCGCCATTGGCAGAGGTGTTGGTCGAGCTCATGTCTGATGGCAGGCAGTATATGAGGGAAACGACCCAAAAACATATTTCCTCCCCCTACCCCCTCCAAAGGGGGAAAATTAACGGTGGCATTCGTCATTTAGCATTCTGTCTTTATTCCGATAACCGATAACCGATAACCGGAAACTGTAAACCGTCCTCACCCGTCAACTGGAAACCGTCAACCGTGAACTGTCTTTAACCGTAAACTGGCAACTGTCAACCGTCAACCGTGAACCGAGAACTGCGAACCGTCTTTCCCCATCAACAGAAAACTGGAAAATGCTGGGCCTGTCTGATAATTTTACGCATTGATTTCAATAAATTGCTCTGTTATTATTAAAGCATAAAGGAAGATACATCATGCAAACAGTAGAATTAAAACAAGCAAAAAATCATT
>CAZSQS010000031.1:0-38243 GCA_964608995.1 uncultured Smithella sp. | reverse complement strand
CTGGGCTGCCCGTTTCCGATGGTGGTGAAAAAGGGGCGCGGCGCCGGCATGCTGTGTTATCCTGATCGGATTGAGGCGTTTCTGGAGAAAGCCATGCCGCGCCTCAAGCCGGGCCTGTCCATCAAGCTTCGGCTCGGCCTGAAATATTCCGACGACATCCTGACGCTTCTGCCGATTTTCAATCGCTTTGATCTGAATGAACTCATTATCCACCCGCGCACGGGCGCGCAGATGTATGAAGGCACCGTGGACCTGGACTGTTTTGAGCAATGCCTGACGCTTACGAAACACCGGGTGGTTTATAACGGAGATATTAACTCGGTTGAAACTTACCGGATGCTGGCGGATCGCTTTAAACCCGTTTCAGATTGGATGATCGGCCGCGGGCTTTTGGCCAATCCGTTTCTGGCCGAAGAGATTTCCTCCGGCATTCAAACGCCGCGTCCCCAACAAATTCAAACGATGCGGGCCTTTCATGACCATCTGTTTGACGTGTATTCGGGCCTGCTGTGCGGCCCCGGGCATCTCACCAGCAAGATGAAGGAGGTCTGGACGTATATGGCCGGGTTTTTTGAAGACGAAGGCAGGATTCGGAAAAAAATAAACAAGACGTCCAACCCGTCCCAGTATCTTTCGCTGATCCGTACCGTCTTTGATACGCTTTCCTGAAAGTTTGCCCGGGCGGAACCGATCATATGGCGTCAAGGAGTGTCGCCACGTCGGTGCGCTGATCCGGACAAAACACCTCCGGCGCTTCCGGTTTAGTCGGCGCCTGCCCGGTCTGTTCTTCCGGCCGAAGGTTTCTATTTGAGCATCCCAAATGCGTCATCTTGCTTTAGATTATATAAATTAAAGACTTATGCGTGTTTTTCTGCCTATGATCCCGCCGAATCACCTTTTTTTTGCCCAGATCCTTACGTAGGAAAGCATCAATCAAATATTTTTCTTGACAAAAACACAGGAATTGCATAGTTTCCGCCTTTAAATTTTTAACACGTGGCGGGTTACTATGAAGACATTTTCAGCGAAGGCACATGAAACGAAACAAGACTGGTACGTCGTAGATGCATCCGGCAAGGTGCTGGGGCGTCTGGCCAGTGAAATAGCCCTGCGCCTTCGGGGCAAACACAAGGCGATTTATACGCCGCATGTCGATACAGGTGATTTTATCGTAGTCATCAATGCCGATAAAATCGTGCTGACCGGAAAAAAGCTGACCGATAAAATTTATTATTCCTATTCCGGCTATCCGGGCGGTCTTCGGGAAACGGTCGCGGGCAAGATGCTTGCCGAAAAACCGGAAAACCTCATTAAAATTGCGGTTGCCGGCATGATGCCCAAGAATAATCTGGGCCGCAGGATGCTCAAAAAATTGAAGATTTACAGCGGCGGGGCGCATCCGCACGAAGCGCAGTGTCCGCAGACGCTGACAGTTTAATTATCGACAGGTCATTCTATTTGGGAGAGATCATGACAGAACAACGTTTTTATGCCACCGGCAAAAGAAAGAGCGCCATTGCCCGGGTCTATATGAAATCCGGCAGCGGCAACATTACCGTCAATAAACGAAACTACGAAGAATATTTCACGCGTCCCAGCCTCAAGATGATTATCCGGCAGCCGCTGGAAATCACAGGGAAAAAGGATCAGTTTGATTTGTTTGTGAATGTCACAGGCGGCGGTGTGGCCGGACAGGCAGGCGCAGTCAAACACGGTATTTCCAAAGCGCTTCTGGAAGTGGATGCGGAATTGAGACCCATCCTTAAAAAGGCGGGATTTCTAACCCGCGACGCGCGTATCAAGGAACGCAAAAAATACGGTCAGCCGGGCGCCCGCAAGAGATTCCAGTTCTCCAAACGTTAATCAACCCAGGGGGCCTTACAGGCCTCCTTTTTTTTTGAGTGAGTTCTGATCATGATTAAAGCAGCCATTTATGGCGCCAGTGGATATACGGGCCAGGATCTGATCCGGCTTTTGTCGGGGCATCCCGCTCTGGAACTGGTCGCCGCGACGTCGCGGCGTTATGCCGGCAAGGCGGTGGCGGAGGTGTTTCCCTCACTTGCCGGCCTGACATCGCTTCGTTATTCCAACGCAACGCCTGAGGAAATCGCCGGCGTGTGCGACGCCGTATTTCTGGCGCTACCGCACGGCGTATCGATGGACATTGCGCCCGTGTTTGTGAAAGCGGGGAAAAAGGTGGTGGATTTGAGCGCGGATTACCGCCTGCGGAATCTGGCCGTTTATGAAAAATGGTATGCCAAACACACGAGCGCCGATCTTTTCGGTCGGGCGGTTTACGGCCTTCCGGAGCTTTACCGCGCCAATATTTCATCTTCGTCTTTAATCGCCAATCCCGGTTGCTACCCCACCAGCATTATTTTAGGACTTGCACCCGTATTGCAAAACAGGCTGGTGGATGTCTCTACCATCGTTGTGAATTCCGCCTCCGGCGTCAGCGGCGCGGGACGCGATCCGGTGGTGGGATCGCTTTTCTGCGAGGTGGACGGAGGCTTCAAGGCTTATAAAGTCGGCAAACATCGCCACACCCCCGAAATCGAGCAGGAACTCAATAAACTGGCAGGGCAGTCCTTTCCGGTGACTTTTACGCCGCATCTGTTGCCGGTCAAGCGCGGCATCCTGAGCACGACTACGGCGACGCTTACCAAAGACGTCTCGGCAGCCGATGTCCATGCGCTCTATTCAGCAGCCTATGCCGATGAAAAGTTTATCCGGATCTGCCCGCTCGGGACATATCCCAATATTTCCTCCGTTTGCGGTTCAAATTACTGCGATATCGGCGTGGAAGTCGATCCCCGCACACGCCGGGTGATTCTGCTTTCGGCCATTGACAATCTGATCAAAGGTGCGGCGGGGCAGGCTCTGCAGAATATGAACCTGATTTGTTCGCTTCCTGAAGCCAGCGGACTATCAATCGCCCCAGTTTATCCCTGATGAAAGCGGTAAGCTATGCCTCTGAAAATCTATAATACCCAGACGAGAAAAAAAGAAGATTTCCAGCCGATTACCCCTGGCGCTATCGGCATGTATGTCTGCGGCATTACGGCTTATGATGTCTGCCATATCGGCCATGCCCGCGCCGCGATTGTTTTTGACGTGATCTTTCGCCATCTTCAGGCGCGAGGCTATGATGTCACGTATGTGAAAAACTTCACCGATATCGATGACAAGATCATCGACCGGGCCAACCGCGAAGGCGTGGGATTTGCAGACATCGCCTTGCGCTATATGAATTTGCATGACGAGGACATGGCCGCGCTCAATGTTCTTCCTCCGACTGTCGCGCCCCGGGCCACCGAACACATGGCGGACATGATTGACCTGATCCGTGTCCTCGAAGATAAAGGTCTGGCCTACGAGGTTGATGGCGATGTGTATTTCTCGGTGAAGGATTATCCCGTTTACGGGGCGCTTTCGGGGCGCAATCTCGATGATCTGATGTCCGGCGCGCGCGTGGATGTCAATGACAAGAAAAGAAATCCGCTGGACTTTGCACTGTGGAAGAAAAGCAAGACCGGCGAGCCCTTCTGGGAAAGCCCCTGGGGCCCCGGCAGGCCGGGCTGGCATATTGAATGCTCCGCCATGAGCCGCCGCTACCTGGGGGAGACGTTCGATATTCACGGCGGCGGTGAAGATCTGGTTTTCCCGCACCACGAAAATGAAATGGCCCAGTCGCAGGCGGCCACAGGCAAACCGTTTGCCCGTTATTGGATTCACAATGGTTTCGTGAAAATCAACGCGGAGAAAATGTCAAAATCCCTGGGCAATATTTTCCCCGTCAATGAAATCATTCAACGTTTTCACCCGGAAGTGCTGAGACTGTTTATTTTGCAAAGCCACTACCGCTCACCGGTGGACTATTCCGACGCGTCGCTGACAGAAGCCAGAACCGCGCTCATTCGGGGTTATACGGCACTAAAGCAGCTCAAAGAGACGCTTGCCCAGCCCGTAGCTGCTGATGCACCGGATTGGCTTGAAAAATCCCATCAGGCCTATGCCGATAAGCTCCATGAGCTTCGTGAAAAGTTGAATGCGGCACTCGACGATGATTTCAATACAGCCCAGGCCCTGGGGCACGTCTTCGAAGCGGCGCGTCTGGTCAATGTGATCACCACGGCGGAAAAGAAAATGCCGCCGCCGGTCAAACATCAGATCCTGCATCAAGCCGAGCGTTTTTTTGAACATGTCGCTTCGGTTCTGGGTGTGTTTTATCTGGACGCGGACGTGTTTTTGTCGGCCGACCGGGACATCGAGGCGGCCAAACGCGGACTTGATAAAGGTCAAATCGAGGCGCTGATTGTGGAGCGTCGCCAGGCCAGAGATGCCAAAGACTGGCGTCGCGCCGATGAAATCCGCGATCAGCTTTCCGCCTGGCACATCACGCTCAAGGACGCGGGCGAAACGACCGTCTGGTCGATCCAATAGCATCGGTCCGCATTCATTTTGTTTTTAATGTTCTTAATATTCCTTCCTGAACAGCCGAAATAGATGGTAAACATCGCAAGCAATGGTATATACTTCTAAACCGTGACATTTTTTATCGGGTCAACCAGCGATCGTTTTTCCAGAGAGGATTCGTATGAAAAAATTATTCAGTAAGTGGCCGGTGTTGATTATTTTGCTTTTGGGCGGACTGATGCTTCTGGGGCTGCATTTAGCCGACAGAGTGTCCGCACGTGACAAAAGCATTTACCGGGATATTAAAACATTTAACGAAGTCCTCGATATCGTTCAAAAAAACTATGTCGATCCGGTGGATTCCACCGCGTTGATCCAAGGAGCGATTCATGGCATGATCAAGTCGCTGGATCCGCACAGTACCTTCATGACGCCTGAGGTGTATAAAGAACTCGAGGTCGAAACGCAGGGGCGATTCGGCGGGATCGGCATTGAGATTACGATCGTAAAGGATGTCCTCACGGTCGTCTCTCCCATTGAGGACACGCCGGCGTTTCACGCAGGCGTTCAATCCGGCGATGCGATTATTAAAATCGACGGCAAATCCACCAAAGACATCACCATCATGGAAGCCGTGAAGAAACTGCGCGGGCCCAAAGACACTCAGGTGACGATCACCATTACACGCGACACGCTGGCCAAGCCGCTGGACATCACGCTCACACGCGCCATGATTGAAATCAAAAGTGTGAAGTCCAAAATTTATGACGATGCTTTCGGTTATATCCGCATTGCGTCTTTTTCTGAGCGAACGGCTGAGGATTTGCAAAAAGCGCTGGCTGAGGTGACAAAAAAGGCCAAGCCCCTCAAAGGGCTGGTGCTTGATTTGAGAAACGATCCGGGCGGGCTTTTGAATCAGGCCATTGCCGTCTCCGACATGTTTTTAAAGTCCGGGACGATCGTATCCACCCGGGGACGAATGAAAACCATGGAAACCAAGTCCGTGGCGAAAGATGACAAAAACGAAATCTCCGCGCCGATCGTCGTTTTGGTCAATGAAGGCACGGCTTCTGCGGCGGAGATTGTCGCGGGCGCGCTTCAGGACAACCGGCGGGCGCTGATCATGGGAACGCAGACCTTCGGGAAAGCGTCCGTGCAAACCGTGATGCCGCTGGAGGACGGGTCGGCGCTGAAACTGACGACGGCGCGTTACTACACGCCCAGCGGCCGCTCCATCCAGGCCGAAGGGATTAAACCGGACATCGTCGTTAAATTAACCGCTGTCGCCGGCGAAAAGCGCCTGCCTTTTGAAGAAAGGCTTCGGGAAAAGGATCTCGACGGCCACATCAAGCCGGCCGATGAAAATGGTGCGATTCTCGAAGATCCATCAGCCGATACGCCCGCAGAGCCGACGGATTTGAGCAAGGACAATCAACTGAAAACGGCTATTGATATTTTAAAAAGCTGGCACATTATGAAAAAAAATCTCCCCGGCTGATGCATCGGTGTCGGGGGAGGGTCACTAGCGGTCTATGAAAAAAAAGAAAAAGAAAAGTTTTCTAACGCTGGCGCTTTGCGGTTTGATCGTGTTGTCGCTTGCGGCCATTGTTTATGTGAGCCTCTATTCCGGGGAAAACCGATCCACGCCCGACAGGCGGACGCTGGAAACAAAACCGGTTACGCCTGACCGACCAGCGCCCGGCAAGCCGGATAAGAAATCCGTAAGCGCAAACCAGGCGGTGAAAAAAGAAAGTTCCCGCGAAAAAACGCCGCGACCCTCCGACGAAGCCGTTACGTCCGGCGGCAAAGACCAAACGGTGGTGGCCAAAATTATCCCTCCCCGGATAACGATTAGGCAGGTGGCGATTATCATTGATGACATCGGTCATGATATGAAAGCGCTGCGCGATCTGATGCAGATTGATCCGGGCATTACCTTTGCCGTTTTGCCGGGGCTTGCCCATTCGCGTGAGGCGGCCGAGCTCCTGCATCGGTCGGCGCGTGAAATTCTTTTGCACCTGCCGATGGAGCCCCGTTCTTACCCGAAGGAAAAACCGGGCCAGGGTGCGCTGTTTACCGACATGAACCGTGAGGAAATTATTTATCAGCTGGAAAACAATCTCGCCTCCGTGCCGCATGCCCGGGGGGTCAATAACCACATGGGCTCGAAATTTATGAGCGATGAGGACAAGCTGGTGGTGGTGTTTGAGCAATTGAAAAAACGAAATCTGTTTTTTATCGATTCCCGCACAACGCCGGATTCCAAGGCGTACGCGGTGTCGCGGCAGGTCGGGCTTGCGCTCGCGTCGCGCAAAGTCTTTCTGGATAATGATCGCGACGTCTCCCGGATATACCGGATTCTTCTCGATGCGGTTGAGGCGCCCCAGACAGAGACGCCGCTCATCCTCATTGGTCACCCCTATCCCGAAACGATTCGCGCGCTTCAAAACGCAAAAGAAAAATTACGTGAAAATGGTGTATCGATTATTCCGGTTTCCCGGATGGTGTCGGCGCACCGGCGGGAGGCGTCCTGAGGCGCACTGTTCTTTTTGACGGGTCACGAAACGGAACCCCTTATCTTATGCAAAAGAAAACCATTATTTTATTACTCTGTATTTTGTCTGTCGGGCTTCTGGCCGGGTGCGCGGCGCTGCCTTTTAAAACCGACAGCGCGCCATCGGCGCCGGCTGCAGATGCAACCGAGGCGTATTCGCCCCAGGCGGGGTATCACTACTCTCTGGCGATTCAGCTTCGTTTAAATGGGGATCTGGCCGGGGCGATCTATGAAATGAAAAAAGCGATAGCCGTCCAGCCGGATTCTTCCTATCTGACGGCCGAGCTGATTTCCCTGTACATTGAAAACAACCAGCTCGATGTAGCGGTGGCCCAAGGAGAAGCGGCGCTGATCCGGCAGCCGGATAATCTTGATCTGTATGCCCTTCTCGGCAGCGTCTATTTTAAAGAGTACAAATATGACAAGGCGATTAGCGCATATGAAACTGTTGTAGAAAAGGATCCGAATAATATTGTCGCGCATTTTTATCTGGCGACCATTTACATGCACCGGAAAAAGTATGCAAAAGCCGAAACCGCTTTTCTCAATCTTCTGCGGGTCGATCCGGACAATGTGATCGGCCTTTATTACTATGCAAAGAATCTGGTGGAGATGGACCGCCTGGCCGATGCGGAAACCGTCTATTCGCGCATTATCGCGCAAAGGCCCGCCTTCGACGCGGCCTGGTCGGATCTGGCCGCGCTGTACAAGTTGCAGAAAAGATACAGCGAAGGCGTCGCACTTTACCGATTGCAGCTGCAAAGCCAACCCACCCGGATCAACCTTCGCGTGAAACTGGCGGAGATGCTTTTGCTGGATGGGAAACAGGATGAGGCCGAAAAGGAATTTCAGGATATTTTGAAAATGGATCCCGGCAACAAGGACGTGAAGCTGGCGCTGGGACTGCTTTATTACGATGCCAGCAAGTATGACGACGCGATTCGTGAATTTTCTGCGCTGATTGAGAAAGTGCAAGGTGATGACAAGGCCCGCTATCTTCTGGCCAATACGTATGAAAAAAAAGGGGACCTCGGGGCCGCCAAAGAGGCGTATCAAAAAATATCCCCCGCTTTTGAGTTGTTTTCCAATGCGCAAATCCATGCGGCCATGATTTTTCGAAAGGAAGGAAACCTTGCCAAAGCTGTAAGCGTGATGCAGCAGGCCATGAGCCTGAAAAGTGACGATGTGGTGTCGTATTTGTATCTGGCGTCTCTGTATGAAGATATCAAGGATATGGCTGCCGCGGAAAAGACGGTGCGCGACGGGCTGAAGCGATTTGAACGCAATACGGATCTGCTGTATGTGCTGGGCTCTCTTCAGGACAAAACCGGACGCTTTGAAGAAAGCATTGCCTCCATGGAAAAAGTGCTCCAAATCGATCCGCAAAACGCAGACGCGCTCAACTTCATCGGCTACACGTTTGCCGATCGCAATATTCGCCTCGACGAAGCGCAAACCCTGATTCTCCGGGCGCTTGAAATCAAACCGGACAATGGCTACATCATCGATTCGCTGGGCTGGTTGCGCTTCCGGCAAAATAAAATGGACAGCGCGCTTAAGCACCTCAAACGGGCGCTCGAGCTTCTGCCCGATGATCCCAATGTGATGGAGCATCTGGGCGATGTGTATCTCAAAATGGGCAAGCGCCAGGAAGCACTCGAGTATTACCGCAAAGCCGCAGGAATCGATCTGGAAAATAAAACCCTTAAACAGAAAATCCGTGAGCTGATTGAGCATCCATAGGCCGCGGCTCGCGGCGGTATTTCAGGGAGGGATGAACAGATGAAGCGAGCCGTTTACGTCTGGCAAAAGGGGCTGTTATGGCTGTGGATTGCGCTGGTGGCCGGATGCGCCGCCGGTCCCCCGGTTTCGCCCGATATGAAGCCGGAGACGGCGCTTGAGCGGTTCGCGGCGGCTGTCTTGCGCGACGAAAAAATTACGGCGACGGTCAATATCTTTGTGACGACGGATCAGGGTCATTATCCGCTGCGCGCTGCGCTTCTTTTGCAAAAACCCGCCTATCTGCGTGTGGAGCTCTTGCCGCTCATCGGTACGCCGGATTTTTTTCTGGCCGCCACGCCGGCATCGCTGAAAATATTTCTTCCCTCCCGGGGCGAGTATTACCGCGGAAAACCAACCGCGCAAAACGTCGCGCGTTTTTTGCCTTGGTCGCTTGAGATCCAAGACATCGTTGTGATTTTATCCGGTGCCGCGCCTCTGATGCCGGACGATGAAATCGTCGAAACCGCAGCCGATCAAGGGGATTGGCGGGTGTGCCTGAAAACGCCTTCCGGCCATATGCGGTCGATCTGGATCGATCACGAGGGCCGTCCAGTCAAGTTTGTTCAAAACGGCATGGACGGCCGGGTGATGTATTCGGTGCGCTATCAGGATTATGAAGCCAAAAAACCGCTTCCCGGAAAAATCATTATTGAAACCGCAGAACCGGCGACACGCGTCGTGGTCACCTACGCGGATGCCCGGATTGCGCCTCCCGAGGATGTCTCTGTGTTTGACCTGCCTGTGCCTCCAGGCGTCGCAATCATTTCACTGGATTAGTATCTCAGAAACCGGGTTTGCAAAGGGGACGGGTTCGGCCCCTTTGCAAACCCGTGGAGATTTGATTTCAGGAACGGATGCACTGGCCGCCGCCGATCACAAGGCTTTTGGCCGTGATGTACGAGGCTGCGTCCGAACACAAAAACAAAACGGCGCCTGCGATTTCTTCAGGCTTGCCCAGACGGCCCAGCGGCGTCATATCGAGCATCATTTTTTTCATCGCTTCGCCGCCCTGCGCCAGATTGCGATCCGTCATCGGGGTATCGATGATGCCCGGACAGACCGCGTTGATGCGGATTTTTTTGCGGCCGAATTCAACCGCTGCTGCGCGGGTCAGCCCAATGACGGCATGTTTGCTGGCCGTATATAACGAGGTGCCCTCCACGCCTCCCCATCCGGCAACCGATGAGCAGTTCACGATCGACCCGCCGCCTGCGTCAGTCATCAGGGCGATCTCATGCTTCATACAGCGCCAGACGGCTTTCACATTAATATTCATGACATGGTCAAATTCTTCAAGAGTGTAGTTGGCGGCGCGCTTCACTGCCGGCCAGACGCCCGCGTTGTTGTAGGCGCAGTGGAGCGCGCCGAATTTATCCTGAATCGTTTTAAACAGGCGATCGATGTCGTTCGCGACGGTCAGATCGGTTTGAACAAATAAGGCGGCGCCGCCTCTGCTTTGAATTTCATTGACCACGTCGTCGCCTTCTTTTTTCCGCCGTGCGGCAATGACCACTTTGGCGCCTTCCCGGCCGAAGGCCAGCGCCGCAGCCTTACCGATGCCGGAATTCCCGCCCGTGACGAGCGCGACTTTATCTTGAAATCTATGCGTATTCACTGTGCGTCTCCTTTGCGCGTTAGTAGGTGATGTATCCGCCGTCAATGGCGATTTCCTTGCCCATCATGAAGGACGCTTCGTCCGTGCACAGCCACATGGCCGCCCCCGCAATTTCCTCAGGATTACCGATGCGTCGAAGCGCCGTTTTGCCGGCCATAACTTCCAGCATCTTCGGCATGAACGGCAGGGCCATCTCCAGCATTTCGGTCATAATGGGGCCCGGGCAGATGGTGTTGATGCGGATATTGTCTTTCGCGTATTCCAGAGCGGCGGTTTTGGCCAGCCCCAGTGACCCATGTTTGGAGGCGCAGTAGTGCGTCAACCCCCAGTCGCCGACGATGCCAAGAATAGAGGCTGTGTTGACAATTACGCCGCCGCCCTGTTTTTTCATGATCTCAATTTCGTGTTTCATGCAAAGCCAGACGCCGCGCACATTGGTTTCCATAATCCGGTCCCACTCCTCATCATTGATCTTGGTGGTGATGGGATTGGCGGGGGAGGAGACGCCGGCGTTGTTGAACGCGAAATCCAGACGGCCGTATTTATCCAGAATGGTTTTGAAAAGATGATCGACGTCCGCAGGGTTGCGAACGTCCGTCTTTACAAACATGGACTGGCCGCCTTCGGAGGTGATTTGACGGACCACTTCCTGTCCCCGTTCTTCGCGACGCGCAGCCATGATGACCTGTGCTCCCTCGCGGGCAAATGCAATGGCCGTGGCGCGTCCCATGCCGGCCGTGGCGCCGGTGACCAGAACGACTTTTCCTTCGAACATTTTAAATTCCAAAATTTTGTCCCCTTTCTTTTTATTATTGATCTTCGAATAAAAGCGGATTTACATGCAACAGCCCGAAATATGCGGGAGAATTTATGGTTTATGGGAAATTCTGTCAAGAAAATTATCGGTGTGTGTAGGAAGCAAATAATATGTCCGGTTTGTAGCACATAAACTGTCCAGTTCATAAGTTACCCGATGGAGGTGACGGATGAAGCGGACAGAGATACTACAGGAGATCCGGAGGATGCGATTTCAAGAGGCATATGGAGGATGGCAGAAAGGACGATTAAGTCAGGAAGAGGCAGCGGAGATATTGGGCGTATGTAGCCGGACATTTCGGCGACAGATCGGTCGGTATGAAGAAAACGGACTGGACGGGCTGAATGATAAACGTCTTACACAGGCCTCCCATCGACGTGCACCGGTCGATGAGGTCATGGCGTTAGGTGTGCGATACAAGGGCAGTTATAGAGGCTGGAATGTGAAGCATTTTTACTCCTGGTACACAAGAGACGGTGGAAAGCGGAGTTACACATGGGTCAAGAATGCGCTTCAGGGCCAGGGCTTGGTTTTGAAGTCAAAAAAGAAAGGTTCTCATCGTAAAAAAAGAGATCGCCGCCCCTTGCCCGGGATGATGATCCATCAAGACGGAAGCCGACATGAATGGGTTCCAGGCAAGCAGTGGGATCTAATCGTAACGATGGATGATGCAACAAGTGAGCAATACAGCATGTTTTTTGTTCATGAAGAGGGAATGGACAGCAGCTTTCAGGGTGTACAGGAAGTGATTCTTAAAAAGGGTCTATTTAGTTCAATTTACACGGATAGAGGCACTCACTATTGGTATACGCCGAAAGAAGGAGGCAAGGTCAGCAAAACCCAACTCACCCAGTTCGGTCGGGCCATGCAACAGTTAGGCATTGAGATGATTCCTGCTTATTCTCCGGAAGCAAGAGGCAGAAGCGAAAGAATGTTCCGCACACATCAAGGTAGACTGCCCAATGAGCTTGCCGCACATAACATCACCACCATGGAGGCAGCCAATCTCTACTTGAAAAAAGTGTATCAACCGGCAAGCAACAAAGAGTTCAAAAAAGAACCATTGGAGGAAGGTTCCGCTTTTGTTCCTTGGGTGGGAACGCATATCGAGGACACGCTTTGTGAACATAAAGAGCGAACGGTCAGCTCCAATAATTGTGTTAATTTTGACGGGATAATCTTACAGATCCCGCCGGACCAGTACCGTTGCCACTACGTCAGAGTAAAAGTTAAGGTCCATCGCTACACAGATGGTTCTCTGTCCATTTTTCATGGACCAAGGAAACTGGCTGATTACGATGAAAAAGGAAATCTGAAAACAAAGAAAAAAGCAAAGGCAGCGTAAGTCCGCCGCTCGCCAAAAATCGAATGAAAGGGGCTCCGGGCTACGCCCTCCGCCCCTTTCATTGAGCATAGCTAAAAGCGGACATATCATGTGCTACAAAATAGGACTTTTCTATTTGTTTCTAACAGAAAATTATCGGTGTGGCGAGCCTAACATAAAAAGCCGGCGGCAAAGGGGTCTTTGTCGAATCCCCTTTGCCGCCGGTCGATCCGGTGCTATTTGATTTCCTGAAGTTTTGACCTTGCAATACGCGCCTGTGAGGTGTTGGGATAATCCTTGATCACCTGTTGAAGAAGCAGGCGGGCGCTTGTTTTATCTCCCAGATTCTGAAAAGAGAGGCCCTGCTTTAAAAGCGCATAGGGAACCTTGTTGCTGCTGGGGAAATTTTTGGTTACCTTTTCATATTCCAGAATGGCTTTTTCATACTTTTTCTCAAAGAAATAGCATTCGCCAATCCAAAACTGAGCATTGTCCGAATATTCGCCTGATGGATATGTTTTCAGAAACGCTTGAAAAGATTCCCTGGCCGGCGTGTAATTTCCGGCTTTAAAGGCAGCATAGGCCGCCGCATACATGGCGGCCTTGTCCGGTTTTCCGCCGGGATCTTTCGTTGTGGCCAACGGGTCTTCCCCTGCGTCGGCGGAAACATCTTTTCTGCCAATTTCCAGAAAGTTTTCGATGAAGTTGATCTTCATGGCCAGATGATCCAGCTTGGCCGTGTAATCATCTTCTTTCTGGAAATCCCGTGAGACCTCCTTGCGCAGGGTTTCGATCTGGCCTCGTAATTCCTGGATCGATTCACGCAGCTCGGCAAAGTCAGCGCTCGTGTTGGCCTGACCCTTGCGCATGGATGCCAGCGCCTCCATGCTTTTTTCCTGCTCGGATTTCACCGCTGACACGCGTGTGTCCACGGTGGCGAGTTTTTCATCCATCTGACGGTTGACTTCCGATCGCAACGTTCGCAGATCAGACGAGGTGGCACACGCCACAACGCACAGCGCCATCAACGGCCATAACAGATAAAGCAAACGGTTCAATGCCATTCCCATTTTGATCCAGAGGCTTTTTGCCGCGCTATTTCAAAAGAAATTCCGCTCGTCGATTTTGCGCCCAGGAGGCTTCTCCCGTGCCGGGGTCAGCGGGACGCTCTTCGCCGTAGCTGATCGTTTCAATGCGTGAGGCTGCAATGCCAAGATTGACGAGGTAGTTTTTAACTTCCTGCGCGCGTCGTTCGCCCAGGGCCATATTGTATTCCGCTGTGCCTCTTTCATCGCAATGGCCTTCAACGACAATCGCCGAAGCGCTGTTCTGTGCGAAGATTTCCGCGTCGGCTTTCAGAATTTCACGCGCATCGGGGCGGATGTTGGATCGGTCATAATCAAAATAAATATTCTGAATATTGAGAGCGGTCAGCGCTGCGGCGTTTTTGCGGGCGGCGGCTTCGCGGGCGGCCTGTTTTTTCAGAGCGGCTTCCCGATCGGCCTGTTCCTGTGCGCGTTTTGCTGCTTCATCATCCTGTTTTACAACTGGAGTTTCGGATGCGCTCTGCGTGGGCGCAACTTTCTGTTCCTGAACGGGTTCATCTTTGACAACCGCCGTTTTTTCCGCGCAGCCGACAAACACCATCAGGCCCAGTGCCAGAATTCCAATCAACCCCAAGATTGTTGCATGTTTTTTCATAACGCTCTCCTTTCAAAGTTAAAATCAATGGATCCTAAAGTTGTGTGCCAATTTTATATAAAACTTATCCGTGAACGTCAATAAAAATAATGATTTTATTTCGCTCGCGGCGACCAGGCCGGCATGACGAGTTGTTCCGGCGTTTCCATTAAAATGCGCACATTCAGTCCGTTAGCATTCATGATGCTCAGGCGATGCCTGTTTTTGAGCTTGGAACAAAAGACAATCTGGCGGCCGGAGGGCGACCACGACGGGTACTCGCTGTTGGTGTCGTCAAAGGTCAATTGAATGAGGTTGTCGCCCTTTTCATCGACAGAAAATATCTGAAAGTTGTGATTGATCAACCCTTCATAGGCAATCCGCCGCCCGGAGGGCGACCAGGAGGGGGATGTGTTGTAATTGCCTTCGTAAGTGACGCGCTCGACATTTCCCCCGTCGGCATCCATCACGAAAACCTGCGGAGACCCGGAGCGATCGGACACAAAAACGATTTTATTTCCATCCGGCGACCAGGCCGGGGAGACATCGATGGCAAAATTGCGTGTGAGACGCGTAAGCGAAAGGGTGGAAATATCCAGTGCGTAAATCTCCTCATTGCCGTCCTTGCTGAGCGTCAACAAAAGCTTGCGGCTGTCCGGCGAAAAACCGCCGCATAAATTCAGGCCACTGAAGGCGGCGACTTTTCTTTCCTCACCGGTTTTGATTGCATACAGATAGACCGCAGGCCGACCGCTTGAATAGGAGGTGAAGGCCAGATACCTCCCGTCGGGAGACCAGCGCGGCGAGGAAACAATCGACTGATGCGACGTGAGCTTTTTAAGTCCCGTCCCGTCGTAGTTGATGGTGTAGATATCCGAAAAGGCCCCTTTCTTCTGCACAAAGGCGATGCGTGTGTTAAAATCTCCCTCGTCTCCCGTCAGCGCCAGGAGTATATCCGAGACAATGGCGCGTGCGATGGCCTGCGCCTGTCCGGCCCGGCCGGAATATATTTTTTGCACAATCTGCTGACCGCGCATGACGTCGTAGAGCGAGCAGGTCAGAAGCGTTTCTTTCTCCCCCGCAACGAGTTCGCCCACCAGCAGAAAATCAGCGCCGATGACGGCCCAGTCGTCAAAGCGGATGGCCTGTGTGCCGGGCTCCACGCCATCGAGAAAACTGCGCTTGTCCAGGGCATTGAAAAGCCCCGTCATGCCCAGATAGATCCGGACCTGTCCGGGAATTGCCGCCGCCAGATCGGACAGCGCCCCGGCAGGCGCGCCTTTGACCTGAAAATCCTTTACGGCAATGGGGAACTGCTGAAAGCCGGGCGTGTCAATATCGATATACACTTTGGCCTCGGCGGGTTTTGTCAGACCGGTCAGAATCAATCCGCCGATAAGCGCGTACAGCATTATTTTTTTCATCATCATGGTTTTTCCTTATGGCATTCGATTAGCGAAGCTCGGCTGAATGAAAACGGATGCCGATTTCAATGGAAGGGTCCGTCACCCATCCCTCCAGTGGTGGAAAGGGCGCGGATTTTTTGACTGCGCGCAATGCGGATTCATCGAAATAGCGGTTTCCGGAACGTTTTTCAAAACCAACATACTCCAATTGGCCGTTTTTTGCGATGCGGACTTCAATGATGGCCATGACGTTTTCCTTAGGCATTAAAGACGCAGGCAGCGCCCAGTTTTTCCGGATTTCAGGCCAGATGAAGCGGCTGTAATCACTGATGCGCGACGGATGTTCCGGGCTCGCGGCGCCAGTACCCGGAGGCGCGACAGCGCGTGGGGCGTCGCGGTCACCCTCGTCGTTATTGGAGAGGCTCTTTTGCCGGATGGCGCTGATCGCTTTTTCAATGTCCGTTTTGAGGGTATCATCCTTTTTAACAGTTGGCTGGACGTCCTGACCGGAGGCATCGCGTTTTAAAACGACCGCGCGGTCTGCTTGCGCGGAAGACGGCAATATCCTCTGGATGCCGTTTGCCGAATGGGTGGATTGCAGCATGTCCGCGCCCACCAGCGCCACAGAATAGGTTGCGCCAAACGTCAGCGTTTTGGTCGTGCCCGGCACGGAGATTAAAACAGCGGCTAAGACAATAGCGTGCAGCGCCAGGGAGAGGAAAAACATATTGAAGGAGTTGCCGGGAATGCCAAATGCGTTTGTAGAGGACATCCGCAATGTCATCTCATCTCCTCGGGGGGTTCAGTGATCATGCCGAGCTTATCGACGCCCGCCTTGCGGATTTCCGACATCACCTCCACCACAAAACCATAGGAGACATTTTTGTCGGCGCGCAGAAAAATTTCGCGGTCCACGCGTTCGGCGAAAATGGCGGAGAGCTTTTCCTGAATCTCCGGCAGAGGCAGTCGGGTCTTGTTGAGGAAAATCTCCCGGTTTTCATTGATGGTCAGCACCAGTTTTTCCTCGGCAATGTCAATGCTTTTGGATTTGACACGCGGCAGGTTGACATCGATACCCATGGAAAGCATCGGCGCCGTGACCATGAAGATGATAAGCAGCACCAGCATGACATCCACCAGCGGCGTGACGTTGATCTCCGCCATGGATCGTTTATCGTTATTTCTTCTACGCATGAGCCGCATAATGAGTTGTCCGAATGTTTATTTGCGAATGAGATAGCGCTCGACGATATTGAGCAGCTCGTCGGCGTAATTATCCATTTCCTGAACCATGATCTTCGATCTGTTGAGGAAGTAGTTGTAAAAAATAACCGCCGGAATCGCTGCAGCCAGTCCCGCCGCCGTTGCGATAAGCGCTTCGGAGATGCCCGGAGCGACGACGGCCAGGGTTGCCGATCCGCGCGCGCCGATGGCCTGAAACGTTTCCATGATCCCCCAGACCGTTCCGAAAAGTCCGATGAAGGGGCTGGCTGATCCGGTTGTCGCCAGAAATCCCAGCGAGTTTTCCAGCTTGGTCATCTCCGTGTTGGAGGCGCGGTTCATGGCGCGCTGGACGTTATCCAGCGAGGTCAGGCTGATCTCGTCTACGTTTGCCGCGTCTTTTGCCGGCCTGTTGATTTTGGTCAGTTCCGTATAGCCGACCCGGAAGACTTCCGCCGTGGTGGAAAAAGAGTATTTCTTTGCGGCGGGCATCACTTCGGAAAGCTTGCTGCTTTTCTGGTAGTCTGCGTCAAACTGCTCATTTTCTTTCCGGATTTTTCGGTAATAGCGGAATTTCAGAAAAATGATCGTCCAGGAAATGATCGAAAAAATCAAAAGCAGCAAAAGGACGAATTTGACCATCAAACCGGCGTCCAAAACCATGCTCAAAACGGAGCCGTGAAAGTTGCTCCCTATCGCTAATGAACTGATATTATCCACTTTTTTCTCCCGAAACGATGATGAATTTTGCGCTGTAACGTAAAGGAAAAAGCCATGCTTGTCAATACTTTTCCGGGTTGGCCCATGCCGGGTGGATTTGGGCGCCGGCCAGGGCTTTCGGCCGAATCTTGACTTTTGCGGCCATGCGCGCTACGCGTGCTGATCTGCCTGCCTGCCACATGTTTGTTTTAGAAGATCGGGCAAGACCCAATCAGGAGGAGTGGCCAATGTCGGAATTGCTCAACATGCTGGGGTGCCGTTATCCCATTATTCAGGGGCCTATCGGGATGTTCAACAGCCCGAAGATGGTGGCCGCTGTTTCGGAGGCGGGAGGCTACGGCTTAATGGCTGTGGGGTTTATGAATGATGCGGACGAGGTCAGGAAGCTCATTGACGAGGTCCGGCGGCTGACGGACAAGCCCTTCGGCGCAAACCTTGTTCTTCTGAACCCGCGTTCTTTGGCGTTTTTGAAAATATTGGCGGCCGCCGGTGTCAAAACCGTGACCACCTCCGTAGGGTCCCCCAAAGATATTTATCCGGCCATCCACGATCTGGGGATGAAAGGCCTTCACGTTGTTCTGGCGCTGGCGCACGCCGTGAGCGCCGCGAAAGCGGGCGTGGACGGTCTGGTTGCCGCCGGCGCGGAAGCGGGAGGATTGCGTTCACAGCAGTCGGAATCCACCACCATGATTCTCACCCCGCTGGTGGTCGATTCCGTGAATGTCCCGGTGGTGGCCGCAGGCGGCATCGCCGATGCCAGGGGCTACCGGGCGGCGCTGGCCCTGGGCGCCCAGGGCGTGCAGATTGGCACACGGTTTTTAGCGTCTGTGGAAAGCCCGGCCGATGAGCGGTGGAAGCAGGCCATTGTGGAGAGCGCCGACGGTGGCACGGAGTTGATTCCCCATAAAAGCATGAAACTGGCGCACAGAATTCTTCTGACGCCGTGGATTTCAAAGCGGCTTGCCGGATCGCCGGACAAAAACATTATTTCGGAACTCGACCGCGATTTCGACAAAACCGGCAACTATGCGCGAGCCGTGTTTGAAGGCGGCCAGGTCAGCGCGCTGATTCGGGACATCAAGCCCATCCGCGAGATCATCGCCGAGATGGTGTCCTGACACTCTCCACCGTTCATCATCCGCCATTAAACAAGCAGGAAGCCATGTCAAAGAAATTGACTCCCGCGGTTCGTGGTGGATGCATCAATAGGTGGTCAGGAATGCCGCACCTTTTTTGCTGACCGATAAACGGATTGGCGCAAATTCATCATCTCCAAAGACGGTTTGCAGGAAATTATTCAGGTTTGGGTTTACCGTCGCTTTGGCCCTGTGTTCGGCGCTAAGCAGCATGGCTCCTTTCATGTGACGGTCGTCAGGCGAGGTGGCAATCAGATAAACGGGAAAAACGATGGTGTCCTCGCCCAGGACGAGGCTCAGCGTGGCGGCCTCGCAGGGCGGATTAAAGTTTTTAAGCGAAATGTCATATTCCCGGCTTACCGGGGCGGTTCGTGTCCGCAGGCGTCCCGAAAGGGTTTGATCGAGCGCCGGCCCCCAATCCGAAGTCTCGGAAGCTAAAGAGAGCAGTGGTTTGGAAAGCGGCAGATCCGTGCGCACAAAGCGCCAGGTTTCGCTATCGATCGGCTTGGAAAAATACCCGCTCGCGCCGCTTCGGTCAACGCCTTCAACCCGAAGTTCGCGGGCGGCGTTGCCGGTTCCGGTTTGAAAAACGGTAATGGCCGAAGTGATACGGCCCAGAGACTGCGGGATGGCGGGTTGCTTTTTCCACGGCTCGGGCGGAAGCGTGCGCACATCTTTTCGGAAATCCGGGTCCCGTTTCCCCCGGTCATAACTATAGGCCAAAACGGGATTACATCCCAGCGTGTCGTAATCAGCCAGGCGCGTGTACATCCGGCCTGCGTCATTGATGACAAAAAGCGTCGAGGCGCTGGCGCTGAGCGATCTTGCCCGGAAGCGGTTTTGCTCGGGGCCGCAAATGGCGTGCGAAAAACCGGCGGGGAGCCAGGGATCAGCGTAAGCAATCGTCAGGCCGTCCTTGCTCAGAAGATACAAGGTGGTGACGCCCACCGAAACCGGATGGAAATGGCCGTCGATGTCGGAATAGCCGCCCGCGAAAGGGCCGCGATGCGAGATAGCAAAGGATCGGCTGGACTCGGGAAGTGTGAGTTTCTTTGCCACGGGTTTCCCCCAGGTGTTCATCCATTTGCGGCTTCCCCATTTCATGTAATAGACCCGCCCCTCATTATCGATGGCGATGAGGTTGTCTCCGTCGGCGGATATTTTTTTTATCGACGGAGGAGAAGCGGATTTGCGCAATCGCGCAGAAAGCGGGAAGTCTCCCGGCAGACCGGTTTTACCCAGAAGCGTCCAGGCTTGTGATTTTCCTTCGGCCCGGGGCCGATGCCAGATTTTTCCGTCCAAAAGGGCCACGTCATATTCGTGTGTGAAGCTTTGCGTGTCGCTTTTGGTAACGATCTGCTCGGGAAGTTCAGCGGCCCCGGCGCAAACCGAAAAGATCAAAAGGCAAAAAACCAGAAATGTTTTCATCGCGCATCCGATGATCTGAGCGTGAGTTTTAACGCCTGAAGGCCTTCGGGGCCTTCCAGAACTTTCGCGGGCGCGCCGACGCCCTGTTTCATATACAGACGGACAAATTCAAGCGTCTGGCCGCCATAGCCAATGGCGGGATCGGGCATCTTGTTTTCCAGCATATACAGGGCCAGCTTGACGATTTCACCGGCGGGCATCGTGTCGCGCCCTGCCTTTTTGACCATCCCCGGAACGGGCGGATGCGGCTTTTGCGCGGCCTGCTTTTGAATCAGAAAATTGATGTCCGGGTGATACACTCTGTAGAGAAGCTCTGTGCAGACGAGTTTATCGTCCGTGAAAAAATCAAAGTCAAAGTCATAGGGGCGGCCGTGGTATTTGAGCGCCCGCGAGATGGCCCGGGCAATTTTGGCCTCCTGTTCTTCCGGGGCGAACTTCGGCCGGAGGATCACCAGATAATCCTTCTGGGCCGCCTCTTCCAGCGAATTGAACACCACACCTTCGGAGATGGCCTCCATCACGAGCGCCGGAAAATCATCCTTTTCAGACCTATAGTTGGGGAGGATATTTTTAAAAATCCAGGGGTCCTCCGCCAGAATCGTGCCGTCGGCCAGCCTCAGGCGCGACCAGGCCTCTTTGGGGCCCAGATACAAAATGCCGTGCGGCCAGAAGCCGCCCAGAAAGGCGTTGGACAGATAGTAATCCGTTCTGGATACCAGCAGGTCGCCCGGCTTTAAAACCATTTTCATCTCCTCAAGCTGCTGAGGCGTGATGGCAGGCGAAGGGTGTGAAAACCGTGTGTCGCCGATAATCGAGGCCACGCTCATGGTCACCCGGTACAGCGGAAATTTCATGCCGTCTTTTACCTTGGCCTCCCAAAGCTCCTTGAAGGCGCGCGTGTCGGAGATTTGGTGCTCGCGAAGCGCGCGGCGGTTTGAGGCAATTCTTTCTGTGGCCTGTGACATCTCCGCGCGAAGTGGGGATTTATGGATATCGGCCTTGGTAACTTTTTTATCCAGCGAGCGCATGCCGTATAAAAAGTGCAGAAGCGGCGCGCTCAGCCTGCTTTTTAGCAGATCGCGCACCGCACCGTCGGGAATGCGCGTGGAGATGCGGCCGTCGAGGTTGAAAAATCCGGCGGGGACTTCCGAATCGAGAATCCGGAAAATAGGATTGCGGCGATACCAGGTTTCGTCAAAAACATTCAGTGTCGCGCGCCCGCCGACCACGGTATTTAAAAACCAGTCCAGATACGTCCGGTACATGCCGGAGGCCTGCGCCAAAAGCAGGCGCACCTCCGGGCGATAGGCGAAATCCGGGTCGCCCTCGGCGCGCCGCCAGCGCGCCATGGTGTTTTCAAGTCGCTGGAAGGTGAGGAGCGTGCGAAACTGGATCAGCCGCGCGTATGTCAGCTCCGTCTCCGAAAAGAATGATTTGCCGCCTGCCTCTTCCATCCGCTGTGTCGCCGTGTCGATCAAATCCTCCATGCGGATGTTGTCGAAGCGCAGCTCGTCGTCCATCTTGGCAATTTTTTTAAAATCGCGCTTGAGCGCCGCTTCGAGATGCTCCGGCGTTTCCCGGCTGTACCAGGCTACCGAGCGGCTCCGGCTGAAATGATCGGCCAGCGTTTCGAGCATCCTCTCATCGGAAATACCCGTCATGGCCTCATGCGCCGTTGCGGGCGCCTTCAGGAAAATCTCAAGGCCGAGCTTCTTTTTATTCAAATACACGGCGGGCGTGTTTCGGGGGAGGGTGGGGGAAATAAAACGAATGTCCACGGCGAAAAAATCAAAGGCCGCCCGGCGGTAGGCATCGCGCACCTCTTCGAGTTGGCGAAGCAGCATTCGCTCTTCGCGGGCGCGCTGCCCGGGATTTTCAAGCGCGTCGGTATCCGTCTCGGAAAAGGTTACCAATATCTCCAGCGGCACATGCCAGTGATCGCGCACAAACGCGCGCAGGCGCTCAATGCCCCAATACACAGGCGTTTGCGGCTCGAAAACAAGTTCGGCTTCATTGACGGGTGCGGGACGTTTGCGCGCTTCGATGATGAGCCGCGTGGAAGGACTCACGCATTTTTGCAGGTGGTCGTGGGAATTAATTCGGGTCAGCGGATTATCGGAGAGGTTAAGGGCGCGAAGCGCCTTAAGGCTGGCAAATGCGTCAGGCGCAAGCGTTAGAATTTTGTTGGAGGACAGATCCAGGCTTTGCAGACTGTTATTTTGCGCAATCAGGGATGCGGGCAAGGCACTCAGGCGGTTGTCCGATAAGTCGAGAATTTTCAAAGACGGATTGTGCGCAAAAATGTCTTCCGGCAGCCGTGTCAATGTATTGCCGGAAAGAAAAACCGCTTCGAGCTGCGGGTTTCCCGAAAAAGCATTCGGGGGCAGGTAAGAGAGCTTGCCGCCGGAAAGATCAATCCGTTTTAAACGAGGCAGCGCGCCGAGCGCACCCGAAAGCGTCCGGATCGGGTTTCGGGCCGCAAAAAGATTTTCCAGATTTGTCAAACCGGAAAGCGCTTCTGTGTCGAGCACCTCCAGGGCGTTGTCGTCGAGATCGAGCGTCACCAAGCCTTCGAGTCCTTCAAAATCGCCCGCCTTGAGAAAGGAAATATCTTTTCCGACCAGATGCAGGGATTTTATTTTTTTCAGATCAGCGGCCTGAATCCAGGAACAGTGCATCGCGCCGGAGCGGCCGTCGCCCAGCCGGATCATGTCGATTTCCTTTTGAATCGCGGCGCGAACCTGTCCGCTCCTTCCGCAGATGGACATCCGCTCCGGGAAAGACGCGTCAGCCCGGGCCGAAACCGGAAAAAGAAGGGCCGACCAAATGGATAGCAGGGCAGCCAGCACGATGAAAATATGAGGCTTGAGCGGAAAGGGAATTTGTCTTGCAGGCTTGCAAGCTGCTGAAATGTTCATGTCTGGATCGTCCAAATGAAAAGTCTGCATGTAGGGTTTCCTGAAAAAAAAGGGTTATGGCGCTCTCGGCCGATTTTTTAATGTCCTGTTTTGAAAAGAGAGTATTGTTGTGTCTTTTGCAACCGAGCCTTAGCCCAAAGACGCATCCTTTGTCAATTGTGATTCAGTGTCGTTGACTTAAAAAGCATCCTCTCTCCATTCCCCATTTGATAAGGGCGGGAAAAACATAGCAAGCGAAAGCCATGATCCCGAAGGGATCAAATGTTTATAGCCCAATGTATCATTATCATCGTACGACCCCGTCGGGGTCGCACGATTCAAGGCGGGAATTGACTATAAACGTATCATCCCTTCGGGATGCCGAGAATGCGTGGGGGATGTACAGAAACGGCAGAACGTTAATGAGGGGCTAAGCGGAATAAAGGGTTGATTTTATGGGTATTGTTAAAATTTTCCCCCAACCCCTCTTTAGAAAAGAGGGGAGTTTATTGCGCTTAAGTCAACGACATTGAATTGTGATTCGGAATATGTTTTTAAAATAAGAACAATAAAATAGTAAATCAATAATAAGAATACAAATAAATAATAAAAAATAATAAAATAAATAGGATAGAAATATGTAATCAGTAATAACGTATTCAACTGAATACGAATTTATGTCAATTTCGAAAGAATATCTTGGAAAATGACCTGAAAAAGGATTAGGGTGAATCATCTCTTTTAATTTTTAGAAAGGATTTTTATGAAAATTACATTCATTAAAAAGCTTATTCTCTTCATTGGCCTGATTGGCTGGCTTTGGAGCTTTTCCGGTTGCGGTTCTTCGGAGGAGCAAAGCGGCTCAAGCGACTTAAGCACTGTAAAGTCCCAACTTGCGCGAACACAGACTCCTGCCGTTGACGATGCGGACCTGGATCGCCTGATCGCCGACAATAACGCCTTCGCCTTTGATCTTTACCAAAAACTGCGCACGGAAAACGGCAACCTCTTTTACTCCCCGTTGAGCATTTCCATGGCCCTGTCCATGGTATATGCGGGCGCGCGTGGTGAGACCGCAACTCAGATGGCTCAAACGATGCATTACGCGCTGTCGCAGGAAAAACTGCACCCGGCCTTCAATAGACTCGACCTTGAACTCAACGCACGCAGAAATAACGTTGGGCCGGATTCGGGCGACGGTTTTACCCTGCGTGTGGTCAATGCCATCTGGGGGCAGAAGGGAAAGAGCTGGCTTTCAACCTTTCTTGACACCCTCGCTGTCAACTATGGCGCGGGACTGTGTATCCTCGACTTTATGGCGGACCCGGAAGCGGCCCGGCAGACCATCAATGGCTGGGTTGCAGGCCAGACCGAACAGAAAATACAAGACCTGCTGCCGAAGGGCGCTATCGATTCGGCAACGCGGATGGTATTGACCAATGCCATTTACTTCAAGGCGTCCTGGGCTTATCCCTTCGACAAGTCAGAGACAAACGATGATGTCTTTACGCTTCTTGATTCATCGTCCGTCACCACCCCCACGATGAATCAAACCGGTGATTTTCCCTATGCCGCAGGTGATGGATACGTTGCCCTTGCGCTGCCTTATGCAGGGGATGACCTGTCCATGATCATTGTGTTGCCGGAGTCGGATCAGTTCCAAACGTTTGAAAGCCTTCTGACGGCGGAAAAGATCTCCGACGTCACCGCCCGATTGACGAACACCCGTATCGCGCTGAGTATGCCCCTGTTTCAGATCGAAGACCCGACGTCTTTATCCAACATTCTCGGCTCTCTGGGCATGACGCTTGCCTTCCTGCCGGGCGAAGCCGATTTTTCCGGAATGGATGGCACAAGGGCGCTGAGAATTTCGGAGGTGCTGCATAAGGCCTTTGTCAATGTCAATGAGGAGGGCACAGAAGCGGCGGCGGCAACGGCGGTGATCATAGACGCGGGGGCAAGCCCTTCGTTACCGGTTGAGGTCAAAGTCAACCGGCCGTTTATTTTTCTGATCCGGGACAAGACCGGCGTCATCTTGTTTATCGGCCGCGTGGTGAATCCTCAAACCAAATGATGATGAAACTCTTTTGACCAGGGAGTAAAAACAACATGAAGAAAACGGATGCGCCGAATATTTTTGATTACATGGAATTCCGTTCGTTCCTGCGGGATATGTATGCCTTTAAAAAAGAGCAGTATCGACAGTTTTCATACCGCTCGTTTGCCCTCAAAGCGGGGTTTTCCTCACCCAATTTTCTCAAGCTTGTCATGGACGGGCAAAGAAATCTGACCAACGAAAGCGTGGCCAAAATCGCGCAGGGGTTTGGCCTCAAAAAGAGCGAACGCGACTACCTGGAAAACCTGGTCTTTATGAACCAGGCCCAACGCCATGATGAGCGGGATCACTACTACCAGAAAACTCTCGCACTGAAAAAGAACACCGCCGTCAAGCACCTGGAAAAAGCGAGCTACGAATATTTTTCCAAGTGGTACTATCCCGTCATCCGGGAAGTCGTCACGTTCGGAAATGGCGATCTTTCCGCCGAACAGATCGCGGCGCTGCTTGATCCGCCGATTACCGTCTCCGAAGCGCAAAAAGCCTTAACCGCCCTGACGGAACTCGGCCTCATCCGGAAAGACCCGTCGGGGAAATGGGCGCAGGGCGACAAAACCCTGAGCACCGGGCCTGAAGTGCAGTCGCTGGTGGTCGCCAATTACCACCGGGCCATGCTGCGCATGGCCTCGGAATCGATAGAGCGCCACCCGGCCGGCGAGCGCGACATTACCGCCCTCACGCTCAGTGTTTCGCAAAATAAAATCGCGATGCTCAAGGAAAAGATCGCTGCATTCCGCAGGGAGCTTTTGGAGATTGCGGCCGAAGAAGACCATCCCGGCCGTGTCATTCAGATTAATTTTCAATTATTCCCCGTATCCGGAAACGACAAAAAGGAGAACTAAATCATGCGCATTCCAAACATTATTCGAAAGCATTTCGACATGCTGATCCTACTTCCCCTGTTTCTATTGCTGTCCGCATGCACCGGTGGAACGGAGATCGGAAATCCGCAAACTTCGCCCAGCGTGCCATTCAACGCAACCAGCGGCGTAGCCCAGAAAGGGCCGCTGCAGTTGGGATCGCTCGTCACGGCGCAGGAGCTCGACGCGTCGCTTTCGCCCACCGGAAAAAATTACATCTATCAGATCAACTCCGATATGGGGACGTTTGCGGCCAATTCCAACACCTACACCAGCCGCTACATTGACCTGCATGCCACCGGCTATTATTTTGATGAAGTAACCAACGCCGTATCCTCCGGCCCGATCATCTTAAACGGCATTTCGGATTTGGGCGAAAGCAGCGTGCTCAACGTCAACCTGCTGACCACCCTCACGTATCAGCGCATCAAAACGCTGGTGACAACTCAAGGCATGAGCATTGCCGATGCGCGCATCCAGGCGGAAAATGAAGTGCTGGCTGTCTTGAATATTCCCAACGGCAGCCGCTTTGGTAATTTCAGCAGCTTTGATCTTTCCGGCGGCCGCGACGGCGACTATATCCTTGCGGCCATCTCCGCCGTGTTTGTTCTGGGAAACAGCTCCGGACCTTTGAGCGAAATAATTGCTGATTTTCAGTTCGACATCGCTCAAGACGGTGTTCTGAATAATGCCGCGCTTAAAACCGCGCTGGACAGCTCCGCCCGGGCGCTCGACACCGAGGCCGTCGCAGCAAATCTCAGCGCCAAATACACCCCCCGGGTCTTTACAGCCACCGACCTCAACAACTGGATCGACCGGCACGGCGACGGCGTCGTCGGCAAATTCCGCTATGAGGTGGCCTTTGCCGATCCATCTTCCGTCTTTGTGCTGCCTGCGTTTGCAGTGAGCCATCTGGCAGGCCTCCCCATCAGCGTGTCTGCGGGAGAAATGGAAGTCAACGGGCATGTTGTAACCGGTGAAGTGGTCTTTCATGACGGTGATACCGTTGTTGTCAAACCACCGGCAGGTGAGCTGCCCGCGGGAATTCTGACCATTTATCTCAAAACAGGCGCAACCAATATTGCCTGCGTGACCTTTATCGGGGAACAGGCCGTCCCGTGGGCTGCCGCAGCGGATATGACGGCGGCGCGTTTCTTTCACACCGCCACGCTCCTTCCCAACGGCAAGGTGCTTGTGGTGGGAGGATCTTACCTGGGGGGGTGGTTTCTTGACAGCGCTGAGTTCTATGATCCGCTGACCAACACCTGGGTCATCGCAGCTTCCATGCCGACAAAACGTTTCAAACACACCGCGACGCTGCTGGCCAATGGCAAGGTGCTGGTGGTTGGAGGAGCCTCCGATCCAGTCACTTTTCAAAAAAGTGCGCTGTTGTATGATCCGCTAAGTAACACCTGGACAGAGGCAGCCCCAATGGTCAGCGCACGTGCGGAACACACAGCGACTTTACTGGCCGACGGAAAGGTGCTGGTGGCAGGGGGGTATAAGCAAGCCTATGTGCCGACCGACAGCGCCGAATTGTATGATCCGGCAACCAACACCTGGACTTCGGCAGGAAATATGAGCGCAACGCGTCATCAACACACATCCACGCGCCTAAACAATGGCAAAGTACTGATCGTCGGCAGCTATTCCGGCGCTGCCGGCGCCGAGTTGTATGATCCGGCAGACAACACCTGGACTTCGGCAGGAAATATGATTTCAGCGCATTCCAAACACACGACAACGCTGCTGGCCAACGGCAAGGTGCTGGTCGTGGGAGGCGCTGCCGGCGCTGAATTGTATGATCCTGAGGAAAATACCTGGTCTCAAGCGCCGGAAATGATGATAGTGCGTGATTATCCCACGGCAACGCTGCTTCCAAATGGGAACGTGCTGGTGACAGGGGGAAGCAATGGAATACTCAATGGCGTTGTCTATGCCAGCACTGAATTATATGACCCGTCAACCAATAGCTGGTCGCAGGCGGGCGATTTAACGAAGGCGCGCGTTTATCACACGGCGACACTGCTTCCCAGCGGGAAAGTGCTGTTAACTGGAGGAGGGTTGTATACTGAAGGCGTATTGTACGGAGGCACCAGCGCCGAACTGTCCTGGCGGTGGTAGGTCTTCTTCTCGAATGTTGAGTGTGCTTTAGAGATTCAGGCATTGCCTTCGACAAACTTCGGAGTAGAAAAGCGTACTCGGCTGGAAAGACGGCGGCAACTTTTGACTGTGGCGCGACCCCCGAGCGCGCCACAGGCTTGTCTCCGCTGACGGTCTGTTGATTTCGTTGTTTCCTTTGTTCCATACCCTATCGCCGGTCGCTTGCTGACAGATATTTTTCTTGCAATGCTTTCATGAAGTTGTCATATTCTCCGCAGTTTCAGCAGGCCCTTAAAAAGCAAAGAAGATTACCTGTCCGGAGTCTGTTTCCTGATCCGGGCTAAACCGGAGGGCAAGATCAGCCTTCAACCGTTGGAGCCTCAGCATGACAAAAACCACAGGCCGACAAACGCAAAACCTTGCAAATCCGTTCTTTGCCACACCCGTCTTTCAGGTGTTTACCATCGGCATTCCCTTTTGCGTTTTTAAGCTGATGTTCGGCCTTCTGGCCTTGAGGGCAAGCGGGGGCGCTTTGCCCCTGCGCGTTTTTGCATGGCTCATTATTGTCTGGGCCGCGCTTGATTTGATGATGAACCTCGCGCGCGTGTTTTATTTTCTGGCCGGACGCCCCGCGCCCATCGAATACTGCACCATCGCCCAGGCGGGCCGCCTGGCGCAAAGCCCCCGGCTTTTTCTGGCCATCGACACGCTGGTTTCTTTTGCGATCATCTGCTTTGTCCTGTGGTCCGGATGGATTACAAAGCTCAGTACGGGCGAGGCTTACCTCTGGTATGCGGCAACGACGATGAACCTCATCAGCGTCTCTCTCGTCAACATCGCCCTCGAGCTCGATCGGGCAAAACAAGCTCAGTGAGTTCATCAACCATCAACCATCAACCATGAACCATCAACCATGAACCATCAACCATGAACCATCAACCATCAACCATCAACCATGAACCATCAACCATGAACCATCAACCATCAACCATCAACCATGAACCATCCACCATCCACCATCAACCATCAACCATCAACCATCAACCATCAACCGTTTTTCTATTTCCGGGTATTTCCTATCCACCTGATGAGCGAAGCGGGACATATCTATCCGCTTTTGTCTTGCTGATCATGGCGGCCTCTTAAAAAAGCAGGCAAGGCGATGAGGTCATATCGTTATGTAATCCGGCAGCTTGGACGGTGATGTTTCGCTCTGGCACGGCAAATGCTTTGTTATGCAGGCAAATGGGACAGCGCGGAGGAAAAAAAGAGCCTCGCGGTTTTTTTTTCAAGATCGCCCCACGTTGTTTGATTTGAATGAAGGAGATATGAAAAATGAAAAAATGGATATTTGGAGCAGTGCTTTTGTTGTTGGCCGCCCACGCGCCGATGCCATCGATGGCGGAGGTGGATATACGGATTTCCATTCCTCTGCCGCCGCTGCTGGTGTTGCCTGTGCCGCCGGCGGTGGTTGTCATCCCCGACACGGATAACGTTTATGCTGCGGCGGAAATCGATGTTGACTTGTTTTTCTGGGGCGGCTGGTGGTGGCGTCCGTGGGAGGGCCGGTGGTACCGTTCACAGGATTATGACCGGGAATGGACTTACTACGGCGAAACACCGGCATTTTACATTGATGTGGATCCGGGCTGGCGGGGATTTTACCGAAGCCGCTACTGGCACGGCTACCGGTGGGATCATCAGCCAATCGCCCATCGGGCGCTGCAGTCGAACTGGCGGCACTGGCACGATAGCCGATACTGGGAAAAACACAATTCCTGGCATGTCCGGAACTATTCGCCGCGCCCCAGAGGGCAACGGGTGGAGGTAAGACCATACCGGGAGCCGCAACAGGTGGAAAAGCCGCGCCTTGAGCCGCGTAACCCGCCTCAGACACAGACACGGCCGGGCGTGCGTGGCCCCCGTGTGCAGGATCAGCCGCAGATTCGGCCACGATCGCAAGACTTTGAGGGGCGGCAGGCATGGCAGGGGCAGTCTCGACAGAATCCTCCCGTTGAGCGACGTCCGCCTCAGGTTCAAAACTCCCGGCAACCTCAGCGGGAGGGAATGGGTGGCCGGCAGAACCGTCCGGAGCATCAGCAAAGAACGCAGCAGGCGCCGGGCCGTTGCTAAGGGGAATGAAAAAAATATTATGCCATGTTTTGCCATTCCCGCCCAGCAGGCGCCGGGTTAACATCCGGCGGGAATTCAGTGTTGACGCAGAATTCTGGATTCCGGGTCAAGCCCGGAATGACAGAGGGGTATTTCTGACGCACTATCCCAGCCGATCTTTGCGCGCGATGACCAGCATTTCGTACCCCAGATTCAACGCCACGCGCCGAAGCGGATATTGCGCCCGGGATAAAACCGCCCAGAGCGGCGCTGTTTTATTGAGCGCGCGGGAAACCAGAGGGATCTCCCAGGCATTGCGCGTTGAGCTGGCGTGCGTGCGCTCGACGGGCGATTCGGCGTCCATTGACGGCCGGGGCTTGATCCGCGTATAGATGCGCCGCATCAGCCAGAACAGGGGAAAGGTGAAATCATAAGCGTCCACCACCGACAGACCGACGTTTCGGAGCCGTTGGGTCAGATCGTCAAGCGAATAGCGTCGAACGTGGCCATAAAACGCATCGTCCCAGCGCCATTCCCGGGGATTGCTGGGAACGGCGATCACCAGATGTCCTCCCTCGCTGAGCAGCAAAGCGGCCCGGCTCAGGGCGTCGAGGTCGTCTTCGATGTGTTCAAGCACATCCATGAGTAAAATGGTTGAATAAACGCCGTCATGCTGCTCAAGCCGGCGGTGGTAGAGTTTCAGCGCGTCAGCATGCTTGAGATGATTTCGGGCCTTAGCGATGGCGTTTGCGGAGGCGTCGATGGCGTCGCCATGAAACCCCCTGGCCGCCAGATGGGCACTCACGTCGCCAATGCCGCAACCGACGTCAAGAAAAGGTGGTTTCAGACCATGCTGGGCGATGGCGCGATCCAGGCAATACAGGATGTATTGTTTAACGGGGGCAAAATTGGCCATGGCGTTTCTTCCTTGAAGCGCAGGGGGAAAGCCCCGGCAGTCTGTTGAAGGCGGGCGTTATCGCCCCGATGATGGTCTTACAGACTTCTCTGGCCGGCAAATCCCTCTCCGGTTCGTGAGTTAAAAATATTTTTAATGCGGCGAAGTATAAAAAAACCGCGCCCGATGTGTCAAGCATTACTTGCCCGCGGGCTTCGCGCCCAAAAGACGCTTGACAGCGAAGCCTCTTTTCCTATAGTCGAGGAGCATCAAATGTAAAGGATACAGGGGATATGTCAACATCAAGGAAGATGTTCAGGGAGCCTTCAAGCCGGCGCAACCGTTGGGTGATGGCGATGATTTGTCTGGGGTTGGCCCTGATCACCGTTGTGGCCTTCGCGTCGGTTACAGATAACGGGTTTATCAATCTCGATGACAACCGTTACGTCTATGAAAACCCCCGTGTCCAGTCCGGGTTCAACGCCCGGAGCCTCCAATATGCTTTTTCGTTTGATCTGAGCAACTGGCATCCGCTGACCTGGTTGTCGCTGATGGTGGATTATCAGATCTTCGGACTCAATCCCGCAGGCTATCATGGGGTCAATCTGCTTTTCCATGTGATCAACACGCTGCTTCTTTTTCTGGTATTGCGCCGAATGACCAAAGCGCTCTGGCCCAGCGCTCTGGTGGCCGCCCTGTTTGCGATCCATCCGCTGCATGTTGAATCCGTCGCCTGGGTTGCGGAGCGCAAGGATGTTTTGTCGGGGCTGTTTTGGATGCTCACGCTGGGGGCCTACAGCTATTATGTGGAAAAGCCGGGGCTCAAACGATATTGGCCCGTCCTGTTGTTTTTTATTCTGGGGCTTATGTCCAAGCCGATGCTCGTCACGCTTCCTTTTGTGCTTTTGCTTTTGGATTACTGGCCGCTTAAGCGCTTTTCCCCCATGGCCTGGTCGCCGATCCGCGCGGCGTTGGTGGAAAAAATTCCTCTTTTTATTCTGACCCTGCTTTCCTGCGCGATGACGTTTTTGGCCCAAAAGGATCAGGGCGCTGTTCAGACGCTTGATGCGATTCCGCTCTTTGCGCGTCTGGGAAATGCGCTTCTGGCCTATGTGGCCTATATCGGGAAAACGATCTGGCCTGCCTCTCTGGCGGTGCTTTACCCGCATCCCCTATCCGTCGCGATCGCGCCGGCGGCGGGCGCGGCGCTTTTTCTGGCGGCCGTTACGGCTTTCGTGCTCTGGCAGTCAAAGAAAGCCCCCTATCTGGCAACCGGCTGGTTTTGGTTTATCGGCACGCTGGTTCCGGTGATCGGTCTGGTGCAGGTGGGCGCCCAGTCCATGGCGGACCGCTATACCTACATTCCCCTGACGGGACTTTTTCTCATAGTGGCCTGGGGCGCTTCGGATCTGGCGAAAAAGTTCAGGTTTCCCCGGGCGATTCTTCCTGCCGTGTCTGCCGTCATGCTGATCGCCCTTGCGCTTGTGACCTTCAAGCAGGTGAGTTACTGGAAAGACAATCTGACGCTCTACGATCGAACGCTGGCCGTCACCGAACAAAACTGGCTGATCTACAACAACCGGGGCAACGTCAATATCGGTCAGGGCGATTATCGACGGGCCATTGAGGATTATAACCAGGCCATCAGCATCAAACCGGACTATGCCGACGCTTACGCCAACCGGGGCGCCGCTTACAACGGACTTGATGATTTCGCACGAGCGATAGCGGATTTCAATCGGGCGATTGGGCTTCGACCGGGTTATGCGGAGGCTTACATCAACCGGGGCGGCGTCTATAACAACATGGGCAATTACAGTCAGGCCATCGAAGACTTAAACCGGGGAATTGCAATCAAACCGGGGTATGGCGCCGCCTATTTCAGCCGGGGCGTTGCCCATGCCGGCCTGGAGCGCTACAGTCAGGCCATCGATGATTTCAGCCGGGCCATCGACCTCCATCCGCTTTTTACAGGCGCTTATGTGCAAAGAGGATTGATTTATTTCAATCAGGGCAACATCGCTCCGGGGTGCCGCGATGCGCGCAAAGCCTGCTCTCTTGGGGATTGCAATCTTCTGGAAGCCGCCGGAAACAACGGCTATTGCCGCTGAGGGAATATAGAAGAATTTCCTCCGCGCGTTTTTCTAAAGATACACCCATTAAATTGAAACTTTTTTGTTGGCCTTGATCAGCAAAACCGTCGAGAGCGCTTGGGGCAGAATCCGGGCGTCAAGCCATACGAGTCCCGCGTAAAGCCGATTGAGCCATTTAAAAAGTCCGAGCACCGCCGCAGGCGGATGTTGGAGTATTCGCCGGAGCCCTTCCCGTTTTTTGTGCCTCTCCAGAACAGACGCGCAATACGTCACGGCGCACATGGTCATTTTTTCCAGAGGCCCCAGAACCTTTTTGATGTAAACGAGATCGAAGCCGTTTTGTTTCAAAAGTGCCGCCATCTCGGAAATTTCGTAGCGGCGATAGTGCCCGACAAAGCGGTCGTCGAATGCAAAATAAAACTTCCGGTGGGGGAAGGTGATAATCAGCGCGCCGTCCGGTTTTAGCACTCTGGCCATTTCCGACAGGGCCCGCCCGTCGTCCTTGAGATGTTCAAGCACTTCCGAGGCGATCACATGCGAAAACGACTCATCGTCGAAGGGAAGATTTTCGGCGTCGGCCAGGACGTATCGTCCCTTTCCGAGCGTCTTTTCCAGGTAGTTGAGCGCCGCTGGCGACAGGTCCGAATAGACCGTTTGATCCCACGAGGTCAAAACGGGAGAAATGCCACTGCCGATTTCCAAAACGATGCCCTTCGTTTCATAGCGCATGGCCTTTTCAACGGCGCGTTTTCGAAGCCGATAGTTATACAGGTCATTTTTAAACTGAACGTAGGTTTCGTTCGCGAAGAAATCCTCAAACCGGTTGTTTGAATCGGATGTCATTGACCCCCCCGGGGGAACAGCGGCGTATCGATGAGACCCGCCTTGGACAGACGGTATTTTGCCGCCGTAAAAAGACAGCCGAATCCGTATTGCACAGAGCGCTTGAAATTGATCGATGAGGCTTCGGCGAAATATTTCGTCGGACAGCTGACTTCAGCCACGACATATCCAAGCCAGAGAATTTGCGAAAGCATCTGGTTGTCGAACACAAAGTCATTTGAATTTTCGGAAAGCGGCAGCTTTTCGAGGAGCTCGCGGGAAAAGGCCCGGTATCCGGTATGATACTCTGAGAGTTTGGCCCCCAGAAGAATGTTTTCGGCCAGGGTGAGAAACCGGTTGGCGATATATTTCCAAAGCGGCATGCCGCTTTTATGCGCATAGCCCCCCAGAATGCGCGACCCCAGCACGCAATGGTACAGCCCGTTGGCGATCAGGGCGACCATGGCGGGTATCAGGCGCGGCGTGTACTGATAATCCGGGTGGACCATGATCACAATGTCCGCGCCCTCGTCCAGGGCCATCCGGTAACACGTTTTCTGATTGGCGCCGTAGCCGCTGTTTTTTTCGTGCACGATCACTTTTGTGTGAGGGAGGCTTCTGGCAATGGCGGAGGTTTCATCACTGCTGGCGTCATCCACCAAAATGACCCCATCGACAATGTCTTCTTCCATGACTTCATCGTAGGTGAGCTTGAGCGTCTGGGCCGCATTATAGGCGGGCATCACCACGATGACTTTTTTGTTCTTATACATCCCTGTATCTCCGACAGGTGTTTTGTATATAAGAGGTTTGAGGTCTTGTCTATCTCTTTTAGGTGAAATTTTATGCGGACGCGGCGCGTTGCCGGAAAAAAATGAGCGCAAAGCCTTTGGGCTTTTGCGCTCTTTTGGGATCGTCTGAGGGGCCGTTTAATGCCGGACAAGAAGAATGGGACTTTTTGATGCTTCCATCACTTTTTCGTAGATCGGCGCCATAAAACGTTCAAGGAAGTTCTTTCGGTGGCTCGACGGCAGGACAATCAGATCCACGCCTCTTTCGTTTTGTTCCTTCAAAATTTCGGAAACCGTATCCCCTTCGCGGATATCGCTGATAATTTCCACCTGTTCAATTTCGGGAAATTTATCCAGTTCCCGCTTCATTCTGTCTCTTGCCCGACTCATTTCATCGTCTTCGGCCTGTTTCACGGCTGAGGCATCCAGGCAGTAGTCTGCGGCGCATTGTGTGATCGGCTTGGCGACGTGGAGCAGGAAAACTTTGGAATGGTATTGTTTGGCCAGTTCAAGCGCTTCGGAGAGAGCTTCATCGGAGTCATCAGAAAAGTCTGTCGGGACGAGAATTCTTTTCGGTGCAAACATGATCTCACCCCCTTTCATGATGCATGTCCATGATTGTGTTGACGCGTTAACATCCCCCAACACTAAACGATGATGACTGTCTTTGCATCCCCCCTTTCCTTGAATTTTTGCCGCTAAATTCGCTTAAGTCTAATTTTAAACCTGAAATCTAAAAAAGCAAGCCCGTAAAACAGCGATCATGGCGGGTCGTTATTTGAAGTCGTTTGTCGAAACAGGCTTTAAACGTTGCGGCGTCGGGGGAGAACATTTGAAAGGGGTCAGGCGGCGCGGTGTTCGCGTCCGGTTTTTTCCAGGTAGTAGTCGTAGGAACCATTATAGATGCGCATCTCGCCGTGATCGATTTCAAATACGCGGTTGACGAGCGAGCGCAGAAAATGCCGGTCGTGACTCACGAGCGCCACCGTACCGGTGAAGTTCTGAAGCGCGGTAAGCAATACTTCCCGGGACTGAATATCCAGATGGTTGGTCGGCTCGTCGAGAATCAGCAGATTGATCGGTTGTACCAGGAGCGTGGCCAGCACCACCCGGCTTTTTTCGCCGCCGGAGAGTTTGTCGATGCGCTTGTAAATATCGTCACCCTGAAACAGGAAGGCGGCCAGAAGATTGCGCAGCGTGCCCAGATGCGCCAGCGGTATGACGCCTTGAAGTGTGTCCAGCACGGTTTGGTGCGGCACGAGAATATCCATGGCGTGCTGGCTGAAATAACCGGGAAAGACGTTGGCGCCCAGGGCGAGGCTCCCCTCGGAGGGCTCGGCCTGCCCCGCCAGCACCTTCAGAAAGGTGGATTTTCCTGCGCCGTTGACGCCGACCACGGCGATTTTATCCTGCCGCCGGATGATGCCCGAAACGCCGCCGAAGACGGATTTAACGCCTCCGTCGGGACGGGGCCATCCTTTTCCCAGCGCGTCGAATTTGACGACATCATCACCACAGCGCGGTGGTTCGGCAAATTCAAATTTGATGGAACGCTCGGCGGGCGGAATTTCAATGCGTTCGATCTTATCAATTTTTTTGACGCGCGACTGCACCTGTGAGGCGTGCGAGGCCCTTGCCGCGAAGCGCGCGATGAAGTCTTCTTCCTTGGCCAGCATTTCCTGCTGGCGGCGGTGAGAGGCCAGAAGCTGCCCGCGCCGGATGTCGCGTTCGCGCAGATAAAAGTCGTAGTTGCCGCTGTAGGTCGTGATCGTGCGGTTGGCCACTTCGATGATGCGGGTGACGACGCGATTCATGAACTCGCGGTCGTGGCTGGTCATCAAAAGCGCGCCTTTAAACGCGTTGGTCAGCCACTCTTCCAGCCAGATAATCGATTCCACATCCAGGTGGTTGGTGGGTTCATCCAAAAGCAGCACGTCGGGATTGATCGAGAGAATTTTGGCCAGTGCGATGCGCATTTTCCACCCGCCGCTGAAGGACTCGACCGGATGGGAATAATCGTCCGGCCCGATGCCCAGGCCCGTGAGAATCGTTTGCGAGCGGCTTTCCAGATCGTAGCCGCCACGGTGTTCAAATTCGGATTGAATGTCGCCGTAGCGGGAAAGCAGATCGGCCAGCGCGTCTTCGTCCATTGGCTCGCTCATGGCGGCTTCCATCTCCCGGATTTGCTCGCCCAGGTGCATGACGTTTTCCGAGGCGGACATGACTTCGGCCAGCGCCGAGCGGCCGGACATGGCACCGACATCCTGCGAGAAATAGCCGCAAACGGTATTGCGGGCCTTCGTGATGTCTCCGGCGTCGAACTCTTCTTCGCCCATGATCAGGCGGAAAATGCTGGTCTTGCCCGCGCCGTTGGGGCCCACCAGACCGTTTCGCGAGCCGGGCAGTATCTGAAAGCTGGCATCCTTAAACAGGATTTGCGGGCCGTGCTGTTTGGAAATGCCGCTGAAATGAATCATGATCGTTTAATCCTCAAAAAAGTGCCGGATGGGTAGCATATCCGGCAAAGCGCCGCAAGTTATTCTGCCCGGAAATAACAAATTGCCATTGCCGGAAAGAGACTTACAATAAAAATACTTGAATATTTAACCATAAAACCATAATATTATCTTGATATTGAAAATCAAAAGGTGCACCAACAATGGATGTTCGTACCAAGATCAAATACTGGCTTGATATAGCTCACTACGATCTAATCAGCGCTAAGGCAATGCTGGAAGCAAAACGGTTTTTATATGTGGGTTTCCTTTGTCATCAGACAGTAGAAAATCCCTGAAAGCTTATTTCTGGCATCAACATCATAGCGAACTACCATATACCCACAATCTGCTTATTCTGTCAGAAAAGAGTGGATTTGATGAAAACCTCTCCGAAGAGGATGTTGCCTTTTTCAACGAATTGATGCCGCTTAATATCCAAGCGCGTTATCCTGAAGATAAGGACCTTCTCGTAAAAGCGCTGAATGTAAAAAAATGTCAGGCGCTGTATTTAAAAACAAAGGATTTCTATTTGTGGATAAAGAAATTATCAAAATAGCAAAACGTTTTGCGGACAAAGTGACGGTGAAGTATCCCGTAGAAATGGTGATACTTTACGGTTCGCACGCAAAGGGAACGGCGCATGAGCTAAGCGATATAGATATTGCCGTGGTCGTTGATAAGGTGACCGGCAATTATTTACAGATCAGCGCTGATTTGTTTAATATGGTTCGCGACATCAACAAACGAATTGAACCCGTCTTGCTCAGCCGCACCAATGATAAAAGCGGTTTTTTAGAAAACGTTTTGAAACAGGGGAAGATCGTTTATAAAGCGGCGCAGTGACAACGCCGCCTTTCGATAGATATTTTGAAGTACGTCGTCGATTCAACGTGTAAATCTAAAAAAAGCAAACCAAAAATGTCGGTTGATTTATTCCAAAAGTAGCGTATTTAAAAT
>CAZSQS010000030.1:0-38251 GCA_964608995.1 uncultured Smithella sp. | reverse complement strand
CGCAAGTATGCGGTTGCCGCCCAGCAGATCGTTCATACGAATCTGAGGCCCAGCTTACCCAGCGCGGATCCCACCCTTCCGGCAGGCTTGGACCCGTCGGTTGAAAAGACCAAAGACGCCATAGACCCGACGATTGGTTCTTACAATGCTGAACTGCTTGTGGAGCTGAGTCCCGCCATGAAGGCCCATTTGCAGACCCTGTTCCCGTAAGCCGTGTGTGAACTTCCCCGCCCCTGGTGGGCGGGGATTGAGGGGAGGGGGAAATTTTTGTTTTCACCCTCCCCCGACCCCTCCCATCGAGGGAGGGGAGATTACAGCTTCTTTCCATCAGACGCTTGCGTCAGAACGAAAATGTTTTTTACCTGAAAGAAAGGCCATTCATGAAACTGTTGGAAAGCATCAAAAAGGATTTTTTTGAACTTCTCCCGCCGATCATTTTTTTCTTCATTGCCTTTATCCTCATCCTGACCACCAAACGGATGATTCTCAGCGAGTATCAAATCTCCTGGACAGGGTTTGGCACGGCGGTTGTCGGCGCCATCCTTGCCGGTAAAGTGGTGCTGATGGTGGACAAGCTGCCCTTTGTTGATAAATTCCCCAACCGTCCGCTGATCTATAATACGTTATGGAAAAGCCTTCTTTATTTTCTGGCCGCGCTGGTGGTCGGTTATCTGGACCAGCTTCTTCACTTTCTGCGCAAGCATGAAGGGCTCATGGAAGCCAACCGGCATCTATGGGCGGAAGTCGTCTGGCCCCATTTCTGGCTTTTGCAGATGTGGATGGCCGTGCTCTTTTTGATGTTTTGCGCCGTGCGGGAACTCATCCGCGTTATCGGCAGAGAAAAATTTAACCACCTTTTTTTCGGCGACAGAAAGCAATGAATAAATATGGAATCTAAAATGAATGTTGCGGAGGTTAAGAAAAGTAAATGAAACATCTGGAGTTTATTAAGAAAACAGGTTCAGGTCTGGCGGCTTTAGCAGGTGGGGCTTGGATGCCTTCCGCTATGCGATCTCAGGTACTTTGTCTCTTTCTCTTTATCGCTTTAGGCCTCGCTGTGATGCTCTCGGGTTGTGGCGGCAGCGATCAGGCTCTCTTCGCCATTACCGGCAATGTTTCCAATCCAGACACCGGCGTCCTGGTCGGCGTGACCATGGAACTGGCTGGCGACCAGACCCAGACGGCCAGCACGGATGCCAATGGCAATTACAGTTTTATCGTTCCCAATGGCGAGTACCGGGTAACGCCAACGCTGGGCAGTACCGCCTTCGAACCGCTCGACAGTGTGTTGGAAGTCAAAGATGCGCAACTGAGCGGCATCGATTTTCTGGTGGTGGCGCCCGTGATGCCGCAGGAGGCCAACACCTGGCGGGATACCGGCTCCATGACCTACAAGCGAACAGAGCATACAGCAACCCTGCTCACCAATGGCCGGGTACTTGTTGCGGGAGGGCAATCTCCTAGTGGCGCGCGTGCCAGCGCCGAACTCTATGATCCGGCTACAGGCAAATGGACGACGACGGGTTACATGAACTACAAGCGTATGGACCACACCGCAACCCGGCTGGGCAACGGCCAGGTACTCGTGACGGGCGGGGAATTTATATCTGCTCGCGCCAGCGCAGAGCTCTATGACCCCGCGACCGGCAAATGGACGCTGACAGGCTCTTTGAACTTCGCGCGTTATTTCCATACGTCAACCCTGCTGGCCGACGGCCAGGTGCTCGTGACGGGCGGGCAGTCTGCGCTCGCCAGCGCAGAGCTCTATGACCCCGCGACCGGCAAGTGGACGGTCACTGGTTATTTGAACCACATGCGGCAAAATCACACGGCCACCCTGTTGATGGACGGCAGGATTCTGGTTGCGGGCGGAACGGATGACACGGCTGACCAAAACACACTTGCCAGCGCTGAGATTTACGACCCGGCCACCGGCAAATGGAGCACCACAGGCTCGATGACCTATGAGCGCCAAGAGCATACGGCGACCTTGCTGGCCGACGGCAGGGTACTCGTTGTAGGCGGTTGTATTTCCTATTTGCACCTCATTCGTGGCAGCGCAGAGATTTATGACCCCGGCACCGGACTATGGACGACGACAAATTCTTTAACCTACCCACGCCAGGACCATAGCGCGACCCTGCTTGCCAACCACAAGGTACTCGTTACCGGGGGCGGCGGAAAGGGTTTGAGTATTCTAGCCAGTTCAGAACTCTACGACCCGGCCACTGGAACATGGAGCAACGTTGGCGATTTGAAATACGAACGTAATTTCCATACCGCGACCTTGCTCAACGATGGGACGGTGCTTGCCGCAGGAGGGGCCCACGGGCCGATTCGCGCCAGCGCAGAGTTGTTTTATCCGGAGAATTGATGGCTGGCTGGCGGCGCAGTCACCCTACTGATGACAGCGCCGACTCCGAAACAGAGGGCAGGTAAATCCGGACTTTGAAATGAAGGGAGATGATATGACGGTTAACGCTACGAACGCAAATGGATGGGGCAGAATCTTGCCGATGATGGTGATCATTGCAATCCTGGCAGGTTGTGCAGGCCTCGATTGCCCGAGCAAACCGGCTTCGGTGCCTGAGATTATGCCGGGCTTGCTCCAGGGCTATCTGCCGCGTGAATCGCACCCGAACAGCCTGGCTTTGCTTCCACCTCCGCCTGCCATGGGTTCAGCTGCCAGGGCTCAGGATGAAGACATCAGTAAGAGAAGTTTAACACTTCGCGATACACAACGCTGGTTACTGGCCACGTCTGACGCCGATCTGACATTTCCCCATGCGGCTGGCACATTTTCCTGCGCATTAAACGTCCCCATCACCGAAGCGGATACGCCGCATTTGTATAGGTTGCTGCGTCGAACGCTGACCGATGTGGGGCATTCCACCTACGCCGCAAAGACCCACTACCAGCGCACGCGCCCATTTCTGTGGAATAATGAACCCATCTGCACGCCGAATGACAGAGCCTTTCTGGTAAACGACGGTTCTTATCCGTCCGGACATACGGCAGTAGGCTGGGGATGGGCGCTGATCCTCTCCGAAATTTCACCGGGTGAGACTGATGCCATCCTTGCGCGCGGCCTGGCTTTTGGAGAGAGTCGCAATGTCTGTAACGCCCATTGGCACAGCGACGTTGTTCAGGGCCGTGTCATCGCTGCAGGCGCCGTAGCCCGACTGCACGCCGATCCCGTGTTTCTGGCTGATCTGGAATCCGCCCGGGCCGAGCTTGCTTCTGTCCGCAAAAAAGGCCTTAAACCCACACGCGACTGCAATGCCGAAGCCGCAGCGCTGGCCATAAAACCGTCACTGGCCCAATGAGCAGTCATGATTGACTCGATCCGTGCAGCGCGGTGGGCGGTGATGTCATTAGTGATCGGTACAACTAGAGTAAGCTGATGGAAGGGATGACCATAAAAAACTGGAAGCGTGTCCATGCCTTGGTGGCGGGAATGGTTCTGCTGGCTGTCTTTGTAATTGCCACAGGATGCTCCGACAATTCCAACACAGGGTTTTTCGAGGAAAAAAACGTCGCCGTGATGATGCGTGACGGTGTTGTTCTGCGCGCTGATGTGAGGCGGCCGGCAAAGACAGGAAAATATCCGGTGCTTATTTTTCGGACGCCTTACAGCAAGAGCGAAGGAGATCCGGACAACGAAAAGACTTTCAACGAGGCGGTGAAACGCGGCTATGCCATGGTCATTCAGGACGTGCGCGGTCGCTTTGAATCCGAAGGGGAGTTTGTCGCTTATCTAAACGAGGGCAAGGACGGCTACGACACGATCGAGTGGGCGGCCCGGCAGCCCTGGTCCGATGGCCGGGTGGGAACCTTTGGGCTCTCTTATCCCGGCGCTGTCCAGTGGCTTGCCGCTGTGGAGAATCCCCCTCACTTGAAGGCCATGGTCCCGGCGATGTGCTTTTCATCGATGGATCAGTTCATTTACTTCGGCGGCGTATTCGAAGCGGCCTGGGCGAACTGGTCCTACCGGTATATATCACCGGACCTGCGGGTAAAGAAAGGGTTGTCCGGCCCCCAAACCATTGATGAGGCGGACGCACAATGGAATATTCTGGGAGGCGACGATGCCATTCAGGGTTGGGTGCCTTCCTTTGATATGCCCTATCTCAAAGACAGTTCCCCCTATTACTATGATTGGCTTTTGCACCCGCCCTATGATCCATGGTGGGATTGGGGCAACCTGCACAACAAGTATTCGCAGGTGAATGCCGCAGTCCTCCATTTGTCGGGGTGGTATGACGAACCGTATGGATCGGAAGGCGCCGTAACAAATTATCTTGGCATTTTGCAATCCCGTGTCGGTGCGAATGACCCCCGGACCAAACTTATTATTGGTCCCTGGATTCATGGTGTTGACGCCACCGGATCCATAAGCTCGGGCGACCGGACGTTCGGTGAAACGGCAAAGATCAATTATCACAGCGTCGTGCTCGACTGGCTGGATTATCACGTCAGGGGCATCGACAACGGCGTATCCTCCTGGAAGGCCGTCAGCGTTTACAACATGGGGGAAAACGAGTGGATCGAATCAGACATCTGGCCTCTGAGGGATACCAGTCTGATTGACTATTACCTGGGGTCGGAGTGGCTAAGCGGAAACGGATTTGGAAGAATTCGCCCCCCGCCGGCCGATGAGGAAGGCTCGATCTCCTTTGTGGCCGACCCTGCAAACCCCGTCAGGGACGAGTTCGGGACAAACTTCGGAGCCTTTGATTTAAGAAGCCTGACCGACAGACCCGATGTGCTGACTTTTGAGACAGAGCCTTTTGAAGAAGATCTTGAGGTCGTAGGACACATCAAGGCTGAAATCTATGCATCAAGCGACACACCCGATTTCGATCTCTACGTCAAACTCCTGGATGTGGCTCCTGACGGTACTGCCTTCAATATCGAAAGCGCCGGGCATGAAGTTCTGCGCGCCAGCTATCGCGACCAGACTTTTGAACCAAAATGGCTCACGCCCGGCGAGGTTGTCCAACTCAATTACAACAACATGCTGACCGGCAACACCTTCAAAAAGGGTCACCGCCTGCGGATATGCCTGATGGCTTCCTGGTTCCCCACTTACGCCCGCAATCTCCAGACCGGCTTACCGGAAAGCACAAGCGCCCAGATGCGCATGGCGAACATCACGATCCACTGGGGCCCGAACTATCCGACAAGGATCGTACTTCCGATTAGATAGGAAATGATCATTAACGCAACATAACGCAGTGCCAAGACAAGGAGACCCACGATGAAGAAAATTACCGTCAGTGCTATTTTGCCGGGCGTAGGGCTTGGACTGGGGATCTGCTTTGCAGATTATTCGGCGACATGAATCAGCAGGGCTCTCTTTCCGGTGTCCTGGCTTCAGCGCCGGTGCAAGCCACGGCAGGCAAACTAAATTAACAGGGAAGGATGAATATGAAAAGAATATCCGTTTTACAGTCGCTGCTCGTGGTTCTTGCGTTGACGCTGCTGATTTCGTGCGGACGAGAGAACGTCTATACCCCCAACAGCAGCTTTTCCGTGGTGGTCGTTTCGGATGTTCATTTCGATCCCTTTTATGACCCGACTCTTTTTTCGGCGCTCGTCGATGCGGACGTCAGTCAGTGGGATGATATTTTCAAGACATCGAGCATCACCACCCCTTCAACCTGGGGCAGCGATGCCAATTACCCTTTGCTTGTGCTTGCCCTCGCCAGCATGCGCCACAACCGGGGGACAAGTCCGTTCATTGTTTTTACCGGCGACATTCTGGCGCATCATTTCTCGCAAACATTTTACACGCTGTATGGGAGCCATGACGTCGCAGCCATGCAGGCATTTACCGATAAGACGGTTGCCTTTTTTATGAATCAGCTCAAGTCGTCATCCGGAGACCTGCCCATCCTGTTCACGCTGGGAAATAACGATGCATACACGGACTACGCGGTGGAAAGCAGTTTTCTGGCTAATACGGCGGAAATATTTTATACAAAATGCCTCGATGGCATCGCCAATCATTCGGCGTTTCTCAGTACCTTTCTGGCTGGAGGATATTACAATGCCTCGCCCCCCGGAACAAATTTGACAGTGATCAGCCTCAATACCATCTTATGGATGCAGACCAGCGACGCCGCAACTGCACAACTTGACTGGTTCGATGCGAAACTTGCCGAAGCCCGGGCAGCCGGCAAAAAAGTCTGGCTCTTAATGCATGTCCCACCCGGTGCGGATATCTATAAAACAGCCGCACTTGTTGACGGAAGCGGTCATCTGGCTTCCGCCCATATGATGTGGCTGCCGGATTATCAGGCAAGTTTTCTGCAAATCCTTGCAAAATATCCCGGCATCATCACGTTTACACTTGCCGGGCATACGCATATGGACGAATATCATATTGCGTCGTCTTCGAATGTGTTGGACATAACGCCCGGCATCTCTCCGCGCTCCGGCAATAACCCGGCCTTTAAGGTCTTTACCGTTTTAAACAGCACATTTGAACCCACCGATTACAGGTCTCTAAACTATGACCTCGCTACGATGCCGACACAGTTCAACAGCTATTATACTTTTTGGTCAGCGTATCTTCTGCCGGGTCTTTTGAGCAATTCTTTAACGCAACTGTTTCCGGAATTGGTCACCAATAACGCCAAGCAGACATTTTACAGGAGTTCCTATACTTCCGGATACAATGCTTTAAACCCCATTACTCATACGAACTGGCCGGTTTACTGGTGCGGCATCGGGAAAATGGGGCAACAGGAACTTATGGATTGTGTGAACACCTATTAACGTTCACAAACAGACGGGAGGAATTAAACATGAAAAGAATTTCTATGATCGGGGCGCTCATCTTCGTTCTTGCTGTGGCGCTTTTTGCAGGGTGCACAGGCGGTGACGACGCCAGTCCTCAAGCGCCGCTTTCCGCGAACAACATCAATTTGATCTTTGTGGTCAGCCCGGATTTGACCTACAACGCGCCGGGCGACATTCAGCCGGACACGGCAAATCTAACGAGCCAGGGGCTGCAGCGCTCGCTCCTCATGGCCACCTACCTTAAAAGGCATGTGCTGTGGTCAAACAACGTAACCGGTATATACGCACTGGCTCCGATGACGCATCTGCAAACCGCAAACAATTATCCCGATATGGCGGCAATCGGATTCATTCAGCCCTTCGCCCTGCAAAACCACATCACCATCAGTGGCATACCTGCCAACAGTTACCCGATCAATACCGCGTATGGTCCAGGGGATAATCCCGTCGGAGTGATTGAACCGAGTCCCTACAACCCCGGCGCCCAGGGGCTGGCTTTCAACGACCTGAACCATAACAATCTTGATCTGGCTACCCGTATTATCAACGCTCCTGTTACGGGCTTTCATGTCTTCTCGGCGCCCTGGGAAACCATCCGCGCCTTGATGGCGGATATCAATAATCAACAGGGCTATAACCTGAATCTTCCGGCAAGCTATGCGGGGCCAAACATTGTCTATGCGATCTCCATCCCGCTATCGGGTAATGCGCGTCTGGTGACCTTTGACAGCAAACTGAATCCGTCCTCCACTTATCCGGTGCTGCCACCGCCGCCGATCGTCAGCGCATCTTGCACCCAGCAGGACTATTTCAGCTATACACTGACCAATGGGGTAAACGGCGTCGTCGTTCCGGCAGGCATGAACACCAACCAAACGGTTTACCTGATCCGGCATGCTGAAGCGCATCCGGCCAGTGGTTTTGAAGATGGCAACTTTGTGGGTGCGGGACAATGGCGCGCGCTGGCCCTTCCCAACTTTATGCCCCACGCTCTGCGGGGCCAACCCAGTCCTACTGTGGTTTATTCCATCGACCCGGCGCAGTCATTTCTTCTGGCGGCTGACTTCAGTGTTTCCTATGTCCGGCCCTCATTAACGGTGCTGCCTTATGCCATCGCCAACAATTTGCCTTATTATCTGGTTTCGAGCTTCTATATCGGGTTGCCGACCGATCCGGGCGTAGCCGAGAACACCAGTGTCTTTTTATTTACGGGCGGCAATCTCTCCAATCAAACGGTGCTGCTGGCGTGGGAGCATTTACACTATCCACCGCTCATATCGTATCTCCTCCAGACCTATGGCGTCACTGTCCCGGACTCTGCGCTCCCCTGGCCGCAGGACGACTATGACACGATTTGGACGGTGAAGCTCGATGGCCAGGGCAACCTGACGGTGAATAACGCGCTGTGTGAAGGTATTAATTCCGCAAGCCTGCCGGACAAGGCGCCGATATTCTGAGTATTGCGGTTTGTGGCCCAGTGAATTCTTAACATCCAAGAACGTGCTTTCTGAACTCCTGTCCAAAGAAAGCTCGTTCTTGATATATCGGTGCAGATCTCGAATATTCCTGATGTTTGTCGGCAAGAATCATTTCCCCATATGTCGAAATAATTTTCAGCTTATCTTTATCAATTATTGCATTTCCTCATTAAAGATTTCCCGGAAAATACCGATCTTACTGGCAGTGGATGAAATGAGAGAAACATTCTTCTGGAAGTCTTTCTTGATCGTCAAGAGCTGGTTTGTCAGGTTGTTACAGTGGTTTTCACTTGAGGGGCGCGTCCGGGTGACATACGCTTAAAGCATGGACGTGATCTCTTGCAAAAAAGGAGCAATTTCATGAAGTTATCGTATCAGCGCATAAAGTTTGTTTTAGTCTTGTCAGCTGGCCTGTTGATTTTCTCAATATTGGGCTGCTCAACATGCCCCGTTAAAAAACAAAGTCAGCCCGCAGGCTATCCGATTGCGGCCGACGTTCAAACAACGGCCCAACGGACGATTGTGCCGGGTCCGACTCCGGCTACGGCGATCAATCTGTGGGAGATTTCAAAATACAGCCAGTACGGCTATGGCAACTGGACGTACGGCCCGGGGCTTCCCTATGACAAACGGCTTGACCTCATGCCCGCGAATTATAACGGTACAGCCGCTAATCAAAAAACAAAACTTCTGAACTTCTTTACGATCTCGGACATTCATATCACCGATAAGGAATCGCCCAATCAGTTGATCTATATTCAACGCCTGCATCCTAAAATGCCGGTGGGGGGCTCCATCTATTCGGGGATTATGCTCTACACCACGCATGTTCTCGATGCCGCCATCCAGACGGCAAACGCATTGCATAAGCAAAACCCTCTCGATTTCGGCCTGTCTCTGGGCGACACCTGTAACACCACGCAGTACAATGAAACACGCTGGTATATCGATGTCATCGACGGCAAGATCATCACGCCCAGCTCCGGCGCGCATCTGGGGGCCAAAACCATCGACTATCAGAAACCCTACAAGGCGGCAGGACTGGATAAGACCATCCCCTGGTACCAGACGCTTGGCAATCACGATCATTTCTGGATGGGCTCGATTCCCGTGGACTACAGCCTGCGCAAGGATCTGCGGCAGTCCTACATCACCGACGAAGTCTTCGCCACGGGTGATGTGCTGAGCGACCCCCGGAAAATTAAAGACCGCGATTATTATGTCGGTGTTTTCGACGGATCGACGCCTTACGGTGACATTATCCATGCCGGACCCGTCGGGGATTTCAAGACGCCTCCGAAAGTGGTCGCCGATCCGGACCGCCGTTCGCTTTTAAGAACCGAATGGATGCAGGAATTTCTTAAAACATCTTCCAATCCAGTCGGACACGGCTTCAATGCGGCCGACGCCCAGAAGGGCTTTGCCTGCTACAGCTTTGTTCCGAAGTCGAATGTTCCGCTCAAGGTGATCGTGCTCGACAATACGCAGAAGGAAAACAGTGGTTCCGTCGATATTCACGGACATGGTTTTCTGGATGAGGAGCGGTGGGCCTGGCTTAAAAAGGAACTCGCCGACGGTAGCGCGGCAGGGCAGCTAATGATCATTGCCGCGCACGTGCCGATTGGTGTGGAAGTCACTGCGCCCAATTCCGAAATGGGCTGGTGGGTCAATCCTCAAAACGCTGTGACCCTGCCGGGGCTGATTGCCGAGCTTCACAGCCACCCGAATCTCATCATGTGGTTGGCGGGGCACCGTCATTTAAGCACCGTCAAAGCCTTTATCTCGCCTGATCCAACCCATCCGGAAAAAGGCTTCTGGCATGTGGAAACCCCGTCGCTTCGGGACTTCCCGCAGCAGTTTCGGACATTCTCAATTTATCTCATGAGTGACGATACGCTTTCCATCGTAACCACCAACGTCGATCCGGCGGTAAAAGAAGGAACGCCCGCCGCAACCTCGCGTAAATATGCCATTGCCGCAATGCAGATTGTCAAAACCTGGGAGACGACGACAACATGGAATCCGACGAAGGATCCCACCATCAAGCCCATGCCGACGGGCTCTTACAACGCGGAGCTGATGATCCCCTTAAGCCCGGCCATGAAGAGCAAATTGAAAGGTAATTGAAGGCAGTGATCATTAACGAAACCTAACCTTATTTGAGAAAAGGAGATTGGCGATGAAAAAGATGACAATCAGTATTGTTGTATTGGCTGTGGTGTTAAACTTGGGGATTTGTTTTGCGGCTTCCGATATTCCCAACCTGGTGGGAACGTGGAGTGTTCAGGCAGAAGGGGCCGTTTTGTTCAAAGGTAAAGCTGCCGGAGCAAAGACTCACCACAAAAGCGATTTCAGCACGCTCAAGGCCGAGGCGGTCGTCACGAGGCAGCAGGGAAGAGTTATGCACGGGACCTTTACGTCGCTTACGGCGACAGAAAAATTTATTGCTGTGATTGCAGCAGATAACAGGAGTTTCTATTTTGCCGATGAAGATGGTTTTATGGAAGGCCGGATCGTAAGCAAAGATCGGATCGAGGTCATCTATCGTCATTCGACATCTGTCGATACGGTTGTGGCCGCGGGAACCTGGACACGGAAAAAATAATCCGATAAAGACATTTGAATAATGATCAGAAGGGGGATTCATGAAACGATTTGTTCTATGGGCTGTTTTCTTGTCAGCGCTTCTTCTGTTTGCCGCCTGCGCAAGCGATGCGCCCTTGCCCGGCCGCACCGTCTATCGCCTGGACGCCAATGCCACAGGCGTTATCGAGACGCTCAACAACATCGTCAATATGACGGTGGTCTCCAATGACGACAATGATCTCAAAGCCGAATACCGGGCAGGATTTGTTCAGGGAAAACTTCAGGCGCCAAAGATCCTGTCCGCCCGCGACAACTGCTGGGACAACGCCTACCTGACGGACCCCGGCCACACCTTTCCCGCCCAGCACGGACCCACCCCCGCCGAGCTTGCGAAAGCCGCCCAGGTTCTCAACAATAATTATGCCGCGTTTCTGGCGTATCTGGCCAATCCCGTCACCGATGCCGATGTGGCCTATAAGCTTAAAAGGCTGCTTTTCCGGATGCTGGGCATCTATCATGGCGCGACGCTTGCCGCGCCTGAAGGCCTCGATTTCAGCGGCGCCTGGCTGCCTGATGCCGCCTATCTGCAACCTGCGGAACTGACGCTGGGGTACGAGACGCCTGGGCTGACTTTCATGGATGTCTATTACATCAACGCCTTTAGCGATTTGATGGATGTCTTGTCCTTTTCTCCGGAGTTGACGGTCGATGGCGTCAGCCCCGGCGAATTTCCCGACAAATGTTCGGCCTTTCTGAAACGAAGCGGATCAGAGGTCATCCTGACGCACAACAGCTGGGAGGGATTCCTCGCGCAATCCATGACCCAGACCCTTTCGGTTAATGGCGACCTCCTGACGGTCAACGCCTCAACGCCCGGCATGATCGGTTCCGGAACGGATTTCGGCTTCAACAACAAGGGCATGATGTTCAATGAAACCACACACCGGATGTCAAGAACCTTTGTTGAACCCACAGGGCTATGGATCTTCTGGCGCGCGGCGCTGGCCGAGCAGTTTTCCGGCTCTCTTGACGATTTCTTCTACTACATCTCGCTGGACAACACCGGCACCTACCTAAACGGCTACATGCTGGTTGATGCCAACACCAATGAAACAGGGCTCGTGGAGATGTCTTACCGTTGCTTTGTGTATTATCGATCCACGGGCGGCGCCTATACCGTCACCAGCCAGTCGCTCGATGGGGAAGTCTGTTTGACCGACTATGACGCGGAGATGGTGACCCCGGAGTATCTGATGGGCATCAACTATCCCGCCTCCCTGCAGGTTCGCGCTGATTTGCAATCGACCGATAACCGTCCGGCGAGGCGTCAGCAATTTCATGCACTCCTGCCAGGCGTGACGGATGTGGAAACTGCCAAAGCGGTCATCGCCTACACCGACCCGCTAAACCCGCTTTCCATTTTTGGCCGCTGGGACCTGGGCTACGGCCAGACCGCCTATCCCAAGCAGATTCCCGACGGCGCCATCGACTCCAAAGTGGCCTCCACCGCCATGGCTCGCTCGTTTATGGGGCTTTCCGGCATTCTGGATGCGTCGTCTTCTCAGACGGGATTCTGGATGCTCTTCGGCACGGCAAAGATTAACGGCACGCCGTTTATCTGGAGCCAGTCATCATGGAAGTGGCAGACCCTGCGGGATGTGCCGGATCGGCTGGACGGATCATTTACCCTGATGCCGCTGCATCTGCGATAGGGCACAGGCGGCGGAAACACCCCCTATGACGCGAAAGGATATTGACAATATTTATGCATAAAAAAGAAATGCGCGTGAAGAACCTCATGGCCTGGATGTTCCTGTTCCTTTCTTTCCTGTTCCTGACGGACATCGCAGATGCGGGAGGCTGGTATGTACGCGGAGCCGGTGGTTATGAAAAGTCTCGGCAGGCAAACTTTACCGATACGGATTGCTCATCCACAAACCCACCGGCGCTCTTCGGTTGCGCAAGCGGCGGCGACGGACAAGCCATCGGCGCTTACGGAGATTTCGGGCATTTCCCCCTTTTGGAACTTGCCCTGGGCCGACAATTTCTGCCCTGGCTTCGAGCCGATCTGGCCGTCTCCTATCGCTTTGATATGAATTATGAGGGCAATGCCAATTTTCTGTCCGTGGGCGTCAATCAGCCCGTCTCCGGCAAGGCCGATGCCTTAAGCGGCATGGTCAATGTGTTTGTGGATATTAACGGGTTATTCGCCGGTAAAAAGTTGTGGCGCTTTCAACCCTATGTTGGCGGCGGCGCCGGCCTGTCCTATAACCGGATGGGGGAGATGACCTTCCAGTTTCCTGAAAACCCGCGCGCTCACAAGACGAGCATTACGCCATCGGGCGACCGGAAGGATTTTGCCTTTATGCTGGCCGTTGGTACGGGCGTGATGCTCACCGATTCGCTCAGCCTGGATATCGCCTACCGTTATGTCGATCTGGGCCGGGTGGGGACTTCTCCGGGCAATATGTATATGAACACCGTGCCTCAGGGCATTGCCGTGGATAGTATTGAAACCCGACTGCGGGCGCACGGTTTGGCTGTCGGGTTGCGTTACAGCTTTTAGCCTGACTTTTATCCTTATGGATTCGCGCGAGCGGATTTCAGCGTATATTTTCTGGTTAAGCCGTATCGTTTGAGTTTCCGAAACAAGGTGGTCCGGGAGAGGCCCAGCTGTTGGGCAATGTTGTTTTTGCTGAGCTTCAGGTTCAACATGTGGCGAATCAGCCTCAGCTCCTCCTCTTCCGGTGACACCAGGTCGAGCTTCCGGTGGCGCGTGCGCCGTGTGTCGATCATTTCCGTTGGAATGATCTGCGCCGTCAACTTCTCTGAAGACGCATGATTCACCATCCGTTCCACAACGTTTTGAAGCTCCCGCACATTGCCCGGCCATGGATGCCGTAGAAAAATATCCCAGACCTTCTCGTCCACGGCGGAGATGGTTTTCCCCGTGACGGCTTCATATTTTTTGATAAAGACCTCCATCAGCAGGGGGATGTCTTCCGGTCTTTCCCGAAGCGGCGGCAGATGAATATTGAAAACATTCAGACGATAGTAAAGGTCTTTGCGGAAATTTCCCTGGCTTACTTCTTCGATTAAATCCTTATTCGTGGCGGCGATAATCCGGACATCGACGGAACGGACCTTGTTCGAGCCGATGCGGAGAATGCACTTGTCTTCGATAACGCGCAACAGCACGGCTTGCGTTTCCATCGGCGTTTCGGCGATTTCATCCAGAAAGATCGTGCCGCCGTCGGCCAGCTCGAATTTTCCCTGGCTGCCGCCGCGGCGCGAGCCGGTAAACGCGCCTTCCTCATACCCGAAAAGTTCGCTGGCAATCAGATCCCGGGGAATGGCCGCGCAGTTGATGGCGACGTAGGGGCCGTTTTTGCGCGGCGAGGCGTTATGAATGGCCTGGGCCATAATATCTTTGCCCGTGCCGCTTTCACCCAGAAGCAACACGTTAGACGATCTTTTCGAAATCATGCGGGCTTCGTCGATAATGCTTTTAAAGATGCTGTTTTTGCCGTGGATATCGGAGAAATGCAGATTGGCCTTGGCGCCGACGAATTTATTCACCAGGGACTTGATTCTTTGAATTTCAGAAAAAATCAGAATTTTTCCGATGACCGATCCATCGGAAGAAAATGTGCTGTTACAGGTCAGGGTGTAATCGCCTTGGCCTTTCGGGGAACTCAGTCGCACCTCTGCATCGATAATCGATTCCCGCTGGTCGATCATCTTTAAAAAGGGAAGATTCTCATCGTCGGGAAAGATATCCTGAAGCCGTTGCCCTGTGGCATGCCGGTCTTCCAGACCGAACATGTTTTGCGCCCGCTTGTTGATGGCGGTCATCCGGCCCTCCACATTAATGGCGATCAGGGCTTCGGGGATCGACGCAATAATCGCTTTTTGCAGGCTGTAGGCATTTTGTACTCGGATTTCGTTTTCGATGGCCTGGGCAGCCGAGATGGCCATGCCCAGCGTGTGGGGGTGCGTGGCGAATAGCAGCGTGATGATGGCGATGCCGCCGAGAATTTCGCCGTCCGGATCGATAATCGGCGCGCCCGATCCGGTGACAATGTGGCACCACTTCAGATAGTGTTGCGGACCGATGATCTGCACTGGTTTTTTTTGTTCAAGGACAGAGGAGACGACATTGCTGCCGCTATAGGCCTCCGACCACAAAACGCCGGGATACCACTGATACTGCCTGTTGATGTCCACGTACCGGTCATCCTGCATGACCTGCAGGAGATAACCGTTGCGGTCGAAAAGGCAGACGTCGAAACTGCTGGTCTTCATGGACTGAAAAAGCCTGTTTAAAAATGGCTGACTGGTTTCAATCAAAAGCCGGTTGTCCTCCAGCAGGCGCTTGAAGGCGTTGCCCGTCAGGATTTTATTTTGCGGTCTGATTTCCGGATTTAATTGATTGTCCCGGCTACGCCGCCAGCTGGCCAGGATGGCCGGGGGGATGATGGCGGTGTCGATGGTGTCTGAACCATGAGTGAATTTATGCCATTCTTGAGACGACTTTTGTGTGAATTGCATCCAGTATCGAATGTTGTCATAGGGCGAAATGGATGTTTTAAGATCGAATTTTCCGGTAAAGGATTCGCGGAAATCCAGCGCCGTATGGTCTTTGATATACTGAAAAAAGTCTGTCTCTGTGGCCGGATTTTCCCGAAGGGCTTCGTTTAAATTGAGATCATCCATTATATTTTTTCTTTCCGGAATTCTGCCTCAAAAGTCCCTAAAATGTTTCATTCCATGTGTAGTATTTAAGACGAATGAAACATTAAATGGGACTTTAATTCAAGTCAAAACTAAACATTGACGCCAGTTATTTATAAATAAGTATATATATCAAAATGATGTATGAATATGTTTTCTGATGGCACATGTGTTGCGTATGAAACAAAGCACAAAATGTTTTACACCCAGACAACCGGTTGCCTGGGTATTTCGTAAAACACTTTCGTCCGTTACATTAAATTTATTAAGGAGGATTCATGAGAAAAACAGCTTTAAGAACAAGTGTGTGCGCGGTGTTTGTCGTTTTGGTTTCTATGTTTTTTGTCTCGGCCGCTATGGCGGCGGACACATCCTGCAAAACCCGGTATCCGATCATTCTGGCCCACGGCATGGGCTTTTACCCGACATCTACGTTGCCCAACAGTTTTCCCGGTATCGTGGAAGCGCTGAGAGCCTGCGGCGCCACGGTTTATGTCACGCAGGTCGAGCCGCTGGGGACGTCAGTGGAAAAAGCCGGACAGTTCGTCAATGGATATACGTTCAATGGCGTAAGGTACGGCAACTTCAGGGGCCTTCAAGCCGCCACCGGCGCAGCAAAGTTCAACATCATCGGCCACTCGCAGGGGGGTCTTTATACCCGCTACGCCATTTCCAATCTGGGTATCGCGCCCTATGTCGCGAGTCTGACCACGGTGGATTCGCCGCATAGAGGCTCGCTTATCGATACGATCACCGCCCTTCAGGGAAAGTTGATGCCTGATCTGGCAACCAAATTGATGGCCGCCGTCAATCCTTACAACTACGCTTACCTTGCCAATGCCACCGGCGACTCCATCGCCACCGTGGCGGCCAAGGCCAAGGCCAATACGGAGGACTTGTCTGTTGAAAACATGGTTTTTAATTTCAACCCCCGTACACCCAACAGGGCGGGCGTCTATTATCAGAGCTTCAGCTGCGCCTATAAAGTCTATACCCCGCTTAAGTCCACCCTGGAAGGGCTTCAACAGATGATTGACCTGTACACCAACCGGCTGCCAAAACAGCCCAATCCTGAAGACGGCATGGCCATTGCCAACTTCACTCAGGCGGGCATGCACAACTATGCCTCGACCTGTTTTCAGTACGGCGGCGGTTTGGGCGACGGCCTGGTTCAGGTCAGCTCGGCCAAATGGGGCAACTATCTGGGAACACAGTTTGGCGCCTGGTACAACTATAAAGGCCTGAATCACTTTGACGCCATCAACATCAGCAAAGGCGCAACGTGGAATGCCGTCGGCTACTATGTGCAGGTTGTTAAAAATTTGAAGGCAAAAGGTTTCTAATCTGAGGAATCAAGTTAAACTGAAGAGGAAAGGGGATGGCGTATTGATCCCCTTTCTTTTTTTATCCTCTCGCCGTAACCGGTCTGGGGGATGGTGTTTTAGCCAACCGAAAGAAAACCGGATGAAAAAAAATAACCTTCGCAATATTCTGAAAATTTCACTGCTGATCCTGAGCGGTTTATGTTGTCTGCTCTGCGGACAACACGCTGTGGCGAAGGCCTCCGCAAACGATTTGGGGGAGCCTCATTATATTTTTGATAAACATTTTCCGGTCCGCCATACTGAAAAGCCGTCTGCCTCTCAACCCTACCTGTCCGGGGGAAGCGTCACAGCGGACGCGCTGGAACTGTTTCGAACGCTGGAGCAAAAATATGCGGTGAACTCAATCGAAGAACTAAGCAGACATTATGAGCGGGTTCGCCGGGAACTGGCCTCACGGTTTCCGCAAGCTGAGGCCCAACGGCTCTTTGAAAATTACCGCAGATACCTCGACTGCCAGATCGCCATCGTCAACGACAGCCGTTTTGAAACAACGTCCATGGATCCCAAAGCGCTTCTGATGCAGCTGTCTGAGATCCAGAATTTCCGGCGCGACAAGCTCGGGCGGGAAGCCGCCGACGCACTGTTCGGCAAGGCGGTCAAGGAGCAGGAGTATATTTTGCGACGTTTGATTATCATTGGCCGTCCCGACCAGTACGGAAAAGAAAAGGAACGGCAGCTGCAAAAACTGAGACAGGATATGTGGGGCAACGAGGCTGTTTCCCTCGGAGAAGACAAAGCGCCCTACAACCTTTATGAACAAAAGCTGCAGCTCTACGCCAGAGACCTCTCGGAAATGGATGGCATCCGTCGCGGACAGCAGATTGAAGAATTCCGGAAAGCATTTTTCACCCCCGAACAGATCGGCCGGATGCACAGGGCCGACGCGGCCATTGCCGCCGAAGAGGAAAATCTGCGGCGCTATCGCGCTAAGGAAAAGAAAATCCTCAAGACGCCCGGGATGTCTCAGCCCCAGCGCAATCAGGCCATCAAGGCATTACAGGATGAATATTTCGGCGCGGAAGCGGATGCTTTCCGGCGAAGAGAAGCCATGCAAAAAGGCCTGCAAAACAAATAGGATGTTCCTGTGTGTTCTCCGACAACCCTTAGGCACTGGCAAGTTGTGACATCCTCACCATCAACTTTGAAGCAATCACCTACGCAACGCGTTCAATCAGTGCATGTGTCTGCCAACTTGTTAAAAAAATCTCCCTTTGCCCCTCCCTGGTTGTGCGCCTTTGCAGGTGAAAGCCTTCTGTGGCAGAAAGACAGAAAGACAAACGGCAGGTATTTTTGCCGTCGGCAGGCAGTCCGCAAGAGTCGTGAATCCGGAGTGGGCTTGATTTGGAGACGTTTGTGCCGGCCAAGGGGTTTGTTGACAATCCGGAATTTCAGTTACAAAAGAAAGCGGCCCTGGCCGGACTTAACACCGCTCAGATCGATTTGCCTCTGGCGGGATTGATCGCCCGGTTCAACACACGATCCTGCTTATTTACACTGCAATGCTGCTTCGGCCATTTCCCGTCATTCCGGGCTTGGCCCTATAGAAATCTGCGGAAATACGGGATTCCCGCCTTCGCGGGAATGACCATATGTTAGATCCATGCAAAGGTGATGTATGAAGAACAGACGCATTGAGCAAACCACATCGCGAACCGCCGAGGTGATCTGTGTGTCGCGCGCGGTCGGCGCTGATCTACATCCCGACGGCGAGACGCTTCCTTCTGTGCAGGTTCGCGCCGCCGGGAATTAATGAACACATCGTCGCCCGGACATCTGGATATTGAAACCGAGCCGCCCTCAGATCATATCTGTGTCGCGCTGAGCTCAGCGACGGATTCCTTTGATGATCTGGCCGTCACTGGCAACGGCAAACAGCGTGTCGTTGCCAAATCCGGTCAGCGCCAGCTCCTGATTCAAACTCACATAAACGCGTCCAATCAATTGGGTTCCGGCCAGTGTGTAGATAATCTGCGTGGTTGAAGGCTTGCCGTTTGTGCCGCTTAAGTAAACGTGGCCACCCGGCCGGTACCAGATGGTATTGACGTATCGGTTGGGCGGAAGCGCGCATGCGATAAAACGCATTCCATCGTATTTGAGCAAAACGCCTTTGCCGCCGATGTAGAAATCGTCATCCGCCACGCCGTATAATGTTTTGAGCGCCCCGAGTGTGCTCTCAGTTTCGTGTCGCCGCCATTGGCTGCCGTCGTAATGCAGAATCAACCCCTCCGCGATGCTTGTTTCACCGACCGCCCAGAGATTGCCACCGGAAAAACCCATCATCCGCCGAACGGTGGTTTTGGCGCCGTTCCAGGCGTTATTCATTCGATCCGTCATCAGTTGACCGTCCTTCATACGAAGCATTACCATCCGCAATTGCTGACGAACAACATTCTCATGGTCATCATATCCCCATTGCGTCTCCTCGATGGCGATGTGGAAATCCTTGTCATTGGCGACCCAGAACGCTCTGGGCGCGGACATGTCGTTCACTTTCGCTTCTGCAAGCTTTTTCCATGAAGCGCCGTCATATTTAAATACCGCAAGCGATTTGGCGGTGAGCTCATCCTGATCATAGAGGTAGGCCAGTTCATAAATGGCGTCTTCTGACGCAAAATGGAAAAGGGCCGGAATATAGCCGGGGGCAATCGGAATGTTGGTAAATGCTCCCGCTTCAAAGCCGGCCAATCCCGTTCCCGCCACGTACAATTTATTGCCGGAGGCTGCCCAGACCGAGGTCAGGATTGGTCGGGGCTGATCGCTTACATGTGCGTCTTTGCCGCTGCCGTCGCCTGTGTTGTTGACCCCCTGTCCTTTGGCTGTCCGGATGCTTTGGGCATCGGTTGCGCCTGAAACGCCGGAGGGCCGGTGCGATTGTGCCGTTGAATGGTCAGCCGCTAAGCTGTTATCCTCGGAAAACGGATTTTGCCATTCCCAGGCGTAGCCAGGATGGCTGGAGGCCGACATGTTTTTACTGCAACTCATAGCTGCCAGAATAAGGACAAGTGTCAATAAAAGCAACGCGGATCGTCTCATGATTTGTCTCCCACTTTTTTTAAGTGTTATCGTCAGCCCGGGGAGGCAATCTTTAGTGCAAAGGGTGTGTTATTTTGACAATCGTCATGAATTGTGTTCGCTGTCACAGATCGAAAATTTCTAAACAGGCTGCATGATTCAGGATGGTGGATTTCATGCTGGAAAGCGGATGATGCAGAGGATGAAAAGTTATACCTGCCGGGTGGCCTGTTGCCATTGTATGATTGAGCTTTCCGCGAGTAAAACATGACCGATGACGAACGCCTGGGTTGCTGCTGTTGTCTGAAATTCCGGACACACCGGAGATATTATGTTCTTGCATCGATTTGCGGACGCTGTATGATTCCATCAGAATGAATGGATTCCATAAGGAGGTTCAAAAAATGAAGAGGATAATGCTTTCCCTGTTGTTTCTCCTGGCTGCGACTATAGCCAATGCCCAAACATCGCTTGAGGACTATCTCAGCCGGATGCCGGTTGCGCCGAACCAATGTTGCGGCGTGGCGGAGCCGGAAAAAACGGCCTTTCTCGATGCCATCAGCCATGTCGGAGACGCCATGGAGAAGGACCTTCGCGAAAGAAAAAAGGCGTCAAAAGCCCGCATGGAGGCTGATTCGGACACGATTGAAGAAAGTCTGACGCTCCAGACGTCCGACAAACCGGGAAAGAGCGGAAAACTGACACGGGAAGAGAAAAAAGCCCGCAAAGAAGCGATGATGCGCCAGTACGGCATTTCTCCTGAAGATACCCAAAAGCTCAAAACGATGACGAAAGAAGAAAAGGCCGCCTGGGCGATGAAGACCAGCTCCGCGGCATCGCAGAAAATGCAAAGCGATCCGCAATATGACAGTGCGACCCGGCAGATGAAGTCGGTTGCCGATCAGCAGGCCGCTCATCGGGCCGCGCAGGCACAGGTGGATTCGCGAAACGCATTGCTCGAGGGCATCAGAAAAAAAATTGATCATTTGGACCAAAACGCCTCGGCCGCTTACGCCAGAGACATTGGCCCGCTCGAGCGCGAACTGGCTGCCATCCCTGATATTGTTACAAGCCGCAAGCAGCAGGTAGAAGTGCGCCAACTCGATCAAAAGATAAAAGCGGCGCGACTTCGTCACTGTCAACAATATGCGCCGAAGTATCTCGCCCTTGTGTCAGAATATTTAGTCGTCCTGAAGGCTTCCCTGCCCGATTTCCGGAAACTCGACGAGGCGGGCCGGATGCAGGTTGCGGGGATGGACGCTCCCGTCGAATCAAATGACGGCATGGCCCAGGGCGTCAAAGCCGTTAAGACTTATGGCAACCTGCTCGGCAAGGCATTCAAATACGACCAATAAAAGGCAGGCTGGCCGGATGCAGTTTCGGCGGCAAGTCTTTTCTTCCGGAAACCACAAAAAAAGGAGTTTCAGGACATCAAACAAAACGTGACGAAACTATTGGATCGGATGAATGCGGATGTGATTAATGAAAATGCTTGCGAAGAACCACCGTTCACAAAAGCCGGTTAGCCCAAGCGGCTAAGAAGGAGCAATCAAAATGAGAAAAGATTCGAATCCGCCCGTTTTCTGTGAAAAATATTGCCTTATCTGCCGGGGGGCAAGAGCCGGAAATTCTTTTTATCAGGCACTCCAGAGGATGGAATTGCGCCTGTTTGGAAAAAACGGGTGTGTCTGGGGAAAAGCCAGAACGCGTTATTACGGTGTGACCCCGGATCAGCCACTGTCTGGAAAACGCAAATGAAGGGACCCGCTGATTCCTGCACTTCAGACGTGGGCTGCCGGGGCGGATAAACACTATTTTTGAGTTGAAGGAGGCAACATTTATGGCAATCAAAGTTCTTTATACGGCGCACGCCGTGGCCACCGGAGGCCGAAACGGTAATACCCAAACAGACGACGGACTGATTGACGTCAGTTTATCCGTTCCGAAAGCGATGGGCGGCCCCGGCAGAGAGGGTGCAACAACGCCCGAACATTTGTTTGCCGCAGGCTATGCCGCCTGCTTCGGCAGCGCCTGCGAATTCATGTCGCGCATGCTCAAGCTCATTCCCAAAAGCATTGAAGTGAAAACGGCGGTGGGCATCGGTCCCAACGACGCAGGCGGTTTCGGACTGGTTGTGGACATTGAAGCAAAGGTTACAGGCCTTTCTCCGGAAGACGCCGAAAAAGTGGTGGCGGCGGGGCATAAAGCCTGTCCGTATTCCAACGCCATTCAAGGCAATGTAGAGGTGAGCATTAAAGTGATTGCGCAATGATTGCAAAAAAGGGAGTCAGTTTTTCTTGCTGCGGCATTTTTCGCAATAGCCGTAAAGATACATTTCATGATCGGTGAGTTCAAAACTGTGAATTTCCGCCATCCTTTTTTGCAGCTCCTCAATGACGGTATCCACGACTTCTATGGTTTTGCCGCATCCTTTGCAGATCAGATGATCGTGATGGGGATGATTGTAGCGATGTTCATAACGCGTGACGCAGTCTCCAAAATCGACTTCGCGGGCCAGTCCCGCCTCGACGATCAGCTTTAGCACCCGATAGACGGTTGCCTGCCCCACCGAGGGATCACGCTTCTTGACAATATCGTAGAGCTGTTCGGTGCTGATATGTCCTTCGCGCTTTAGAAAGACATCCAGAATCAGCTCCCGCTGGGGCGTGTTGCGAAGATGCTTCTCGGTTAAGTACTTTTTGAAAATGACTCTTTCGGCCGTCATGGTTTCCTCTGCGCAGTGAATAATTTTCATTTTCACTGATTCTTATGCGCCGGGGCCCTTATTCGTCAAGCGAAAAAAAGTGTCCTCATAAATATGACAGGCGTGGCCGGCCCATGGCTTAAAGTGGCATGAAAAAGAGTTGAAGAATCTCCAAAGGAACTGATATCATAAAACGATGAGAGAAGAAGAAACAGTCGATGAAATTCTTGACGGAAGCCTGAACATCCGCCAGAGCCGGCGCGGCTACCGGTTTAATCTGGATTCGCTGATTCTGGCGCATTTTGTGAAAATAAAATCCCGCAGTCTGAATCTGGACATCGGCTGCGGAAACGGCGTGATCGCACTCATCCTGGCGAAACGCTTTGACCAGTCGCGCTGGCACGGACTGGAGCTTCAGCCGGCGCTTGCGGCGCTTGCGAAAAAAAATGTTGAAGAAAATGGTCTAAGCCATCGGGTGAAGATTGATGTGGCCGATGCGCGGGACATTAAAATAATTCACGCGGCGCGGATATTTGATGCTGTCGTTTTCAACCCGCCTTATCGGAAGATCAACTCCGGGCGGATTAATCCGCTGGCCCAAAAGGCCATCGCGCGTCATGAAGTTTCCGGATCGCTTGCGCTGTTTCTGGAGTCCGCACGATATGGATTAAAACCCGGCGGGCGCGTCTTTGCGATTTATCCCGCCTCAAGGATGGTCGAACTCATCGCGCTTTTCCGCGCGAATCGCATTGAGCCCAAGACTATGAAACTGGTATTTTCCGATGCGGATTCCGTGGCGCAGTTTGTCCTGGTGGAAGGTCGAAGCGAGTCGCGCGAAGAGTTGAAGATGGAGCCGCCGCTGTATATCTACGAAAGCGGCAAAACCTATACGCAGGCGATGAAACGGATATTTATTGACCTGACGAATGGTCCAAACGCCGCCGGCGGATGATTTCCTTTTCCATGACACGCTTAAGAATTTCGGCCAGTTCGCGATCGGCAAGGTTATCCGTGCTTTCTGAAATCATTCTTTTGTCTCTGGCCGAAAGCGCAAAAGCCCTGGACGTCTGCGCCCCGTTGTTATCTTTCCGAAGCGAGGGGGTGAAGCCGACCGTGAAATGAATATCCCGCACAACGGGTTTTCCCATCAGGTCATTGATTTTCTGAACAATGTCTTCTTTCATGAAGTGCAACTGCTGAACCCATACGGATGAGGTGGTCCGGACAAACAGCGTGCCTGAATGCAGGCGATCCGGCTGGGTTTGAGAGGCGATCTGCGGGCCTACGGCCTGCGGCCATAACTTGATGGGCTTATTGTCGCGCAGCAGGGGACCCATGCCCCTCTTTTGGAAGGCTGTGGAAAGGACGTCGCCGATGGGCAGTGGTTTTGTGGAATGCTTCCTTCTTCTCATAAAAAATGATGTGGCATAAATTGGCCGGATGATCAAGCCCCGATTAAAAAATGGGCAGAGGGAGCTGCGCAGCGTTTATTTGTTTGGGACGCTGGGTCCCGCGATCGAGAATGTCGCGCAGTTGTCTGGCGATATCATTGATTGTAAATGGTTTTTGAATGAAGCCATCGCATCCCCGGTCGATAATCCGGCTGGCCTGACCGTTGAGGCTGTAACCACTGGAGAGCAAAACCTTGACGGACGGGTTGATTTCTTTGAGCTGATCAAAAACTTCACCGCCGCCCATGTCCGGCATGACCATGTCAAGAATGACCAGCTCAATCTGATCTTGCTTGCCCTTGTAAATGTCGAGTGCGGTCGGGCCATCGGAGGCGGTGATTACGGTATAGCCCAGCGATTTGAGCATGTCTTCGGCCACATTCAGAATCACGCTTTCGTCGTCCACAAGCAAAATTGTTTCCGTGCCGGACGAAGCTTCTGCCTCATCCCCGGTGGTGGTGTAATGGCCCCTTGCGTCTTGTTTGATGGCTGCCGGAATGTAAATGTTGAAGGTTGTGCCCTGGCCCTTTTCTGAATAGACATTGATGAAGCCGTTATGGTTTTTGATAATGCCATAGGCTGAGGCCAGTCCGAGTCCTGTGCCACGTCCCATTTCGCGCGTGGTGAAAAAAGGCTCGAAAATTCTTTCCCGTGTTTTTTCGTCCATGCCGACGCCCGTGTCGGTGATGGAGATTTTGACATAGGGGCCGGTTTTGCCGCTGTAGGATTTGAAACGGTTTTCTTCTAAAACGATGTTTTTAGTCGCGATGTAGAGCTCGCCGCCTCCCGGCATGGCCTGCCAGGCATTGACAAACAGATTGACCAGCACCTGCTCGATCTGCTTTTGATCCACGTCCGTCGGCCACAGGGCGTCCTCCAGATTCCGGTGAATGCGGATGTCTTTTTTGGTTCGCCCGATCTGGTTGGAAGTCTTGGATAACAGCGCGTTCAAATCGACCCGGCGAACCTCGTATTTACCGCCACGGGCAAATCCCAGCAGTTGTTTGGTCAGGGTGGCGCCTTTCATGACCAGAGACTCGATCGTTTTGACGTGCTCATAGTTGGGGTCATTTTTATCAAGCTTTAAAAGTGCCAGTGAGGCGTGCCCCTGAATGCCCATGAGCAGATTGTTGAAGTCATGCGCAATGCCGCCGGCCAGTGTTCCGATGGATTCCATTTTTTGCGCCTGCAGCAGCCTGGCTTCCGTTTTCTTCTGACGGGTAATATCCCGCATGAAATTCAGTGTCGCCGTGACGTCTTCCCAGACAATGGTGACGCCAGTGGCTTCCATCCAGACGGTTGAACCCTCCTTATTGATGATCCGGAAGCTGTAATTCACAGCGGAGGCGTCGCCCGAGAGGATATTTTTCTGCCGCTCGGATACCATCTCACGGTCTTCGGGGATAATCAGATTGATAAACGATATGCGCTGGAGCTCGTCTATCGGATAGCCCAGAATATTTTCCGTGCGGCTGTTGGCAAAATTAATTTTTCCATCCGTGATAATGAAAATGGCTTCGCTGGAATGTTCGATGAGCTGGCGATATTTGACTTCTGATTTCTGAAGCGCCTCTTCAATGGCTCTTCTTTCGGTGATGTCCTTGGAGACGACCGCAACGGCTATAATTCTTCGGATATCGGCGCTGTCACGCACCGGGCTGAATGTTCTGAGAAAATAGCTGCCATCGCGCGGACTCTGATGCTCGTCATGAATGGAGATGCCTGTTTCAAGGACGGTTTTGACATTGGCGATGAAGCGTTCGTTTTGTTCGGGGGAATGAAAATCCTTGTAGAAGAGGGTACCGATTTTTGCCTTGGACAGATGCAGGCGGTTGGCGTGGTTGGTGTTCATGAACACATAGCGGCCGGCCGCATCGACCAGATACAACGAGTCGCTCGTGGAATCCACCAGATTGCGGTACTGGTTTTCAATGCCGATTTGCTGTTGAACCTTCGCCGTCAACTCGGCGATTTTCTCTTCTAGTTCTGCGGTGGTTGGCCTGTTGTCCATTATAGCCCCAAGGCGTTGTCTGTCTATGCGATGTTGTGCAATTCCCGGGTGTAAATGTCAAATATGCGTTGATTAAACAGAACGTGGCGAATCAGCGTAAGAGAGGCGGAGTGTCGCGCGAATTCAATGCAGGTGCTGAGCGCTATGGATGCGGCGTCGGAAACCGGATAGCCGTAAACGCCGCAGCTTATAGCCGGAAAAGCAATGCTTTGCAAGCCATTCTTTACGGCCAGCTGCAGGCTGTTTTGATAGGCTGCTTTGAGCAGCTGCGGTTCATTTTGAGCGCCGCCATGCCAGACGGGGCCGACGGTGTGAATGACGAAACGGGCCTGAAGATTGCCGCCGGTGGTGATGACGGCCTGGCCTGTGGGACAGCCGCCGATTTGCCGGCATTGGGCCATAATGGCGGGGCCGCCGGCTCGGTGAATCGCGCCGTCAACGCCTGCGCCGCCCGCCAGTTGACTGTTGGCGGCATTGACGATGGCATCGGTTGTCTCTTTCGTGATGTCGCCGCAAACCAGCTCGAGGAGGGTTTGGTTCATGCGTACCTGCATGCTCATGGCTCCTGGGGGATTGGCGTTCCCTCCCCGTGAATCAGCATCCGGTAAGTTTTCTCGATACGATCCCAGTTTTCTTCGCGATCCATCGACCAGTAACGGCCAATGACGGAGACGACCCGTCCAAGCGCCAGTTTACGGCATTTGTCTTCCACCTGCGCGATATAGTGCACGCCGCTTTCGGCCTTTTCGCCGCGGCGTCCCAGCATGGCATGAAGAAAAAGTTTTTCGATGCCCTGCCGGGCGGCCATGTCCATCAGGGCAAACAGGTGATCAATCGAGCCGTGCGAGCTGAAAAAAGAGACAATCCCCATCAGGTGCAATGCCTTGTGGCCTTCCCTGGCGGCGTTCATGACGCGCAAAAACGCGTCATTGCGATAGAAATCGCCATTGGCAATGGCTTGGGCAATTTTCACCCGGTCGGAATCGATCCGTCGTCCCGCGCCGATGTGCAGATGGCCTGCTTCAGAGTTGCCTACGGTTCCGGGCGGCAAACCCACGGCCAGGCCGGATGCGGTCAGCCGGGCCGAAGGATATTGGCCCTGCAGCTTGTCCATGACGGGCGTGTTCGCGCGCGCAATCAGGTTGCACCGGCCTGCCTCGCTGATACCCCAGCCGTCAAGAATGATCAAAGTCAGACGGGAAAAGGGCTGTGGGGCTTTGTTGCCGGACAAGAGAGACGTTCCTGTCATGGCGGCGGGAACCGGCAGGCCCAGAAGTTCCAGAATGGTCGGTGCAATATCCGTCAGCGCCCCCTCGGGTTTTAACGACAGGGGCTGACCCGGGAAAAGACCGATGAAGGGAACGGGGCTGTCCGTATGCCCTGTGTCCACGCCTCCGTCGGGATAGAGCCATTTTTCGACCGTGCCGTGATCGGCTGTAACGACGACGGCAACCTTTTCTTTCAGGGCCTCATCAATCAGCATTCCCGCCTGCCGGTCCACCGCCTCAACGGCGCGGATGACGGCGGATTCGTTTTCGATGTGGCCCACGACATCCACATTGGGAAAATTCACGACGATGAAATGGCGGGTGGGGTCGTGTATTTTATCGATGGCGGTTTGTGTGATCTGCCCGATGGACATCTCCGGCGCTTCGTCAAAGAGTTTAACGTCCTTGCGCGTCGGAATAACGATCCTTTCTTCGTTGGGCAGCAGGTCGTTTTTTTTGCCGTTGAAAAAAAAGCCCACATGAACGGCTTTTTCCGCTTCCGTGATCTTGGTCTGAGAAAGGCCGTGCGAAGCGATGACATCGCTTAACGTATCGGTCAAGACGCCTTCGGGCGGAAAAGCGACGTGCACATTCAGGTCGCGGGAATACTCAATCATAGTGGCAAAATGGAGATGGAGATTTTTGACGGGAAACTCGGTAAAGTCGGCTTTAGTGAGGCTTTGGGTCAGCTCGATTTCGCGCTCCCCGCGGATATTATAAAAAATCACACTGTCGCCTTCGGCAATTCTGCCTAAGGGGGTATGATTCCCGTCAACGCAAACCAGCGGTGTCAGGGTTTCGTCTTCTTGTCCCTGGGTATAGGCATGGCGGATGGCTTCGGACATGGAGGGATTAGGGTCGGGGCGCATGAGAAACACCAGTTTTCCATTTGCAGTAATCGTTGATTAATATTTAACGGAATAATCAGGAACTGTAAAGCGAAAAGATTGCGTCTGTAGCGGGGGTTAAGGCCATTATGACTTGAAAATTAAAAACTTAAATGGTAGAGGCCGATAAGTAAAAAACGGGGATTGAACCATGCAGCAGCCGGTTTTGGCCAGAAAAAACGATTCGCAGGAAATATTGTTTGACGAAATCATGCGCGAACGGGCCGCTGTTTTAGGCCGGGCCGGATTTGCCGTTGAAGACGCTCTGGCGGCGCTGGAAAAAATCGATCGGGAGATCCGGGCGCTAATGGAAATTCTCGGACAGCGTTGTTCCCACGCAAAGACGGGTGGCCCTGCCAGTCAGGACCGGTCGCTTTATGAGGCGATCAATGAGCGCATCGAGGCATTCAACGATGCCTGTGCTGCGGCGGAAATTAAATATTATTATCTTATTGTGACGCGTGAAGCGATGGGACTGCGTCGTCATGAAACGGTTAAGCAGATGTATGCAATCCCGCCCAAAAAGAAGAAGTTACAGGCCTTTTGATGGACCGATACCAAAAGCAGCGCCTCCGGATGGTCGAAACCCAGATCCGCGCCCGCCGGATCAGCGATCCCCGCGTGCTCCAGGTGATGGAGAACGTTCCACGCCATCTTTTCGTGGATGTGGGACTTCTCGGTCAGGCCTACAGTGACAACCCTCTGCCGATTGGCGAAAAACAAACCATATCGCAGCCTTATATTGTTGCCTTGATGACACAGGCCCTGGAATTGAAGGGTCGGGAGCGCGTATTGGAAATTGGAACAGGATCCGGCTACCAAAGCGCCATTTTAGCGCAACTGGCGGAGCATGTCTTTTCAATCGAGCGCGTCGCCATTCTGGCAAGCCGGGCAAGAAAATTGCTCGATCAGCTGGGCTGTTATAATGTCGCGATCCGCGTGGGCGACGGATCTTATGGATGGAAGGAAGAAGCGCCTTTTGATGCCATCATCACGACGGCCGGTGCGCCGGCCATTCCGCAATTTCTGATTGACCAATTGGCGCCGGGCGGCAGGCTGGTTGTTCCCGTGGGCAGCCGTGATATTCAGACGCTCTGCAAATTGACCCGCTCAGCCGACAATCCTCAGGAGATTAAAAAGGAAGACCTGGGGGGGTGCCGCTTTGTCAGTCTGATCGGAGAGGGTGGATGGAAGGAATAAGACGGCCAGATAAATTCGTTTTCAAGGGGGTTCATGATGTCCGCCTGAAACGGAGTCTTCATTGGGTCATCCTGCTGGCGCTGATGGTGTTGATTGTTTCCTGCGGCGGGACACAGGAGCAAAAAAGCCAGCCCACAGGAATTTATCATCTCGTTAAAAAAGGCGAAACAGCCTACAGCATTGCCCGGGCCTATGGCATCAGCCTGGAGCATCTGGCGAAAGTCAACCACCTTAAAGACGTCTCCAGAATTCGGCCAGGCGATGCGATATTTATTCCCGAGGCTAAACAGGTTATTGAAGATGTTATGGATTCCGCTCGTGGCGGGAGTGTTGTGTCCGTTCTTCCAGAGACCAAAGATATTCCGGTGGAACGGCAAACAAAACCGGTTATTCCTGTTAAAAAGCCAAAGGAATTGATTGAGCCGCCGGTTCTACGGCCTCCAGCACCCGAAACGCCGGTTGTGCCCCCGCCAACGGTTGAGATAAAACCTGAAAATCATCCGCCCCTCAAAGACAACCTGCCCCCGCCCGGCAAAAAACCCAATGAGGCAGCCCTCTCAAAAAACATGTTTATCTGGCCGGTCAGAGGAACCGTAAAAACACATTTCGGCACGCAGCCCAATAAAACTTTTCATAACTGGATTAAAATCGGTTGTCCGAAAGGCGCGAAAATTCGGGCGGCAGCTGCCGGAGAGGTCATCTTTTCTGCAAATCTCAAGGATTTTGGTCAAACCATCATTGTTCGCCACGCCAATGGTTATGCAACAGTTTATGCGTCTCTAGGAAAAAGGCTGGCTGAATCGGGTCAAAGCGTTAAAAAAGGGGAGGGAATTGCTGTGGCCGGAACGGATAAAACTGGCGCCAGCTTCATCAATTTTGAAATTCGATTGCGGGGGAAGGCACAAAATCCCCTGTCCTATCTGCCCTGATCCCCAGGCGAACCCTTTTTGCATTTTTCGAACATTATCAGTAAATTGCATTAATCATTGACTAAATCACGACAATATGTTAATCTTGTCCGCTATTATAGAAAGGCAGGGAGTGCAACATGTTTAAAGTAGGTGACTTGGCAGTGTATCCGGCGCAGGGCGTTGGTGTCATTGAAGCTATTGAAAATAGGGAAGTTATGGGGAAAAAGCAGCCTTTTTACGTGATGAAAATCATGGGCAACGGCATGAAAATCATGATTCCCACGTCGTCGGCGAAAGCCGTGGGGCTTCGCGAAGTCATTATGGAAAAGGAAATCCCTAAAGTTTATGAGATCTTACGCAACAAGGACGTGACCATCGACAAGCAAACCTGGAACAAACGCTATCGGGAGTATCTCGAAAAGATTAAAACCGGGTCTGTTTTTGAAATTGCCAGTGTGCTGCGTGATTTGTTTATTTTAAAAAGCGATAAGAATTTATCCTTCGGCGAACGCAAGATGATGGATACCGCTAAAAATCTTCTGGTCAAGGAGATCTCCGTCGCCACAAACGCTCAGGAAGCCAAAGTTGAACGCGACTTGCAGATGATTTTTACCGTGCAATAGCCTCGGGGATTACGGGGCGTGAATGCTCTTTGACAATTCCATGATCAAAGATAGATCTTAATTTTTATGAAAGGAGGTGAAGCGGTTGATCGTTAGAGCTTTATTGGTTTTAGCCTGTTCGATCAGTGGCTATTTTATCGCGTTTTACTTGATGGCGGCGACAAGCGCTTATGCAGTGTTTCAGGCAATTATCGGCTTTATTATAGGTTTGGTCGTTGCGCTTCTGGTCATTCGCGTCGAGAAAGATATTCGCAAGCTGTCCCTGAGAACGATTGCAGGCGGTGTGATCGGCATGGTGATCGGTTTATTGATTGCGCTGATCCTTGGGTTTGGCTTGAATATGGTCATCAAGATTACGCAAAACCAGCTTGTGCCCTGGATTTACCTGCTGATGACGGGGATACTGGGGTATCTCGGTCTTGTCCTCGGGTCGAAGAAGGTGGAGGAGTTCAATTTACGCGGGACAGAAGAAGAACCGACGTGCGCCAATCATCGTCTGCTGGATACCAGCGTGATTATCGACGGGAGAATAGCCGATATTTGTGACGCGGGATTCCTGGACGGCGCCTTGATCGTTCCCCGTTTCGTGCTCAATGAACTGCAATTTATCGCCGATTCTTCCGACTCGATGAAACGTTCGCGCGGCAGACGTGGCCTGGATGTCTTAAACCGGATGCAAAAGAGTTCATCCATCACCATTGAGATTGTTGAACAGGATTTCCCCAAAATCAAAGGGGTGGACAGCAAGCTGGTGGCGCTTTCCCAGAAAATGAACGCCAAGCTTCTGACCAATGATTACAATCTCAATAAAGTGGCGGAACTGCAGGGCGTTCGCGTGCTCAATGTCAATGAGCTGGCCAACGCGATGAAACCGGTCGTATTGCCGGGCGAGCCGATGGTCGTCAAAATCATCCGCGAAGGCAAAGAGCAGGGCCAGGGCGTGGGGTATCTCGATGACGGCACCATGATCATTGTCGATAGCGCACAAAAACTGATCAATTCAACGGTAGAGGTGGTGGTCACCAGTGTGCTGCAGACCACAGCCGGCAGAATGATTTTTACAGAATTGAAAGAAGCCGCCGAGAAGAGAAATAATAATTAAGTTTCGATTTTTCAAGCCGGAAAGATATAGCTCTGGCCATTAAGCCCGGGAAAACAGTTTCCGGGCTTTTTTTGTGATTGTGATGAAAACAGCAGCCATCATTCCCGCCGGCGGATCAGGCAAAAGACTGGGCGCCCCGAAAGCCAAGCAGTATCTGATGTTGCGGGGCAAACCCTTGCTGGTGTATGCGCTGTCCGTCTTTGAACGCTCCGACGTTGTTGACGAAATTATTCTGGTGGTGCCGCAGGAAGATGTGTTGTTTGTTCAGAAGTCGATCGTCAACGCCTACGGTTTTCGTAAAATTTCTCACGTGATCGCGGGGGGGGCACAGCGTCAGGATTCCGTTGGACATGGTCTTGGCGCGATCACCGAACCGTGCGATCTGATCATCGTCTCCGATGGCGTGCGGCCATTCGTGACGGAAGAAATGATTTCGCGCGTCGTGGAAGCGGCAAGGCGCCGGGGCGCGGCAGTTGCAGGTGTTATGGCCAAAGACACGATCAAACAGACCCGGCAGGAGAATCTTGTCGCCGAAACACTGCCGCGGCAGCGCATCTGGCAGGCGCAGACACCACAGGCCTTTCGGTATGATCTGTTTTGCAAAGCCTTTGAGGCCGCAACCCAAGAGGGTTATACCGGGACTGATGACGCTTCGCTTCTGGAGCGCATCGGCGCGGATGTCGAGATGGTGGCAGGCTCCTATGAAAATATCAAAATAACGACGCCGGAGGATCTGGTCTGGGCGGAGGCGTTTCTGGGAGATCGTATGACGGAGCAAAAAAGCGCAAAAGTGGGCATGGGCTACGACAGCCACCGCTTCGCACCGGATCGAAAATTGATCCTGGGCGGGGTTGATATCCCGTTTGAACGCGGGCTTGCGGGGCACTCCGACGCGGATGCGCTCACGCACGCCGTTTGCGACGCCCTTCTGGGCATGGCGGGCTCAGGGGATATCGGCCGGCACTTTCCGGATACGGACCCGGCCTATAAGAACATCTCGAGCCTTGTCCTTCTGGAGCGCGTTCGGGACATTATCAGCGACAGGGGTGTGAGCGTCAATCAAATCGACGTGACAGTGATTCTGGAGCGGCCGAAGATTGCTCCCCATGCCGCCAACATGGCGGAAAAGATCGCCCGTGCACTCAATATTGCCGCAAGCGCCGTCAACATCAAGGCCAAGACCAATGAAGGCATGGGCTTTATTGGTCGCGAAGAAGGCATCGCCGTGATGGCCGTGGCCAGCGGTATAGAAAGGATTCCTCATGACCGATAAACCTCGCGTCCGGTTTGCCCCCTCGCCTACCGGAGAGTTGCATGTGGGCAATGCGCGCACGGCACTGTTCAACTGGCTGTTTGCTCGTGCAAGCGGCGGAGATATGATTTTGCGCATCGAAGATACGGATGAATCCCGCAGCGATGTCGCCTATCAAAGCAGTCTGCTCAACGATTTGAAGTGGCTGGGGCTCGACTGGGACGAAGGGCCGGAAAAAGGCGGCGCGTACGGTCCCTATAAACAAAGCGAGCGTCTGAATCTCTATGCCGAACATCTGCAACGGTTGATCAGCGCGGGGGCGGTCTATCCCTGCTACTGCACGGCCGAAGAGCTCGAAGAGGAGCGCCAGACGCTGATTTTATCCAAGCGCATGCCGCGCTACATGGGCAAATGCCGCAACCTCACTCCTTCCCGCCGTGACGAGCTTGCCGCCCAGGGAAGAAAACCGTCCTGGCGCTTCAAGACGCCGGATGCCGCCATTGAATTTACTGACCTCATCCGGGGACCGATGAAATTCGACGGCGAAGCGTTCGGCGATTTCATCATCGTTCGCTCCAACGGCATGCCCGCCTACAACTTTGCCGTCGTCATTGACGACCATCTCATGGCGATCAGCCATGTGATTCGCGGGGAGGATCATCTCTCCAATACGGCCTTGCAGATCATGCTCTATCAGGCGTTTGGTTACGAACCTCCGCGATTTGCCCACCATTGTCTGATTCTGGGCAGGGATCATGCCAAACTCAGTAAACGCCACGGTTCCGTTTCTGTGGGGGAATTCCGCAGACAGGGATTTCTGCCCGAGGCGCTCATCAACTATCTGGGCCTTTTGGGAAGTTCATTTGCCGATGCCAAAGAGGTGTTGTCGAAAACCGACATGATCGAAGCCTTCTTGCTGGAGCGGGCCTCGAAAAGCGGCGCGGTTTTTGATGAAGACAAACTTCGCTGGCTCAACGCCTTGTACATCCGAAATATGAATACGAATGAACTGATGATGCGATTGGAGCCCTTTGTGCGTCAGGCGGGTTATCTGCCAGAGTCTATCGCGCCCGAACGCCTGCAGGGCATGATCGAAACCGTAAAAACCGATATTGTCACCCTTGCGGACATCGGTGGCCACCTGGGTGTGTTTCTTGATGATCCGATGACCCTCAGCCCCGAGGCCCGGCAGATATTGGATGCGCCGGGGGCCGCTTCGGTTGTGGAGGCTTTTGCTCAGGCGCTGGCCGAAGATCAAGGCGCCGAGGCGCCTCAGATATATCTCCGCGCCATTGGGTTTGTCAAAACGGCGACGGGCGCTAAAGGTAAAGCGTTGTTTCTGCCTGTCCGGGCAGCGCTGACCGGGCGGACGTCCGGTCCGGAACTTGACCGGGTTTTTGCCATTTTAGGAAAAGATGAGGCCCGAAGAAGACTGCGGACCATTTTGGCGGCCAAAAAAGACAAATTCAGCGATCACGCAAAGGAGTAGGCAGGGATGCGTTTCCTGAAAAAAATAAATGAGAGAATGGGTCGCCCCGGTCTGTTTTTAGTGGGAATGATTGCCGTGGCCTTGCTGGCGGTCGTTTTATTTCGGTGTGTTCATCCGGCCGCAACGCCACAAGAGGGTGAATTGGAAACGGCAGAAGAAATCCTGCACCCCGAGAAAGCACCCGAATCGTTATCGACTGAGAAAAAAAATGAAGCGGTGCTTTCCGGGAATCCCATGGACCCAAAACTGCTTGAATTCATCGCTTTGTTAAACCGGCAAAATCAGCGCTATGGCTGGAAGGATATCGATCCTGAAAAGATTCCCTGGGAGCATCACCGGACAACAAGAAAAAATACCCCGCTGATGTTTGTCCACTTCGGCGAGGCCTCTGAAGGCTGTGTTTTATTTATGGGCGGTGTGCACGGCGACGAATTACCTACGGTTTATCTGATGTTCAAGCTGGCGCACTATGTCGCGGAGCATCCCGGCATTGTAAAAGACCGCTGCATTGTCATTGCGCCCGTGGTCAATCCCGACGGGTATCTGGCTGCCCGGCCCTCGCGGGTCAACGCCCGGGGCGTGGATATCAATCGCAATTTCCCCACAAAGCAGTGGCGTCGCGACGCGCATCGCCACTGGCGAACCAAAACCGGGGCAAACATGCGTTACTACCCGGGGCCCCGGTCCGCCTCTGAACAGGAAACCCTTTTCCAGATCGCGTTGATCAACCGCTTCAAGCCGCAAAAAATTCTGAGCGTTCATTCGCCGCTCAACTTCTTTGATTACGACGGGCCGTCGGCGGATCTGGATTCCTTCGAGCAATGGATGATCAATGTCGCCCGGGCGGCCAATCATCCCATTAAAAAGTTTGGTTATTATCCCGGATCACTGGGAAATTACGCGGGCAATGAACGCAATATTTTTACGCTGACGCTGGAGCTGCCCACCTCGGATCCCGGCCTGGGGTATGAATATTTTCAGCGGTTTCAACCCGCGTTTCTGAAGTTTATCGACCTGCCGGTGATGGGTACGCCGCCGCATACGCGGCTGGTGAATAATAAGACGCTCAACTGAAAACCGAAAGACCATGCCTTTGAAAAAGAGTAAGACCAGTTTTGTCTGTCAGCATTGCGGGTATAGCTCGCCCAAGTGGCTGGGCAAGTGCCCGTCGTGCAATGGGTGGAACAGTTTTGTGGAGGAACAGATCACTTCGCCGGATTCGGCCGGGCGGCCCGATTTGTTCTTCGATGGCCAGCCCCTGCCGATTGACGAAGTGCCGGGGGAAGAAGGCGCGCGCATCCTGACGGGCATGACCGAAATCGACCGGGTGCTGGGCGGCGGCATTGTGGCGGGCTCCGCCATTTTGATTGGCGGCGAACCCGGTATCGGTAAATCCACGCTGATGCTCCAGGTCATGAAAAATCTGGCCGAAGGCGGTCTCAAGGTTCTTTATATTTCAGGTGAAGAGTCGGCCAGCCAGATCAAGCTTCGCAGTGACCGGATCGGCGCTGCGGCCAGGAATCTTTTCCTGCTCATCGAAGTGTCGCTTGAAAAAATTCTCGAACAGATCAAAAAAATGAAGCCGGATATAGTCGTCGTCGATTCGATCCAGACGGTTTACGCCGCTGAATTGATGTCCGCCCCCGGCTCGGTCGGTCAGGTGCGCGAGGCATCGTCGCGTCTGATCCTGACGGCCAAGAAAAACGCGATTCCCCTGTTTCTGATCGGTCATGTGACGAAAGATGGTTCGATTGCCGGCCCCAAAGTGCTAGAGCATATGGTGGACACGGTGCTGTATTTCGAAGGGGATTCCGGACACGCCTACCGGATTATTCGCGGCATCAAAAATCGTTTCGGGCCGACGCATGAAATCGGCGTGTTCGAAATGCGCGACCGGGGGCTTATGGAAGTGCCCAACCCGTCCGCCTTCTTCCTGGCTGAGCGCCCCAAAAACGCGCCCGGCTCGGTGGTGGTCACAAGCCTGGAGGGCACACGGCCGATTCTGATTGAAATTCAGGCGCTGGTCAGTCCTTCCAATTTAGGCATGCCTCGACGCACAGCCATTGGCGTGGATTCCAATCGGGTCTCGCTGCTGGTGGCCGTGCTGGATAAAATCTGCGGCCTGCATCTGGCCGGTTCGGATATATTTATTAATGTGGCAGGCGGCATCCGGGTGGACGAACCGGCTGTTGATCTGGGCATTGTCTCTGCGATGGCGTCGAGCTATCTGGACCGGCCGGTCGATTCCAGTACGGTGGTTTTAGGAGAGGTGGGGTTGACCGGCGAGGTGAGGGCTGTCTCCCAGATGGAGGCGCGCATCAGGGAAGCCGGCCGCATGGGATTTGCCCGTATCGTTTTGCCGAAAACCGGATCACTTTTACTGCCTCAAAAAGAAAAGATGGAAATCTGCGCTATCGGATCCCTTAAAGAACTCCTCGAAAATCTTTTCTGAAAAAAATCCAAATAATTTTATCCAAACCTTGACACAGGTGAATTCATGCATAAAATAGCGCCGCTTTGATAGCATTTCACTAATCGACATAAAAAGAAGAAAGGAGAAGAAACAGTATGAAAATTAGACCTTTACAGGATAGAATCATTGTGAAGCGCCTGGAGGAAGAAACCAAAACCAAGGGAGGCATCATCATTCCCGACACAGCCAAGGAAAAACCCATCGAAGGCAAGATAGTAGCTGTGGGCAAGGGCAAAGTGGCCGACGACGGCAAACTCATTCCCCTGGATGTAAAAGTAGGCGACAAGGTTCTTTTCAGCAAATACGGCGGAACGGAAGTTAAAATTGAAGGCGAAGAATACCTGATCATGAGAGAAGACGACATTCTGGGCGTCATTGAAAAATAAGAAATTATTAAGGAGGAATATATACAATGGGAGCAAAAGTACTTCTGTACGATGAAGAAGCAAGAAGATCGGTTTTGAAGGGCGTCAACACCCTGGCCGACGCTGTAAAAGTAACCCTCGGTCCGAAAGGCCGCAACGTTATTATCGATAAGAGCTTCGGTTCACCCACCGTTACTAAAGACGGCGTCACCGTAGCCAAAGAAATTGAATTGGAAGATAAATTCGAAAATATGGGCGCACAGATGGTGAAGGAAGTCGCCAGTAAAACCAGCGACGTGGCAGGCGACGGCACTACCACCGCTACCATTTTAGCCCAGGCCATTTACCGTGAAGGCGTGAAAGCCGTTACGGCAGGCTCGAATCCGATGGACGTCAAACGTGGCATCGACAAGGCTGTCGAAGTTGTCGTGAAAGAACTCCGCAAGATGAGCAAGCCTACCAAAGATCAGAAAGAAATCGCCCAGGTCGGCACCATTTCCGCCAACAACGATG
>CAZSQS010000029.1:0-38764 GCA_964608995.1 uncultured Smithella sp. | reverse complement strand
GCCCACCCAGCGTCCGGGGCGATATGGCGCCTTCGATCATTTTTACAACGGCGATAACCGTCAGTTTGCTCAACTCCCAGGTCTTGTCCACCCCGGACCAAACGGCATTGAAGGGATTTTTTCGTTGAATCACCTCGTTGGTTGAAGGCGTCATGCCCAGGAATGCTTTTTTCGCCTCTTTGCCCGAAAGCGTTGAATCTCCGGCTGACTGTGCAACGACCGTGAAGGTCTTTTGTTCGTCTCCGCGTTGCACGGTAATTTTCCATTCCTGAGGTTTCAATTCCGATGCAACGGTCTGAATTTCATTCCATGAGTTTATCTTCTTATCGTTGATAGACACGATGGCATCACCGGACAAAATACCCGCTTTCGCCGCAGGCGCATCCGCCATCATCTCCCCTACTACCGCATGAATGTTACCGGCGGGGGATATGCCGATTAAATAGTAAGATTCTTCCTGCCCCAGCGCATTTTTCATTTTCGATAGTTTCGGCTTTACAACAAGCGTTTTTTCATCATTGCCGCGCTGAATGGCCAAAGTGACGTCATTGCCCTTTGATTCTGAAATGACGGGCCTGATCTCGTCCCAGTAATTAATTTTCTGACCGTTTATTGAAAGAATCTTGTCGCCGGTCAAAACGCCGGCAGCTTTGGCCGCCGAATCGCCCATCAGTTCACCGACAATCGGCAGGATATAGTTTGCCGGGGTAATCCCGATGAGATAGGCGGGTTCTTCTCCTCCGAAAATATTTTTAACGTTCGATAATATGGGTTTAACGGTTAAGGTTTTTTCTTCCGAACCACGCTGAACGACAACTTTGAGTTCCCGCCCGTTGGAGTCTTGAATCACCGAATCCAGCTCATCAAAAAAACGAACCTTCGTCCCGTCGATGGATAATATCCTGTCGCCGGTCATGATCCCGGCCTGTCTTGCCACCGAATCAGCCGGCATCGAACCGATCACTGTGGAAAGATTGGGTATCCCATACATGAAGACAATCGCAAAAATGACAATCGCCAGTAAAAAGTTAAAAACCGGCCCGGCCAGCACAATGATCAGCTTCTTCCATGTTGGTTGTTTGTAAAATGAGCGTTTTTCATCTTCGGGGGGGAGTTCCTCTCCGCCCGCTTCGCCCAAAAGCTTCACATATCCGCCCAGCGGAATCCAGGACAGCACATATTCCGTTTCACCGATTTTCTTCCCGAAGATTTTCGGGCCAAAGCCCAGCGAGAATTTCAGCACACCGACGCCGCTTAAGCGCGCGACGATAAAATGCCCGAATTCATGCACAAAAATCAATATTCCCAGCAAAACGACAAATGATATTAACGTAACCAATAGTTTATCCTCTCATGTGTGTTGAAATCCATTGCACCGCTTCCCGTCTGGCCTCTCCGTCCGCCGCCACAAGCGCAGAAAGCGACGGGTTGTTTATGACGGCATGTTTGCCCATCACTTTTTCAATGACGATCGGCAAATCGCAAAACCTTATTTTCTTTTGCAAAAAGGCGCCAACCGCCTCTTCATTGGCCGCATTTAACACGGCCGGCGCCGTCCCCCCGAGGCGCCCCGCCTCACAGGCCAGCGCAAGACAGGGGAATTTCTTCATGTCGGGCGGATAAAAATCCAGCCGTCCCGCCCCCGCCAGGTCCAGAGCAGGCAGTGGGTTGACCATCCGGTCCGGATACGTCAGCGCATAGGCAATCGGAATGCGCATATCTGCGATCCCCAGTTGCGCGATCATCGCCCCGTCGATCATTTCAATGAGCGAATGCACGATGCTCTGCGGGTGAATTAATACATCAATACGCGAAATGTCCAGATCAAATAACCATTTTGCCTCAATGATCTCCAGCCCCTTGTTCATGAGGGAGGCTGAATCAATTGTAATTTTGCGGCCCATCGTCCAGCGCGGATGTTTCAGCGCCTGCTCCAATGTGACTTTCTTCAAATCCGACACGGAAAAAGACCAGAAGGGTCCGCCCGAGGCCGTAAGCACAATGCGCTTCAATGCCTCTCGTTTTTGACCGGCCAGACACTGGAAAATCGCGCTGTGCTCGCTGTCCACTGGTAGGAGCCTGACCTTTTTGCGCGCCGCACGCCTGGTGACGATCGATCCCGCCATGACCAGCGTTTCCTTGTTGGCCAGCGCAATGTCCTTTCCCGCCTCAATGGCGGACAGCGTCGGCATCAGACCCGCCGCCCCGGAAATGGCGGATAAAACCATATCGGCATCCTCAAAGGCGGCAAGTTCTTCAAGCCCTGCCGAATCATAAAGAATCCGGACTTTAATAGAACCGATCAAATCGCGCAATTTTTGCGCGTCCGCCCGGGAGCGAACGGAGACGAGTTTCGGCCGGAACTGTCGAATCTGCCCCGCCAGAACCTCGACATTGCCACCCGCCGCCAGCGCCACGGCCTTGAACTTTTTCGGGTTGGATGCGATCACATCCAGGGCGCTCACACCAATGGACCCGGTGGATCCTAAAAGAGTAATTTTCTTCATCAGCCCATCACAAAGAGTTTGTAGTAATAAACAAAGGGGGCAATAAAGATCAAACTGTCGAGCCGGTCCATCAGTCCCCCGTGACCGGGCAAGAGAGAACTGGCATCCTTGCGGCCGTAATTGCGCTTAATGGCCGACTCGCAAAGATCACCCAACTGGCCAATGACGCCGCCGATAATTCCAAGAATAAGAAAATGAAGAAAAGCGTATTCAGGCAGAAAAAAGTAACCAAGCACGCAGGCGGAAATTGTCGCACCCGCCATAAGCCCGATCGTTCCTTCCACGGTTTTGCCAGGGCTGACGGAGGGGAGCAACTTGCGCCTGCCCAGCGCCTTCCCGGTGTAAAGCGCTGCGGTATCGCCAATAATGGCGATCACCAAGACCAGCATAATCCAGGCGATGCCGTTTTCCAGACCCCTTAACAAAATAAAATGAGACGTGAGATACGGAATATAGAGCATGCCGAAAATCACTTTAGCCACGGATGATACGTCGAAACTGTCCTCGGACACCCGCCATAAAAACACGATAAATACCGTCATGACCATAAACGCAAAGAGCGCAAGCACAAGCTGATGATCACCGAGATAGACGGCTGCCGGGATGAGAACGGCAAATACCATGCTTTCAATTTTTTCTTTATAAAATCCGTCGCCGAAAACAATGCCGTTGTATTCCCACACGCCCACCAGGATGGCCAGGGTAATGACGATGGCCAGCACGACAGGCGGCGCAAGGAAGATCACCAGCAGCAAAATAGCGGCCAGGACAATGCCGGTCAGCCATCTTTGCAGATTTGAATTTTGAGTTGCCATCTTGCGCCTTGTTTTATTCGTCCTGAATCTGCTCGCTGATTAATCCGAAACGCCGCTCACGGGACGAATAGACAGCAATGGCCTTTAAAATCTCCTCTTTGCCGAAATCAGGCCACAGGATATCCGTGAAATACATCTCCGTATAGGCCAGCTGCCACAAAAGGAAGTTGCTGATGCGGTATTCGCCGCTGGTCCGGATGAGCAAATCCGGATCGGGCAAATCGGACGTGTATAAATAGCGGGAAAACATATCCTTGTCGATCTGTTCGGGTTGAAGCTTGCCTTCCCGTATGTCGTTTGCTACCGCTTTAACGGCTGAAATCATTTCATCGCGGCTGCCGTAGCTCAGCGCCAGCGTCAAAACCATTTTGGTATTATTCCGGGTCAGCCCCTTAACGCTTTGCAGCTTTTCCCGGACCGGCCCCGTTAGACGGCCAATGTCTCCGATGGTGGAAAGCCTTATTTCCTGCTTTTGCAGCCGCGGGGCTTCTTTATCCAGATAATCATCCAGAAGCTGCATGAGCGCATCGACTTCTTCGGCGGGTCTGCCCCAGTTTTCAGAAGAAAAAGCAAACAGCGTCAGATAACCAATGCCGATTTCACGGCAGGCTTCCACCGTATTGCTGACGGCTTGCGCGCCTTTTCGATGGCCGCGGATTCGCCCCAGAGCGTGCTGTTTTGCCCAGCGGCCGTTGCCGTCCATGATAATGGCGATGTGCCGCGGCAATTTATGACAATCGATCTTCACCATCCCAAACTCCACAAAAGATCGTTTTGTATAACAGAGAGCCCCGCTGTTTTCAATTTCAATATGCCCCCAAAAAAAATGGGGAGCCTTGGACTCCCCATTTCAAAACGGATGGTTAAGACCCGTTAAATCTCCATGATTTCTTTTTCTTTGATGGCCAGCACCTTGTCGGTTTTGTCAATATAGGTGTCTGTGAGTTTCTGCACTTCATCTTGAGCGGCGTGCAGCTCATCTTCAGACATATTGTTGTTTTTCTTTAAATCTTTCAGAGCTTCGTTGGCGTCGCGGCGTTCGTTGCGCAGTTTGACTTTGCACTCTTCCGCCATTTTCTTTACGACTTTCACCAGTTCTTTGCGCCGCTCCTCGGTAAGCTGCGGAATGGACAGGCGGATCACCTTGCCATCGGTGGACGGCATAAGCCCCAGATCGGATTTCTGGATGGCTTTTTCAATACCGGCAATCGCCGTCGCATCCCACGGGGAGATGACAATCATGCGGCTCTCCGGAACGGAAACGGTGGCCATCTGCGCAATCGGTGTGAGCGTGCCATAATAGTCCACCTTGATGCCATCCAGCAGCGACGCCGACGCCCGGCCGGTTCGAACTCTGCTAAATGATTTTTCCAGAGAAACTATCGTCTTTTCCATCGCGTCTTTGAACTTTGAAAAAATCTGCTCTTTCATCATTCTTCTCCTACGTAGGTTCCAATTTTTTTACCGCAAATAACGCCCCGAATGTTTCCCTTCTTCTGCATGTTAAACACCACGATCGGCAAGGCATTGTCCCGGCAAAGCGCAATCGCGGTGGCATCCATGACTTTGAGGTTTTTCGTTAAAACGTCCGTGTAGCTGATCTTTTGATACATCACGGCGGCTTTGTCTTTCACCGGATCGGCATTGTAAACGCCATCCACCTTCGTGGCTTTCATGATGACGTCCGCAGAGATTTCGTTGGCGCGAAGTGCAGCCGCCGTGTCGGTGGAAAAATAGGGGTTGCCCGTGCCGCCGGCAAAAATGACAATTCTTCCTTTTTCCAGATGGCGAAGGGCTTTGCGCTGAATGAACGGCTCGGCCACCTGGCGCATGGAGATCGAGGACTGGACACGCGTCGGCAAGCCACGCGCCTCCAGCGCACTTTGCAGCGCCAGAGAGTTGATGACGGTGGCCAGCATACCCATGTAATCGGCCGTGGTTCGATCCATGCCCTTGGCGCTGGCCTCAATGCCGCGGAAAATATTGCCGCCTCCGATCACAATCCCAATCTGAACCTTAAGGGCTGAAAGGGACTTGATTTCGCCGGCAATAAAATTGGCAACCTCCGGGTCCACCCCTGTGGACTGCTTTCCCAGAAGCGCCTCACCGCTGAGCTTTAAAAGAATTCTTTTATAAACGACCTTATTCTTTTCGCCCATTATGCCTTGATTTCCTCGCCCAGCTGGAAACGGGCAAAACGTCGGATCACAATATTTTCACCGGTTTTGGCGATCATATTGCTGATGAGCGTTCCTATGGAAATATCCTGATTTTTAACGAACTTCTGCTCAACCAGACACACATCTTCGTAATACTTTTTGAGCTTGCCTTCAATAATCTTATCCCAGATCTTTTCGGGTTTCTTTTCCTCGCGAAGCTGGCTGCGATAGATTTCCTTTTCTCTTTCCATGGCGCCCTCGGGAATTTCTTCCGGACGCACGTAGGTCGGATTTGAAGCAGCGATATGCATGGCGATATCTCTGGCCATCGTCTGAAAATCATCGGTTTTGGCTACGAAATCGGTCTCACAGTTGATTTCAACCATGACGCCGATCTTGCCGCCCATATGAATGTAGGAGGCAACCGTTCCATCCTTAGCCGCTTTTGACGAGCGTTTCGTCGCCGCGGAAAGACCCTTTTTTCTTAAATAATCAATCGCCTGTTCCAGATCGCCGTTGACCGCTGTCAGCGCCTCTTTGCAATCCATCATGCCCGCGCCTGTTTTCGTTCGTAATTCTTTAACCATTGTTGACGTGATTTCCACTATCTTATCCTCCTGGGTTCCAAGCCCTAAATTTTTTTCATCTATTAAACTAATTCGACCTGCCTATGCTTTGGGAGCGGCTTCCATTTCGACGCTTTCGGGTATATCGGACTCGTCGCCTTTGGTTTCCTGGACACCTGCGTCCTTATTGGATTCAGCCACCAGCTTTTCTTCGAATTTTTTCTTTCCTTCGATAACGGCGTCGGCAAACTTGGAAGAAAACAGTTTAATGGCGCGAATCGCATCGTCATTGCCCGGAATGATATAGTCAATATCGGTGGGATCGCAGTTGGTATCCACAATGGCCACCAGCGGAATTTTCAATTTCTTCGCTTCCTGAACGGTGATGCGCTCGCGGTTCGGGTCCACGATAAAGACGGCCGCCGGCTGGGATTTCATGTTTTTAATTCCGCCCAGAACGCTTTCGAGTTTTTCCATTTCCTTTTGAAGCTTGGTGATTTCCTTTTTGGGGAAAGCCTTGATGGAATCATCGGCAAACATCTTGTTGAGGCTGTTAAGCCGGTCAATGCTTTTTTTGATCGTTACAAAATTTGTGAGCATTCCGCCCAGCCAGCGCTGATTGACATAAGGCATCCCCGAGCGCGTTGCCTCTTCACGAATGGCTTCCTGGGACTGCTTTTTGGTTCCGACAAACAGGATTTCTTTTCCCTGGGCAACCGTATCCACCACAAAATTGTAGGCGGATTGAAACATCCCGACCGTCTGCTGCAGGTCGATGATGTAGATGTTGTTGCGCGCCCCGAAAATATAGGGCTTCATCTTGGGGTTCCATTTGTTGGTCTGGTGTCCGAAATGGACACCGGCTTCGAGTAACAGTTTCATTGAAATAGCTGACATGTTTGTTTCTCCTTTTTTGTTTTTTCCGCCATCCCCGTCACTTTGCGCGGCACACTTCGGATCGAAGCAACGTACCGGCAATCCGGAAGGATGTGTGAAATTTTGCGGCAATTACCACAAATAACCGGATTGTTCAAGCCCCAATGCTTGTTTATGCAATAAAATTAACGTTTTCTTATGTCGAATAGTCGGCATTGATTTTCACATAGTCATAGGAAAGATCCGACGTATAAACACAGTAGGATTTGTCGCCGCCGCCCAGACTGACGCGAATATCAATCTTTTTGTCCTCAAAAACTTCCTTAAGCCTGTTCAAAGCAAAATTCACCGGGGCATCCTGAGCAAAAACCGTGAGATTTCCAATAGACAGGCTGATTTTTTCTTTTTCCAGCTGCACGCCCGATGCGCCAATGGCGGAGATAATCCTTCCCCAATTGGGGTCCGCGCCGAAAAACGCCGTTTTTACAAGATTGGAATTGGCAATCGAATAGGCCACGCGCCTGGCGTCGGATTTCGACTTGGCGCCTTCCACATAAACCGTGATGAACTTGGTTGCCCCCTCGCCATCCTTCACGACCGCCTGCGCTAGTTCCGCCAGAACATCCGCCAGCATTTCACGAAACCTCTGTACGCGCGCCTGCGCGCGCTCCAGCGGATTATTGCCCGCCAGACCGTTGGCTAAAATGATGGCCGTGTCGTTGGTGCTCATGCAGCCGTCCACACTGATGGCATTGAACGTCGAATCAATGACTTGATGAAAAACGGTATTGAGCGCCTTGGCATCGACCAGCACATCCGTCATGACATAGGTCAAAAGCGTTGCCATGTTCGGTTCAATCATCCCCGCGCCTTTGGCGATACCGCAAATGGTAATATCCTTGGCGCCGACAATGCCTCTGCGGATGGCAATTTTGGGGAATTTATCCGTGGTCATCATGGCGGCTTCGGCATCGGGAATGCCGTATTCATGAAGCCCTTTGACCAGTTTTCCCATTCCCGCCTCGATCTTTTTCACAGGAAGCCTTCGGCCAATGACGCCGGTTGAACAAACGAGCAATTGCTCCTCAGGAATCTTGAGGTGTTTGGCCGCCGCGCCGGACACGGCCAGGGCATCGGCCAGGCCCTCCCTGCCCGTTGCCGCGTTGGCGCACCCGCTATTGGTAAATATCGCCTGGGCGACGCCTCGTTTGATTCTTTCCGTATCAATCAGCACAGGGGCGGCCTTGAACGTGTTTTTTGTAAATAAGGCGGCGGCTTTGGCCGGAACCGTGGAATAAATCAGTCCGATGTCTTTTTCGTCGCCGCCCTTGATTCCCGCGGAGACCCCGTTGGCCAGAAAGCCGGGAACATTGATTTTTGGTGATGTCGCGCTCATTGATTCCACTCCTTCTCTAATGACTTAGGCGCCGCAGCATTTCTTGTACTTTTTACCGCTGCCGCAGGGACACGGATCGTTGCGCCCCACTTTGGCGCCCTCTCTTTTAAGCGTCTTATTGACGGGCGTATCTTCGCCGCGGCTTAAAATGTAATCCTGTTTTTGCTTTTCCCGGATCTGTTCGACCTCTTCTTCCCGCTGAATGCGAACCAGGCAAAGCTTTTCGATAGTGTCCATTTTGATCCGGCTGATCATTTCCATGAACATGCCATAGCCTTCCCTCTGGTATTCCCTTACGGGGTCTTTCTGGCCGTAACCGCGAAGACCGATGCCCTCACGAAGATGATCCATGGCCAGCAAGTGCTCTTTCCAGTGCGTATCGATCGCCTGAAGCATGATGACCTTCATCAGATAGGAGGTCAGCTCCGGCCCGAATTCTTTTTCCTTATCCCGCAGATACTGCCTGACCTTTTCGGAGACGTACTGACGCACCTCTTCGGGCTGGCTGAGCTCTTTTGCGCCGGCAACCCCCAGACGTAAATTAAACTGTTTGAAAGCCGCATCTTCCAGGCCGGACAGATTCCAGGCGTCGGAACGCTTTTTATCGCCGGCAAACTCCTCAACCAGGTCGCCTGCGATCTCGTCGATCATCTCTTCAACATCCGCCCACAGGTTATCGCCGCGTAAAACTTTTTTGCGCTGCTCATAGATGACTTTTCTCTGGTTGTTCATGACGTCATCATAATCGAGCAGGTGCTTGCGGATATCAAAGTTCTGGCCTTCCACCCGCTTTTGCGCATTTTCGATGGCCTTGGAGATATATTTGTGTTCGATGGGCTGGCCTTCTTCAATGCCGATCGTATCCATAATGGAAGAAATGCGTTCCGCGCCGAAAATGCGCAAAAGATCGTCTTCGAGCGACAGATAAAACCGCGACGACCCATTATCGCCCTGACGTCCCGATCGGCCGCGCAGCTGGTTGTCGATGCGCCGGCTTTCGTGGCGTTCCGTCCCAAGAATATGCAAGCCGCCCAGCTCGGCCACATGATCGCCAAGCTTAATGTCCGTGCCGCGCCCCGCCATATTGGTGGAAATGGTCACCTGCCCCGGCTGACCGGCCTGAGCGACAATCTCCGCCTCCTTATCATGCTGCTTGGCGTTGAGGACATGATGCTTGATCCCCGCACGCGTCAGATACTTGCTGAGCAGCTCGGACTTTTCGATGGAAATCGTTCCAATCAAAACAGGACGCTTTTCCTTGTAGAGCGTTCTCACTTCTTCAATAATGGCCTGTATTTTTTCCTGCTCGGTTTTGTAAATCAGATCATTATGATCTTCGCGGACCATGGGCATGTTGGTGGGAATGACCACAACATCCAGATTGTAAATCTTTTTGAACTCCGCCGCTTCCGTGTCGGCCGTACCGGTCATCCCGGCCAGTTTCTTATACATACGGAAGTAATTCTGGAAGGTAATGGACGCCAGCGTCTGGTTTTCCCGCTCCACCTTGACGTGTTCCTTGGCTTCGAGGGCCTGATGGAGCCCGTCGCTATAGCGCCGCCCGGGCATGACGCGTCCGGTGAATTCATCGACAATGACCACCTGCCCGTCTTTCACCAGATAATCCACATCGCATTTGAACAGGGTATGCGCCCGCAGGGCCTGATTGACATGATGCACGATTTCAATATTGCGCGGCTCATACAGATTCTGAACATTCAAAAGCTTTTCAACACTGGCCACGCCCTCTTCGGTCAGGACGACCGTCTTGCTTTTTTCATCAATGGTATAATCTTTTTCCCGCTTCAGGCGCGGAATGATCTGATTGATTTTGTTGTATTTATCCGTTGATTCACCGGACGGCCCGGAGATGATCAGGGGCGTTCTGGCCTCATCAATCAGGATGCTGTCCACTTCATCGACAATGGCATAGTTGAATTCGCGCTGCACGTATTCATCGAGATTGAATTTCATATTGTCGCGCAGGTAATCAAAGCCGAACTCGTTATTTGTCCCGTAGGTAATGTCGGCTCCGTAGGCTTTTCTTCTTTCGGGATCGTCCAGACCATGAACGATAATGTCCACCGTCAGCCCCAAAAACCGGTAGATCGGCGCCATCCATTCCGCATCGCGCCGGGCCAGGTAGTCATTGACGGTAACGACATGACAGCCCTTTCCCTCCAGGGCATTCAGATAAAGGGGTAATGTGGCGGCAAGGGTTTTCCCCTCACCGGTTTTCATTTCCGCAATTTTTCCTTCATGCAAAACAATCCCACCGATGATCTGGACGTCAAAGGGACGCATCATCAGCGTCCGCCGGGCCGCCTCGCGGGCCACGGCAAAGGCTTCCGTCAGAATATCATTAAGCGTTGCGCCTTTTTTCAATTTTTCGCGAAAATAGGGAGTTTTGGCTTTCAGCTGGTCGTCGCTTAACGCCATCATCGCCGTTTCAAAAGAATTCACTTCATCCAGAAGCACGGACAGGCGCTTCAGATCCCGATCGTTTTTCGTACCCACTATTTTTTTTAAAATTGCATCAATCATGTATTCCCCTGAAATGCCTGTATTTTAAACGGCTAAACGGAGATCCCCCCCGGAAAAAAACCGAAGACAACCTCTGCGATATAAATTAACGAAGACCGTGTCCCAAAAATAAAAAACCCTCCCCCGGAAACATGCAAAAAGCCTGTTTTGTTGCCGGAGGCTCAATCAAGGGATATTAATTCAGATGGATTGATTATTTCAAGTATTTTCTCGGATTAACCGGAACATTATTTACGAATACTGCGTAGTGAAGATGAGGCCCCGTGCTTCGGCCGGTATTGCCGACATATCCGATCACCTCACCCCTTTTAACGCGCACCCCCTGTTTGACGGCCGGTTTTTGCAAATGACAAAAACTGGTGGCCAGGCCATATCCATGATCAATCCGTACGACATGGCCGTCATCCGTGCGGTAAGCCACTTCAGAAACCAGACCGTCTGCCGTTGCCCGGATCTCCTTACCCATTCTTGTCGCAATATCGAGCCCCCTGTGGAATTCGATGCCGCTTGATGCAAAAGGATTCTCCCGAGGCCCGAATTCGGAAGTCACCCAGCCTCGAACCGGCCAGATCGACGGCGTGGCTGCCAACAGCGACTTCTGCTCGCGCAAGAACTTCAGAAGCTCATTGAAGCTTTGTTCTCTTTCCGTTGCGTCTTCATTGAGTTTTTTTAAACTCTGACGCATGCCGGCCAAAAGCTTCTCCTTGTCCTGATCCAGCATATCGTTGAGCCGGATTTGTTCACTGTCCGGTCCGCCGATACCCAGCGGCATTTTCTTGTCACGTTTGGTCTGATTGGAAGCTAAGATTCGAATTTTTTTATCCAGTTGCTTGAATTCTTCCATCCGGTCGGAAAATTCATCCACCATGAAAGCCAGCTCATCAATTTGCTGAGCCTGTTCAACCGTCTGTATCCTCAGACGGGCAAGTTCCGCCCGATCTCTTTTAATGCTGGCATAATCGTACAGGACATAAAGGGAAAGAAGAACAGCCACAAGGGACCCGATAAAAAGACCGCGAAGCAGATTTCCGGAAATCGAAAATTTGGTCACTGCGCTCTTGCGCCGAGGTATAATCATCAGTGTGAAAAAATTATCTGACATCTTCCCCCTGTAAAGAGTAGCGAAATAACGAAAAGAACACATTTTAAATTTTGCCTGACTTAACACACGAAAAACTGAAAGTCAAGACGCCTGCGTATGAATTCTATCGTCAACAAATCTCATATCCTTTAATAAAATCAGGGATTTTTGTGATTGCCGTCACATCGGGACTTACCGGTGGCTAAACCGCGCAGGCGCTGTGGCGTCCCGGAAGTAATACCATCCGGAAATGTCTTTCCGGTAAGGATTTGATATTTAATGTATTTTTTATATCACTGACAGTCGCAACATTTATTCCTGCATCGAGAACCTGTTTGAGCAAGACCCTGAAGGACTCTTCGAAAATCCCCCCCTCGACTTCCGCATGAACCGGAAGAATGTGGTTTTTTCCGTCGCAAATCTTCGATATCAGGATCGAAACGGCGTTATGCGGATCGATCTCTTCAAAACAGGGAAGATCAGACGGAATTTCGGGAAGATGAAGGCCCTGATGGAGAAATGGCTCCTGGGCTCTTGTACAACTGACGTATTCAAAGTCATACTTTGAAATAATCTTCAAGACGCGCTCATCAATGAGCCAGGAGGGAGCGCCAAAGGCCGTTGGCTTTTGTCCGGTGAGCTTCTTCAAACCCTCAAGGCCCTGTTCAAACCACGCTTCAATCCATTTTTCGGATTTTTTATGCAGATCATCCTGCCAGCGCCGATGATCCCAGGCATGAAACTGAACCTCATGACCCTCATCAAGAATCTGACGGACGATCCCGGGAAAGGACAGGGCAATCATCGGTGCGGGCAAAAGCGTTCCATACAGAGAGGTCTTCCAGCCGTAGAGGCTGGGCGCTTTCGTCCGCAGCATTTTTTTGAGGAATCGGGGATTTTTGATCAGCTGCAAAACCGCCCGCCCGGAATTATCCGGTCCGACGCTTAAAAAAAAGGTTCCCCGGACGCCGAAATCTTTTAATGTTTTTAAAAGGCGCGGCACGCCGTTTTGCATGCCAACGTAGGTGTCCACATCGATTTTCAGACCCAGAAGGCCCATCGCGTATCGTCCCATCTAGACGCGAACCGGCTGATTTTCATCGAGAAATGAATTGAGCGTCAGGCGCAGGGAATCTTCCAGATTAACTTTAGGCGACCAGCCCAGCAGTTTTCGGGCTTTTTCGATGCTTGGTTTGCGCGTTATAATATCCTGATAGCCTTTGCCGTAATAAATTTCGGAGGGTACCTCAATGATTTCGGAATAGACGGAATCGTTTCGATGATCCGGATGTTCCATGAACTGCTTTTTAAGAAGGCCCGCGAGCTCCTTGACGGAGCATTCGTTGTCGGGGTTGCCGATGTTGATGATCTGGCTCTTGCAGACGTCATTTTCGTTTTCCAAAATCTTCATGAGCGCGGCGATGCCGTCGTCCACGTAGGTAAAGCAGCGCTTCTGGAGCCCGCCGTCCACCAGATTGATCGGGCGCTTCAAGAGGAGCTCGGCGATAAACTGCGTCACTACGCGCGAACTGCCCTCTTTGGCCGTGTCGAGCGAATCCAGCCGGGGCCCGATCCAGTTAAACGGACGAAACAGCGTGAACTCCAGATGCCCGCGCGTACCGTAGCCGTAAATCACCCGGTCGAGAAGCTGCTTGCAGCACGAATAGATCCAGCGTTCTTTGTTGATCGGACCGGTCACAAGAAAGCTTTCATCCTCCTTGAATTCCGGCTCCGTGCATGCGCCGTAGACTTCCGATGTGGACGGAAACACAACGCGTTTATGATATTTGACGCATTGCTTGATGATGTTGACGTTCATTTCAAAATCGAGGTTATATACGCCGATGGGATCTTCCACATAGGCTTTAGGCGTGGCAATCGCCACCAGCGGCATGATCACGTCGCATTTTTTGATATGGTATTCGATCCATTCTTTATTGATGGAAATGTCGCCTTCCAGGAAATTAAAGCGCGGATTGTTGAGCGCCGCGCCGATGCGTTCTGTTCCCAGATCCATGCCGAAAACCTGCCAGTCCGGCTTTTCAGCCAGGATGCGATTAACCAGGTGATGCCCGATAAATCCGTTAACGCCAAGAATGAGTATCTTCATAATATTTTTGTTACCTTCCCTGTTTTAAACCATGAATTTATCTGACCGGCGCGAAGCCTTTCTCCGCTGACTTCAATATCGAGAAGCCTTATAGCAGAATTTTGCGTTTGCACAAGAACAGACTCTCCGTCAAACCAGACTTCCCCCGGCGATTTTCCGACCGCGGATTTTTCGGGTTTGGCCCACCAGAGGATGACCTGCCGACCGTCTTCGAGTTGGCCATACGCGCCCGGATAGGGCTCCGTCACGGCACGAATCAGGTTGTATATGTCAGTGGCCGATTTTGTCCAGTCGATGCGCCCGTCTTCGGGCCGCCTGCCGCCGTAGTAGCTGCCTTTGCTCAGATCCTGCGGGATACGCACAATGCGCTCAGCCTGAATGAGCGGGAGCGTATCGGCAAGCAAATGATCAGCGGCGGCGCAGAGTTTATCATTCAGGCTCCGGGCCGTGTCGTTTTCATCAATCGGCACTTCGATCTGGCCGACAATATCGCCCGCGTCCGGCTTTTCGGTCATGTAGTGCAGCGTGACACCGGTTTTTTCTTCCCCCTTGACGAGCACCCAGTTGACCGGGCAGCGTCCGCGATACGCGGGCAGATAAGACCCGTGAAGATTCATCGCGCCCAGCCGCGGGATAGACAGAATTGCCTTGCCGATCATTTTGCGGTAATAAAACGAAAAAAGGATATCCGGTTGAAGAGACGAAATTTTATCGATCCACTTCGGCGTATTAATCTCATCGGTCGTGTAGCAGGGAATCGCGTGTTTTTGGGCCCAGTCTTTGACCGACCCAAACCAGCAGTTTTCATCCGGATTATCGTCGTGGGTAAACACGGCGGCAATCTCGAATCCCTGCTTCTGGAGGGCATCAAGTCCCGTAAGACCCATGTTGGAATAGGCTAAAACGACGGCTCTCATGTGTCTTCTTTTACGGAATGAATTTTCTCAATGACGTATTGCGGCCGGCGGCGGACTTCACGGTAAATCCGGCCGATATATTCGCCCGTGACACCCAGGGCAAAAAACTGCAAGCCCACAAAGACGAACAAAATAGCAAACAACGTAAAGATGCCTTCGGCCGCCCAGCCCGGGCCATACACGAGGCGCGCAATTACCAGAAAAATGCCGAAGAACACGCCCATTAATGACATTAAAATACCGCCATACATGATCATCCGCATGGGGAGATCGGAAAAGGCCGACACGAGATCAAACTGCAGATTGATCAGTTTTCTTAAGGGATAATTCGACTTGCCGCCGAAACGCTCTTCATGGGCGACTTCAATTTCCGTCACGCGCTTGGCAAAAACCGTCGCCAGCGCCGGGATAAACGTCGAGTGCTCGTGGCAGGCGATCATTCTTTCCACCACCGGACGGCGGTAGGCGCGCAGCATGCAGCCCCAGTCGCGCATGTGCACGCCGGTGATTTTGCGCGCAACCATGTTGATGATTTTCGAGGGCCAGATGCGAAAGAGAGAATCCTTGCGTCCCTTGCGGATCGTCCCCACCACATCATAGGGCCCCTCCTGCATCACCTTTAATAGTTTGGGAATCTCTTCTGGGGGATTTTGCAGATCCGCATCCAGCGTGACAATCATCTCGCCCCGGCATACCGAAAACCCCGCCATAATAGCCGAGTGCTGTCCGTAATTTCTTGTGAGCTCCACGGCTTTCACAAAGGGCTCGGCCGCAAAGTCCTGCATGAGCGCCAGAGAATTGTCGCGGCTGCCGTCATCGACCAGAATAATTTCAAAGGATTTGCCCAGCGCCTGCATCACGGGGACGAGCCGCTCCATCAGCGCCTTTAAATTGGCCTCTTCATTATAGACAGGAATGACCACCGATACAGAAATTTCAGACATGTTTCATAATCTCCTGAATTGCTGAACACACATAATGCACATCATCATCCGTCATGTCGGGAAACAGCGGAAGCGAAAGGATTCTGCCCGCCGCGCGGTTCGTCTCCGGCAGCGTTTCGCCACCGGTGGGACAGATCTTCTTCACATACGACAACGCATGCGCGGGCGGAAAATGCAGGCCGTAGCCGATATTATAGTCCGACAGGCGCGTCATGAATTCACTGCGCAAGCCATCCGGTACTTTCACAATGAACAAATGCCAGGCGTGAATGTGGTCATAGGGAGGAACCTCCGGCAAATCCAGACCGGGAATGTCTTTGAGGCCCTCAAGATAAAGCCCCGCCAGATGCCCGCGGCGCGCGTTGAAGGTTGAATAGCGCTCAAGCTGCGCTACGCCCAGCGCGGCGAGCATATCCGGCATGTTGTACTTGTAGCCCGGCGCTAAAATATCGTAGGCGGGATTGCCGCCTTTGCCGTAGCGTTTCCAGGCGTCGCGTTCAATGCCGTGAAAGCGCAAAAGCCTCAGACTCTTCTCCATTTCAGCATCGGAAAGCGTAATCATTCCGCCTTCGCCGGTGGTGATATTCTTGATCGGATGAAAAGAAAAAATCGCCGGATGACCGAAGCCGCCTGCGTGGATGCCTTTATAATACGTCCCGACGGCATGCGCCGCGTCTTCAATGACGATCAGGCGATGTTTTTTCGCAAGCGCCTCAATTTTGTCCATATCCACGGGCGCGCCCGCAAAATGCACGGGAATAATCGCCTTCGTCTTCGTCGTTATTTTTTCTTCGAGAAGATCGCAGTTGAGATTGAGCGTGCCGTACTCCACGTCCACGAAGACCGGCGTCGCCTTTTGCAGGCAAATCATGTTGATCGTCGAGGCAAACGTCAGAGAAGGCGTTATCACCTCATCGCCCGGTTGAAGCCCCAGGGCCTCAAGCAGAATGTGCATGCCAGCCGTGGCTGAATTGAGGGATACGGCGTGCGGCGCGCCTGAAAGCGCGCAAAATTGATCTTCAAATTCCTTGCAGATTGCGCCGGTGGTAATCCAGCCGGATTTCATGCAGGCCACCACACGCGAGATTTCAGATTCGCCTATGGACGGTCGGCTAAACGGTAAATATTCTTTTCGTATTTGCATTACTCATTCATCCTTAACTGCCCGATTGAACCGGACAAGGTAAAATGCGCCATTGTCCCAGAGAATTTCCATATTGGAACTGCGCGCTGAAAGCTCCCCTAACTTATCCTTGTGCTGTGTCACACAGTAAATTTCTTCCTGACGGTCGATCTTATCAAAGAAATCCGATCTCACCAAAAAATATTTTCGCCGTTCATCTTCCGGCATTTTAATAATCCCGTCACCCAGCTCTCCGAAATCCTCAACCACTGCCGTGCGGATCTTGTTGTAGTAATCGATGCCGTAAAAATTTTCACGATACTGATAGAGCAGTTTGTCCGGCGGCACATAATCGGCGATCGCCTCTTTGACCACCAGCGCGCTTCGGTAAGGCGCCAGAAAATCATAAAGGAGCGGAATCGTCCCGGCCAAAAGCAGAGCGCTTGTCAGATACAGAGTCAAAAACCAGTTTTTGCCGGTTTTTCGCGCCACAAGATCCGGCAAAAATGCCAGAAGCGCCGCCGCCACAAAGGCGGGCAGCATATAGAACCACCAGTGTCCCGAAATCATGACCACCAGTCCCTTTGCGGGATCAGAAAATTGCTTTAAGACCACGGGAATCAAAAGACCGATCATAATGACGGCGGATTGAAAATACACAAAAAACCGGTAAGCCCGTTTTTGCCATCCTGACGGCGCCTCCAGTGTTTCTTCATAATGGCGGAAAATGCTGCCGGCAAAAAGCGCTATCGGCAGAAAAACCGGCGCGACATACGGGGCAAGCTTGGATGACGACACCGTGAAAAAAAGAAAGATAAACAAAAACCACACGGCCAGGAATTTATTTTCATCCCTTTGAAAAAGCCAGAAGCGAAGCGCCTGGGGACGCCAGGCACGGATGAGATAGACCAGCCAGGGAAGCACCCCGCCCAGAATAATCGGCACAAAGAAAAAGAAAGGTTCGGTCTTTCCGTGCATCCGGGTGGTAAAGCGCATGAAGTGCTCACGCACAAAGAAAAACCACAAGAAATCGGCATTTTCCTTATGCGCCAGATACAGCCACGGGCACACCACCACCAGAAAAATCAAAATGCCCACAGGCGATATCAATTTCCAGATATGACGCCAGCGCCCGGCCCAGAGAAGCCACAAAACCAAAATGGCGAAGGGAAAGACCACGCCGATGAGTCCCTTCGTCAGAAACGCCAGCGCGCAGGCCACATATAACCCGTAAAGATAGCGCTTTTTTCCGGCGGTGAGAGCCAGATAGCCAAGCCAGATCGCCAGACTTAAAAAAAGTGTTAAAGGCATATCCAGAATATGGATGCGCCCCAGGATAAACGGAAAGGCCGAAACGCTCAGAACGGCCGCCGCGTAGAGCCCCGTCTTTTCATCGCGGAAATGCCGTCCAATACAGAAAACCAGCAAAATGCATCCCCAGGCGCAAAGCCCGGTGAAAAGCCTCGCGGAAAAATCATTTTCACCGAATACTTTAAATGCCAGCGCCGTCATCCAGGCCGAAAGCGGCGGCTTTTCCAGATAGATGGTGTGCTTGATATGCGGCGTGACATAGTTGCCAGACGCATTCATTTCGCTGGCAATCACGCTGTAGCGTGCCTCATCCGGCTCCATCTGCGGGAGCACGCCCAGAATGGCCACATACAGGATCAGCGGGATCAAAAACAGAACATATCTTTTCTTCACAAAATCTCCCTCTCAGGCGCCTTTAAGGCAATCTGGAAGCGATCGAAACCATACTTCAGGGCCAGCGTGCAGAGCGTCCCCACAAGCGCCCCGGCAATAATATCGCTTACAAAATGCGAGGTGATCACCACGCGGCTTACCGCAATGACCAGCGCCGCGGGATAGGCCACAAACCCCGCCCGGGGGAAAACCAGCGTCAGGGCCGTCGCAAGCGCAAAAACCGTGAGAGAATGCCCCGACGGAAACGACATCGTCTCATACGCCGTCCCGAAAAAGCCAAACCCGTAAAGGTCATGCTGGAAGAGATTAATCGGCCGGTTGCGTCCGGCGATCATTTTAAGCAGCGTATTGAGAATGCCCGATCCCGCAATGGCCAGCGCAAAAAAGAGCATGCGCATCGCCCAGAGTCGATTTTTGACCGCCAGTAAAAAAATCAGAAATCCCGGAACGAAGATCATAAAATACCACTTCGAATTTCCAGCCTCAGTAACAATTTCGGCGATATCCAGGACCGAGCGGCCCAGCCCCCGGCAGTAATGGGCCACCGGAATATCCCAGAAGTGATAAGATAAAATAATCAGCACGATGCCCGGCGCGGTCATCAGTGCGGCCATCCAGCATTTTTTCATCGTTTGACCCCGGCGAAGTTGATGCACCAGACAAATTCAGCATGGTTGACCTTCGCACCGTTAATCAAAAATTCTTTTGACTCAGCGACAATCACCTCGTCGCATTGCAGGGATTGGGCGACATTGATGTTGTGAAACTCGGTATTGAGAAACAACAGATCATACCCTTCGGGCGATTTTTTTTGCCAGACATCAAACTGATCGCGCCGGTCGTCGAGGACAAACACCTCAAATCCGTAAGGCAGGCCGTAATACATCACGCGGCTGCCTTCCGTCCAGTTGGTGACGGCCAGCGCTTTGGGTCTTTCCGACACATGGCTGCGAAGGATTTCGTCGGCTCCGGCCGTCATTTCGGGGTAGCCGTAAATATCGCGAAAGTGCGATTTGTACTCGGGCATCTTCACGAATTTTCCCGCAAGCTCCGCATGACCCGCCACAATCACCGTCAGGCTGACGGCAAGCCCCACATACAGAAACACGCGCTGCCATTTTTTGGGCGACGTATATAAAAAGGAAGCGCCAAGAGGAACGAACAACAGGTAAAAGCTGGACTGCCAGTGCGGGAGCGTTGCCTCAAAAAGGGAGGTCACCGTAAAAAACAGCAGAAGCGTCGCGCCAAACAAAACCGCCAGGCGCAGATACGTCTCGCTTCGACGCCAGACGCGGTAAAATCCGTAAAGGGCGGCGGCAAACAGAAACGGGCTGTAAGCGCCCACCTGCGCGATAATCGACACAAAAAAATTCTTGGCGCTTGAGGCCAGTGACCCGAAAACATGCCCGCTCTGATAGCGGAAGCTGATCCAGTCATGCGTCATATTCCAGTAAATCACGGGCGAAATCATCAAAAGCGCGAGAAGCGCGGCCAGAAACATCCAGGGCGAAAAGAGCACATCCCATCGTTTCTTCATGAGGAAAAACAAAATAAAGGGCGGCACCAGCAGAATCGCCGTGTATTTGGCAAGCCCCATCAGGCCGAAGATGATCCCCAGCAAAATAAAATCCAGCGGCCTTTTGGCCCGATCAATCCGATCCGTCGTAAAAATCAGCAAAAAGATCAGCAATAGGAGAATCGAATCCGGCAGGAGCATGATTGCCAGCGCGTTTAACATAAACGTGCAATTGAGCGCAAAGACACCGAGCAGCGACAGGCGGACGGACTCGGTGACCCGCAGCATGAATTGGTAGCAGCAATAGGATGTCGCGGCAAAAAGCAAAATGGCCGGCAGGCGCACAAGAAATTCGTTTGTGCCGAACAGGAAAATAAAGAGTCCGTGGAGCCAGCCCACCAGCGGCGGGTGATCCACATAACTTAAGTCCAAAAACGTTCCGTAAAGCGCATAATGCGCCTCATCGACGCCCAGACCGAAAAAAGGCGCGGTCGCCAGCCTCATCAGCGAAAATAATGCAATCAGGAGAAATATCTGTTTGTCAGCCTTGGGCATTGATGCGCTCCAGATGCGGGTTAATGGCTTTTAATACCTGCGCGGGCTTAATGACCTGAAGACAAACATTGTCCGTACAGGCCGTTTTCCGGTGGTTGGAGGCGCTCACACAAGGCGAGCAGGCCAGCCCCGCGTAAATAGGCGTGGTCTTCCCCAGCGATGAATAAAGCGCCGGGGTTTCCGGCCCGAAGAGCACAAATGCCGGCATATCCGTCACGGCCGCGAAATGCCCCGGGCCGGAGTCGTTGGTCACCATGAATTCACTGATGCTGTAAAGGTGCGGCAACTGCAAAAAGTTGACCTGTCCTGCAAAATTAATGCAGCGGTGATGCGACACCTGCTCCTTCAATCGCTGTGCTTCCTCTTTTTCCCGAGGGTCACCGGTGATCAAAACCAGCACGCGTGGACACTTCTCCAGAATCATTTTAATCAGATGCACATAATGCGCCGGAGGCCAGCGCCGCTGAATCAGAAGCTCGCTGGCATTGGGATTGATGAGGACAATTTTATGCAAAAACAGATCATAGCTGGGATAGCAACTCTTAACGATGCTGCGGATGATCTGCTGCTCCTCGTCAGAAACCTCAGCCCTGGCCAGCGCCAGCTCTTCGGCTTTCACAAGCGTTTTGGAATAAGGCAATTCTTCTTTTTCAGAAATCAGGGCATTGACGAGCGCAATGAAATTGGCGGCGATGTGAATATGCGGATTGCAGGCGACTTTATGCGTCAGGAAATCGCCACGATACAGGCCTTCGTTATGGAAGGCGTGAAATCCGACCTTGGCGGGTGCGCCGGAAAAGCCGGTCATCAGGGCCGTAAAGCGCGAAAACAGTTCCAGATCGATCACCGTGTCAATTTTCATTTTGCGCGTCCAGAAAATGAAATTGACCGCATCGGTAATCAGGTTCATCATGCCGTCATCGCGAAGCACGTAGATATTTTCATTGGGGACGGTGTTGAGCAATTGCAGGCTCGGTTTGTTTTTCTTGAAAATGACAAAAAAGAGATTAGCGCCGGTTTCACGCTGAAGCTTGCGCATGGCCGGGTCAACCAAAATGGCGCTGCCCATTTCGGACAGCTCAATAAACAGCACATTTTGGACCCTCCGGCGCTCAGGCGGGAACAACAGCTGAACCAGCTTCAGTAAAATCGTGCCTAAAAAACACAGAGGGACACCTGCGTAAAAATCAATCCGACGCATGCTGTCAACATTCATAAATCAATTCTTTCCCTTCCTTACAGGAATAATATAAATTTTGCCGGACTATAGGCAAAATGCCCCGAACTGTCAATAAGACAATATGCGTATCCTGCCTGAACGAAGGCGGAATCGCTGGACCGTTTCGCACCTCTGCATTATAATGCGCCAACCCTGCGGCGTGAGAAAGGATAAGGCCATGAAAACCAAATCGATTACGGCAGATTGCGCAAATTGCCCGCTTCCTCGAAACGAAATGCTCTGTTTGAATCCGAAGGGGAAGGCTCCCCGGGGCTGCCCCTCGGCGGGCGGAAAGAAAATACTGAGCAAGGCCAAAAAGGGCTACGATGATCCGGCCGTGCATGAATTGGCGAGGCAGGCGGCCATTCAGGAGGGTCTGTGCTATGCAGGACGGGGGCAAACGCCGTTTGTTTTGCATCCCACAAAAACCCGGATAGAGGAAATCTGCGAGTTCGCCAACAAAATGGGCTATCGGCGCCTGGGACTGGCCTTTTGCGTGGGGCTGGCGCGTGAGGCAAAAATCGTAGCCACTCTTTTAACCGCGCGCGGCTTTGACGTTGTGTCCGTTATTTGCAAAGTCGGCGCCGTACCCAAAGAAGAAATCGGTCTTGCCGAAGACGAAAAGATCCGTATCGGCCAGTTCGAATCCATGTGCAATCCGGTCGCGCAGGCCATGCTCATGAACGATGCAGGTGTGGAGTTCAATATTGCGCTGGGCCTCTGCGTCGGCCATGACTCGCTTTTCTTCAAACACGCAGATGCGCCAACCACCGTTTTGGCCGTCAAAGACCGCGTCACAGGCCACAATCCGCTGGCGCCCATTTATCTTATGGAAGGCTATTACGCCAGACTCAAGGATGGGGAATGGTGAATTAATGGACCGGCTCTTTTTTTGCCATTTTATCTTTTCATAAATTGAGCCGTCCCCTTTCTTTACCCCTTTCTTTACCTTTTTTTACCTTGAGCAATAGTTATCACTGACCTGCATGAAATATAATGAATGATTTCATTATTAAAGGACGGTTGTCTAAAATTGTTTATCTTTCCTGAGTGGAAAATTATCTTGACAAGAATATTCCGGCCCATATATATACTTTTATATATAAACTGGAGAATATGAATGTCCATCAAGTACGCAATGCTCGGCATCCTGGCTGAAAAAGATCTGCACGGGTATGAATTAAAAAGCATTTTTGATGAAAAGGTGGGTGACTTCTGGAGTCTGAATTTTGGTCAGATCTATTCCACACTCGATCGCTTGGAAAAGGAAGAACTTGTTTCCCATGACCGTCAGATCCAGGACCGACGCCCGGATCGGAAAATTTATCATATAACCCCCAAAGGCCGGGCGGAACTGGAAGAGTGGCTTTCCACGCCCGTCAATAAGGTTCGCGCTCTTCGCGATGAATTTTTCATCAAGCTGGTCTTCATGGATAAAAAAGACCCCGCTCCTGTTCTGGAACTGATCGAAAAACAAAAATCCCTGTATCTTAAACAGATGAGTTTGCTTACTCGACAGAAGGTGACTTTGAAAAAGAAAATGACCAATCCGGATACCCTGATTAGTGAATTGCTGATGGATGCCAGCCTGTCCCATGCTGAGGCGGACATCAAGTGGTTGACTCTGTGCGAAATGAAAATCAAGGCTGCATTAAAGAAAAAATGAGGTGAATCGTGATTGAAGTGAGGAATGCCAGTAAAAAATATCAGCAAGGGACGCAGGAGATTTATGCCTTGCGGGATATTTCTCTCAACATCAAAAGTGGTGAGTTCCTCAGCATCATGGGACCGAGCGGAGCGGGCAAGAGCACCCTGTTAAACATAATGGGTGGACTGGACCAACCAACCTCGGGCGAGGTCATTTTTGATCAAAAACCGCTTCATAAAATTTCAGATAATGAACTGACAATCATCCGGCGGAGACGCATCGGATTTATCTTCCAGTTTTTCAACCTCCTGCCGTTGCTTACAGCCGCGGAAAATGTGGGACTGCCTCTCTTAGTGGACGGCCTTCCTTTTTCAGAGGTCAAGCCCAAAGCGGAAGCCCTTTTGCAAAAAGTCGGATTAGGCGATCGCACTGAAAACCGGCCCGACCAGCTATCCGGCGGAGAAATGCAGCGGGTAGCCATTGCGCGGGCGCTGATTATCAATCCGGCAGTCATTTTGGCCGACGAACCCACCGGCAATCTCGATTCGCATACCGGCGAAGAAATCCTGTTCCTTCTCAAATCTCTCAACGAGCAAAATCAGACCATTGTCCTGGTGACCCATGACCCCAAAGCGGCGGCCTATGGCACCCGGATGATCACCATGAAAGACGGTGCGATCTCAGATGATATTTCCCTCAGCGGGGAGGCGTCGTGAACCTCTTCAATCTTCTCCGGCACATCAGTTTGAAATATGTAAGATTACAGAAAGCCCGATTGATTATGTCGTTCGTCGGAATCTGCCTCGGTGTAACCGCCCTGGTCTCCATGGATATTGTCATTCGGAACGTCTTTCATTCCTTTAATGATTCGATTAACCAAGTGGCTGGACGCACGGCCCTTGAGATTTCCGCCGGAGAGACTGGTTTCCCGGAACAATTTCTTAAACGGGTTCAGAAAGTGCCCGGAATTGCCTATGCTGCACCGGTGATCGAGGCCCAGGCCAGGCTCAACACCAGAAGCGCACGAACGCTTACGATCCTGGGCGTGGATGTGCATCAGGATCAACAGATCCGCGATTACCGTTTTTCCGGACAATCGACCGATATCCGAAATCCTCTGATGCTTCTCACCGAACCCAATACCATCCTGATCACCCAAGCCCTGGCTAAGCGGGAAGGGATAAAAAAAGATCAAAACCTGCGCTTAGAGACCGTTTACGGGATGAAAACCTTTAAGGTCGGTGGTCTGCTTAATCCAGTGGGACCGGCCAAAGTGGCAGGAGGCAACATGGCCGTTATGGACCTTCATACAGCCCAGATGGCCTTCGGAAAGAAAGGACGCATCGACCGCATCGATCTCATCCTGCTTCCCGGTCAAACGAGTGACCCGACAAGGAATCACCTGCGGCAGATATTGCCGGAAGGGTACCAGGTGGACCCCCCGGCCTTTCGGTCCCGGCAGATCGTGGACTTGCTCAAGATTTTCTTGCTTAATTATTACAGCATGGGCTTCTTTGCCCTGGCCGTCGGCCTCTACCTCATTTTCAATTCAGCCTATGTCTCGGTTGTTCAACGTCGAAAAGAGATCGGTATTCTCCGGGCCCTCGGGACCACACGCGGACAAATCATCCGGCTATTCCTTAGTGAAACCCTGATCATCTCCTTCTTCGCTTCATTATTGGGTTTGGCTCTCGGCATTCTCTTTGCAAAATTTACCTTAGATCTGGTGCGGATCGAAGACCTGAGCGCTGTTTATTATATGAAGGCCTCCCTCGATGGTCTCCTGATAAACCATTGGGACATGGCTAAGGATGTGGGCATCGGAATCATCGCCAGTCTTCTGGCCGCCACCTTCCCGGCCGTTACCGCTTCTCGCATCACCCCGGTTTCGGCCATCCGCCTGCTTCCTTATTCGCCGGAAGGTTCTTGGCTTGGAAATAAAATGATATTGGGGGCCGTCGTATTTTTTTTGTTGTCTTTTCTGGTAGCGGTGCTCAACTACCTGGTAGCATTTAATACCTTTTTCTTTTTATTGCCTGTCATCTTTTTCCTCTTGGGTATGTCCCTTTCCTTGCCCTTTTATTTAAAACGCTTCGTCATCATTTTCCGCCGGATATTATCAGGTCCCCTCGGGGCGCCGGGCAGGCAGGCGGGCCTGAACCTGCAAAAGAATATCTTCAGAAACGCTGTTGTTGTCGGGGCAATTGCTGTCAGCATCGCCATCTTTGTCTTCGGAACACATCTGGTTAACAATCTCAGAACTTCCGCACTGACCTATTCGGAATCCTACTTTCAAGCAGATATGTATGTCACGACCGGCGGCATTTCGGCGGCAAAGATCACTCCGATGCCCGGCGAAATGGTAAAAGAGATAGAAAAAATTCCCGGAGTGCTGTCTGTCGTTTTGCGCCGGAACATAAGATTGATATTTCAAGGACTCAATGCAGAACTCGCTTCTACCGATATAACTAAAAGATTGGCCTCTATGCCATCGACGTGGCTGACCGAAAAACAGCGTAAAGATCTGCTTTTGCTCCTGCCCGATCAAAATAATATTATGATCAATGATGTCCTGGCCACCCGCTACCACTTACAACGGGGAGACTCCCTGACCTTACCCACACCTGACGGCCTGGTTAGCTTTGGGATCGCCGCCATTGGCCCCCTATTGGGCCGCTCCGGTGGAGAAGTCATTTTGATGGATAGCCGCACCTATCAACGCTACTGGCAGGATACTCAGGCAGATTCTTTTGCGATAAAGCTCAATTCAACGACTGATTTTTCATCAGCCCGCCAGCTCATAATGGAACGATTTGGAAAAGAGAGAAGGCTATATGTCTCATCGTCTAATGATTTAAAAGAAGAAATGAAAAATAACCTGTCTCATGGATTCTGGGTTTTCAATGCAGTCATCATCATTACCCTGATCATTGCCTGCCTTGGCATTCTCATCACATTCCTGGCCTCCATTCTTGAGCGAAGGCGCGAGATCGGTATCCTCCGGGCCATAGGCATGACCAAAAGGCAAATCACCGGTATTGTCATCATCGAGTCAACACTGATCGGTGCTGCCGGAGGGGTGCTGGGCTCGGTAGTCGGCTTGCTGATCTCTTGGCGATACTGGGAAAGTCTGGTGAATCCTCTGTATGGCGGGACTCTGACCTATCACATTCAATATGCATCCCTTGTCTGGGCCCTGGTATTGTCTATTGGACTTTCAATCCTGGCCGGCCTTTACCCGGCGCGACAAGCCGCCAAAACCAATATTACCGAGGCCTTGACCTATGAATGAACTATGGTCGAAAAAGTACGCATTGAAACAAGAAAAGTAAAATACAAAGGAAGAAGGAGGAAAGACAATGAGAACAATCTTAAAAAGTGCTGTACTCCTGTTTATTTTTATTTTGGCATTTTCGGTGCTGTCGTGTGCAAATACAACGGACAATGAATTATTTGTTCATAAATCACCTGATTTCACTTTGACCGTTCCCAAATGGGTTGATCAAAAATCCAAGAATCCAAATTCTGTTTTTAGGAGGCAACCCGAATCCGCGTCGACTCCAACTCTTGAGATCACGGTAACCGATCTTCCCGCCGGCTGGACTTATAAGGATTCGGCACCTGCATTTATAAAGAGCCTTGAGAGCCAGTTGAAAGCCTCCGATATTAAAATACTTTATGAAAGAGAGATTAAACTGAAGGATGGCACACCGGCATACGAATATGAGGTGAAATGGAAATATGGAATGTGGCCTTTACGTTCCTATGCCGTAGTCATTTTAAACGATAAAAACAAAATATGGGTTTGCGCCACCGATGTATTATGGGTCGCAGACAACCTGAAGCAGTATCCTCTCTCTCTGACACTGAAATAGTGAGAAGATCCGAACATCATAAGGGAATAAAATGGAAACCAATCAAAAACGCTTCGTGTATCTGGATAATATTAGAAACATCCTGGTGTATAATGTAGTCCTGTTGCACGTTATTTCAATGTTCGCCTATCCGCTATCGTTCTGGTGGGCTGTCATTGATAAAGAGGGGTCATCCAGATTTTATGAGACATCTCTGATCCCGATGGACATTTATTTGATGCCCTGCCTGCTGTTTATTGCCGCACTATTCATCTTTCCATCATTGAAAAAAAGCACTCCCCTTGAGTACATAAAAAATAGATTTATGCGGCTTTGTGTGCCGGTCATCGTTTTCCTGTTTTGCGCAGGTGATGTTTTTAATCAGCTCCGCTTAAAAAGGTTGAACCCTGCCAGCCCGGACTATTTTGACACATTTCTCAAGTTCTGGGGTGCATTTATCAATATGCCGGGAACATATTTAACCAGTTCCCAAAAAACATTGAATGCTGTTGATTTTAACTTTTCGCATACCTGGTTTCTGACGCTTCTCTTTTTTCTAACGTTGATCATTATTATGGTGAACCTGCCTTTTAAAAGAAAATACGGTGAACCGAAAATCGTGGACAGCAAAAACAAAATCATCCTGAAAACGATTATCTTTGCAGCGGTGCTGGGCATTCTCCATACCGCCGTCATGATATTTTATTTCATTCATCATATTGATTCTGGTTCATGGATTATTATAGGCAAAACGCTGCAGTTTCAAACCGGTAAAATCTGGATACTTCTCCCTCTGTTTTTATTCGGCTTGTATGTTTGCAAAAAAGAGTGGCTCACTCGGGGTGATATCGGAAGCTGGAAGATGTGGGGAATAATGGCGTTCATTCCTCTGGCCCTATACATTCTATTATACTTCATCCGAATCCTGCCCGCGCTTGATGAAATGCACAAAGTTGTCGAGCATAACAGGCTGTTTGACCATCAAATGGCTGCGCCGGAAATGGATGGCTCCGTGCAGCTCACTTTTTTAATAACCTGGCTCTTATTACCACCGGTATTAGTATTTCTTCTGATGTTTTTTATCTCCATGGCAAAAAGATTTTTCAATGCGCCGAATGCGATAACAACTTTTTGTTCCAAACATTCCATCAACGTGTATATCCTTCATTATGTTCCTATTCTTATTTTGCAATACACTTTCCTGAATGTGCCCATTCCATCAATCGTCAAAATATTTTTGATGATGATCATCATCGTTCCCGCGTGTTTGTGGCTAAGCCATCGCCTGGTCTATCCATATCCTAAAATCGCCATCGGGTTCTTTGTCGCGCTGAAACTCGCCGCGCTTGCCGCCGGATTTACGTTTTACTACTTTGCGCTTCTGGCCCTGATTTTAATTTCTTTTGCCGGCGCCGTCTATGAATCGGCAAGGTGGTATACGGTTAATCGGAGGACCGGTTTGGAGGCTGCGAGATGATGTTATTAGCAGTCCCAAAATAATAACGACATTGGAGCAATTTACACCGAAATCGTCACCCCGGTCTTGTGACCTTCAGGTTACGAAGGCCGGGGTCCATGTAAGTAAGCCTGGATCCCCGCCTTCGCGGGAATGACAAATGTTAATACTATTCCGAGGCAGTTAATAAATGGGGATAATGATTGTGCCCCTGAAATAAGCAAAGAGGAGGAAGGACAATGAAAAATATCTTAAAAGGCGCTGTGTCCCTATTTATTTTTATGATGGTATTATCGGTGATGTCGTGCGCAAATACAGCGGACAATGAATTGTTTGTTCATAAATCACCTGATTTCACTTTGACTGTTCCCAAATGGGTTGATCAAAAATCAAAGGATCCAAATGCTGTTCTTCTGAGGGTGCCCAAAACCGGATCGGCTACAAGGCTTGATGTTTCGGTGAAAGATATTCCCGCTGGTAGAACTTACAAGGATACGACAACTGCATTTAAAAAGGGCATGGAGAGCCTGTGGAAGGGTTCCGATGTTAACATACTTTACGAAAGAGAGATTAACCTGAAGGATGGCACACCGGCATATGAGTTTGAGCTGAAATGGAAATATGGAATGTGGCCTTTACGTTCCTATGCCGTAGTCGTTTTCAAAGATAAAAAAGCAATATTGGTTGTCATCACCTCATTATTGTGGGTAGGAGACAACCTGAAGCAGTATCCACTCTCTCTGAAATTGCAATAGAGGCTTTTTAAAAAATGGAGCAAGTTGAACCTACTCTGGGTTAACTCGCCCTTCCATGTACATAGGGATTCCGAATGAATTTGCCTTTAGCCTCGGGATCATTTGTGCTACGTATTCCACCGTTATCAAATTGACACGATTTGCATATATCTCAGTCTCGCGAGGAGGTTCTTATGTCGTCTGGGCATTGGGTTGACAGCCGGAAACGGATTGATGATCTTGTCGCCAACGTGGGCAAAGCCGTAATCGGCAAGGATTCGGCGATAGAACTGATGCTGGTTGCCCTCATCTGCGAGGGACATGTGCTTTTAGAAGACATGCCGGGTGTCGGGAAAACACTCCTGGCCAGGACGCTGGCGCACTCGATGGGCTTGGAGTTCCGCAGGATTCAATTTACCCCCGATTTGCTGCCGTCCGATGTAACCGGCTCGCTGATCTTTAATCAACAACGTTCGGAATTTGAATTCCGGCCCGGGCCGATTTTCACGCATATCGTTCTGGCCGATGAAATCAACCGGGCCACGCCGCGCACGCAATCCGCGCTCCTCGAAGCGATGGAGGAGTTTCAGGTGACGGCCGACGGCGTCACCCGGGGGCTTCCCCGCCCCTTTATGGTTCTGGCCACGCAAAACCCCGTGGAGCTGGAAGGGACGTTTCCGCTGCCCGAAGCGCAGCTGGATCGTTTCCTTTTGCGAATCCATCTGGGTTATCCGACTGGCGAGGAAGAGGAGCAGATTCTGCTTCGCTTTGCCGACAAGCCTGCGGACATCCGGTCGGTATTTTCCGCGGAAGATCTCGCGCAGATTAAGGCGATCATGCCGGATATCCATATTTCCGATGATGTCCGGCGCTATCTGGTGGAGATCGTGCAGACGACCAGGAACTGGCCCAGCGTGATGCTCGGAGGCTCGCCACGCGCCAGCCTTGCTTTGTACCGCAGCGCCCGGGCGCTGGCCTGTCTGCGCGGCAGAACCTATGTGCTTCCCGACGACATCAAATGCCTTGCACCGACCGTTCTGGGGCACCGGATTTTGCTTTCGGCCCAGGCCCGCGCCACTGGCGCCAATCCGCTCGGCATCGTTTCTGAAATTCTCGAAAAAGTTCCCGTGCCCGTGGAAAACATTCCAGAAAAGGGCGTCGCGCATGCTTGACGCTTTGTGGCTTTTGATTATTGTGGCGCTGGATGTCTGGGCCATCTGGACAGGTAACTCGTTGTTGATTCTGGTCACCTCTCTGGCGTTAATGTTGGCTTTATCCATCTGGCTGTGGAATCGCTGGAGCCTGACCGGCGTGGAATTTTCACGCCATCTCAGCGGCCGGCGCGCTTATTTCGGACAGCTAATTGATCTGTCGATGACCTTTGTCAATTTGAAGCCCCTGCCGCTGCCCTGGCTGCGGGTTGAAGACGAAATTCCCAAACATCTGATCATCGAAGACGGTAAAATTGAGACCCGGCATGATGGGTTTTTCCGCTGCCTGCAAAATATTCTACCGATGATGCCGTATGAGCGCGTCGTGCGCCGCTTTCCCGTGCTTTGCAACCGCCGAGGCGTCCATACCTTCGGGCCCGCTCACCTCGAATCCGGAGATTACCTGGGACTCCTCAAGAGTCACACGGGGGTGTCCGCAACCGATACGCTGGTGGTTTTCCCGAGGATCGCTCCGGTGGCCATGAACCGCCTTTCCTCCAACCAGATCATTGGACGCGACCCCATTCGCCGCATACTGCACACCGATCCGGTACGCACGGTCAGCGCCAGAAACTATGTTGCGGGAGATCCTTACCGCCTGATCGACTGGCGCACAACGGCCAGGACGGGCGGCCTGATGGTCAGAGTCTTTGAACCGAGCACGACACCGCTGGTCGATATCGTCCTCAATTTATCCGTTCCCGCTTTTATTTCGCGGGATGTTGAACCGGATGAGGCTGAATTTCTAATCAGCATCGGCGCGTCTCTGGCTTCCCATGCCGCTTCACGAGGATGGGCGGTGGGCCTGCGCGCCAACGGCAGAAGCCGCTCTTGCCCCATCGCCGCTGCGCCCTCAGCCGCGCCGGCCCAGCTGGGAGAAATTCTGGATATTCTGGCACAGGCCCATACCATTCCCACCGAATCCATCCACTCCGTTTTAACCGCAACGTACCCGGTGCGGCCCGCCGGAGCCAGCGTGGTTTTCATCACAACAGTGTTGAATAAGGAAATCGCGGGAACACTGGAAGACCTGCAACGCAGGGGCTGGCCCGTGACGGTAATTGATACGGCAATGCGGCCGGACGCGGACATCAAAAGCGCCGTTGCGGTGTGGCATTTACCCTATGCCCCGAACTGGATGGAACATGAAGCGTATATCTTTCATTAATGACATCCTCCTGCCAGCCGCTCAGGCCCTGACGGAGACAACCTGGCTTTGCGCCGCCATGCTGGTGATATCAGCGATGAGCGCAAGCGGTGCGCAATATGCCGGTTTCTTCCCCATCCTGGCCTTGCTTACCTGCGCTGCCTGGATCACACGCTTGTGCCTGCTGATTCCCCATCCCGTCTTGGGCCGGGTTCTCCTGCTGCCCGTCATGATGACTATTTTGCCGGCCTGGTTTTTCTGGACATTTTGCACCGGTTCCCTTACCGGCGGCCGAGCATGTGCCGATGTTTTGTCGCAGCTATGGAATACGGGACTGGGGCGTCATGACGCATCCGTTTTCTTTACCTGGGTGATGGGGCTTTATCTTACCGCAAGAGGTGTCTGGATCGGCTTTTCCTCTCCCGACGTTAAAACGCAGGCGCGCTGGATGCTGGTGGGTACGGCTGTCTTTGTGTTTCTTTTCTCGGCCTGGCCGCATATCCGGCAGGCTCATCCGTTCATCGGTCAATTCCGTATTCTGGCTTCGGTTTATTTTCTGGTCGGCCTTGTCCTTCTGGCTTTCATCAATGTCCGGAAGCTCGGCAGGTTTACCGGCGACCGGGGCGACTTTTCCTTTTCCTGGCTCATTGCCATTATCATTCCGACCCTCCTGGTCATTGGTCTGGGGCTGATCTTTACGGGGGGACTCTCATCGGGCCTGCGCTGGCTGTTTCACCTTGGCCTGCAAGCCGTGGATGCCGCCGGAGCATTTCTTTTATGGCTGGGTGCGTGGGTCATGTATTTCTTTGCCTGGTTATCGAACATTCTGCCCAAGCCGGGTCCCAGAACCTTTCCTCCTTCCGGAGACAAACCTGCCTTTATTCGACGTCACCTTTTTCAAGACTTTAAATTTGAGGACGTAGCGGGATCGGTTGCCACGCTGTCCATTTCCGTTATTGTTTTAATTCTTGCGGCGCTGGCGGTGATCCTGTTTCTCCTGTTTCGACGCCAAACCCGCAAGGAACTCTTCATGTCCGTTGGAGAAGAAAGAACTTCCGTCTGGTCGTGGGGGCTTGTCTGGAATCAAATCAAAAAAATACTGCTCTCGATCGTCAAGCGTCTGGGATATATCGTGGAGAGCGCCCTTCCGGCCGTAAAGAGATTCAGCCCATCACAGGAAGAAGCCAACCTGACGGAAATCCGCAGGATATATCGTCGTTTTCTGGAATGGTCGGCTAAGCGGAAACAGCCGCGCCGTCCCACACAAACACCTCTGGAGCTGGCCCGGGAAATCTCGACCTCCACCATAAGCAGTCCCCTGACGACCATTACGCAATGTTACCTGGATGTGCGTTATGGCGAGATCACCGCCACTCCACTGGATGTCGAAAACGCCCGCCAGGCCTTGCAACTGCTGGAAAAGGAAGAGGTCCATCCTCAGGAATAAATCGGTTGACAGTTGGTACAGATGAAACGGCGAAGGCTGGATGGTTCGAAGACCGTTGTCCTTATCTGCATTTATATTGACAGACCCAGACGATTTGCCTATAAACTTCATGACATGAGTATAAGATTGGTCAAATGATCTCACTAGCAACAAGGGTCAATCATGGATATCCATCGTCTGGTTAATGAAATAAAAGCATTTGAAGACGATCTTTTTCAGGATTGGCTGCGCCAGATGCACAAAGCGGGATACGACAATCCGCGAATCACCCGCCCCGAAGATTTTCACAAGAAATTTTGCGGTGTTCTTTCCGCCCTGGAAGCCTGCGACCGGGAAGCGCGTCTGCCGCTGTTTGACGGGAACAGCGACGGCCATCCGTTTCTTGTGCGAAATCTGTTGGAAGACGCCCGCCTGGGACAGGAGCGCGGCCTGGACCTGGATTTTTTCCTGGGCGATTTCAAGGCCATGATTTCGTGCATCGAAGACAGAATTTCCTTTCTCCCTCTGCCTCAGGAACAAACAACATCCCTGTTGCTCAAGCTGCGCCGAATTGCGGATCTCACGGAGATGGCCGTCATGTCTGGCCTGAAAAAATCCGACTCGGCCGGAGGCGCGAAAAATAAACGTTTTGCAGATCAGGTAACATCGGAAAAAATTCTCGGCGCGCTTTTCATGTCGGTCGGCGAAGGTATTCTGGTTGTGGACGAAGACGGTGAAATCGTCAAGGCCAATCAGCACGCCTGCGAAATGTACGGCATGCAGTCGCAGAATATTGTCGGGACGGATATCCGGTCATTGACACAGGACGCGGGCGCCGAACTGCTGGCGCGGTATTTTGAGGAATTGATCGAAGGCCAGCGAAAGACTGCGGAAGTAACCTGTCTGTATGTTGACGGCAAAACGTTTCCGGCAACGGTGACAGTCACCCGCAGCGATCTCGATGGAAAGAAGTACTGGTCTTTGGTGGTTCGGGACGACACCAACCAGAAGACGATGGAAACGCAGCTGCGCGAAGAAAAGCGGCAAATCGAAGAGATGAACCTGACCTTGAAGACGGTGATGAAAAGCATCGAACAGGACCGCAGGGATTTTGAAAACCGCGTGGCATCAAAAATCCGGACATCGCTTCTGCCCGGTTTGCGGAAAATCGATGACGCGTCTGAAGAATCCGTGCGGAAAAGTTATCTCGCCGCTTTTGAAGAGCAGCTTCTTTCCCTCACGACCGGTTTTGAAAAGGAGCTGGACGCGGGACTTTTGAAACTGACCAAAACGGAAATAGAAGTGTGCCGGCTCGTCCAGGCCGGCTGTTCCAGCAAGGATATCTGCGATGCCATGAGCATTTCTTTTGATACCATTCAGACGCATCGCAAGAACATCCGCCGTAAGCTCAGTCTGAGCGGAAAGAAATTAAATCTGCATGCCTATCTGACAAACCGCGCTCTATGAAAGGCGGCGCCGGCATTCAGAAAATGAAGCAATAGGAAAATAAAGATGTGGAATGAAGAATATGATGTTGTGATTATCGGTTCCGGATTTGCGGGACTGGCGGCGGCCATCGAAGCCCGCAAGGCGGGTTCCTCGGTGATTGTTCTGGAAAAGATGGGCGTGCCGGGCGGCAACTCCACCATCAGCGGCGGCCTGGTTGCCGCGGCGGGGTCTCCCCTGCAGGCAAAAGAAAACATCGAAGATTCTCCGGAGCGGATGCTGGCGGATATGCTGGCCGCGGGACAGGATTTCAATCACCGGGATCTGGCCGCGATCGTTGCCGAACGGTCCGCGGAGACGCTTTTGTGGACGATCAACGAAATGGGGGTAAAGTACAAACCCGAGTTGAGCCATCTGGGCGGTCACTGTGTTGCGCGCACTTACAATACGGTCAATACCTCCGGCGCGGGCATCATCCGGCCCATGCTGGTCAAGTGCCGCGAAATGGATATTCCCATCCGTCTGAAAGCCTTTCTGACGCAGTTGATTGTGGATGCAGAAGGCGACATGGAAGGTGTTGAAGTTCGCGAAGATTACATTTTCCCCAACCCCGAAAGCGGCATCGTCAAGCGCATCCGGGCAAAAAAGGCGGTGGTTCTGGCCACCGGCGGCTTCGGTCAGGACAAGGACTTCCGGGCCATTCAAAACCCCATGCTGACGGAGGATGTTGAATGCACCAATCACCGGGGCGCCACCGCCGAGAGCCTCATTATGGCCCTCAAGCTGGGCGCCACTCCCGTGCAATTGTCGATGATTCAGCTCGGTCCCTGGGCGTCGCGCGACGAGGAAGGCTTCGGCGTCGGCTCGATGTTTTCGATGCTGGCGGGATTTCCTTACGGCATTTTGATTGATCTGAGGACAGGCGAACGGTTTGTCAACGAGCAGGCGGACCGCAAACTTCTGGTGGACGCCATGTTGAGTTCCGGGCGCGAATCGATCGCCATCGTGGATGCGATGGGCGTGCGTCATGCCTCGACGCTGGAGCAGTGCCTCAAACGCGGGGTCGTCCGGAAATTCGATACCCTTGAAGAGCTGGCCCTGGCCAACCAGGCCCCGCTCCTGCCGCTGAAAGCCACCATCGAAACCTATAACGACCTCATTGAAAAAGGCAGAGACGACCGTTTCGGCAAACCGATTCCGAAAGATCTCCTGCCCATGACACATCCGCCCTATTATGCCATCCGCCTGATTTCCAAGGTTCATCATTGTATGGGCGGCATCCGCATCAACACAAAAGCCCAGGTGCTGCGAATCGACACGAGCGAGCCCATCGGCCGTTTTTATGCCGCGGGCGAAATTGTCGGCGGCGTGCACGGCGCGAGCCGCCTGGGAAGCAACGCCATCCCCGAATGCCTTGTGTTTGGCCGCATTGCAGGAAGCAATGCGGCCTGCGAAACGGCGCGTTCTTGAAAAGCTGTGGGAGCTTTTGTCACGTTCTGATTGAAGCATGACGGCTGCATCTTGCCTGTTCCCCCTGCGTTTCCTTCTCGTTTTCAGGTCATCTTAAAGAGTTTAGCGTAACTATCGGGTATGCGCAAATACCCGATAGTTACCTTTTAATTCACCCTTATCATCCATTTACGCCAATGATAGAACATCATTGCCAATAGGGTGGGCATAAATCGGGTATGCGAAGCGTTTGAACCGGAAATACCCGCAAACGCCGCTTGAAGCGATTTGACACAGGGATCCTCCGATGCTTGCTCACTGAAAAAAAATAGATTGCGAAGGAATATACCGGAAGCAACTTAACCTTTTTTTTGGAGGCTTACAATGGAAGCAGACGAGACAAAAGAAACAAAGCAGGAGGAAGCAAAAGGCGTGAATCGTCGTACCTTTCTGAAAGGGGCGGCAGCGCTGGGGGCTCTGACCGCCGGCGGCATGGCGCTGAACATGGCGTTGCCGGGGTCCGCGGAAGCGGTTCAACGCGCGCTTCCCAAAAAATGGGATGAAACGGTTGACATCATCGTGGTCGGATCGGGATTTGCCGGGTGTTCGGCCGCCGCGCAGGCAACAGCCGAAGGGGCAAAAGTGGTTGTTCTGGAAAAAATGCCCACCTATGGCGGCAACTCGATCATCAACGGGGGCGTGTATGCGTCCTGGGACGACGAATTTCATTATCGCGAAAAACTCAATTTAGGCGATGACAGTGTCGCTCTTCACGTTCAGGACACCATCAAGGGCGGCGACTATTTCAGCATTCCAGAGCTGGTCAAAGTCATGGCGGAAGGCGCGACGGAAGCACTCAACTGGATGATTGATGACGGCGGCGCAGTGATCCGCCCCACCGTTGTCCGGGCGGGCGGCCATTCGGCCTACCGGACGCATGCGGCAGGCAGCGGGTCGGTCTATGTGAACGCCCTCAAGCGGATCGCCGAGAAAAATGGCGCAAAAATCCGCATGGGTACCGAGGTTAAGTGGATCTGGCGGGCCAATGCCGATCCGAAAAGCCCGGTTCTGGGCGTGGAGGTCAAGCGGAAAAACAAAATCACGAACATTAAAATCACCAAAGGCCTGATTCTGGCCTCCGGCGGATTCAGCCGTGACGCCAAGATGCGCGCTGACCATTATCCCTATCTGGCAGGCGATGGCTGGAACTGCACCAACCACAAAGGCGCGACGGGTGAAATGATTCGTTACGCCCAGTCCGTTGGCGCGGACACGCTGCAGATGAACTTTATCCAGTTGTACCCCTATGCCGATCCGGAGACGGGTATTCTCGACACCCCGGCGCTGTACCCCTTCAACGGGCCGGGAAACGGCATCGTTTATGTCACCAAACAAGGCAAGCGCTTCATCAGCGAACTGGCGCGGCGCGACCATGTAAGCTTTGCGCAGATCGCGCTTGGCCCCCAGGGGAAACCCACCTACACGATTTTCAGCGATGAGATGGTGGAAAAATTCGGCGGTACCCGCCAAGAGGTCGAGATGGGCTTGAAGCACAACCGCCTGACGGTTGCCGACAGCATTGCCGAACTGGCCAAAAAAATCGGCATCCCCGCCGATGCGCTGGTCGATACCATCGACAAGCACAACCGGTATCTGGCCGAGGGGAAAGACCCCGAATTCAACAAACCCATTACCAAAGCGATGACGCCGATGATTCAGGGGCCCTTCTATGCCGTTGCCCAGTGGCCGGCGGTTCACCACTGCATGGGAGGTCTGCGGATCAACGACAAGGCGCAAGTGATTGATGTTTTCGGAGACGTCATCCCGAAGCTTTATGCGGCGGGCGAAGTGACCGGCGGCGTTCACGGTTCCAACCGGTTGGGAAGCAATGCCATTCCGGATTGCGTTGTTTTCGGCCGCGTTGCCGGTAAAAACGCGGCAAAAGCGTAACCTAATCAATGCGTCCCGTGGCACAATCCCCGGGACGCATTTTCAGACCCATTCACGATGGATGAGAAATATGCAAATCTTGAAAAAGCTCGGTATTTATGCCTGCGCAATGCTGTTTTTATGCGCTGTCTGGATCATGGTCGTTTGGGCCGGCGGACCGCCGCTGAAGGATAACGCCTGCGGAACCTGTCATAAGGATTGCAGCGCGATCATGCCCAAAAACCATCCGGATGTCGGCAAGGGGGCAGCCTGTCTGACCTGCCACGCCCCGGATCCGGCCCAAAACGAATCGACAAAGTTTTCAGCGGACGTCCACAAAGCGCATCAGGGCGGAAAGATCAAACTGGAATGCGCCACCTGTCACGCGCTCTAACCCCTTCATTGTCCTGCTGATTCCCGGTGTGAAAAAAC
>CAZSQS010000028.1:0-39024 GCA_964608995.1 uncultured Smithella sp. | reverse complement strand
TCTTCTATAACAAATTAATCCTTCTCGTCTTTTAGGCGAGAATAAAATCACCCTGTGGTGTTGTCTTATTTGATGAGGTTAAATCTTACGATCCTCCCATTCGACTGAGCGACGAATTTTTGCGATATCAATATTTTGAGCTCGATTTAAACTTGCTGAATAAAAGTTCTAAGAGCGTCAAGAAATGCGGATTTCACAAAATTACGACCAGCGTTCAATGCCCTTCACCTGAGGGCATTGATTTCAGAAAAAACATCCGCAACATTTATGTTACTATTGAAAATTACAACAGATCCTATAGTGATGGTGATATCAGAGTTGTAATAAATGATTCTGACAGCGCTGAAATAAGCGAGATACAGATTATGGACGGTGGAAATTTTAAGACTTATGATACATTACAGTCTCTTTACACTCAGAGGAATATTGCGGGTGAACGATATTCCCTGAAAGAGTTGCTTGAATATGCCAAGGAAGATGGAGCAAGTAAAAAGGAATCATATTTAACATCCGTTTTGCAGGCCCTGAGTGAAACCGGCTATTATATAGTTACGAATCCTATTGCACTTTATGACAATATTTTAGTCGGACGCAAAAAACATTCTGTTTCTGGCACACGAACTGATCCAGGTGATACGCGTGAGGATGAAAACGAGGAACTAGAAGATGATGAAGAAATGAAAGACTATGACAAGTATGCAAGGCTTCTAAATTTTAATCCCAATTTGATTCTTTATGGACCTCCTGGAACAGGAAAGACATTTGCCGCGATGAGAATAGTTGAGAGACATGAAAGGATGAGGAACGGTGACTCTCGTTTAAAATATGATGATATAAAGAATGCAGGAAGGGTAAAGTTCATTACTTTTCATCAATCTTATTCCTATGAAGAATTCATGGAAGGCATCAAGCCTGTAGTAGAGTCTTCAGAAGCAGGAGATGTTTCGTCAGGTCAGGTGACATATAAGATCGAGAAAGGTATTATGCTGCAATTGGTTAATGCCGCATCCGTTCAGGTTCTTAAAACTGATGTTAAGAATGACGTTACGAGTAATATATCTGAATCCAGCAGGATCTGGAAGGTTTCTCTAGGTAACCGTTGGGGAGATGAAAATATTTATAAAGCCTGTAAAAGGAATAAGGAAATTGCGATAGGCTGGTTAGAGGATAAATCGCTAGCGGGTAAAACCTATGAGGAAATATACGCGATGCTTGAGGAGGAGCGCGAAGAGGGTGGGGCAAAACCAACAAATGATGCGAGTTCTATCAATGCATTAGTGACTGAAATGAAAAAAGGAGATATTGCCCTCATTTATAATGACCCAAGTACTATACGTGATATTGCGGTCATTGATGATGACAAATACTATTATAAGCCCGAAGATGCTGAGAATCCTTATCCTCATCGCCGGAAAGTTATTTGGATAAAAGAATACGAGGATAAGCCACGTGAAATTTTTGATCTGAACGGAAAAACACGGCTCACGATGAAAACTATATATGAGCTTGACAGGATTAATTTTTCGGACATCAAAAGATTGGTGCAGGAAGATATATCGACAGCAGAAGCAGTATATACAAAAACAAAGGTTAATCCGTATTATCTCATCATCGATGAAATAAACAGGGGGAATATATCTAAAATATTCGGAGAGCTAATTACTCTGATCGAGAAAGACAAGCGTGACATGCTCAGCTGTGACTTACCATATTCAAAAAAATCATTTACCCTACCATCCAACATTTACATTATCGGAACAATGAATACGGCAGATCGGTCAATTGCGATTCTGGATACGGCGTTGCGCAGACGATTTATATTTGTAGAACTTGAGCCAAATCTGAAAATCTTTGACAACCCAGATATTGTTCTGGCCCCGAAGATAAACAATAACGTGGATTTGCAAGAGCTCTTGAAAAAATTAAATGAAAAGATAGCGTTCAAAATTGATCGTGATCACAGAATAGGGCACGCGTATTTTTTAAAGATTTCAGGAATTCAGGATTTGTACAATGTGTGGTATTATAATATTTTGCCATTATTAATGGAATATTTTTACAATGACGTAAAATCCATTAAAGATGTCATTGGAAACTCATTTTTCAAAGATGACGGCAGTATAAATTTCGACATAGATATGACAGGCGATGTGTCACCCTTTGAACGTGAACTGATGAAAATATATACCAGTTAGTGCAAGCATCCGACTGTTTATGAACTCCAGATTGATTACGATATATTCAGATAAGCAAACGCAGGTTCCTGATCTGACCGTTGATGAGCGGAGCGATATATTAGCTTTAAAAGATCTCCTCGGAAATCAGCATGTTCTACTGCAGGCAGATGATAGCTTGCTGATTATGCACTACGTTGGTTTTGTCGCTCGTGGAAAAACCAGGCTTCAGATATTACCCAAAATATATGCAGATCGTGGTGCGATCAGCCCGGCGGAAGAAAGAAAAGAATCAGTTATGCTTTTACTTCGATTGCTCTCTTGCTCTGGCTATTTAGGCTACCAAGAGATTCCTGAGCCGCAATCCATTGAAGCATGCGACGATGACCTTTTCGAAATATTTATTAAAATATTTGCGTCCAGACTTCTGAATGTATTTAAAAGAAATCTTCATCGTTCCTATGAGGTGTACGAAGAAAATGAGCAATTTATTAAAGGGAAAATAATTTTTCATGAAACAATTCTGAAAAACTTTTCACGAAAAGACAGACACTACATTCGCTATGATGAATTTACGATTAACACTCTCTTAAATCGCATTTTTAAAACAGTTCTTCTTCGCCTGATGTCGCAAACCGTACTTGGCGAAAACAAAAAGGAACTGAAGCGGGCCCTCAATCTCCTTGAAGATGTCGAGCCGGTTGAACTATACAAAGGCATCTTTGACAGAGTTATTTTTAATCGAATGACTGATATATACCAACCGATATTTTCAATGGCAAAACTCCTTTATAATAATCGCCAGCCGGGATTCTCAGAGGGTGATGAGAATACCTTCACATTTCTTGTGAAATTAAACGAACTCTTTGAATACTATGCGTATAAGCTCATTGATAATTATTCACAAATAAGCGATTTATGGGTTCGGTATCAAGGTCCCGAAAAGCATTTAGCGCTTCATAAAGGAACGCGCCATTTCCCGCTAAAGCCGGACATAACCGTATTTCACGATAACGAAATTTTATATGTCATCGATGCTAAATTCAAAAATCCTTTTAATAGTTCTGAGAAAATCGACTTAACATCAACTGACATATATCAAATAGTGACCTACGCGGTTTGTTATCAATGTAAAAATGTGTTCCTGTTATATCCGCGCTTTAAGGGGCAACCGATGCGGGATACCGTACTTGCCAATTATAAGATACCAACTGAAACAGGAAACATAAATTTAAAAATCTTACAGATTGATATTATGCAAGTTGATAATAATAAGACTCAAGCAGCGCTGGTGAAAAGCATTTTGTTTGATAATAATATTGATTCGTTCCAATTGGCTGCTGATAGGTAGTGGGTCAGTTTGAAATATTAGCCTCTTGCCATGCTTGAGCGCACATGCTATCTTATGCACATGAAAAAAATTAAAAAAACACCTATAGAATTAAATAAGCTTGCGGCATTCATTGCTGATCAGGCAACGAATGAAGAACCGGCGCAGGAAGAACAGCCACAAAAAAACCCCGCTGCCGTCGAATTAGGACGGCTTGGGGGTCTTAAAGGTGGTAAGGCTAGTAGGGATATAGGGGACGTACTTCAAAATATCAATCGGATAATCCACCGCCGCATAATCAACTGCTATCTTTGCTGGAGCTTCCGAGCGCGGTCATGTGGACGGGGGTGGGGGCGGGTTAAATCTTTATCTTTGACAATTCGGCATTGGTTGCCGCCTGGATTCCCGGATGATCGTAACGAGAAATAACATTCATCAATATTATTAAAACGTTAAGCAACAACAGCGCCTCGTTACGAGTCATCGCTGTAACGAGGCTAAATGCGATGGCTTTCGCAAATAAATCTAAATATATTGAATATTTAAATCAATGCATCGTTAGGATGCTCCGGGAATCCAGGTTGCCGGTTTTCGGTTATCCGTTTACGGCTGATGAGGAAATCATAGGGTCTTGGAATATAAGTATCAGCCAGATTCTTGACGATTATTCTCGCCTTCGTGTGGCAGTGAAGGATCGAATGAATTATTCGGGACGTTCTATTTATGCTTTTTTCAATGAGATGTCTGTAAGAAACAGCAATTCCCTGAATTCCTGTTTCTTTTAAGCCGCCTTTAACGGATGAATCTTATTGATCTCAGATTGATGCGCCTGTTGTGCTTGCCAGAGATCATAGGCGCGCTGAGCGTTAAGCCAAAATTCAGGCGTATTGCCGAACAATCGGCTCAGACGCAGTGCCATAAGCGGCGTCAGCGTGCGGCTTTCCCGCAGCAGCTCATTGACCGTTTGACGGGAAACACCAAGGGCACGGGCCAGGGCTGCGACGTTGAGATTGTAATCGGGAATAAAATCTTCGCGCAGGATTTCTCCCGGATGCGTTGGCTTTACTTTTCTTGTTCCATTATATTTTATGCTCATATTTCTACCTCTCTTTAATGATAATCTGTTATTTCAACATCGTGCGCATCACCATCAATAAACCTGAAACATATTCTCCATTGGTCATTGATGGATATTGCATATTGACCGGTTCTATCATCCTTTAATGCATGCAGATGATTGCTGGGTGGCACTTTTAAATCTTCGAGGCACGTTGCCAAATCTATATATTCAAGACGCCTTACCGCTCTTTTAATAATATCCTGCTGAAATTTCTTCGATTTACCGGTAATGAATAGATCATGCGTATGTTTATCGGCAAATGTTTTAATCATGGTTCAGGTGTAACGTGTCGCGTGACAATTGTCAAGAATAAGTTTCCTTAAGCGGAGTATGGCGGAGCATGAGGAACAATCGGGACGCCCTTCAAAATATCAATTGAAAAGCTATGGAGAGCTACAATTTTTTTGCATCCACAAGCACATCCCGAAACCCCAGACGTCATCAAAAAGGCGGCTGACCCGATAATCAGCAAAAAAGGATTTATAAGAAAATCAAGGTGACCTGTAAGTTTAAAGCGCTCGACTATTATGCAACGCTTTGCATAATAGTCTTGACTATCGTGCATAGTGTTGCTAAATAGTCAGGCATGAAACGTTACCTTTATGAATCGATAAGAAATGATATTCAGAAAAAAATGGTCATTCTGACCGGTCCGCGTCAGGTGGGAAAAACATGGCTGGCCAATGAACTTATGGCTGAATTTAAATCGCCGCAGTATCTGAATTTTGACAACATTGCCGATGCCGGAATTATCAATAATCAGTCATGGCCCCTGCATAGCGATTTGCTTATCCTGGATGAAATCCACAAAAAGCCGCAATGGAAAAAATTTGTTAAAGGTGTTTTTGATACGCGCGAAATAAATCAGGCCCTTCTGGTCACCGGAAGCGCAAGGCTCGATACGTTTCGACAGTCCGGCGAGTCGCTGACCGGGCGTTATTTTTCCATGCGTCTGAATCCGATTTCTGTTTGTGAACTTAAGGATTCGGTAAAGCCCGATGAGGCGTTAGCGCTGCTCAACCAGTTTGGCGGCTTTCCGGAACCTTTTTTATCCGGTTCGGACCGGGAGGCGGCGCGCTGGCGTAATCAGTATTATATGGATTTGATCCGCGAAGACATTCTGGAGTTTGGCCGTCTGCAGGAAGTGCGCACGATGAGGCTCTTGTTAGAATTGCTGCGTTCGCGCGTGGGATCTCCCTTGTCTTATACGTCGATTGCACAGGACCTCCAGATCGCTCCCAACACGGTCCGCCGCTATATCGATATTCTGGAAAGTTTGTGTATTGTATTTACGATTCGTCCTTTTCATCATAACGTGGCCAGAGCGCTTTTGAAGGAACCCAAATTGTATTTTTATGACAGCGGGTTTGTTCTGGGCAACGAGGGCGTACGCCTGGAAAATACTTGCGCCGTCTGCCTGTTAAAACATGTTCAATATTTGCAGGATGTCAATGGAGAGGATATTGAGCTGAACTACATCAAGACCAAGGAAGGAAAAGAGGTGGATTTCACGCTAAGCAGTAATAAAAAAGCAACGCATTTGATTGAGGTTAAGACGGCGGAAGATTCTCCTGCCGCGTCACTGGTTGCTTTATCAAAAAAACTCCCTGATGCGGTGGCTATTCAGCTTGTGGGAAATCTCCGGCGTGAGCAGCAGATAGATCATATCTCGGTTGTCAGCGTCGGCAAATGGCTTGGCCAGTTGTCCGCCTGAAAAAAACGAAGGAAAATGAACGTATTGTGAACGGATTCTGGGGACATAACACTAAATTAAAGTCAAATTTCTGATGTATGATGGGCAATTCAATCCTTTTATCCTTCTTTCTTCTCCATCCACAATATAAGTGAAAACATTGATAAAAAATAGTATGATCGTCACACATGATCTATCATGATGATAGAATGTTTGTTCGCCGATCTTCAGAAGGTTTTGCCATGAATAAAAAAGCAGATATGTGGAAACCGGTTTTTAATATCAATACCGCCATCGCGCGGGCGCTAATGGATATCGAAGCCACCAAAGCCGTGATTGAGAATACGACGCTTTCCCCGGTCATTGAGGCCCGGTTGCGTCATCAGGCGCGTATCAGGTCAACGCATTATTCCACCCGCATCGAAGGAAATAAACTGACTTTAAAGGAAGCACAGGAAGTTATTGAAAAAAAGAAAACAAGCTTTCATGGGCGTACACGGGATGTTCAAGAGGTGCGCAACTACTGGAATGCGCTGATTAAAGTGGAGGAATGGGCAAGTAAAAATGCAGAGTTTAATGAGGATTTGATTAAAAGGCTGCATGCCATGGTGGATAAGGGCAGGCGCGCCAAACCGACACCCTATCGCGATGGTCAGAATGTCATCAGGGATTCGGCCTCCGGTGGTATTGTTTATATGCCGCCTGCGGCCAAAGATGTTTCCGGTCTGATGGCGGCTATGTTGCGTTGGGTCAAATCAGCGCAAAAAGAACAAATTCCGGCGCCGATCATTGCCGCGCTGTTGCATTATCAATTTGTAACGATTCACCCTTATTATGACGGCAACGGTAGAACAGCGCGTCTGCTTTCCACCTTTATTCTGCAAAGAGACGGCTACGGCTTAAACGGTTTCTTTTCGATGGAAGAGCATCACGCGCGCGATTTGGCGAAATATTATGATTCTCTGTCCGTGCATGATCACCATAATTATTATGAGGGACGAGCCGACGCCGATCTGACAACGTGGGTTGCATACTTTGTCCAGCTTCTGGCCCGGGTTTTCAACGAGGCTAAAAAAGAAGTAATCACTCTCTCTAAAACATCCGTCAGATTAGAGCCGGAAAGGCTGCGGAAACTTGATCACCGTGCGCGTGTGGTCTTATCTCTTTTTGCAGGCCAAGAGCGACTGACTTCGTCGGAAATTGCTTCTGCCCTGGGGCTATCCACCCGGATGGTGAGAGTCCTTTTAATAAAATGGGTGGAAGATGGCTGGTTGATTGTTGCCGATCAATCGAATCGTGGACGCGCTTATATTTTATCGGCAATTTATCGGCAATTTATCGGCAATCTGAAAACGGAATAGGAAAAAAGCAGACCGGCAATTTCAAAGAATAATCCGGCGGGAACATGGCGATGCTGAGATAAGCACGCAGGAAGCACTCCGGGAAATCGTCAAGCTGATGTTTTTAGGTTTTTTCCGGGTTTATCATGACTGGTCTTCCATAAATTATTTTGAAGAGCATCCATGCAATGAAGATATGAAACATCAACTTGCGGCAATCGGTCTTGCTCCGCTGTTAATTTCGCAGGCTCTCTATGTTCGCCATGTAACCCCCAGGTTACCCGAAGCTGAGGGCGAACGATCCGGCATCCATGGGGCTGGTTCTCTTCTCAGGCTGCTGATCCTGGGCGATTCGGCGGCAGCCGGGGTTGGCGTGTCCACACAAAACCAGGCCCTGTCCGGTCAACTGGTTTTTGCGCTGGGGGCCGCTTTCCGGGTTTCATGGAAATTGATTGCGCAGACGGGGCACAAGGCGAAAGATGTGCTGGCAACATTGGAGATGCTTGCCCCGGAACCGTTTGACGTTGTTGTCACATCCATCGGCGTGAATGACGTCACACACGGAACCGGTTTCCGAAAATGGATGGATCAGCAGGCAAGGATTGTCGAGCTGCTCCAGTCAAAATTTCAAGCCCGGCACATCATCCTGTCGTGCATCCCGCCCATGCACTTGTTTCCTGCCCTTCCGCAGCCGTTGAGATGGTATCTCGGGGCAAGAGCCGGGCGACTCAACAGCGCATTAAAGAATTTTGCGGACAGTTCTGAACGATGCGTGTTTGTCTCAATCGATTTTCCGTTGGAGGGGGCTTATATGGCGTCGGACGGTTTTCATCCCGGAGCCCCTGCCTATGCTCTGTGGGCCCGGCAGATCACCACCATCATTCACAACCGGTTGAACACAGCTGGAGCCTGATTCGGCGCGTTCGGGGATAACCAAAGATCGGGGATCAGGTCTTGCCCGTGGTTGAAAAAAACATTTAAAAAGGTTAGGGTTTTCACCCAGAGGGATGATTATAAAAATATGGGACAGGTACAATTAGTGCGGAAACTAGTTTGCCACAAAGAGGCGCTGAAATGAACCGTATTGAAAAAACAAGAATCCTCATCATCGCCGAACCGAATGGCGCCGGCAAAACCACGTTTGCCGAGGAGTTTTTGCCCAACGAAGCGGACTGTCCCATTTTTGTTAATGCCGACTTGATTGCCGCAGGCCTCGCCCCCTTTGATCCGGATCGGGCCGCCATGAAAGCCGGGCGGCTGATGCTTGCAGAAATTTATGACCATGTTCGCAAACATGAGAGTTTTGCTTTTGAAACGACGCTCAGCGGCCGGGGTTATGCCCGGCACATTCCGGCGTGGCGCAAGGATGGCTTTGCCGTAAAACTTTTTTTCCTGCGTTTAGCCTCCCCTGAACTGGCCTGTGCCCGTGTAGCGCAGCGTGTGAAAGCAGGCGGCCACAATGTTCCCGAAGCAACGATTCGCCGGAGATTTACAGCAGGGCTCCGCAATTTTGAAGAAATTTACAAACCGATCGTCGATGAATGGGCGCTTTATGATAATTCTTTTGTAACGCCCACTCTGATCGAAGAAGGAGTGAACCCATGAGTGCAAAAAAAATAGTTGTCCCCGAAAAACAAAATGAGCGCGATCCTGACTTTATCAATGCCGAAGTCGCCTTGAAGAGAGCCGCTCATAAGGCAAGACAAAGAGCCGGACAAGCGGGCATCGGCGTTGTCATCATGCAAGATGGAATAATCATCGAAGAGGCAGCCGGACCGATCACGTTAACCAGATCATCAAAGTTCAACCCTTAGAAATCAGGGCTGTTGACATTGCCTTGTCGCTTTACAATTACATCGTATGTTCTGTTTTGCTGAATGAACCCTCAAACGCAACAAGCAGAGGCTTCATGTGACCATCCGGGCCGGACGCTGTGGTGCTTTGGTAATACTGGAGCGAATCATCCGCTCTATCTCCATTGCACTTAAAACGCTCAAGCGCGCTTGCCCGTGGTTGAAAATATCGGTCAAAAAGGTTAGAGTTTCCGCCGAGGAGGGTTGATTATGAAAAATATTTTTAAATGGTCTGGTTTTGTTTTGGTGTTGGTCTGTGCTGTGTTTTGCATTTCCTGCGCACAGGTGAAGTGCAAAGCGGAGCAGATATCGTGTAAGTGGGACTGTCCGGAAACGGTTGGCCTCAAGCAGGCGTGCGAGCAGAAGTGCAATTTCATGTATGATGTGTGTAAGAATTAAAAAAATCCCCGGGGCGGAAAAATCTTATCTCCACCCCGGGGGATTTGTTCCCCTGCCCTGCCCCTTAAAAATCTTTCACATAGTTCAAGCAATGCTTAAGGGGTTTTCTTTTGAGCCAGTCTGCGCGCAAGTTCCGGCAGGCGGTCAAGAAGTTCATCTTCCTGTCCAACGGCGCACCGAAGCGATCCCATTGACAGTGTGCCCATCGTTTCGATATTCACCCGCTTGGCCTGCAATACGGCGGTGTTTCCTAAAATGACCAGGCTCCCCAGGACGGCATCATCGGCGGTGAGCCATTTGCCCACCCGGGCTGCCTGCGCTTCGTCCACAAGGCCGGATTCGCGAAGTTTGTATTCATCCATAATTTGCAAAATATTTTCCCGATTGACCAACACAAACCCGCCAATCTCCATAAGCGCCTCGCGCAGCGATTCGGTTAAAATGAGTCCGATGACTTTCATGGATTCGGTGGCATTGAAATCAAATACGATGAGACGGGGTTTATCGCTTTTGGCCTCTTTGGCAGATAAAGCCTGTTCCAAATCTTTTTCAAAGGCAGCCTGACGATTGGCCACTTTTACAGGCGGGGGCGTGCGCGATTCGGGCGGTTCGCCAACGGGTTTTGACTTGGCATGCGTTTCGACGGGCGCGTCTAGCACAGCCTTTACCGGTGGCGGCGCGGCTTCGTCCGGACGCTTCTCCAGCTCAGACGCATCTGAGGCGGGTTTTTCTTTTTCATCTTCAACGTTTCGGGTTTCCTGAGTTGTCGTTTGCGGCTGATCCATGGCTTTACCCTTGCCCAGCGCAGTCTTTAGCAGATCCGCCTTGGCGTCTGAAAAAAGCTGCCGGTAGCAGATTTTGATTGCTTCAGTCCCTGCCTGTTTTTTGTGTTCATCCGGCATGTGCCGAAGCCGTGTTGTTGGAATGTAGTTGGAGGTGACAAATTCCTGCCCGGTATTGAGATTGATGAGGTGCATCTCAAACTCCAGGTGTGTGCGAAAGGATCGTTCGAAAAAAAGCGCATAGTCGGCATGAAGCGCGCGGCCGACCTGCCGGACGAGGCTCAAGTTTTGAGCCTTCCACTCCCAGGCGGCATAAGTTTTACCTCCCAGGACGGAATGGACATCGCCTTCTGAGGCAAGTTCGTAGATACCCTGATCTTTCAGAAGCCGGGAGATGAACTGCGTATTGAAGTTTTGAAGTTTTTCCTGGGAAACCAACCATTTGATGGGCTTGCCGGCCGTTTTGGTTTCTGTGGTGACAACTACGGAAAATATACGTAATTTTGCCGTTGGCCCCGACTTGGCAATAGGTTGAAGCATGGCCGCCAACCCAACATTGGCAAATACAAATAAACAGGCAAGCAAAATGGCCAGTATCATTGCGGTGCGTGTTTTCATTTTCGTTCCTCCTGACTTACAAAGCCTTAAAACCGTTTTTGTTGTAAGCGAAGTTTATTCCTTTTTAGCCATTCACACAAGTAATCATCACCATACTGCCCGTATGAAAGCGCGCACCCGGACTATTTTTTTCTATAACGCGACGCGGCTTGCTGCTATACTGCCCCGCATCCGGCAGCGTGGCCGGGCTTAAACATGAGTGAAAGATACGATTTTTATGGAAAGACTTCCCTGGGCACTTGATCTGGCCGCATTTTTTGCCCGACGCCTGATTCTGCGGCAGCGCCTTGCGCTTTTAGTCAGTTTCAAGCTGACATATCGATGCAATCTGGCCTGCCGGGCCTGCCCGTTTCATTTTCGCGCCGATTCGGGCACGACGGATATGCCGTGGGAAACAGCCATCAGGACGCTGGATACGCTTCACCGAAGCGGTGCGCGCATGGTCGTTTTTGAAGGCGGTGAACCTTTCATGTGGCAAGACGGGAATCGCCGTCTGGACGATCTGATGGATTACGCCCGCCCGCGCTTTCTTCGCGTTGCGGTAACCACCAACGGAACGTATGCGCTTGATTCGCGAGCCGATACGATTTGGGTCAGCCTCGACGGCATGAAGGCGACGCACAATGCGTTGCGCTCAAACTCGTTTGACCGTGTTTATGCCAATCTTCAGGCGACAAAACATCCCCGCGTTTTTTTGCACTGCACGCTCAACCGCCGCAACACGTCCGATATCGAAGCGCTTGTGCGCCTGGCGTCGGACTTGCCGACGGTGCGGGGCATTACATTTCAGTTTTTCTATCCGTATCATCAGGGCGAGGAGGATCTTGCGCTAAGCATTGATGAGCGCAAACGCGCGATTGCGCAGTTGCTGAGGCTCAAAAAGGCGGGCGCGCCGATTGTGAATTCGGCCTCACGTCTTTACGCGATGATCAACAACCGCTGGCGCTGCCATGATGATGTGCTGGCCAATGTGGACCCGGACGGTTCGATGACCACCGGCTGCTATGTCAAAGGCCGCGGAACGGTGAATTGCGCCGATTGCGGCTTCACGCCGGTTGCCGAAGCTTCGGGCGCGCTGGATTTGCATCCGGGTTCGATCCGGGCGGGTTGGAAACTTTTTTTGCAAAAATGAAAAGATAAGGAGGAATACCATGATTTCCCGCATTGACCATGTCTCTCTTGCCGTTAAAGACCACGACAAAGCGGCGCATTTTTTCCGCGATGTGCTGGGCGCTATTCCGGCAACGCAGGCGGCGGATCCCGCCATGAAATATTTCTGGCAGCTTTTTTCGCTGGGGGATTTGTCGCGTCTGGAAATTATTTCGCCCACCGGCTCGGGCAGTTTTCTGGATGGGTTTTTGAAAGACAGGGAATGCGGCGTTCATCACATTACGCTTGAGACACCGGATCTGCAAAAGGCGATGACGCATCTGAAGGCGCACGGCATCCCCTATTTTGGTCATCATGAATATCCGGAAGGCCTCTGGCAGGAAATTTTCATCCATCCGCGGCACGCCTTTGGCGTTTTGATCCAGATTGCGCAATTTCGTCCGGATGACTGGCTTTCCGATGCAGTGAAGTTTCCGCAAAACGTCAAATGGCAAGTTAAAAAAACGCTCGATGGCGCAACGCTTGCGTTTGCGCACCCCGGCGGCGGCAAGGTATCGATTGGGCTGACCCGCGAAGAGCTGGCAAAATTGTCGGCCCAGCTGCAACAGGCGCTTTGAATTATTTCTCGCTTAAATTCCAGACGCCGTCCCAGCCTTCGCCGGGCGGATTTGCCGCAAAGACATCGATGCGCCCAAGAAATATTTTCGACGGCGGATCTTCGGGCTTGAGCTTCAGACACGCTTCAAAGCAATCCTTGGCGGAAGACCAGTCCTGCTTACGATAAAAGCCAAGGCCTTTTTCAAACGCGTCGCGCCCGTCGAGAATGGCCGGCGCCACTTCGCCTTTTCGCCCGAGAAGCTCATAGATGCGCACCGGCTCGCTTTTACCCACCACACGAATCCAATCCAGCTCGCGCGCTTCAATTTTATCGGTGGCCATTTTAAAGGTTTCTTCAGCCATCATCAGATGCGTGCCGTATTGCTTGTTGGCCGACTCCAGGCGCGAGGCGATATTCACCGTGTCGCCGATGACCGTGTAGCTTCTGGCCGAGGCAGCGCCGATAGACCCCACAAGGACTTCGCCGGTGCAGATGCCCATGCGCACGTTGAAATGCGGCAACCCATGCGAAGAATGGATGAGGTCGGGAATGGTCTTGCGAAATTCCTCCAGATGCTCCCATTGTTCAAGCGCGGCAAGGCAGGCCAGCCCCGCATGTTCTTTTTCATTCGTGAAGGGCGGCCCCCAGAAGGCCATGATGGCATCGCCGATATACTTGTCGATGATGCCGTCGTTTTTCCGTATGCATTCGGCCATTGCGGAAATGTAGCCGTTGAGCAACGTCACCACACCGCCCGGCGTCAGCCGCTCGGAAAGTTTGGCAAACCCCTCCACATCGGAAAAAAAGATGGTCATTTTCTGCTTTTCACCCTTGCGCATATCCTGATCAAGCAACTTACTGACGATGCGCGGATCGATATACTGGCCGAAGGTTTCGCGGATGGCTTCCTTGGCTTTAAGTTCTGAAACCATGTGGTTGAACGAATCGGCCAGCAGGGCGATTTCATCGGCGGAGCTGACCTGAATATTGGTATTGAGATCGCCCTTCTCCATCGCTTTAGCCCCGGCCATGAGCTTGCTGATGGGCCGCACCAGGTTGTAAGTCAGCAAAAACGCGAAAAACAGCCCCAGAAGGCTTGCCGCAATGGTCATGCCCCAGTTGAACCAGGAGGCCTGACGCTGAAGGGTGGTTGCAAGAAGGGAGGCTTTTTTCGTGTCGTCGTGAAGCGTTCTGGCCAGGCGGCCTGTCTCGCGAGACACAAGCCTTCTGTCCGTTTCGATCTGCTCTTCCAAAAGCGCAACAACCTTGGCATCGCCCTGTGAAAGCGCCGAAAGGTAACGCAGGATGTTGGCGTGGAGGTTATTGCGCAGCCTGGGCAACTGGGAAAGCTGGGTCTGCATTTTGACAAAGCTCGCCATGAGCTCGGGGCTTTGTTGAACAACCGGCAGATTCAATGCGGCTTCGACAATTTTCAAGGTGTCGGAAATGCGCGAATCGTTGCAGTGACGCTGCAATTCATACAGCGCAATGTTTTTCGAATCTTCCGCGGCAAACACCGGACCGGCCTCGCGCATGGCCTTGCGCATGTCGCGGCGGCTGCACGAATTGATTTCTTTGGCAAGCTTTTCGCCCGCCTGTCTGGCCGGTTCCAGATTCTGCCTGGCGCCGGACATCAATATGCGCTCAAAATTCAGCATCTGTGTGGAATAGTTCAGCCGCAGGTCGCCGATGGCCTGATCCAGCGGGATAAAGTATTCCGAAAGGACTTGCAGCTGATTGTTCAATTTCTTCAGGTTCTGGTTGGAGCTGAAGGTGACGACGATCATCATCACCAGCAGGATGAAGATGATCCCCAGAATCTTAAAACCGATGGGTCGCCGCACATCGTTGCTGAGTAAAAATTTCAAAGTCAACCTCTACTCTTTAATAAAGTTTTCCACTTCATCTTCAAATGAATAGGATCGAACCATGCCGCTTTGCTCACGAATGACCACTTTATAAACATTCAGGCTGAGAATTTCGCCTTCGATCACGCTGCCGTCCGTCAAGACGACGCCTTTTAAATTTTCGTAGCGCTTACCGGCAACATCTGACCGCAGATGTGCGGCGGTTGTGGATTTGTCTGCTTCCCCGAGCACCTCTTTGGATGAGCTACTCGCGCCGGAGGTCGCCTCTGCCGACGATGCTTCGGAAACAGCAGCGCTTTGCTGTTCTTCGGCTGATGCATTTTTCAGGAGATAGCTTGGAATTTTTAATTTCTGATCAGGATAAATCCGGTCGGGATTGACAATGGCCGGATTTTCCTTCCATAGCTTTGACCACTGAAAAGGATCATTGAGCTTCGACTTTGATATATCCCAGAGCGTATCGCCCTTGACAATGGTATAATCCTCTGCGTCAGCATGTTGAGCCAACCCGTTTGTAGAGATTAAAAGGAAGAACACGACGAGCATTCCGCTTAAAACGCCGTTTTTTGACATATCCGATCTCCTTTGTGCTTTATTTTCCGAGCGCTAAAAGTACCCGAGTTGATGCAAACTGTCAAGGATGGCAACTTTGAGAAATAGCCCTTGATATTGTAAAGCATATGACATACACATTTTTAAAATAAATTGAGGTTAAAAATATGGCAAGAACCGCAATGATCAACGCCCGAACAGAGCGTGAACTAAAAATCGAGGTTGAAGAAATCCTTAAAAGTCTGGGGCTTTCAACCACAGAGGCGATAAATATCTTCTTTCGTCAAGTTAAGTTGCGCCGAGGACTGCCTTTCCCTGTCGAGATTCCCAATGAAGAGACACGAAGGGTTTTCCATGAAAGCGATGCCGGCAAAGGACTGGTGAAATGCAAAAACGCTGATAATATGTTCAAGAAATTGGGTATCTGATGCGGATACCCGTTTATACCAACCGTTTTGAAAAAGATTTGTAGCTGATGATTAAGCGCGGCTGTGATCCTGAAAGCATCAAATCCATCATTCTTAAACTCATTGATGAAATACCATTGGAGCGCAAGCACAGAGATCACCTGTTGATTGGTAACTTCAAAGATCGGCGGGAATGCCACATTGAACCGGATTGGCTTTTGATTTACCGGATTATTTTGTTTTTCTTTGATTTTATTTTATGCTTCTTTAGATATGCGTCGAGAATGCTTGGTTTACCAAACACATATTCCAATGGGACAAACCCATCTTCTTGCATCTCAATCTCTTTTTGTCCGTGTTTTGTTTGCTTTTGTGGACAGATGAACTTTTCCGAAAGTTTCGTTGCGCCGTAGTTGAGAAAAAAAGTATAATTTTGAGGAGCATCCAGACTGTTTGGCTTTTTCTTCAGCGCCAGATGATTTGCACTTTCTTCATCAACGGCTTGGTTTGAATACTGATTAATGATCTTATAAAGAGACGTTAATCTTTGCTGACCATCAATGATATAGAACTCATGTTGTTCCCCTGCGCCTTCTTCGCCTCCAAGGCTTCGAGCCTCGAAGGGATAATCCTCATGGTATTTCAACAGAATGATTGCGCCAATAGGGTAACCACGCGCCATGCTGTCAAACAACTCCGCAATTTGGTCGGCAGTCCATACAAATTCCCTTTGGAAATTCGGAAGCACCCATTTCTTCTCACGCGTTTTCTTAAGCATGAATAATACATTTATTTTATTGTTGTCAGGCATTGTCACCTCGTAGAGAAATAATGAGTTTACTATTCAACGAGACCTATCCAATCTTCCCCTCCCTTAGATTTTCAAACCATTTTCCATAGCCTGCCGGTTTGAGAAGATCGAAGGTATAGAATTGCTTGAGGTCGTTTTTATGTTCCGCAGGGAAGTTGCCCGGCAGCGGCTCCAGTAATTTTGCATTGACCGCTGCAAAATGCCTTGTGGCCCATTCGGCTTTGGCCGGTGTGGCTTCGTCGTCATCCTCGTCAGATTTTATTTCCACAACGCGAATCAGCGTTTCATACCCCTTGTCCTGTAAATCTCTCAGCGCGTCCAGATGGCCTGTTTCGCCTTTTCTTTTCAATAGCGCAATATAGGCATCCAGATCGATCTTGAGAAAAAAGTCGGGATTGAACCCGTGGCGGACGCGGTCTTTGCCGCCCCTCCAATATTCATAATCAATCGTGTAAAAACCCTTGTCGGACGATTTGATCCAGGCATCGAGATACTGTTCATGTTCCAGCAAACGAAAAACAAATTCCTTTTCGGGATAATGGGAAACCAGTACGGCGCTTTGCGGTGATTTCAAAACGGACGGGTTCACGATATACGGCGGCCGGTCGTCATTGGCCAGGATCGGGCGGACATATTCGCTGTGTTTGGCAAGCAGGCCCGTGGAATCAATAAAGCTCAGTTCCTGCTGGCCGTCCGGCTGAACTTTGGGCTTTCGCGTCGCCATCAAATATTTGATGAGCAATTTGGAGCGGTCATCCAGCTCTTCATCGTAGGATTCACTGATGAATGCCGTGGCGTCTCGTTCCAACTCGCCGATGCGGAGCGATCCTCTCTCCAGATTCGCAGTGACGGCGGGCGACAGATCGCCCGTCACGTTTTCAAAGACGCGCCTTTTCGTGCCGCGCGGCAGGAACTGATTAAAGTAGAGCTCAATCTGCTTTTTGTTGTCATCCGTGAGGCTGTCATGCGCAATGCCCGCTTTCTCCATCGCCACAAGAATCGCGTCACGGATTTCATCTTCTTCGGGACACCGATCATGAGCGCCGGCCCCGAAATCAAAATGAATGCCTTCGAATTCACGCAGTTTAAAGCGGCGGTGACGCTCGTCAACCACGCTATCGACCGTAAAGGTTTTCTGCCGCAACACATATTTGTCCGTGCCCTTGATGCGTTCAATCGTCACGTTTTCGTCAACGCTGTACTTGGTGAGAATCAGCTCGCGCATGGGCAGCGGCGCGTTTTCTTCCGGCGGGATGTCTTCAAGCCTGGCGCCGGCCAGATAATTCAGATTAAAAACCGTAAAGTGGTAACGGCCCCGCCAGTTTTCATCGGGTAGCTTTTTGAGCGGCTCCGAGGTGATATACATATCGGCATTGGTCACCGCATCCATCAGCTCGCGAATATGATTGGCGAACTTTTCGTGATTCGTCACGGTCAGCATCGGATAGGTCATCTGAATATCATGAAAGCTGACTTTGCGGGGTACTCGCAGACCGCGCCCCAAGACCTGCGAAATGAGTAATTTGGAATTAAAAATGCGCTCCTCCATCGGCACAATCTGAAAGACGTTGTCCACGTCCCAGCCTTCCAGAAGCTTCCCTACGGAAAAGATAAATTCTACCTTGCCGCCTATCTTGTCCGGATTGGTTTCTTCGATATTGTCCAGCTCCTGCTTATAGTCCGATGAAGAAACATTGCTGATGACGCAAATCACTCTGGCCCGCGCCAGTTGGTCGAGCCCCGCCTCCGTGCCTTGCGCGCCGTTTTCCTCTTTTTCCCATTTGGTGAGATACCGGATGAACTCTTCCGAGCGCGTTTTGGCATTGGCCTGTGTGGGGCAATAGAAAACCGTGACGGGCTTGACCTGCCTTTGGCCTTTTCTTTTGTAGGCGTACTTTTCGGCATTTTCGATATGCTTTTTCAGGACAACGGCAAAGCGCTTGTCCGTTGTCCATTCCATCGGCCCGTGATCCGTCTCCACGTCGATGATGGGATCAATGTCCTTAATGTACTTCTGGTTAATGGCAATGCGGATGTTGTAGTCGTAAATCACGTCGGCAAAGTAGTCGTCTTTATTGTAGGGCGTGCCCGTAAAGCCGATATGGCGGGTGATCTCCTTGTTCTTTTTAAGAAACTGCATCCAAAGGCGCTCGGCTTTTTCCTCCGATTCCCGGCCGCCGCCCGCCTCCACTTCCTGATCCAGCTCCAGTTCATGACGTGTCACGTTGAAATTCAAATGCGAATAAGCGTGATGGATTTCATCGCCCAGCACCAGCACTTCTTTGGTGTTTTTGAAAAGCGTGTCGCGGATGCCGCCCACGGTGTAAATGGCGTTGATGTTTTCAATCGTGATGCTGCCGTCTTCGATGGCATCGTTATTGGTCAGAAGCGCGACGGCCTTGCCCCGGTATTCAGGGGGCAACCGGTCGTTCCACTCTTTCCGCTGCATGAAGTCGGCAAATTTGTCCCGCAGGCCTTCTTCAATGATGGTGGAGGACGGCCCCAGCACCAGCACCCGTTTGGCAAGCCCCATGACGACGGACAAATACGCGACGGTAAAAATGACATAGGATTTGCCGGTGCCCGTGGCCATGTGGACCACGCCCGACAAGCGGTCGGCAAGCGGCAGGTGCCCCAGCATCATCTCCAGCGAGCCGAACCGCTCCCGGATATGATCTTTTAACGCAAAGTTTTCTTTGGCCAGGGCGGCTGCGTTTTTATATCCGCCGCCCCACAGATAAATCATCGTGTGTTTAATGGCGTCGTATTGATACGTTCTCCCGCCGGTGATCGCCTGCACATAGTCTTCGATTTCAGAGAAGCGAAACTTGTCGTAACTGCATTTGCGCAGATTAATATCCAGCGTATGTTCGGAGAGATTGAGTTTTTCGACGGTTTTGATTCTTTTTGCTTTGGCCATATTTATTCCAGATTGTAGGGTTTGGATTCGTTGCCGTGTTTATCAATAGCGATCAGGCCCACGCTTTTGGTAAGCCCGTCAAAGATGATCTTGCCGTCTTCGGCAATGTCGGTGGCGAAAATGGTTTTGTCCATATCGAAAGGCTTGCCTTGTTCATAATCCAGATCGACCAGGATCATTGCCAGGCCCGTAAAGCCGGGGAACTTCTTGCCGTCCCGGTCCAGAATTTTTGTGTCAAACTTGCACAGCTTGAAGCCTTTGGCGCAGCGTTTGGCTTTGATCTTGACGTCATCGTTGAAATAAAAGGCTGTGGACGTGATGAGGTTGTTGACGTTGGCCTGAGAGCTGGGCTGTTCGCAGAGCACGAAATTGCGCGAAACGTCTTCGAGCACCTTGTAAGGGAAGGGCTTGATGAGAAATTGAACCTCCCGGCCTTCCTGATTTTTGATCTTGGTATCGCCCACGTTGGCGCAGCTCTCCGGCGCGATGATGATATATTCGCCCTTCAGGCGCCCGCCCGCCTGCGCGACAATCCCGCGCAGATACGCCTCGTCAATTTTCACCTGCTTTAAAAACTCATTATCCCAGACCGGATAGACTTCCACCGGATGGTTGTCCCAAACCGCATAGATATTGGCCAGCTTGTATTTTTTTGCTTTTTCCTCATCGCGGGTGAGATTAAACAGGGCCAAGACGAAATCGATGTATTTGTCCTTATGCTTGCGTAAATCCATGACATGCGAAAAATCATAAGCGCCGGCGGAGACGACACAAAACGGTTTGGGTGCCATATTATATTTTTCTTTTATCGGCTTATTTTCCTTTTCGACAAGACTATTGCAAGATGAACATTTTTTGTAATTGGCACTTTCTTCAATCACACTATTACACTCTACGCAGCGTGTTGATTCATCTATTTCCTTGAGTCCTAATTTCTTGCTAGATGCTATATTTAATAGCCTTTTTTGCATAGTGTAGATGGAATGCTTTCCGAAATCGCAGGTAATCCAGCGCCGCCCCAGCTTTTCCGCAACAGCAGCAGTGGTACCTGAACCACCAAATATGTCCATGACAAGATCACCCGGATTTGAGGAAGCAAGAATCATTCTTTCTATTAGAGCTTCAGGCTTCTGAGTTGGATAATCCGCACGTTCTGTTGCTACTGGATTGACAGGCGGAATGTCATTCCATACAGACTCAACAAGGTCGCCCTCAATTTGATCAAGATAAATTATTCTAGATCCACCCCCAGTTGGATTAACGTCGTCTCTATAAAGCCGACCATCTTCACCTTTTTTCCAGCGTGATAAATATTCTTTTGAATGTTCGCGAAAAATTGAATTCCAGATATGATTAGTTGTTTTACCATAAGAATAAATCACATCATGTTTTCGTGGGAAATTCTTAGCTGTTTTTCTTTTAAAGCCAAAATAATGCCAAATGATTTCATTAATAAAATTTGCGTCACCAAATACTTCATCCAAAATTGCCCTTATATAATGTGATTTTTTCCAATCACAATGCAGGTAGATACAACCATCTTCCGCTAAGGATTCTCTCATGAAGATGAGTCGTTCACGGAGGTCCTCTAGGAATTGCGCGGATTCAATTTTATCACTGTAACTTGTGGCACCATCTTTGGACTGAAAATCACCCTTCGTTGCAAACGGCGGATCGATACAGATCAGCTTCACTTTCCCTTTGACCTTATCTTTAATCAGCGGGTCAACATTGCGGTAGCAGGTTTTCAAAAATTGCAGGTTGTCGCCCTGAACGATCAGGTTTTTCCATTCGCCGTTTTTTGTCTCGCCCAGGCAGCGCACGGTTTGCAGCGGCGCGGCGCCGATGCCCGCGTGGGCTTCCGCGAGTATGGCCGCTTTTGAGCGCTTGCCCGCATATTCCAGCGTGGGAATCTTGGCGCGGTCGAGCGCCTGTACGTCAAACTTTTCGGCAAGCCCTGGAAACAGCTTGGGCAGCAAATCCGCCCTGGGCTCCACGCCTTTATTAATCGCCTCGATCAAACCGGCTTTATCTTCGTCCGTTAAATTGAGATTAACCATTTATCCACCTATTCCAGAGCGGGTTCAATCTTGCAGATTGAACCCTGAACTTTTCGAAGCAATCTGCAAGATTGCTCCAGCATTGATTTATTGTAGGGATTGTTCCCCGAACAATCCGATCATCGGCGCGTTTGGGAAACGCGCCCTACTGTTTCATCTCCCTTGCCACGGTTCGCCCGGCATCAAAGGCAGCAATTGGTTCATCACCTGTTCGGCCGCCTTCCGAAAATCGAAGACAGTGCCTGTTATCAGCAACGGCTGCACATCTTCGGTAAAAGTGGCGTCATTGAGCTTCCCGATCAGGTTTTGCTCAAAGGCCGCCCGCGATATTTTATGCCCTTCCTGTTCCATGTAATGCAGGAAGCAATTCACCACAGATTGAAGATTGGCGGAGGTCGCGGTCAGCGCCTGCCACAGGTCAAAAAGATCACGGCCTTTCTTACGCTGATACAGCGCCCGCATTTTGGTGCCCAGCAATTCATCCAACCGATAGGTCAGAACGGGAGCGCTTCCCGAAAACCAGCGGGAGCGGATGTCCAGATTGCGTTTTTCCAGTCCCAGCACCGAGAAATGCTCACGGGAATTGATTTCCACCTTGAGCTTGAGCGGCAGACCGCTTTCCGCAGTCATCCGGTAGATCAGCGTGATCCGCCCTTCGGACTGCTTACGCTTCGGGTCACCCAGCCAGGGGTTCAGAACCTCTTTGAGAGCATCCATCAGTAATCCAATCGGGCCGGGATGAACCTGGACCAGATCAATGTCTTCGGAATAGCGCACCGGCGGCATGTATAATTTATAAAGCGCCGTCCCGCCGCGGAAAGCCAGATTTTCAGCCGCGAGGGGTTCGCGAAATATTTCCACCAGGGCGCGGGAAATAATCAAATCCTGCTCCACCTGATCGTTTTTCGGCCAGGGGGCGGAATTCCGCCATTCCTTGATGTAGGCATTGGAAATCACAGATCAGGCTCCACGGTGGTGTTGACAAACACGCGCCAACGGCTATCCATTTTTGCCCCGATGCTTTTGAGAGCAGGCGCTAAAGGCGTGCGCACCGGGCGTTTCAAGGCAACATAATCTGCAATGTCATCCGCTTTGTTTTTCGCGCCGGTAAGTTCCATCAGATACCCCAGGCGCTGCACCCAGGCAATCGGGGATAACTCAGCAAGCTTCCGCAGTTTTCCGGCATCGATTTTTTCCGCAAGTTCAGATAAAACCGTGGCGACATTATCCAGCCCGGCCGAATGACCGGCATAGCCCACAAGATCAAGCGCCGTGGCTTCCGGCTGCGAAATCTTCAATTCTCCGGCCGGGGTGTTGATCTTTTCCGTTGGTATTTGTGCTGCGTTTTTACGGACGATGAACTCCACCCGCATCTTTCCGCATGATATCGGGCGTCGGCTTTTCGCCACGACAACCTGAAAGACCTGGGGACGCTGATGAGCCGCCCCATGATACTCGGCGGCGCTCAAAAGCCCCGCATAGTAAATTTCACCCAGGCGTTCCATTAAATCAGGAATGAACTGCTCCGGCGGCAGACAGCCAGCCGCCCGGTATTCCGGGGGAACAATGACATAGAAACTCCGATAGGGCATGGCAAGGTCGCCTTTTTTTTGCAAACGGCGCAGCGCCGCCTTGAGGGCGACAGAAGAGGCGTCCTTCATTTGCGCCACATCATCGAAGCTGAAAGAAGAGCGCCCTCGTGCAAGCATATTTTGAACAATTTCCGACAGCATGTAACCCTTTTTTAAATGTTGGACTGCATTCAAATTATGAATAAATACCAACGATTGGTCATTCCCGCGAAGGCGGGAATCCAGAACTTATTAATATTACTGGATTCCGGTTCGCGCTCCGCTTGCCCGGAATGACAACGTGCTGTGTTTTGCAGGCCTCCCGTATGGATTGCATGCGTAAAGTAACACTTTTCATTACTTTATGCAAATGATCCATACAGCCTGACGCTATTCGTTGCTGCCGGTTCTTGTTTTGATCAAAGCCTGCAGATTGCCAAATTTGCCTCAGTTGCAAAGAAAACTATTTTCCAATAAATGGTTTAACACATCCCTTTCCGTCTGCCCTTGGGTTTGCGGTCTTAAGTTGAATTTATTGATTCGAAGGAACCGGTAGCCGTAGCTTTCCAGCTCCATTTGTCTTTGCGTGTCGTAATCCAGATAGCTCTGCGAAAAGTTAAGGTTGTTGACGTCGAGCGGATTTTGGAAATGATATTCCAGACCGTCATATTCCAAAATCAGCGTTTCTTCCTTGCCGCCTTTGGCATAGGTCAAAAGAAAGTCCGCGCGGTATTTCGGGATGCAGGCGTTATACTCGGCGGCAATATATTTGCCGATGTCAAACTGCGGGATGATCTTGATATGTTCGCGCCGCTCTTGCACAAAGGGGGTTTCCAGAAGCAGGGCATATAATTTCTTCTCCATGGGTGATTCAAAAACCGCCTCGTTTTCGATAAAGAAATCATTCTTTTTGTTTTGTTCCAATGTGCCTGCATAGTGTTTGAGCGCATCGCCCAGGCGCGTGTTGCTGAAATTTTCCAGCGGCTGGCTCAGGACAAAGACCATGGTGTCTTTGGCGCGGCTGAAGCCGACGTTGAGCCTTTGCATTTTGAGGCTGCGGATGCTGTCCGCCGTGCCTTCCAGCACAGGATAGATGCTGGCCAAATTCGCGTTTTTCAGTTTTTTATCTTCCACAAAAGAATAGTAGATGATGTCGCGCTCCTCGCCCTGCACATCGCCTACAAACCAGATCGCCAGTTTATGGTCGCGCCTGAGCGCCGCCATGTTGAAGCGTTCATTGAGAGACTGCTCCAGGCGCGCCTGCTGCTCTTTAAAAGATGTGATGACGCCGATGGTGCCTTTAAATCCATCTTTCAGGCGCTTTTGAATATCGTTGGCAATCGTTTCGATCTCATCCAGATTGGTATTGGGGCCGGCCTTGTCCTGCGTTTCGACATGGATAAACTGCAAGACCTCCCCGATGGGCTTGGTGCGGATGCGGTTGACGATCAGTTCCATCTGCGCTTCTTTGTAAAAATGATCGTTGGAATAACTGATGATTTCCGGGAAGCTGCGGAAATGTTCTTTGAGTGACGTTGTATAGTTGGCAATGGCCTTGGCAAACGTCAAGGTTGAGGTGCGGATGTCGAAAGTTTTCAGCCAGAGAATCTTTCCCGGCTCCGGTTTGAGTGGGATGTCAATCATCTGGTCGTCGGCTGCTACTTCGCGTGAAACCTCAGCGACCAGTTCTTTCTCGGCTGCCGCCGTGACGGTGGTGTTGTAATCATCGGCAAAGGCGCTGATGATTTTACTGAAATAGCTTGCCGAATAACGGGCATTGACGTTGGTGGCGCTGACAGCGCCATACTGGTATTCATCACCGAAAATCACAACCTGTTTGGCGCGCAGGATCAATGAAATGGAATCGGCGATGGACACCTGCGAGGCCTCATCAATAATGAGCACATCGATCAATCCCTCTTCCATCGGAAAGTGCCTGGAGATCGTGCCGGGCTCCGCAATGATGCAGGAGATTCCGCCCAGCAGCACTTTGGCTTCTTGGGCCGTAAAGCGTTTTCCGCCTTCGTAAGAAACCTTGATTCTGGCCATTTCGCCCAGATGGTTGTTGAGATTTTTCAGGCGCTGGTCGTTGAGATTTTCAATTTCTTTTTGCTTGAGCCGGTAGTAGCTGTCGAAATCCGTCAGATGAAGCGCGGACAAACGGGCTTGCCCGGAAAGAAAATAATGCAGTTGTATCCAAAGCCATACGTTTTTTGTCTTCTCATCCAGCCCTTGCAGCTTGGCCAGTCCTTCCAGGCTTTTTTCCGTTATGCCGAAATGCGTCAGCAGGGGGCCATAATTCTTGAATAAAGACTGCAACGCCTGATACAGGGCAAGGGTTAACAAGTCTTTAAACTCGTCTAATTTGCGGAATGCTTCATAAATATCACTGATGCTTTTGTCCGGATTGCCGGGCAGCGCCCGATAAGATTCCAGCAAATCCTTATGTTTTCTGATGGAGTTAATAAATCGAATTTTTTCAACGCCTGCCGCAAGATCGCGGATGGTGATGCTTTCTTTTTCTCTTTTCAGGATTCGGGCAATTTCGTGAACGACGTTGGCAAACTGCAAACTGGAAAGCTCGGCAAGCATCGTCTTAAGCGTTTCTTCTTTAGGCGCTTTGCCCAATAGCTTCTTAAAAAAGCCGACGGTTGTGTGTTTTGTGGTGATTTCGGAAAGCTTTACATCATCCTTAAAATGCGCCTGGAGCCCACTGAGCAGTTCTGAGAAGTTCGGGGGAATTCCCGCAAGCGCCGTTTCCATCCGCAAATCGGCTTCGGACACCCGGTGCAGTTTTTCACAGGCCTCCAGAAACGCCGGGATATTTTCTTTCTGCTCCAGAAGATAGGCATATTCCTCAAGACTTGCGCGGCCCAGCCTGGGCAATATGCCGGAATCCAGAAATTCCTGAATGACGGAAAAATCGGTTGTCTGCTCCGGTGGCTTGATTGCCGCAAGAATGGCTGCCAGTTGGGCGTCTGCCGCCAGTTGCTGATCGGCATCATCAAACTGAATGATCTTTTGAATGGTTTCCTCGTAGCATCCGGATTGCGTTAATTTGTCTTCAATCTTGCGCATGAGCCGGTCGCTCTGTTTCTTTTCATCGGTTTGGGTTGCTTCCTTGTTGTAATTAAGCGCCCGCGTGCCTGCCGCGCCCAGCACCGAAGTTGCCAGGGTGTTGGGAAGATTGTTAGTCGAACCTGTTTCCTTATCCATCCGGACAATGGACGGTTTGGCCTGCGGGTGAAGGGATTTGTATTTGTCCGTCAGCATGCGGTCAATGACATCAAGCGCTTCTTGTTTATGCGATGTAATGACCACCGATTTATTGTTCTCATTGGCCCAATAGGTGAGCGCGGCAATGGTGTGCGATTTGCCCGTACCCGGCGGGCCATCCACCACGATGACGTGGTTCTTTTCATGCGCCAGCGCAAGCAATATGCGCTTTTGCGAATTGTTCAGAGGGAGCGGGCTGTTGGAAATATAACGCGCCGGGCTTTTAATGGAAAACTTTTCCAGAAATTTCCGATCGACTTCTTCCTGATGGTTGGGAACGGACCCCCGGACATACTGATCAATGAAATCGGAAAACTTCCCTTCCTGATTCATTTCCATTTTGGTCATGAGCTCGGAGTAGTCCAGTAGCTTCTTATCTTCATTCGTAATCGTTTGGAAACCGATGCGATTCTTGATGGCGGGAAATTTATTGTCCGCGTGCGTGATGCGGTTAAAAGACGGTTCCGTAATAAACGGTGTTTGGAATCCGTATTGTGTCTGGATAAAGGTCTCCATCGCGCCCAGGTGCGCGTTTAGCGCGGCCATGGAAGAGGCCCGCGGGACGGTCAGCACACTGTCGTATTTGAAGTAATTTACGGCCGGCGTGTTCAAAAGCATCAAGTTGCGGGGAAAAGACAAGGTGACTTCCGTACTGGATGTCCGATATTCAACTTCAATAAAATACAAAGGATACGTCTCGCCATTGTTCACGAGCATGTGCAAGAACAGATACAGCGTGCCCAGTCTGGTAAAATCGGCATATTTCTGAAGATTGTAATAAAGGTCGTAGATGACAATATCGTCAAGGGATTTCTGGAAATATTCGGAAAGCGTCTGGATGTAATTTTCACTGTCTGTAAAATTATTGCCGATGGCTTTGATCTGTTCAAACTTCTGATTCACATAATTGGTCACACCGAAGATGGACGACGGCACATGCTCGATATTGAGTTCTTCTTTCTTTTGCTCAACGACCTTATCCTGCAATTTATTCAATGTCTTTTCAAACTCACGGCGTAGCGCAAGGTTATAGGTTCGCAAGCCTTCTTTGAGCGCGAGCGATTTTTGCCTGGTCAGCAAATCACGTCCCGCCTCATCGTCCTGGGCGGGAACGATTTCGCCAGTCGGGCCGGCGATGAAAGCTTTGTTCTGAACAATCAGGGCGTCTTCATCGCTCAGGCATTGATCCAGATAGGCTTTATTGAAGTTATTTTGCAGCAGCGCTTCAATTTCAGGCTGAAATGCTTCTTTGCTGATCAAAATGTTATATTCAGTTTGTTTAATCGTTATCGGCGAGAGGTCGCCAGTTTTAATTTTATTGAGCAGCAGAGACTGAAATGACGGGAACAGTGAAAGGTCGAGCGTCAGTTCATTGTTCGTCCACTTATAATTAATGAGACGCCGGAAATTAAACCTGGTTTCGGTGAAGGTGGCAAAGTAGTTAAGAATTTCTTTTGGCAGCTTGTTCATGAGTATCAATATCGCCTTAGTGAAATATCCGATTCAGTTATCAGATATTGCTGCTTAAACCTTTATGGGATTAGCCCATTCTTAATTATTTATCCTGATTTAAACTGGTGATTCAACATTTTTTTTGATTGCGCGCTATCTTACAACATTGAAAACACATTGCAAGGGGAAATAGATAGAAATGTGCAATAGTTATTCGCTCTTTTTCAGATTCGTCAAAACCCATATCAATTCTTTTTCTCATCGCTACCGGCCAGTTTGACCAGGTAATCGGACAGACTGAAATCCTTTTGACGGCATTCTTTGTGAAATGCGCTCAGCCATGCGCCCGCAAGTTGCTGGTAACTGTGGCGGTCCCGGTAAACGCAGCGGTTTTCGGGAGGATGCGATGCAAAGTCTGTGATCGCGTTGAACGCGGAATAGGCGTTTTCACCAAGTTCCTGTATGTATTGGTAACATGTGGCCTCCAGATGACTGGAGAGCGATTTCCATTCCTCTGTAATTTTCCGGTCTGTCTCAATGTTTTTGGGTTCGCTGATATGCAGGACGCCCTGGAGCAGCGGCAGGAAATAGGCGCGCGGCACGGCGCATTCACGCAGGATATCCATGTCGTCGTAAAATACGGTCTTGACCTTTTCAAGACGCGCATGATCGATTTCAAAAGCGATCTCCTCGCCGATATCCCTGGACAGATGCGCGTACTTGAAACGGATGATGGCTTCGGGAACAATCATACCGTTTTTGCAGACCTTGCGGTATAAACCGATGTCGAACGTCAGCGCCCGCAATCCGTTGTAGCTGTTCGTGACACGGACAAACGGGCCGAATGCCTCGGGACGGCTTTGCGGGGACACCAGGGAGAAGTCAAGCGCGGTGGTGTTGTGCATCAGGTCAATATTACAATAGCTGCCGGTATGCGGCGCGTCGCTGGCGGTCACCTGCCATTCACCGGGTTTGGTTTCCGGAAAGGCCAGGCAGCAGCACTGGTATGCCCAGTCCAGCGCCTTTCTGTTGGGAACCATCCGGTAGCCCCGGCCCACGACGCCCAGCACGCGGCCGCTTTCAGAATTCACCAGCGCCTTCTTGTCCGGCACGGGCAGGCGGCGCTCGCCCGATTTTGTGGACATGTTGACGAAAACCGGATGTTCTTCCACCGGAAACATGATGTCATCCAAATTTGTCAAACGCGGCATGGCTTCCCTCCTGATGGACTGTTTTAACTTGACTGTATTCTTCGGTATCTGTTATTTCAATAGAACAACGACAACCGTGAGTCGCATTATTTTGACCCCACAGCCAAGTGTAGTTTGGCGGTGGAATGATAAAATCCGTATTGGTTCTTATCAAATATCAGAAGAGAGGAAATCATGATTAAAATAAATCAGGGCGTACACATTGTTTTAATCGGCCTTGTCATGTTGACTGCTGGCGCTGTACTTGCGGCACCGCCTGCGCAACCCTTGGAACGCGATGGATCTTGCCCCACGGGTTATTCAGCCAGCGGTAATTACTGTGTGCCAGGTAATAGTGCGCGTTTTGCGATTGAGCGCAATGGCTCATGCCCCACGGGTTACTCGGCCAGTGGAAACTATTGCGTGGCTATTTCCGATCGAAGCAAGATGGTGATTCATCGTAGCGGCTCCTGCCCCAGCGGGTATTACGCAAGCGGCAACTACTGCGTTTCGACGCGGTGATTTCGATTTCTCCTGTAACTGTGCAACTGAGACCACGCGACCGTTTTTTGAGGAGGGTGTGGAATAAATCACGCTATCAGCCGGTTTATTTGTGAGCCGTAACCGTCTTGCCCAATCATCTTTCGCTTTTCCGCCAGCCGGGCTGTGAGTTCCACCAGTGCTGATAATAATTTTTCAACTGGAGGAGGGACGGTAATACATACTGGTTGATGATGCCGTAACATGCGGAGGAAAGTTTAGCGAATTACGTAGCTGTATTGATGTGTACGGAGGCGCGACTGTTGATACGGCGGCTATTGGCGCGGCACAATTCAGCACAAATATTGCACTGTCAGAGCAAACAAAACTTGACTTGGAGCGCAAATATGAGGGGCCAAGAGTCTTGACGACGCACGAGCTCGAATTGCTCAGGCAGTCAAGAAAGAATGCATCAGAAGCGAATCTGAAATACTTCCGCAAAATACTAAGCAAGTCTTAAATCGCTACTCAATCCGTGACTCACAAAGCCACTGGTGGCAAGGCCGCGACATCCAGGCTGAAATCAACGCATCCATTCCGAAACACCACACGAAAGCCAGAGATTTAATATCTGAGGGCTTTGTGCCGATAACCAGAGAAGAAGCAGATGCCATGCACAAAAAGGGGCTCTTATATCGAGGATTCTTTTATAAAGCGTAAAATCCCTATTTATTCGGCAGTTGCGCAAGTGACCACCTCTCATGTTGATGGAAAATCAAAGGGCATTGCAACAAATATGGGCGGCGGCTTTGCCGTAAGCCGGGGAACGATAAAGGGCACAAACACTATAAAATCCGTTAATGTAGAAGATACGCAAGCCGCTTTTATTTACATCGTTAATTGCCGTAACTGGGCATTCAAGGTTGTTTTGGCGGAAACACGGGAATCGATTATGAAGGGTGTTATAACTCATGATTTTGATACCGAAATTGAACAGATGATGAAAACGCTAATGAGCAGCAATACAACGAAATAATAAAAAAAATGGATCACCCACCAACCTGCCGCCCGGCGGGTTTTCTATTGGCAAATGTTTCAGGGAAATCTGATCTTACCTTTTGTTGCCATTTGGCGCGAGGTGTCAATGAAAGCAGGCAGAGCGCGTCGGTCTGCAAATTTGCAATATTTGCAATTTTATCGTAAAGGGAATCACCAGTGTCCGCCGGAGATCGGGATATAGCTCTGTGCCAACTGGTACAAAGCTAACCAATCAACCGCACCGGGCGGAGATCGTAGCTTGTAGGCCATTTAAACGAGCCGTTATTTCGGCAATTCACCAATATATCAATGTATTTCGCCCTTCGGGCCGTTTTTTATGGGAACGGACTTTTGTCACTATTGTCAACGGATTTTAGGGATTCCACCGGGCGCTCAGAACTCAGCGCGTATTGGGGCAGCTGATTCAGGAAGGACAGGAACGCGGGGAATTAAAAACAGCCGGGAATCCTGATTTTACTATTGTAACTAATGGGAACAATAGCAAACCTAAAACCCTATCCGACATTGGCCTGACACGGAAGCAGTCATCGGTTTATCAGAAAATCGCCGACATTCCTGACGGCGCAAAAGACTTTTGTTGATATTGTTGACGGATTTGTGGCGCGGAGGATTTTTTTTAATTCACCATGAACAACGCTATTTTTCCCAAAAGTGGCAATATAGTGGCAATTTTCAGAGGGTGAAAGAAAAACAAAAGGGCTTTCCGTTTGGACGGGAAGCCCTAAAGCGTTGATTTAATTGGTACCTGGGGTGGGAATTGAACCCACACAGCCGCAAGGACCGAGGGATTTTAAGTCCCTTGCGTCTACCAGTTCCGCCACCCAGGCCCAATTGAAAAAATGACTCAAGAAACTTTGCGGCCTATATTATGTTTACCGTGCCATGTCAAGGACTTGCTGCCAGGCTGCCTGTCAGGCCCTTCGCCTGTCCAAGGCCAATCACCATCGGCTTTAAATCTTGATTCTCATGGTGGCCGGATCTAAAAGCAGGGCTTCCTTTCCGGCTTCAGGCGATTGCCCTTTGAGCGCTTTGATATACACTTCCGGGCCCCTGGCCCGAAGTTCAACCAGCACATCAAATAAATCTGCCACATGCAGGAAAGACAAGGGCAGCCCGTTGGGTTGCGGCGGCTCATGACGATGAGTGTGGACGGTAAACCAGAATCGCATGGCATATTTTTTCGCCATTTCCTTAAGTTCAACCACAAGCCCTCTGCCGGATTCATCAAACTTCAACCCGTCGATGATGACGGTGTGCGGTTTGAAAATATTCTGCTGCATTAAATCCGTGAGGCGCTCTTCAAGTTTCGGCGCGCTGAATCCTTCCACTTTAAAGGTCATGATGAAACGGTAGGCCAGCGCCTGCTCCCAAAATTCGGTAATCCGGGCGGCTTCGTAATTTTGTGCGATGTCATTGAACAATTCCCGATACCAGACATCCACCTTGCTGACGGCGTCATCGAGGCTGACGTGCAACACCGGCTGCTCATGAAGCATGGCGTGAAGCGCCATTTGCACCAAAAGCGCCGTTTTCCCGATGCCGGCGTGAGCCAGAACCGCGCCAAGCGAACCATTTTCCAATATATACTCATGCGTGTATCCCAGATGAATCAACGGATTACGCCGAATGATCTCATTTTTAATCATAACAATATCCTCATACAATAGGTGTATAACATTATTTTCCCGTTTTAACGCTCTTCCAACCCGCATCAAATGACCTGGCGCCTTGTGCCTTAATCCTTCTACGCCGCCGACTTCTTGTTCGCGGCCACTTCCAGCGTAATCTTTTCCGCAATCGACTGCGGCACCTGACGATACAGGGCAAATTCCATTGTGAACTGCGCTTTTCCTTGCGTCGCGGAACGCAGGATGGTTGAGAAGCCGAACATTTCCGCCAGCGGCACCTGGGATTCGATGACGCACATGACGCCTTCATCCTGAGAGCCGATGATCATTCCGCGGCGCTGATTGAGCAGCCCCATGGCGGCCCCCTGAAATTCCGTCGGAGTTTCCACGACGACTTTCATGATCGGCTCATGAATGACCGGCTTGGCGCGCAGATAGGCTTCCCGAAATGCGCCGCGCGCGGCTGCCTGAAAGGCCATATCCGACGAATCGACCGCATGCGAGGCGCCGTCGTTGATGACGACTTTTACACCGGTGATGGGGAATTCCAGTTTCGTCCCTTTAGCCATACTTTCTTTAAACCCTTTTTCACAGGCGGGAATGAACTGCGTGGGAATGGAACCACCGAATATTTTGTTTTCAAAAACAAATTCCGCATCGGTAATCGGTTCAATATATCCGGCAATGCGGCCGAACTGTCCGGAGCCGCCTGTCTGCTTTTTGTGGGTGTAGTTGAAATCGGCGCGCTGCGTGATGGTTTCGCGATAGGCCACGCGGGGATTACCGGTGCTGACTTCGGCATTATACTCGCGCTTCATGCGTTCCACGTAAATGTCGAGGTGGAGTTCTCCCATGCCTTCAATGATCGTCTCGTTCGTTTCCGGATCGACGTGAGTCTTGAAGGTGGGATCTTCCTTGGAAAAGCGGTTAAGTGCCTTGGACATGGCCATTTGCGCCTTGTTGTCCTTGGGCACGATGGCCAGCGAGATAACCGGTTTGGGCACGTACATGGAGGTCATGGTCATGTTGATGCCGGGCGAGACAAACGTATCGCCGGAGGCGCATTCAATGCCGAACAGCGCGCCGATATAACCGGCTTGAAGCGCATCGACATCCTCCATCTGATCGGCATGCATGCGCACGACGCGGCCGACCTTGACTTTCTTCCCTGTGCGCGCGTTGACAATGGTGCTGCCTTTTTCAACGGTTCCTTCATAAACGCGGATGTAGGTAAGCTGTCCGTACTGGCCATCTTCGAGTTTGAACGCCAGCGAAATAATGGGCTTGGTGGGATCGCAGGTCAGCACAACCGGCTCCTCGTTCTGATCCATATTCAGCGCGATGTTTTCGACTTCCGAAGGCGTGGGCAGTAAATACGTCACACCGTCGAGAAGCGGCTGAACACCTTTATTTTTATAGGCCGATCCCATAAAGACCGGGGTAATTTCCCGCTTGAGCGCCCCATTGCGGATAGCCGCATAAAGCAGATCAGACGTTATTTCCTTCTCTTCAAGGATGGCTTCCGTCAATTCATCAGAGAAAAGCGATGCTGCCTCAACGAGCTCTTCGCGTTTGGCTTTGGCTTGTTCCAGAAGATTTGCAGGAATGTCTTCCAAGCGAATATCTTCACCATTATCGCCATCGAAATAGACGGCTTTCATGGCGACCAGATCCACAACCCCCTGCAAATCGGTTTCCAGACCGATGGGAATCTGCATGGCAACGGCATTATGGCCAAGTTTGGTGCGAAGCTGTTCAATCACGCGGAAAGGATTGGCGCCGCTGCGGTCGCATTTGTTGATGAAGGCAATGCAGGGCACCTTGTAGCGCTTCATCTGCTGATCGACGGTGATGGACTGCGACTGCACGCCGCCCACCGAACACAAAACCAAAATGGCGCCGTCGAGCACGCGCAGGGACCGCTCTACCTCAATGGTAAAATCGACGTGGCCGGGCGTATCGATGATATTGACTTCAAACCCTTTCCACTCGCAGTAGGTGGCGGCCGAAGCAATGGTGATGCCTCTTTCTTTTTCCAGTTCCATGGAATCCATGGTCGCCCCCACGCCGTCTTTGCCTTTGACGTCGTGAATGGCGTGAATGCGCTTGGTATAAAACAGGATGCGTTCACTGAGCGTGGTTTTGCCGGAATCGATATGAGCGCTGATCCCGATATTGCGTATTTTCTGTTCGTCGAACTTCATAACCTTTCCTTTTCAATTTTCTGTCTTTGTTAAACTATAAAAAAACCCCTCATTTGGAAGAATCTCTGCCAGATGGGGGGATTCACCTTGCTTGTTTTTGGGTTAACAAGAATCCGGCTTTTTATACGCGATGGGATAAATTGTCAAGCTCATAATGGGATTTTATACTTTTTTTCAAAATATCCTTTTGCTGCGCTTCACTTGTGCCGATATACTTTATAAACTCTTATCGGCGTGGAAAACCGGAAAGTTTAGCGATATGGCAAAATTCAAATGGAATTGGGTCTGGGGTATTGCAATAACCGGTGTTTTTGTCATCCTGTTTGGGGTGCGCCTGGGATATTTCAAGCAGGAAGCCCCCCCTCCACCTGCTAACCTTAAGCCCTCTATCCAGCGTCCAGCGGAATCCTGGATGGCCATTTATCAGAACCGGCAGAAAATTGGCTTTACTCATCGCCAGTTCAGCCGCCTGGAAGATGGCGCTTATATGACCACCGATTCGGTCACCATGCAGATCAATACCATGGGCATCACGCAGGCTTTGCACCTTTTGACGGAAACCCAATTAAAACCTGATTTTTCCTTCTCTTCTTTCAAATTTGAGCTGACATCCAGCCTCTTTCGCTTTACAGCCAGGGGATATGCCGCCGAAGATAAGCTTGTTGTTTTCAGCGGTTTGCCGCATGCTCAAACCCGATCAGAGTTCCCGCTTAAGGACATCCCGCACATCAGCACCAATATTTACGAAGCGGCGTTTCTGGGCGGGCTGGCAAAAGAAAGTACCCGGGAATTCAACATATTCGATCCATCGACGCTGGCGCTTCGCAAAATTGCCGTGACCCGGGAGGTTGACGAAATCATCCCGATTATGGGAAAGCGGGTTTTGACTCAAAAATACTGTTCCGATTTCATGGGCGCCAAAAGCTGCGCTTGGCTGGATAAAACAGGGGAAGTGCTTAAAGAAACCGGCCTTTTGGGAATGACCATGGAAAAGGTCAGCGCGGATGCGGCCAAATCAGGGCTGGCCGGCGCCAATAGCGCTGATTTTGCTCAGATCGCCTCGCTTGCTTCCAATCTCACCATTGCCGACCCGTCTCGGGCGACGCGTATTGAATTGCTTCTTCAAGGCGCAAGCCAACTCGACATGATCTCAGAGGGCCGTCAGCAATTTCAAGACGGCCTGCTTACCATTGTCAAAGAACAACTTCCCTCCCCGGAAGACGAAGCCAAACCGATCCCGGTCATGTTCAGGGCCTATTTGAATCCTACGGCGCTTGTGCAAAGCGCTCATCCCCGAATAGTCAAAGAAGCCCAGCGGATAATTCAGCCCAACGACAGGCCGCAACAGCGGCTTTGTAAAATTGTGAACTGGGTGAACAAAAATATTGAAAAAAAGCCGGTCCTGTCCGTCCCCAACGCCCTGGAGGTGCTGGAACATAAAACCGGAGACTGTAATGAACATGCGGTTCTGACCGCGGCGCTTTTGCGCGCCGCCGGCATCCCTGCGCAAATTGAAGCCGGATTGGTTTACTTAAACGGGCGATTCTATTATCACGCCTGGAACAGGGCGTATGTCGGCGCCTGGGTCACGGTGGACACCGTTTTCAATCAGATCCCCGCCGACGTCACACATATCCGCCTGGTGACCGGCGAAGGAGGAGAACAGTTGGATATTCTTGGCGTCATGGGAAACATTAAACTGGAGGTGCGTTTTGTCGGCTATGATTAAAATCACCCATCTGACCAAAGATTACGGTACGACCGTTGCGGTCAATAATCTGAATCTGCATGTGGCCGTAGGCGAGATTTACGGATTTATCGGCCCAAACGGCGCGGGAAAGACAACCACGATCCGCATGATGGGCGGGATTATTGAACCCACGTCGGGCGACATTACCATCAATGGCATCGATATGAAAAAAGATCCGGTGGCGGCAAAAAAAATCATCGGTTTCGTGCCGGACCGCCCTTTTTTGTATGAAAAGCTCACCGGTATGGAATTCATGAAATTCATTGCTGATTTGTATGAAGTCGCCCCCGGCCTCATGCCTCGGCGGGCCAGTGAGCTGCTCGAACAGTTTGCCCTCGCGGACTGGGCCGATGAAATTATCGAAGCCTACTCCCACGGCATGAAGCAAAGGCTCATTATCGCCGCGGCGCTTTTACACGATCCCAAAGTCATGATCATCGATGAACCGATGGTCGGTCTGGACCCGGCCGCCGTGCGCATGGTGAAAGACATCCTCAAAGACCTGGCCGCGCACGGGGTGACGGTTTTTGTCTCTACGCATACGCTGAGCATCGCCGAAGATCTGTGCGACCGAATCGGCGTCATCCACAAAGGAACGCTTTTGGCGCAGGGAACCATGGCCGAGCTCAATACGGCCGCGAAAACCGGCAAAGCCAAGCTTGAAGAAGTCTTTCTGACGCTGGTGAAGGAAGCCTGATATGATCAACCCCATCACGCTTAAACTGCTCAGTCCCAGGTGGATGGGCGCGGCCAACACGCTTCTGCCTCGCCACCAGAAAAAGCACCGCGTTCGGCTTGTCCTTTTCGCTTTGGTGGGGATGGCCTTCTGGCTGGGCGCTTTTGCGCTTTTCTACCGCGTTTTGTCATACTTCCAAAGCGTTGAGGATTTCGGCAATATTCTGGCGATGAAACTGCTGTCGATGATGATTATCACTTTCTTTACGCTGTTGCTCTTCAGCAGCATCATCAACAGCCTGTCGCACATGTATTTAAGCCGTGATCTGTCGCTTTTGCATTCGCTGCCCGTGAGTCTGAAAGATCTTTTCATGTCGCGCTGGCTCGGCAGTGTGTTTGACTCGTCCTGGATGGTGGCCGCCTTCAGCCTGCCGGTTTTTCTGTCCTACGGACTGGTCTTCAAAGCCGGCCTCGCCTTTTATCTTCTGACGTTTGGCGCTGTTTTCTGCCTGTGCCTGATCGCATCCGCCTTAAGCAGCCTGCTGGTTTTGCTGGGCGCGGCGCTCCTGCCTGCCGGAAAAATCCGCACGCTTTTTGTGATTCTGGGTGTGGGACTGGCCATGCTTCTGGTCATCGTTTTGCGCATGATCCGGCCGGAGCAACTGGTCAACCCGGATAGTTTTGCCTCGGTTGTGTTATATCTCAATTCCATGCAGGCACTTTCCATCCCCTATCTGCCCACCACCTGGATTGCCGATACGATACGTCATGCCCTGTCCGGCGAGTGGGCAACCTCCCTGTTTAATCTGGCCTTGTCCGCCAGTTTTGTTCTGTCGCTGATATTTTTCAACGAGCTGGCCGCAAGCTCTCTTTATTTAAAAGGTTTTTCTAAAGCGCAGACCACGGCCAAACGTTTTTTCAAACCGCTCACCTTCCGTGGAAGAAGCTGGGAGGGCCTGCTTTCATTTCTGTCGAGGCCGGCGAGAGCCTTTGCTGTCAAGGAAATCCGATCCTTTTTCCGTGACTCCACGCAATGGCCGCAGCTTTTTTTGATTTGCGCCCTGATTATTGTTTATCTTTACAACTTTTCGGCTCTCCCGATGGAGAAATCCCCCATTCGAACTGTTTATCTGCAAAACATTCTTTCTTTTTTAAACGTCGGACTGGCCGCATTTGTGCTGGCCGCCATCTCCGCGCGTTTTGTCTATCCCGCCGTCAGCATGGAGGGCGAGGCCTTCTGGATTATCCAGTCCGCTCCGGTGTCGATTCGAACTTTTTTATGGATCAAATTTTTCCTCTACTACATTCCGCTTTTGATCCTATCGGAGATTCTGATTTTTGCCACCAATCTGCTTTTGGGGGTTCAGCCCTTCATGATGGTTTTATCCATGCTCACCATCTTCTTTCTGGTGCCGGCCATCGTCGGACTGGCCATCGGCCTGGGCGCCAAATATCCCGATTTTAAATCGGAAAATCCAGCCATGTCCGTCACCAGCTATGGTGGCCTGCTTTTTATGCTCCTGGCGTTTGGCCTGATTGTGCTGGTGATCATTTTAGAAGCCGGTCCTGTCTATCGCATCTTTATGGCAAAAATGCATGGATACGTCCTTCCCACCGCTCAGCTGATCTGGTTTGCCGGATCCTTTGGCCTGGCCATTTTCTTTTGCATGGCGGCGGCCATTCATCCCGTAGTACTGGGCGAAAAAAATCTTTTAAAACGGTAGCTCCGACCATTTTTCTCAACGTTTGGCAAAACAAGCCTGTCTTCAGGCCAGCATGCGTCTGAAAACCGCCAGAAACCGAAAATTATCTTGCTTTTAGTCATTAGATACGCTAAACATCCCGGCATTCTGTTATGACCCGGTTTCATCAGATATTCTCTTGATCTCACTGAGGTTATTGAAAGGAGTTTTCATGGCAAAGTACGAATCAAAATCCCTTCGAAATCTGGCCGTCATCGGCCACGGCGGAACAGGCAAAACCTCCCTTTGCGAATCCCTTTTATTTGTTTCCGGTAAAAACGAACGCCTGGGTCGCGTTGACGACGGGTCCTCTTCGATGGACTTCGAACCGGAAGAACAGAAACGGCGTGTGTCCATTTCAT
>CAZSQS010000027.1:0-40957 GCA_964608995.1 uncultured Smithella sp. | reverse complement strand
TTTAAATTTTAAATCCGTAAAAAACGGTTCACTTTTAATTCTTAATTAACATTTTTTTAGAAAAATGTTGACAGAAGAAAACAACCGCATTATAGTCACGCCCGCTTCCAGGCCATACTGGCTTGAGGCGAGCCATCCTGCTGGGGAATCGTTCAATGGTAGGACGACGGACTCTGACTCCGTTAATCAAGGTTCGAATCCTTGTTCCCCAGCCAAATTCATTCTTCCCCGTTGCCGGTTTTTCAAAAATCGTATTGACAAATTTTTTTTATTTGCCTATTTTAGTGCCACATTGCACATAGCGATGGTAGCATCGTGTGAACCACTCAAAGCGAATGGAAGTTCTTTGTCGCATGCGACTTTGATTCTGAAACCGATTTTTCTGATCATCGAGCAGAATAATCATGTGAAAGCTTGGGAGGCCTCGTGTTCGACATAGATTGCTCGCCAAAACCGGTCAGGCTCCATTTCGCCAATGCATGCTTTTCAGTCATGACGCCGCCGGCCCGTCGCTGTGTCCATCCTTTCATCACCACAGTATATTATTTTCTAACCGATCAATACCTTAAACAGTCTTTGCTGCGTTATGTTTCGTGTGCGTTCATTCCCGGCGGGAAGCCTGACGGGTGTTCCGTTGCAGATGAGTGCATCGTTTGTTCGATTTAAACAACTAGAAGCGGTTTCCCGCAGAGTCGGGAAATTTTTACAAGCGTTGTTTTTAAAAAAAGATCGAGACGAGGGTGAACAGGCATGGTGAGTTATATTGAGACGGTTTTAGTTTACACGTTTATTCTGGGTTCAATTTATCTGCTGGTTTCGCTGGGGTTTTCTCTGATCTGCGGCGTCTTGCGCATTTTTCACTTAGGCTACGCCTACATCTTCCCCCTGACGATTTACGGGACCTGGATGTTTATGACCGCCCTGGAGTGGCCCCTGATTCCCTCCATTTTTGGCATGGTGGTCGTTCAATTTCTGGTGGCCATCCTCATCTATAAATTCATGGTTAAAAAATACATGTACACAGAAGATGTTCTCTTGACCGCCCTTTTGCTGGTGGCGTTGATTGTTGAACAGGCGGCCAATTATTTTTTCCCGGTTCAGGCGGGCGTTTATCTCAATACGACACTGATGGACGGCATTTTTGAGCTGGGCGCCGTGGTGGTTCCCAAGCAGTTGATGATCAGCGCCGTCATCAGTCTGGCGATAACCGCCATCTTCGTTTTCTTTTTCGTCAAAACAAAAACCGGCATGGCCATCCGGGCCTTGTCCCAGGATATCTATTCGTCGAAAATCGTCGGGATCAATGTCGAACGGCTCTACATGTTCACCATGATGATCGTCCTTTTGCCTGTCATCGTGGGGATGCTTCTTATCGCGCCGGTCCTGGAAGTCAATCCGTTCATGGGCTGGAATTACATGACTACCGCCATTCTGGTCGCGGTTTTAGGCGGTTTGGGTAACATTAAAGGCACGATCATGGCCAGTTTTTTGATCGGATTTACCCACGCCATCGCATGCAATGTCATTGGAGAGCCGCGCTTTATGCTTTTATCGGGATTGATTCTGGTCATGGTTGTTTTAATTATTCGACCCCAGGGATTAGCAAGGAGTGAGTCGCTATGGTAGAAATGGAATTAAAGAGAGACCGTATTGTTATTCGATTAGGAACGAAAAAGTGGGAATGGGTGCTGGAGCCGCGCTACTGGCGAAACACATTGATCTGGGTGGTGGTCCTGTTTCTTTTCGCCACGGTCTCCTACTTTGTCAGTCCCGGCCTGATCAACACGATGATTTCCGCCAACATCTATGCCGCCATCGCCATGCCCCTGGCGCTGATGACTATCGGCACGGGACGGATGAACTTCGGTCCCCAGTTTTATATCGGCGTGGGCGGGTACACGGCGGCGCTGCTCAGCATCGCTTTTGGCTGGGGGCCGCTCACGACGCTGCCTTTCGCCATTCTGATGTCCATGATTGCGGCGCTGATGTTCAGCCCGCTGGTGATCATGGCGCGCGGCCTTTACTATGTGCTGCTTTCGCTGTTGATGCCGCTGGTGTTTCTGGAAGTCACCTTTATTTACACCGACGTCTTCAAGGGCGACACGGGCCTTTTCGGCATTGTGCCGCTTCTGGATACGGGAAACGCCAAAAATAATTTCTTGCTGATCGGCTACTTCTCCATTTTGGTCATGTATGCCTACCTCTGGATTATCAACAAAGTGCTTAAATCACGCTATGGCCTGTTGATGGCGGCGATCAATGATGACGAAGAGGTGGCCCACTCGATCGGCATCAACATCAACAAGGTCAAGATTATTACGTTTGTTGCCGCCGCGACGATGGTGGGGTTTATCGGCTGGTTTTACGCGCATTACTTCAGCTCATTTTCAGGCCAGACGTATCTGCCGCTGACGTTTATGCTCAAGGTGCTCCTGGTGCTCATGATCGGCGGGCGCGCGCAGATCTTCGGCTGCGTGGTCGGCGGCTATTTTGTCGCCTTCCTGGAGATGCTGATGATCCGGTTTATGGGGCCGATCCAACCGCTTCTGTTCCCCATCATTCTGCTGGTGCTTTTGTTTGTGCTGCCGGAGGGAATTTTCGGTCTGTACCGCAAGCGCCGCTACCGTGAATATCTGCCAACCATTCATGTGCGGAGGTAAGAAGGTATGGCGCTATTACTCAAAGTGAGCAATCTGGTCAAACGTTTCGGCGGAATCGTCGCTGTCAATGACGTTTCCTTTGAAATCCATAAGGGAGAAACGCTGGGGTTCATCGGCCCCAACGGTGCGGGAAAATCCACCGTGGTCAATTGCCTGACCGGCTTTATCCCGGCGACCTCCGGCAAAATTGAATTAAACGGCGTCGATATCTCGCGGATGAAGCCGCATGTGCGGGCGCACATGGGATTGTCGCGCACCTATCAGATTCCACGCCCCTTTCCGGAGCTCACCGCGCTCACCAGCGTGCTGGCGAGCTCCATTGCCGGTAAAAAGCGCATCAATCAGAGTTTCCAAGACGCCATGTATGACGCGACGCACTACCTGGAATTTGTGGGACTCTTCAGTAAACGCAATATTCTGGCGCGCGACCTGACGTTTTATGAACTGCGCATGCTGGAGCTGGCGCGTGCGCTGGCCACGACGCCCGAACTGTTGTTTATCGACGAAGTCATGGCGGGGCTTAATCCCGGTGAGGCCAAAAACGCCATTCAGATGATTCGCAAGGCGAAAGACGAATTCGGCGTGACCGTTTTCTGGATCGAACATGTCATGGCGGTGCTCATGGAGGCGGCCGACCGGATCGTGGCCATCAATTACGGCGCCAAGCTTGCGGAAGGCACGCCGGACGAAGTGGTGAATAACGATGACGTGATTGAAGCGTATCTGGGCAGAGGGTGGAGGAAATATGCTTGAAGTCAGTGATCTGAGTGCGTCTTACGGCGTCATTCCGGCGCTCAATGGCGTCAGTTTTAATGTGCAGCAGTCGGAAATCGTGACGATTCTGGGCTCCAATGGCACCGGGAAAAGCACCATTCTCAATGTGATCCAGGGCATGACCCAAGGCTCGGGCGGACGGATTCTTTTTCGGGATGAGGCCATCCAGGGGTTGCCGTCGCATAAAATCGTCACCCGGGGCATTGTGCAGGTGCCCGAAGGGATGAAGAGCTTTCCGTATATGACCGTCAAAGAAAACCTGATTCTGGGGGCGTACCGCAAAACCTCCTGGTCGAAACGCAAACAGACGCTTGAGTATGTTTACGGACTGTTTCCCATTCTCAAACAGCGCTCCAACATGTCGGCCAAACTGTTATCCGGCGGCGAGCAGCAGATGCTGAAAATCGGGCGGGGCCTGATGGCCAATCCGCAGCTTCTGATGGTGGACGAGCCGTCCATCGGCCTGGCGCCGCTCATTGTGGACGGCGTTTATGAAACCCTGGCCAAACTGCGCGCGTCGGGCCTGACGATTCTGCTGACCGAACAAAACGCGCTTCGCGCCCTGCAGCTGGCGGACCGCGGCTATATCATTCAGGAGGGTCGAATCGTACTGGAGGGCAAATCGAGCGAGCTCATGAAAAACAACCTCGTGAAAAAGGCATACCTGGGGAGATAGCAAATGGAAGATTATTTTTCTTACACGGCAAAACTGTTCAATCCCGACGACGCGAACGCAAAACCCGAGGCGCTCAAAGGCATCCGGGTGCTGGATTTTTCCCACGTGATTTTCGGGCCCATTGCCGCAAGACTGCTGGCCGACTATGGCGCGGAAGTGATTAAACTGGAGCTTCCCTTTTACGGCGACCTGTGGCGTCCGGCGACCTATTGGGGCAAGTACTGGAAACACTCCAATCCGATCTGGCACAATATCACCAAAAATAAGTATTTTATTTCCGTCAACCTCGCGCTTAAACAATCCAAGGAGCTCATTTACCGGATGGCCAAGGACGCGGACGTCGTCATCGAAAACTTCGCGCCCGGCACGGCGGATGCCTGGGAGATTGGCTATTCAAAAATATCCAAGATCAATCCGAACATCATTTTTCTGAGCTGCTCCACCTACGGGCAGTTCGGCCCGATGCGCTACTTCCCCGGCTGGGACCTCCTGGCGCAGGGCGCAAGCGGCGTGCTCACGCTCAACGGCTATCCGGATACGGAGCATTATTACAAGCTTCCGGATTACGTCGGCGACTTTGTTCCCGGCAATTTTGCGGCGCTGGCCGTTTTGATGGCGCTTTACCATCGCAAGAAAACCGGCAAGGGGCAGTATATCGACATGGCCCAGTCCGAAGGCCTGATGCGCATGCTGTTTCACTACACCTACCATACCGTTACCAAGGAGGCTATCGGCCGGACCGGGAACACGGATCCGACAATGGTGCCTGCCGCCATCTACAAAACCGCCGACGAAAAATTTGTCGGACTGGCCTGTGCGACCGCCGCGCAGTTTAAAAGTTTTGCCGAGGCGATTGGGCAGCCCGCGCTTGCCGATGATCCCCGCTTCGCCGACACGCTTGAGCGCCTGAAACCCGAAAACGCCAAGGCGCTCACCAAGATCGCGACGGATTGGATTTCGTCGAAATCCTGCGCGGACATTGTCAGCCTCGCGGATGCCAGCGGTTTCGCAGCGGCTGAAGTGGCGGATGACTACATGCTGGCCTACGAGGACTGGCGACGCCAGCGTGGAAGCGTTGTGCTTTTCAAAGACGATGTTTACGGCGATCTGGTCATTGCCGGGCCCTCCGCGATGCTTTCGGGCACACCGTCGCGCACCAAGTGGCTCGCGCGGCCGCTGGGGTATCATAACCGCCTCGTGCTGAAAAAATTTCTGGGGCTTTCCGAGGAGGAAATCTTACAGCTCGAGAAAAAGAAGGTCATCGGCACGTTTGACGATCGGCCGGGCCTCAAACCGCCGGTTTACTATAGCCTGAAAGACGATCCTATTTACAATTACGGAAAAGAGGTTAGAACATGAGCCCCAAGGAAGAAGTCTATACCCGACATGGCGGCAAAGGCGGCGACCGGGGAAAAATGCTGGCCGAAATGATGAACGCGGAAGGCAAGCCCGAAGCGCTCGACGATGTCATGGTGCTGGATCTGAGTTCGGCCAATTTTGCCGGAATCATCTGTGCGAGTTTATTGGCTGAATTTGGCGCGGAAGTCATCAAGATCGAACCGCCCGAAGGCGATCCGGCGCGCCAGATCACACCCTTTGGCGTGACCGTTCAGGGCGTGGGGATTCCTTTCATGTTTGAAGGACGCAATAAGCGCTACATGACGCTCGATGTGAAAAACAATCCGGCGGATCGCGACACGTTTAGCAAATTGGCCCAAAAAGCGACAATCGTGATTGAGAGCTTCGCACCCGGCGAAATGGACGCCTGGGGCATTGGTTACCGGCAGTTAAGCGTAACCAATCCCGGCCTCATTTATGTAGCGCTTAGCGCCTATGGTCAATACACCGATAAAGCCAAAGCCTGCGCAAACACGCCCGATACCGATATCACCTCGCAGGCGGGATCAGGGCTTCCCGCGCAGATGGGAGCGCCTTCGACAGATCAGGAACCCTATACCTGGCCGCTTCGCGGCGGCCTGTGGGCGGGCTGGTATATCTCGGGTCTATCAGCAGCCTTCGGCGCGACAATCGCGCTGATTCACCGGCAGAACACCGGGGCGGGGCAGATGGTGGATGTGGCGGGCATGGATGCCTACTCCTCCATGGTCGGCATTCCGGCCACCATTGGCTTTACCTGGGAAAAGGCGCGCCCGCGCATCGGCGTTTTGGACTTTATTTTATATCCTTACGGCCACTGGAAATGCAAAGACGGCCTGGTGGCGATTGCCGCGCCGCGCGATCATGACTTCCGCGCTCTTTTAAAAATTCTGGGGCTTTGGGAGCAGGAAGACGACTGGCGCTATTCCTCCGACCGGATTCCCGACATTCTGGAGCAGGCGCTGCACCTGCATCGCATTATCGAGGAAAAAACGCTCCAGTTCACGGCGGATGAACTGGTTTCGATGGCTCTCAATTACAGCAAAAAATCCGCCCGCTCCAAATGGCGAGGCGGCGGCGTGCCCATCGTCATGAAGCTCATGACGCCGGAGGCGGCGATGCAGAATCAGCAATGGAAGATTCGCAAGGCGTTTCAGGAAGTGGAAGATGAAAAACTCGGGCCTTACACCATCAGCGCCAATTTTGTCAAAATGTCCGAATCGCCGCCGCGCGTCAAATGGGTCGCAAGCGAAATCGGGCGGGACAACGCCTACGTCCAGGATAAGTACTTAAAGGGTTAGCAGGATCAAATCGGTAATGAACGTTTGATCGGATCTTTTCTAATTTTTTAAAAGGAGGGGTAGTATGAGAAAGCGAACACGCATCATCAGCACCGTATTTTTTTCAGTTTTAATGCTGCTTTTAGCCGCAGCCATCAGCGCGCCATCCATTGCGCAGGCGCAGCCCAAGGGCGAACCGGTTGTCATTGGCTATATCGGCATGGTGGCCTCGCCCGGCACACGGCCCTGCATGGATATCCAGAAAATGGCCGTGGAAGAGATCAATGCCACAGGCGGCATTGCGGGGCGTCCGGTCAAGTATGTGGTCATGGATAACAAGGGCGATACGTCGCTGTCCGTTGAGGCGCTTCGCAAGCTGGTCATTGAAGATAAAGCCAAGTTTGTCTCCGTCGAAGGCCGATCGGAAATTTGTCTGGCGGTTCAGGAAGCCTCCGGCATGCTCGTCAAAGAATATCCGCATATTCTTATTTTCAACGGGCCCATGGGTTCGGAGCTGACGGCGCGGATCATTGACGAAGCGCCGAAGTATGATCATTGCTTCCGCGACTGGGATGCGGAACCGGGCCACTATGCCCAGCAGAAATATTTCTTCTGCAAAACCATTCCCGAATATCAGAAAGTCAAAAAAATTGCTTTCCTGTGGGAAGATCTGGCCTGGACGACCGAATGGCGCAAAGGCATCAGCTATATCAATTTGCCCACCTGGGAAGAAATGGCGAAGGAATGCGGTCTTGAAATTGTTTACAGCAAGATGGTGAAACCCCGCGGCACCATGTATCTGCCCATTTTGCAGGAAATTGCCCGGTCCAAGGCCGACATGATTTACTATATCAGCTCCTGGTTTACCGATACGGAGTCCTTCGCCAAGCAGTGGTCGGATTCCGCAGCCAGAAACATTGCGGTGACGACCTACGGCGGGGTGTCCCAGACTAAAGATTACTGGAAAATGACGGGAGGCAAAGCGCTGGGTGTGGTCGGTTCCTTCACGGATCTGGATGACATTCCCTTGACGCCCAAAACCATACCGCTGGTGAAAAAAGCACATTTGCGCAAAATTCCTATGCAGATCCATGTGCACATCGCCTATGCCGACATCTACCATTTCAAGGCGGCCATCGAAAAGGCGGGCGGCACCAGTGATATTAAAAAGCTGATCAAGGGTATGGAAGATGCGGAAACGACGTATTCGCTGGGAAAAATGAAATATGAAACCCAGAAGGTCAAACCCTTCTTCCATTCACGAAAGCGCGTGGATCCCAATAATCCCTATAAAACTTATCCCGGTTACTACTATCAGTTGATTGTCCAGTTCCAGGAAGACGGAAAGATTGCTTTCCTGCATGAGTCCTGCCCGGAAAATGAGCCGTATGTTGCCAAATGGGTCGATCCCAAACGGTATAAAACCATGAAGGAGTTAAGAAAGTAGGTTCAAGGCACAAGGTGAAAGGTTCAAGGTGAAATGAGGGCGGTGTCCGTAAAGGACGCCGCCTTTCTTTTTTACTGGTTCGATTGAGCTGTTTGCTGATGGCTGTCGGCGCAGGGCAGATAGATCACGACTTTGGTGCCTTTGCCCAGCTCGGAATCGACGGTGATCATGCCGTCATGGTTGCGAACGATACCGAACGCAGCCGACATGCCCAGCCCGCGGCCGTAAATTTTTGTGGTGAAAAACGGTTCAAAGATGCGCTGAAGCGTTTCTTCCTGCATGCCCGCGCCATTGTCCTCGACACTGATAAACGTGTAATCGCCCGGCCGGGACATTTGACGGTCGGGCTGCTGGGCCTCAACCGTGCGGCGGCCGGTGGTGATCTTCACCTGGCCACCCTTATTTAACGCTTCAAAGGCGTTGGACAGGACAACTTCAATGACCATCTTAATCTGTGTGACGTCACCCGTGGTAAGGCTTACGTTGTTTTGCAGTTCGGTATAAACGTCAATGGAGGAATCTCGCACCATCATTTTCGAATTAATAATATCTGTAATCAGATCATTGACGGAGAAATTCTGCGGCTGGTACTTGCCGCCCTCCGCATACGCCAGGAGCTGATCCGTCAGTCGGCTCATTCGTCCTGCGGACGTTTTAAGCGACGTGATAAAGCGACGGTTTTCCAGATTGCCCTGCGCATTCATTTCCAGCAAATCCAGACTTCCGTAAATGACCGCCAGCGCGTTATTAAACTGATGCGCAATCCCGCCGGCCAGCGTGGCGACAGCCTGAATCTGCCGGGCGTTTTGCATCTGCTCATCGACCCTCTTTTTTTCCTCTTCCATGGTGATGCGCTCAGTCAGATCGTAAATAGAGGTAAACACCTTCTCCCAGCTTTGTTCGTAGCCGGCCGGCAGGGCGCTCATGACCATTAAATAGCGATTGCTTCCGCCTGTTGCAGTTTTTCCGGATATTTCCGCGTGGTGACGCCCTTCGGCATACATACAGGCCAGTTGCTCGATTAAAAATTCCTTTGAAAATCCTTTCAGGACTTCGAAGAGATTGACCGGTATGGCGCCACTGTGATCAATGCTGAACAGTTTCAGCGCCGCGCGGTTGGCAGCGGTGGTTTTAATCAGTGTCGCGATGTGCTGGAGGACCTCCGGCTTTGCGCGCAGATATTGGGTCAGATCGCTGCCATATTCGTGCTTCAGGGTATCGAGGTAGGCTTTCACCTGTGACCAGTTTTCCTCCCACAGGGCCACGGACGATTCTTCAAACAAGGCGCGATAGTGCAGCTCGCTTTCCGCCAGCGCCTTTTCGGATTGTCGTCTCAGTTCAATTTCCTGTTGCAGTTCCACGTTGGTTTCGCGCTGGCGCAATTCGGCGAGCCGGTATTCATTCTGGGAGATGGCCAGTTCGTTTTGCACGTTGAGGCGGATCTTCTCATAAATGATGGAGACGACCAGAAGGGATAGCAAAGACGCCGAAACGCTCAGTTGCAGCAGTTTGATATTGCGCGCATCGATGGGTGGCACGCTGTTTAAAAAAAAGAAGGTCAGCGCCAGAGCGCAAAAAGAGATTGCAATGGAGTAGCCCAGCCTGCTGCCCATAAACATGATGGCCGCCACCGGATAAAGAAAAATCCAGGGCAGCACGACATAGTAAATGTCCGGATCCCAAAGGCCGGTGAGCAGATTGACCGCCAGAAGCGCAAACCAGATGCCGGCATTGACCCGTTTGTGAATAATAGCGCTCTTCACGGTTTTGATGATGCGATAACCAATGAAGAGGCCGGCGTAGGAACTCGTCAGCATCAGGACGAAGAGCATTGCCTGGAAGGGCTTTCCCAAATAGTAATAGAAGCCGCCGTAAAACAATATGCTGGGCGTCGCCATAAAAATAACAATACGGTTTTGCCGCTGGTGATAGGCAATTTCCGTTTGGCGCGCCTCATCAGATGACGTTGTTTTTACTGCCGCATCCATGCTTATTCCTTAAGCGTTTTCGAATTGACTTCCCAGGGCTACACGATCCGCTGACCCAAGCGATTCCCGGCGTTCTTTCTCAGAGTTTAGCCTTGCGGCTGTGGATTTCCGGGCGCTGTCGGGCCAATAATGACATGAAGAAGATCAGATATGCAAGACGAATATTTGTCACGGCGGCACTAAATTTTATCCATTGTTTTGAAAAAAACCGGATAACAATCGCTGCGGTTCAATGCCAGAAAAAAAGACGCCTGTCAATGAAAATCTGGACAAAAAACGGCGGCCGCTGTTGTAGCGACCGCCGTTTGTAATACAATGAAATCAATCTTCTTGGGAAGATTAACGGCCCTTGAAGTTGGGGGCTCGTTTTGCCAAAAACGCCGCCGCGCCTTCCTTGAAATCTTCCGTATATTGCAGCGCCTTGCTGGCATTGAGCTCGACATTTAAAACGCCGTCGCGGATGTCCGTATCCAGACCCAGGCGAACAGCCTTCATGATTTCGCGCTGCGCAATCGGTGCGCCCGCGGCCAGTTTCTTGGCGAGCTTTTTCGCGGTTTCGAGCACTTCCGCCTGCGGCACGACCTTATTGAGCAGTCCCAGCGCCAGCGCGTCTTTGGCGGGCAGAAAATCGCCGGTCAGCATGAGTTCCAGCGCTTTCGTCTTACCGATATAGCGCGGAAGCCGCTGCGTGCCGCCCCAGCCGGGGTTTAATCCCAGTTTGACTTCCGGCAGTCCCACAACCGCTTCTTCGGCCATGATTCTCAGCGTGCAGACGCATGCCAGTTCGCAACCGCCGCCCAGTGCCATGCCCTGCATTGCCGCGATGATGACCTTGGGGTAGTTTTCGATTTTGAAATAAATGGTGTTGCCGTCGTATTCGGGAATTTTCCCATTCTGGATGTCGGCAAATTCGGTAATGTCCGCGCCGGCCGAAAAGCACTTGGTGCCTGTGCCGGTGATGATGATGACGCGTACGGAATCGTCTTTTTCGCACTTGTCGAGCAGATCGTTTAAGTCTCTCAAAACGCCCTGCGCCATTGCGTTTGCCGGCGGATGATTGATGGCCGCCACCACGACCGCGCCGTCTTGTTCCACGTTGAGTTTTTCATAATTAAAAGCCATGGTAAATCCTCCTTAAGGTATTGAATTGTCGTATATTTTGTAAATGTAACCCTTGATACTTTTTTCGAGCGCGACTATAGTCAAGAATCAACTGGTGTGTCAAGCACAAACCGCACAAAAAAAGGAGCGCCTCCGGCCATGCTTGCCTTGGGGGCGCTCCTGGTATTGTGCAGGATGCGTTAAAATATAGCTGATAGGTTTAGAAGCTGAAAGTGGCTTTCGCTGCAAAGTAAAACCAGTTCTTGTCGTCGCGCGTCGGGTTGTCGATGGTCAGCACACCGGCTGTGCCGTCAACATAGTGCCCTTCGATCTTCAGGATCAGGTAATCATTGACGTCGAAGCGTGCAAAGGTGGAGGCGTCTTTCTGCCAGCCCCAGTAATCATGCATTCCGGGGGCCAAATAGCGGTCGCCCTTTTTATCGCTGGCGTCGGGATAGGTTTCGCTGTAATAGGCGCCCACTTCCAGCCAGGGCGTAAAGCGATAGCTGGCCATGCCGTAATAGCTTTCGACCCGTACGGATGAACTTGAGCCTCGAGCCTCGTATCGGGGGGTATTGGTCATGTATTCGGCAATGAGTGTCAGATCTCGCCAGATAAATTCTGCCGAATACATCTGATACATATTGCGGATATTCAAATCGCCGCTCATTTGAATCGGGGGGACGGTGGGAATGGTGACGGTCATCGGCACGTCGCTTTCGGATTGGAAAAGACTTGCTTTAAGCGCCAGTCCGGAAAGGGGCGTGTTCCAGCGCAGCGATCCGGCAAAGTTGGTATGACTGTTGAAATCGGATACTTCCGCCGTAGCTATCGCCCCTATCGTGCTTAAGATACTTTTCCCCGTGCCGTCGCTCACATCCACATTCATGACACCCGCTTGCGCCTGATATTCAAGCGTACCTACCACGGACATCGGGATGGTTCCATACAGGGCTATGCCGTTTTGCGCCATCATGCTGCCTCGAAGCAGATCATTGTAGATGCCCTGCGGCAGAATGATACAGGTGCGCAAAACATCCAGATCGCGAATTTCGTTAAAGAGCCCCAGGGGAATTTTAATGCGTCCCGCCCGCACACCCAGCCAGCCTCTATATTGATAGTCGCCGTAAGCCCAGTCGAGCGTCACCTTGTTATTAGCCACGTCGCCCAGGTCCCGTGAGAACAACTGGGCGCCGATGCGCAGATTGTCCGTCACCTGCTTGCTGAAGTTGATGCCGACTTCATTGAACTGAAACGATCCCCGGTTGGAATCATTGGCCAGATAATTATAATGGCTGCTTTTTAAAACTCCCTGTGCAATGAATCCATGAATATCGACGCCCAGGGATTCGACTTCCAGCGCGAAGGCATTAAGACAAACGATGGATGAGAAAAGAAAAACAATTAAACCGACGGAAAGTTTTTTCATGGGGTCTCCTCCTATTGCGTAATGGTGATGACTTTTGCAGCGCCTTTATCGGTGCCGGAAGAAATATAGCCGACGGCGCCCTCAGTGGCCGAAACATATTCCACGACTTCGCTTTCAGAATCGAATTGCCTGGGCATTTTTCCTTTGCCGGTGAAGACCTGCTTTTTCCAGTAATTCGTAAACTGCGATATATTTCGTCCGATCGTCTTCTTGAAAAATTCATCATGGATTTCGGAATATTTTCGAAGCATGACCAACTCCACCCGGCCGCCCGCGGGCCATGATTTTTCCTGACCCAGAAAAATGGCTTTGAGCTGGTTTTCGGTAAGCGAAGAATCACTGACCTTGGGGTGGGCGATGACCACCACTTCGGCTGCTGAAACATCCGGCGCTAAGGCCAGGCAGGTCAAAAGCAACATGATGCCCGCTGCCACTGGCGCCAGCCCTCTTTTTTTACAAGACGTCCTCATGGAATACCTCCTCTATTTCGATATTTTATTTAACGGACAGGGCTTTGGTGACCGCGCCTGAAGCCGCGGCGTTCAAGCCAAGCAGCGCTAATAATTCACTCACCACGTCTTTCATGGACATGGACTGGGCGCTCAGTTCTTCAGAGGCGCCGGCCGTTTCTTCGGCACTGGCGGCCATTTTCTGGACGACCTGATCGATGGACTCCATGGCTTGATTCATATGCTCAATGCTGGTTGCCTGCTCATGAGACGCGGCCGCAATTTCCGATACCAGGGTTGTGGCCTTGTTGGACAAGTCCAGATTTTTACTAAACGTGGCCTGCGTGACCGCAACGTATTCTTTCCCCTGGTTCACGGTCCGGATGGTGTTGTCAATCAGGCCGTTGGTTTCTTTTGCGGCATCTGCGGCGCGAAGGGCCAGCGCGCGGACTTCATCCGCCACCACGGCAAATCCAGCACCCGCCTCCCCCGCGCGGGCCGCTTCGACTGCGGCATTGAGTGCCAGCAGGTTGGTTTGAAAAGCAATCTCATCAATCGTTTTGATAATCCGCCGTGTGGCTTCACTGGCTTTTGAAATTTCATCAATGGATTCCGTCAGGCGGCTCATGGCCTGCGTGGCATCGCGCAGCACTTCACCCGTGTTCCTTTTCATCAGCGTGTCCGTTTCGGCGGCATTGAGGGCATTTTGCTTGATCATCGCCGCCATTTCATTTAGCGAGGAGGAGGTCTCTTCAATAGCGCTCGCCTGGCTGGAGGCCCCTTCGGATAGGGATTGTCCCGCGCTGGATACCTGGAGAGACGCTTCCGCGACGTTGTCTGATCCTTCGCTGATCGCTGCTGCGGCTGTCTGAAGCGGCCGGTAAATGGAACGTTTGACAATCAGATAAATGATAATCACCGATAGAATAACCACGATGACAAAAAGAGCGGCATTGGCCCAGCGCTGATTATGGCTGTTTTTGACATTGGACAAGAGTTCCGTCTGGAGTTGCTCGGCAAAGCTGCCTTGAATGGTCTCCAGCGCTTTCATGAGAGCTTCATGTTTTTTAGCCATGGCCGGCGCCTGATCCATTAAGCTGTCGTCGCCTTTGCTGATGGCCTCATAGAGCGCTTGTGCCTCATCGGTATAGGCACGGTGCTCGGATAAGACCTTCCTGACGGTTTCCGATGAGGCACGGTCGATATTGGGCAGCGCGAGAATCTTGCTAAGCTGCGTGGCCAGTTCTTTGGACTTTTCCTGACCCTCCGTGACTTTGGTAGGATCGCCCAGCAGGATGCTGTCCATATACCGGCCGATTTGTTCCTTGAAGATGGCATGCGCGTTTTGGCTGTGGCTGGCGGCCGGAAGCAGGTATCCCGATACATTGACCAGACGGTTTTCCATATTCAGACCAAGCCCAAAACCCAGTGCCATCGAAATAAAATAACCGATGACCAGAATACCTACACTCATCCAGATTTTTTGAAAAATGCTTAACTGTCTCATGTTCGTCCTCTTTGTCGTATAGAGTGGCTTGCAAAGGCGCAGACGTCTCCCATTGATTTCCTGCGTCACCTAAATACAAAACGCGTTCAACCGGACAGAATCCAGAAGTGATTTTGCCGGTAATATTTTCGCAATGCATTATGGTTAAAAATTATATTTGTGTGCCGCAACTCATTCTTCGGCTGATTGAATGGTAATCTTTAGCTGGAATTGAAATTTTTTTGAAAAAAATGCATCCGGGTTTAAACTCCGGATGCATTCACAAGACATATACAGGCGTGTATAGCCGCTTAAATCGCAAGCCGCACAAGCTTGTCGCCGATTTCGACGGATGCGCCGGGCGAGACGAAAATTTCCGACACCTTGCCGCCGGTTTCCGAAACGATGTTGGTCAGCATTTTCATCGCTTCCAAAACGGCCAGCGTGTCGCCTTCGCCGACCGCGTCGCCCACGGCCACGGGAATGGCGTTGACGACGCCCTTCATGGTGGCGCGGATGTCTCCGGTGAGCGCGAGCTTTGCGAGCTCCTTGGATGAAACCGGAACTTTGACTTTTGCCCGGCCTGGATCTTCGGCGTCGGCTTCAGTAATAATGGGTTCCGGATGATAGTCCACGCCCAGTGTGGTCATATAGGAGCCGTCCTTGGTGCGCCGCGAGGGGCCGATTTCAATGGTGTGATGCTTGCCGAAGGCATCGGGAAATTCAAATTTCTCGCCGATATTGAAACCGCCCTGACGGAGCCACACCTTCGGGGGCAGCACCCAGGTCTTGCCGAACTTTTCTTCAAACTTGAAAAAGCTCACTGCGTCGTTGGGATGCTGGAGATACAGGACGAGCTCGTCATCGGAGGCCTTGCGTCCGAGATTTTTCTCAAGCAGGCGTTTTTCAATGTCCAGATCGACGTCTTCGATCTTTTGATACCCGGCTTCGCGGCGGACAATTTTCTTCCAGTCGGGGCCGAAGACCGCTTCGTAAATTTCCGGCGCCGGCTTGTAAAAGGGAAACTTACCGTAGCGCTCCAGCATCAGGTTTTTCAGGTCGTCGCTCGCGTCTTTATAGCGCGTGCCCTTGACCACATTGTTGGCCGCTGTCGTCCAGAGAATCTGCGAGCCGGGCGTGACGCTCCAGAAATTGCCCAGCTCTCCCTGCACACGCGGCAATTCAGTTTGCAGGATTTCGGGCATGCGCTCCAGAAAGCCGCCCTTAAGCGCCTGCTCGAAGCTCGAGCCGGTGGCGCCGCCGGGGAGCTTGTGCGTCTGCACGGTGGGGTCGAATCCGAAAAACTGCGATTCGAAGTCGCGATAATAGGGCCGTTCGTGGCGGAGTTTGTTGGAGGTGTCGATGAGAGCCTGCTTGTCCAGGCCAATGGCGTTAAAGCCGTAATCCTCCAACGTGTTGACGACGGTCAAAAGCGGCGGCGGGCCGTAAAAGCCGGTGAGTGCGTGGTCGGAGGCGTCCACGATTTTCGCGCCGTTTTGCACGGCGGCGACGAGGCGGCCGATTTCGTTGCCGTCGGTATTGTGGCCGTGATAGTGGATGATAAGCTCCGGATATTTTTGCACGATGGCCCGGACGAGCTCACCGATGCGTTTGGGCGAGCCCAGGCCCCCGTGATTTTTTATGCCCAGAATCACATCCGATCCGGTCACGTCGAGAATTTCCCCGACTTTTTTGACATAGAATTTATTGGTGTGCTCAGGCCCCGTGGAAAAGCACACGGCCGGCTCCAGAATTTTCCCCGCTTTTTTGACCTCTTCGTAAACCGGAATCATGTTCGGAATATAGTTTAAAAAGTCAAACACGCGCCACACATGGACATACCGGGCGAAGGTCTCCACGGTCAGGCGGATGACATTTTCGGGATAGGGCCGATAGCCGAACAGATTGATGCCGCGGCAAAGCGTCTGAAACAGCGTATCGGGCATATAGCCGCTCAGCACCTCAAGCTTTTCCAGCGGATTCATCTGTTTTCGCAGCATATCGACATGCACCGAGGCGCCGCCCGTGATTTCCAGCGAAAAATAACCGGCCGCGTTTCGTTCGGGGGCGACCAGGAGTTGCGTGTGCGGCATGATGCGGTTTTTAAAATCCGACTGCGACAGATCGCGCTCCGTATTGGTGCAATAATAGCCTGAGGTGCGGCGCATTTTGTCCAGCACGGCTTTGACGCCGGTTTTTTGAAGTTCCCGGGGGGTAATGCGTCCTTCGGGCAGATATTTCATAGCGGTTCTCCTGAAAAGCTTCGCCTGATTAATAGGCGTATGGATTAATTTTTTTGGCATGAATTTCCGCAATCAATTTAGAAAGCCTGGCGATTTCCCGCTCGGTTTCGGGATAGTCGAACACTTCCGGATGCGTGTCGAGATAGTCGGTGGTGAAAACGCCTTCGCGGAAATCCGGTTCATTGCAGATGGCCAGATAAAAGGGAATCGTCGTTTTCGGTCCCACAATCAAAAAGTCGTGAAGCGCGCGCTTGAGGCGCTGGAGGGTTTGATTCCAGGAATAGCCGCGCACGGTGAGCTTGACTAAAAGCGAGTCGTAATCCGTGGGGATTTTATAGCCCTGATACACAATGCCGTCGAGTCGGATTTCCGGACCGCCCGGCGACTGATACACTTCCACGCGCTTGCCCCCTTCGGGCATGAAATTGTTTTTCGGGTCTTCTGCGTTGACGCGCACCTGAATGGCCTTGCCGACCAGGGAAATGCGCTCTTCGGGAATGGAGAGCTTTGCGCCTTCCGCCAGAAGCACCTGCTGGCGGATGATGTCGATGCCGGTGAGAATTTCAGTCACGGTGTGCTCCACCTGCAGGCGCGTGTTGACTTCCATGAACCAGAATTCGTTTGTTTTCGGATCGACCAGAAATTCCACTGTCCCGGCGTTGACGTAGCCTGACTGGCGCGCCGCGGCGCAGGCGGTGGCGTGGATCGCGCCTAAGACGTCCGGGGGCAGATCGGCCGGGGCGATTTCGAGGAGCTTCTGATGACGCCGCTGAATCGAGCAGTCTCGCGTGCCCAGATGCATCACATGGCCGTGCGCGTCCGCCAGAATCTGGACCTCGACATGGCGGGGCGACTCCACGCATTTTTCAATATAGACGCTCCCGTCGCCGAAGGCGGCCCTGGCCTCGGCTCGGGCCTGCGGCAGTTGCGCGCGCAGTTCCTGCTCGCTGGCAATTTTGCGGATGCCGCGCCCGCCTCCGCCCGCGGAGGCCTTGAGCATGATCGGATAGCTTTTTTCAGCGCCGAAACGAAGCGCCTCGCGAAGGCCCTCTTCCCCTTCGGGCAACGTGCCCGTGCCGGGAATAAACGGAATATCGGCTTTTTGCATGATTTCGCGGGCTACCACTTTATTGCCCAGATCGCGGATGACCTTAGGCGGTGGTCCGATAAACGTGATGCCTTCGTCTGAACAGGCTCTGGCCAGCTCCGGGTTTTCCGACAAGAAGCCGTAACCCGGATGGATGGCATCCGCGCCGGATTTTCGGGCGGCCCAGAGAATCTTGTCGATGTTCAGATAGTCCTTGCGCGGACCGTCGCCAATCAGAATCGCCTGATCAGCGAAGCGCAAAAAATAGGACTCGCTGTCGGGTTTTTCATAAACGGCAACCGCGTCGAGCCCCATTTCCTTGACGGTTCGGATGATACGCAGCGCGATTTCCCCGCGGTTGGCCACCAGCACTTTTGTAATTTTTTTCACAACTCCCCCGCTTGAAGTTTTGGGCGGCGGCGGGCCCTCAACGGCCCGCCGGTTTGCCGCATTCCCGAAGTTTATACGTGGAAGACAGGGGGCTTGTCAAGTCCGGACAAGGGGCCCGGACAAGGGGCAAGGCTGACCCGTCAGGATGGGTCAGCTCTTGAAAAGATCTTCTAACGTCTGACGGACAGAGTCGAGCCGAAACGGTTTGGCCAAAACGCTTTGAAACCCCAATTCCCGGTATTCATCGGACATTAATTGGTCTTCCTCCGAGACGATGGCCACGGCTTTGATGTCCGGATTGATGTTCTGGAGTTTCATGAGCGCCACATCCCCGCCCCAGCCCTGACGGACGGAAACTTCCATCATCACGGCGCGGAAAGGTTTGGCATCGTCAAGCGCGCGAGAGTACTCCTCGAGCGCTTCCCGGCCATCCGTTACGGTGGTGACATCATAGCCCAGCGCCGCAATATAACGTTCGAGCATCATCCGGATGCCCTCGTTTTCGTCCATGACCAGCAGGCGTCGTCGTTGCGCGCCGGCCTGGCCGTTTTCCCGCGAGGCGTCTTTCGGCGCGGCCGCCGCTCGCGCGGGAAGGTAAATGCTCAAGGATGCGCCCTGTCCCGGCTCGGAGGTGGCGTAAATATACCCCCCGTGCTTTTTGATGACGGAATAACACACCGCCAGCCCCAGCCCCATCCCCTTGCTGACGCCCATCGGCTTGGTGGAATAGTAGGGGTCGAAAATGCGCGGCAGGTCCTGGGGCAAAATGCCCGGGCCGTTATCGTCAAAGTCGATCTGGACATAGGGGCCCTTGGGCAGGGGAAGGCTGTCGCTGGCCAGAACATTGACGTTTTTCGCCGAGATCTGAAGCGCGCCCCCATCAGGCATGGCTTCGCGCGCGTTTTCGGCGAGGTTGCAAAAGCAGTGATGGATCTGATTTTCGTCTGCGCCCACCGGCCACAGGTCGCCGGGGATTTGATAACTGGTGGTAACCGGGAATTCGCCAAGGGTCTCTTTGACGGCTTCCTCAACGAGTTTTTCGATCCGGATCGTTTTCAAAACCGGATCGCCGCCGCGCGAGAAGGTAATCAGGCGTGCGGTAATATCTCGTGTTTTTTCAATATTTTCCTGTGCGGCGGTAAGCGGGGATCTTGCGGGATGCTCATCGGTCAGATCCAGCGAGGCCACGTCAATATAGCCCTGAATAATCGTCATGAGATTGTTGAAATCGTGCGCCAGTCCGCCTGCTAAAATTCCCAGTGAATCGAGTTTTTCGGTGCGGCGTGACACCGTTTCCTCGACAACGCGTTCGGTAATGTCCGTAACCGTCGAGTAAAGCAGGGTTTTTCCGTTGAATTGCAGCGGTCCGCTGAAAACCTCCACATCGCGGAGCTCTCCTGTGGCAAGGCGGTGTTGAAATTTGAAATGATTGCGTTTTTTTAAACGCGCTGAATTCATCTCGTTTGCGATTTCGGCGAGCCCAAGCGTATTGATATCGGAAATTTTCATGCGCAGCAATTCTTCGTGGCGCCAGCCGTAAAAGGCGGAAGCGGCGGGATTGGCGTCCATAATTGCGCTGGATTCCGGATCGATCAGGAGCATGGGCAGGTGATTGTTTTCAAAAAGCGTCCGGTAGCGCGTCTCGGTTTCCTCCAGATTCTGGATGGCGCGTTTTTGTGTCGTGATGTCTTCGTAGGTTCCCAAAACCCCAATCGCACGGCCGCTGGTGTCGGTGAGAGGCACTTTGGAGGCTTTGATCCACAGCGTTTTTCCCTGCGGCGTCGTCAGGGCGTCTTCGTAATTGATTTTCGGCTTGCCCGTGGAGATGACTTCCATATCCTCGCGCCGTTGCCGTTCGGCTGAATCACGCCAGTTCAGATTCGCATCGGTTTCGCCGATGAGTTCCTCCGGTTTTTCCAATCCGGCATCCCGGGTGAAAAGACGGTTGCCGCCCAGATAAACCGAGCGTTTATCCTTCCAGAAAATGCGCATGGGGATCGCGTCGATGACCTGCTTGAGCATCCGGTTGGCTTCATCGAGCTTCTGGCGCCCTTCCTCAACAGCCGCTTCGGCGGCTTTGCGGCTGGTGATGTCCATGCCAAAGACGACAAACTGATCAATACGCCCATCAGGCGTTCCCACCGGGTAGATCGAATTTAAAAATATCCGGCCGAAGCGCTCGTCTTCAAAACGCAGCCCCTTGCCGGTTGTTCGGACGTCCTCAAGATACTGGCGGCGTTTGGCGGCCACCTCCGACGGCAGCAGATCGAAGATGGAGGGACACGCCAGAAGCCCCTCAACCGTCGTTCCCAGGCGCTTGGCCGTCGCTTCGTTGGCGTATAAAACCCGGCCGTCCGCATCCAGAAGAAAGAAACTTTCCGTCACGGCATTAATGAGCGCCTGCAGACGAGAGTCGTCCGGTTTCGGCGGCTCTGAGATGGCGTTTAGTTTGTCTTCGGCAAGCCGTCTGTCCGTGCTGTCGCAATTACTCGAGAGAATGCCTGCATACTGACCATTGTCGTCGTAAACGGCATGGCAGGCGTGGCTGATCCAGCGCGTCTTGCCGTCTTTGGTCAGAATCCGGAATTCCTCTTCGCCATGCGCCTTGGCTTTATGCATGAAGATGCGGTGTTCCTCAAAGGTGGCGCGGTCTTCGGTATGGATGATTTTAAACAGCAGTTTGGGATCTTTAAAAAATTCGTCCACCTCATAGCCCGTCGTCCGGCGGCACGACGGAGACATATAGACCAGCCGGTCTTCCGGGTCGAGCCAGAACACCCAGTCGAGCGTATTTTCCGCCAGAAGGCGATAATATTTTTCTTTTTCTTTAAGGCTCGGCAGCGCCTGTTCGTATTCCTCTTTGATTTTTTCCAGATCGCTGATGCGTCGCCTGAGCATTCTAACTTCTTCAGAATAAAGCGTTTTTTTATCCATGGCCATAGTGCTTTCCACCCTTTCCGGATGTTGAATTTTTTAGCGTTTCCTTAAAATGATTACCTGTGCAAAGGGTATTTCGGCGTTTTTTCTTAGGAAGTTTAATTTTGAGGGAAAAAAAATAGTACAGCCTGTGACGCGCCTCACAAGACGCGATGGTCCAAGGCGCAAAATGTGACGAAGAAGGATTTACTCCAGCGTGGATAGAAAAGCCTTTAATATTGTGTCATCTTTATCCATCATCGTTATGATGACATGGGCGTCACAGGGGCCGTTTTTATGAAACAGCGTGATGGAACGGGAAAATTTCAGTTTTTCAACGAAAGAATCCTTAATATAGGTAACATACGCGGTAAAATGATCACCGGCGTATATGTCAATTTTTTTTGCCTTTTCGAACAAAATGCCCTTGTCGTGCACCAGCCATTTTTCGCCAACGCTCCGGGCCGTATCGGGTGAAAGCGTAAAAAGCTTATGGTAATAGTCCTGAGGTGTTGTAAAGGCCCAGCAGTAATCCTTTTGATTTTGGAGGGCTTCTTTCGAACACATAGACGACCGGTCGGATGATTTGATCATCATGATGAAGTCTCCCGTTTTTGATTTGAAGAACAGGTCATTGTCTTTTCTGGCTATTTCTTGAGTATATTTTGCGGGGACGCAAGCCTTCAGCCCGAAAAATTCTACCCGCGCAAAGTCCCGTGGCGTGCTTTTTTCATGTTCAACATGAATCACATCCGCTTTGTAAAAATATTCGGGAAAGACCCATTGAAAAGGATCATTTCGGTATGCTTTCAAATTGAATTCAGTCCAGGCTTGTGAGTTATTCAACACATTGCCTTCATCCGGAAAAGCAACCCCTGGAATGATCACGAGAAATGAAACAATAAATATAATATTTTTCATGATCGAAGTCAGATGAAACAATATGTTCAAAATCATTCCAGTGTCGTTATGAAAGGCACGAGAATCGTATGGTCTGGGTCAATGAAAGTAATGGTAACATACGCGTTGAAGGGGCCGTTGGCATGAAAAAGCGTTATTTCGTGAGAAAATTTCGTCTTTTCAATGAGATCATTTTTTATGTATTTCACATAAGCCACAAATTTATCGCTTGAGTATATTTCAATCTTCCTGGCATTGCTGAGAGCGACACCCTTGCCGTGCACAATCCACTTATCGCCTGTATTTTCTGCGCTATCGGGTGTTTGTGTGAATAGCTTATGGTAAAATTCCCGAGGTGTTTTATATGCCGAACAGTAATCCTTGTCTTTCATTTTCGCAATATCAGAACATCCAATTGAATCGTTAGAAGATTTAATCATCATGATTGTGCCAGATTCCTTGGATTTAAAAAAAATCGCATCATTTTTTCTGATAATTTCTTCTGTAAATTTCGCGGGGACGTAAGTATTCAATCCGAAGAATTCGACCCTAATAAATCCCTGTGGCGTTTTTTTTTCTTTTTCAACACGAACAGTATCTGCCTTGTAATAATATTCCGGAAAAACCCACTGAAAGGGATAATTTCTGTATCTCTCCGGATCAATGGCGCCATTCGTTTTAAGGGCGTTGGACTGCGGGATGCTGCCTGAAAAAGCCAAATTACAACAACATAAGGTCAGGCACAACATTAGCATTATTTTAATTTTCATAAAGCCCCCTTGGCCGTTAATTGGTTAAGCATTCGATTTGTATCGAAGATTTATAACGAATAATGGATGCATCTTTGCAAGCCGTAAAAACCAAACCGCTATTCATCAAATACCTGGTTTTAAGCACCTGATAAACTTGTTTAACCACCCAACCCCAACCTGGTGCGGAACCACACGGTCTTGGTACATAAGACATGGCATCCGTACAATCATATATCCCTGCAAAAAATTTTGCCAGTTCATTGCCTGCGCTTTCCGTCCAGTGTTCCGGGGCGATGTAGTCTCCCGACGCCATTTTCCATAGCTCAGAGCATTTCTTCTTGTCGTCCAAGGTCATTTGAATAATCCTCCTTTTTTCAGGTTCGCTTGCAAATTATTAATTCTAGCGAGTGCTGTAACGTAAGTAAGTTGAAAGTGACACAACCCTATGGAAAGAAAATGCGTTTGTCAAATTTTTTTCTCATTTAAATTTACTGTCCGGGGATTTCCTGCTATGGTTTTTGCGCAAATGCCGATCGGATGGGTTTTAGTGCCGTTATGCAAAGTTCCCAAATCGACTATTCAGACAAAGTGATCAGCGCCGAGGCGCTCCTGGACAAACTCAAGCCCGGCCAGCGCATTTTTGTCACCAGTGGCGTGGCCGCGCCGGGAAAGGTGCTCTGTGCCATCGCGTGCTCCGAGGCGCGCAATATCCGCGATCTGGAAATCATCCAGCTCATTACGCTGGGCGATTATCTGACGCACGCCAATGCCCGCCAGTACCGGCTCAAAACCTTCAATATCGGCGAGAGCATCAGTAAGGAAGTGGCGGAAGGCAAGGTTGATTTCATTCCCGCCAACCTCATGGAACTGCCCTATATTTTCCTAAGCGGCGCCGTGGGCGTGGATGTGGCGGTGATCCAGACGTCCGTGCCGGACGATAAAGGCTTTATGTCCCTGGGCGTGTCGGTGGACGTGGCCAATACGGTGGTCAAGCAGGCGCAACTGGTCGTGGCCGAAATCAATCCCAATATGCCCGTCACCCGCGGGGAAACGTTTATCCACGTCAGCAGCATTTCCCACATCGTCGAGAGCGACCTGCCGCTTCTGGAGCGGCCCAACAAGCCCTACGACGCAGTCGCCGACCGCATTGGCTGGAACATCGCCAACCTCATTGAAGACGGCTCCACTGTGGCACTCCACGTGGGCACGGTTTTCAGCGCTGTGGCCGCGCATTTGAAGGATAAAAAAAGTCTTGGCGTCATCACGCATGTGATTTCCGACTGGGCCATTGACCTCATTGAATCCGGCGCGATTTCGCTCGATCGCAGCCGCTATTCGGGGGGGCTCGTCACCACAAGCTATGCCTACGGCACCCGCGCCCTGTATGCCTATATCAACCGCAATCCGGTTTTTGAATTTTACCCCATCGCACGGCTGAGTAATCCCTTTGTGGCGCGTCGCATCCAGCGGCTCATTGGTATCATGAATGTCAAAAAGATCGATATCTCCGGCGAGTCCGTCATTTTCCACTCGGGCGACAATCTGCTCACCGGTTATGAAAGCAAGCTCAATTTTGCCATTGCCGCCACCATCGCCCGAAAGGGCAAGGCCATCGTCGCGCTTCATTCCGTGGACCGGGAGGGCAAAAGCAATATTGTCATCCGCCATGACTGCAACGCCAGCAGTCCCCACAGCACGCTGGGTGTCGTCAAATACATTGTCACCGAATACGGTGTGGCCAATCTCTTCGGCAAATCCATCCGCGAGCGGGCGCTGGCGATGATTGACATCGCGCATCCGGATCACCGGGAGAGCCTGCTGGCCGAGGCCAAGGCGCAAAACTATGTCTATCCCGATCAGATTTATGTCGCCCGCCACGCGGCCAATTATCCCGCGTTGCTCGAGACGCGCAAAACGCTCAAAGACGGCCTCGAGATCAAAGTCCGGCCCATCAAGCCCTCCGACGAGGATATGATGCGGCGGCTGTTTTACAATTTTTCCGACGAGTCGAAATATTTCCGGTATTTCGCCGCCAAGCCCGTCATGCCGCACAAAGAAATGCAGCCTTACGTGAATATTGACTACACAGACACCCTGTCGATTGTGGCCGTTGTTGAAAAGGGGCGAAACGATCGCATTATCGGCGAGGCGCGCTATGCATTTGATAAACGGCTCGACGCCTATGAAATCGCCTTTATTGTGGATGAGGCCTTTCAGGGCAAAGGCGTGGCCTCCTTTTTGTTTAATTATCTCATCAAGATTGCCCGCGACCGGGGCATCGCGCGGTTTATCGCCTATGTGCTGCCCCGAAACGAGGCGATGCTCAAAGTGTTTGAAAAAAGCGCCGTTCGGTCGAGCCGCTCTTTTGAAGACAACACCATCGCCCTGCGATTTGATTTAATTTAATTATTTTCATTTTTAGCCGATATCATCTGACAGAGCTGTTCAATTTTTTTAATACGTAAAACATTGAGGAGATGGAAAAGGCTATGTCACCGCAAAAAAAGCCAGCAGGAAAAGGCGTGGCCGGAAAAGTTTTGCCGGAAAAACCTCAGAAGACCTCGCGTAATCCAAAAGCCAAGGCACCGCCCAAAAAGGTCGTCCGGACGTCGGCCAGGCGGGTCAAGCCCAGGGCGCCCCAAAGCGTCTCCCAGGAGGTGTTTGACCTCATTGGCGCGGCCATTTACATGAGCCGGGGCGGCCGGTTTGTCTATGTCAGCCCCGCCTACGCCAAATGGACCGGCTATCTGGCCTCCGAACTGATCGGTGCGGAGGTCTTGCCGCATATCCATCCGGATGACCGCAAGCGCGTAAAAACCTATTTGTCAATGCCTGGGAGAAAGAAAGCTCCTCAGCCTTACGAATACCGGTGGATCCGAAAAGATGGCGAGATCATCTGGTTTCTTGAAACCTCCGGTCCCGGTCAATACGCAGGCGAGCCGGTGGTGCAGGCCAGCGTGATGGATCTGACCGTTCATAAACAGGCGACAGCCGACATGGAACTGAGCGAATCGAGGCTCCAGAGCCTTTTGGACATTTTCCGGCATGAAGCCAAAGACGCGGACGCGCTTTTGGCGTATGCGCTTCGTCACGCGATCTCGCTGACGGGCAGTTCTCTGGGCTTCATCGGTTACTACCGGGAGTCCGGCAAACAAGTCCAGATTGCCGCCTGGTCGCCCGAGGCGATGAAGGACTGCGCCGTTAAGGACAAACCGGAAATTTATGATGTCCGACACGCGGGGCTCTGGGCCGAGGCGCTTCGACGGCGCGAGCCGCTCATCATCAACGACTATGCGGCGAAACACCGGGGGAAAAAGGGCCTGCCCGAAGGCCACGTTGCTCTGTCGAGGCTTGTGAGCGTACCCATTGTGCGGGGGAAAAAAATAGCCGGACTGGTGTGTGTCGGCAACAAGGCCACCCCCTATGACGCTTCGGATGTCCGCCAGCTCATGGTGCTGATGGATGCGGTCTGGTCCATGATTGAGCACAAGCAGGTTGAAGACATCCTGAGTCAAAGCGAACAGCGTTACCGGACGGTTCTGGATGAGCTCGGCGAGGGGTACAACGAGCTCGATCTGGAAGGCAATTTCACCTTCATCAATGAGGCGGGCGCCCGCAATATCGGCTACACGACGAAGGAAATGCTCGGGACGAATGTCCGGGCATATCTGGCCGAAGGCGAAGCGGAAAAATTATCCGGTCTTTTGGAGGATATGCTCAAAACCGGCCAACCGGTGCGCGCCTGCGAAGTGGCGGTGCGAAATAAGCAGCAGGTGACGCGCTATTTCGAAATGTCCGGCGCGCTCATTTGCGACGAAGCCGGGCAGCCCACCGGCTTTCGGGCCATCACCCGCGATGTGACGGCGCGCAAGTGGACGGAAGAGGCGCTTTTGCAAAGCGAAGCGAAGTATCGCAGCATCACCGAAAGCATTGGTCAGGCCTATTTTGAAACCGACCTTCGCGGGTTTCTGACGTTTTTCAATGATAAGGTGATCACCGATCTGGGCTATACGCGAGACGAGCTCCTGCGGATGACACACCGCGATATTCAGGATGAAAAAAATGCTGCAAAAACAAGGGAGGCTTTCGCCCGGGTTTTAAAAACCGGTCTGCCCAATCCCAGTTTCGTGTACGAAGCCATCTGCAAGGATGGAAGCCATGCCGCGTTTGAAATTTCCATCTCGCTCATGCGGGATTCGGAAGGCAAGGCCATCGGGTTTCGGGGCCTTTCGCGTGACGTGACGGAACGCAAAAAAATGGAAGACGCGCTCAGGGCCAGCGAAGAGCGCTCCCGGACGATTATTGCCACGATTCCCGATCCCTACTTCGAGACGGATTTAAAAGGCCATTTTATCTACATCAATTCGGCGTTTCAAACGCTCGTAGGCTTCAGTCTCGATGAGCTGCGTCAGATGGATTACCGCACCTATCTGGATAAAAAAACCGCCGACGCCGTTTATTCCCTGTACAACACCGTTTATAAAACCGGCCTGACCATGAAAAATGCCGAACTGCAGCTTCTCACGCGCAGCCGGGAAACCCGACTGGTCAATCTGTCGGTGTCGCTTATTCGCGATCCGCGGGGAGAGGCGTCCGGCTTTCACGGCATCATGCGCGACGTGACGGAAAAGCGGGCGGCGGAGGCGCTGATTCTGGAATCGGAACAAAAGATGCGCACCTATTCCGAAACGCTGGAAAAAAGCGTTTCGGAACGCACCGCCCAGCTCGAAAAGGCCAAAGTCGCGGCGGAGGCGGCCAACCGCGCCAAATCTGATTTTCTGGCCAATATCAGCCATGAGTTTCAAACGCCGCTCAATTCCATTATCGGTTTTACCAAGGTGCTCAAAGACCGGATGTTCGGCGAGCTCAACGACAAGCAGGAAGAGTTTTTGCGCTACATCGCCGAGGCGGGTGATACGCTGAGCCGCCTGTTAAACGAAATTATCGAGGTGTCGAAATCAAAAGCCGAGCGCATGCGGCTTCATGTGACGGCCGTTTCCATTTCGGAGGCGCTCATAAAAACCGTCCGGCTGCTCGATGCGCAGATTCAGGAAAAAAACCAGGTGCTGACCACCAACATTGAGCTCGACGCGGATGTGACCATTGAAGCCGATGACGAGAAAGTGCGGCAAATCTTTTTTCATCTGCTGTCCAATGCGGTCAAGTATTCTCCCTCCGGGGGGAGGATCACCGTCGGGGCCAGGCGGGTTAAAAGCGCCTCCGGTGTGGAGGGTGTCGCCGTGGCCTTTACGGATGAGGGACCGGGCATTAGAGAGACGGATATGCCGCGCATCTTCCGGAATTTCGGAAGGCTCGAGTCTTCTTACGCTCGCGAAACCGGTGGCATTGGCGTTGGCCTGTTTTTGACCCGGCAATTGGCCGAACTGCACGCAGGCGACGTGACGGTGGAGAGCCAGTATGGGAAGGGTTCACGGTTTATCGTGTTTCTGCCGCTTAAACATTCATCCGGATCGGGTGCGGAGTAAAATTTTCGCATGAGCGCATCGCTTTCATCATTTCCTCCGCCTCTTCAGCGGCCGCAAATTCTGTGCATCGACTCGGATGCGCCGGGGCGGGTGTTGCTTGAGGCTATCCTTTCGCCGCGCGGCTTTGATGTGGTCAGTGCGCCCGGGCCCAAAGAGGCGCTCGACATTCTGGCGCGGCAGAAGATTGACCTGATCCTGATGGGCACGATTCTGCCGGGGATGGACGGCTTTGCCCTTTGCCGCCATCTGCGCACGCGCGAGAAGTTTGCGCACCTGCCGGTCATTTTGATGTCGGCCATCAAATCGCGCGAGGATTATCTGCGCGGCGTCGAATCCGGCGCAGACGATTTCCTGATCAAACCGCTCGATCACGATCTGATGCTCGCGCGCATCAAAATGCTGGTGGAGCGCGCGGGGCATCTGGAGGTCAAGTCCCGTTTTTTCGACGAGACCGCGGCGCTATGCGCCTGGGGCAGCGAATGGATCGACGCGTATGCCGGCAAAGGCATTGCGCTTCAGATCGAAATTGAAAAATTGGTGAGTCTGCTGGTCCGGCGCGCCTCCGATATGGTTGAAAAACCACGAACCGTCATCGTCGGCGTGCTTGCGGACGCCGACGGCTGGCAATGGCATCATTATGAGTATGCGTTTAAAGACCTCGGGCGCGTCCGGCTGGACTTTAATCCGGTGGCCGGCCTCGACGCGGTGGAAAAGGGCAAGCCCCGGCTTTTGCGGCTTGGCGTCGCCGAGGCCGAAATGGAAGCCAAACTGCTGGTAAAAAATTTCCAGGCGCGCAACATGCCCGTGGAAAACGGGCTGGCCTATCTGAGTCCGGCCTTTTGTCTGCTGGCGGTCAATTATGGTCAGGACGTGGGGGAGGATCACCAGGCCTATTTAAGGCAGATCGTCGCGCAGAGCCGCTTTTTACATCATTTGTCGCTCAAGATTCGCGAAGTGGACAAGGCGTTCGAGTATGGCGTCTATTCGTTGGCGCGTGCCGCCGAATCTCACGACGACGACCGGGGAAGCCATATCTACCGCGTTGGAGACTATTGCGGCGTGCTTGCCGAACGGCTCGGACTGGGAGAGGCGTTCGGCAAGATCATTACCCTCCAGGCCGCACTGCACGATGTGGGGAAAATCTACACGCCCCGGGCGATTCTCGATAAGACCGAGTCCCTTTCGCCCGAGGAATGGATTGAAGTTAAAAAGCATACGCTGTGGGGGGCGAAGATTATTGGCGGACATCCGCACCTGCGCATCGCCCAGTCCATTGCGCTCAATCATCACGAACGCTTCGACGGCACGGGCTATCCGCGCGGCCTGACCGGGGATGCCATCCCCATCGAGGCGCGCATCGCGCTTCTGGCCGACCAGTATGACGCGCTTCGAATGCAACGGCCGCACAAGGAGGCCATGGACCATGCCTCGGTGGTAAAGGTGCTCAATCACGGTGACGGCCGAACAAGGCCGCGCCATTTCGACCCCGACGTGCTCAAGGCGTTTCGCGAAACCGCGTTTTTGTTTGAAGAGATCTTTGAGCGGCGAAAGGGTTAAGGCCGGATCCATGCAGATGCTGAGGCAGTGACGACCATGTCCGATCATTTAAAGCCATTAACCGGTGTTGCCTGGCTGGCCAGAGGCAGCAATGTCGCGCTGCTTCTTGCGGCGATCTTTCTGCTCCTGGCGGCAGGCGCCGCTTTTTTGAGCTACAAACATTATCGCGTGCATCTGGAACATACCCTGGCAAGCGACTACGCCACGGCCGCGCTTTTTGGCTTGATGCTTGAAGCGCATACGAAGCGGATCATTCGAACCATGGAATCCTACGCCAACCGCACCCGGTTGTTCGAGGCGGCCCGTCAGAAAAACGCGAAGAAAGCCGCCATCCACCTCAGAGAAATGTCATCCCACAATCCGGATATGGACAGTATTGTGATGACGGATCCAGAGGGCACGCTGTGGGCGTCTCATCCGTTTCGTCCGGACGTGACGGGAAAGAATTATTCTCACCGAGACTGGTATGCGGGTGTCCGCAAGGGGTGGAAACCTTATGTTTCCGATGTGGTCTTAAGGGTGACCGGCGAAAAAGATACGGCCATCCAGATTGCGGTTCCCGTCGCGGATGATAAAGGACGCGTTGCGGGCATATTGCTCAACACGCAGCGCACGCGGGCTTTCAGCGCCCTGATCAAACGCGCGCCGCGCGAGGAGGGCCTGTCGTATTCACTGGTGGACCGCCGGGGCATGACCATCTACAGCAGCCGCTATGCCTTTGAGCGGGCGCTGGCGCCCTATCCGTTTTTTGAGGCCTATACAAAATTGCTGTCTGCACAGGTGAAGTCCTTTCGGGTGTCCGATCCCACCGCCTCTGGCGCGAAGCGCTATATATCCTTTGCAGCTGTCTCCGGCCTCGGCTGGCAGGTCTTTGTCGGACGCGACCAGCGCTCGCTGGTGGGGGCCGCTGTGCCCTACATGCTTCAAATTGGGGTTATTGCTCTTTTGCTGTTTGCGCTGAGTACCCTGTCGTTACTGTATTTTCGAAAGCGCGCTCTGACTGAGCTTGCGATGGAGCGGCTGGTGGCGCAACAATCGCTTCTGGCCAGCGAAACCCGTTTTCGCGAGCTGTTTAACAACATGGCCAGCGGTGTCGCCCTTTTTGAAGCGGTGAATGATGGCGCGGATTTCACGATATCCGACATCAATCCCGCTGGCCGCAAGATGACGAACGTGGCGGACGACGTTGCCGGCAGAGGTCTTCGCGAAGTCTTTGGCCGTGCCGAAATAACCGGCTTTTTTCGGGTATTGCAGGAGGTCTGGCAAACCGGTCTGCCGCGCGACTGGCCGGTCACGCTCTATAAGGACAATGATCTGAAGCTGTGGATGGAAAATTACGCCTGCCGGCTGCCGTCGGGGCAGCTGGTGGTCGTGTTCGATGATGTCACAAAGCAGAAACAGGCTTCGGATCGGATGATCCGTCAAAGCCGGCTTCTGTCCGCCATCAACCGGCTTTTCACCGAAACGCTCCGGGCGCCAAACGCGCAATCCGTCGCCGAAACCTGTCTGTCGGTTGCCTCGGAACTCACCTCAAGCCCGATGGGGTTTATCGGACGGATCAATGCGGACGGGTGTCTGGACATGTATGCGATTTCTCATTCCGGCTGGGATGCCTGCCGTATGGAACCGGGCGCGGCGCAAGCGGCTGTTGCCAGCATGGAGATTCGCGGCATCTGGGGGCAGGTGATCCTTCGCGCCCAGCCCCTGCTTTTGAATGACCCCGCCGCCTGTCCCGAGCGTGTCGGACTTCCGGAAGGTCATCCGCCCATCACCTCATTTCTGGGCGCGCCACTTGCCGATTCGGGAAAGGTGATTGGCCTTATTGCGCTGGCCAACCGCGAAGGCGGCTACACGGCCCGCGAGCAGGAGGATCTCGAGGCGCTGGCGCTGGCTTTTGCCGAGACGCTGCGCCGGGGACAGGCGGAAGATAAAATCCGGCAGATGAATGCCGAACTTGAACGGCGCATCGCCGAACGCACTGCCCAGCTTGAGAGGCTCAATAAACATTTTGTCAACCGTGAATTGAAGATGCGCGAGCTCAAAGCGCGCATTGCGGAACTGGAAAACAAAGATGAGCATTGCGAAAAACCGATTTTTTAACCGGCTGGCGCTGGTTCTGGCGTTGGTGACTTTGGCCGCCTGCGGTTGGCTTGCCGCTGAAAAGGCGGCGGCGCAAAACGCCGGTGACGAGGTGGCCTCCGGCGTCCCTGCGTTGCCGCTTTCACCGGATGAACGCGCCTGGCTGGCCGCTTTTGCCGTCATTGCGCTGGCGCTTGGCGTGTGGATCTGGAAGCTTCGCGCCGAAAGACGAAACCGGCGAAAAGCCGAAGCGGCGCTGGTGGCAAGTGAGCAGAAGTATCGCGGCCTGTTTGAAACCATGATTCAGGGCGTGGTTTATCAGGACGCCCAGGGCAAAATCATATCGGCAAACCCGGCCGCCCAGCGCATGCTGGGGCTGACGGTTGATCAACTTTGCGGCAAAACGTCGTTTGATCCGCGCTGGCGGATGATCACGGAGGAAGGGGAGGAGGTTCCGGGAGATCAGCACCCGTCCATGGTGGCGCTTCGCACCGGGCAAACCGTCGGTCCGGTGGCGCGGGGCGTTTATCATCCGAACCAGCAAAAGCACATCTGGCTGTCGATTGTTGCCGTGCCCCAGTTTAAGCCCGAGGACGCTAAGCCGTATTCGGTTTATGCCACTTTTGAGGATATCACCCGGCAAAAAGAAAGTGCGGAGGCTCTGCGTCAAAAAGATGCGACACTGGCCAAGATTGCCTCCCAGGTCCCCGGCATGCTCTATCTGTTTATGAAAAAACCGGAGGGCGGCTACTGCCTGCCCTATGCCAGCGAAGGCATCCGGGAAGTTTTCGGCCTGTCGCCCAAGGACGTCTTCGAGCGTATGGATCCCATTGTGTCGGTGGTCGTTCCCGAAGACCGCGAACGTTTTGTTCGCAGCATTGAGGAATCGGCAAAACATCTGATCCCCTGGCGCTGTGAATTTCGCGTGACGGCGCCCGGTGGAGCGGTGCGCTGGCTTTTGGCCAACTCTTTTTGCGAAAAGCGGTCCGACGGTGTGATTGTCTGGTATGGCTACTGCGTGGACGTTACCGAAAATCGGTGCGCCCGTGAGGAGATTGAGCGGCTCAATGAAAGCCTTGAACGCACGGTGGCCGAGCGCACCCGCGAGCTTTCCGACAGTCAGCTGGCGCTTTTGAATCTGGTGGATGATCTCAATGAAAGCGCGCGGAATCTGAGCACATCCAACGCGGCGCTCGAGGCGGTCAACCGGGAGCTGGCGGCCTTCAGCCATTCCGTATCGCACGACCTGCGCGCGCCGCTTCGCGCGATCGACGGCTTTGGCCGCGCGCTCCAGGAAGACTGTGCGGGGGGTCTCGATGAACCGGGGCGCGACTATCTTGCCCGCATCCGGCGGGCGACGCAGACGATGACCGGGCTCATCGACGATCTGTTGAATCTGTCGCGCGTGACGCAGTCGGAGCTGCGGCGTACAACAATTGACCTGAGCAAAATGGTGGCGGCCATGATTGAGGAGTTCCGGAAAATGAATCCCGCCCGCCATGTGCAGGTCATTATTCCAGAGGGGATTTTCGCGAATGCCGATGAGCATCTGATCCATATTGCGCTTTTGAATTTGCTGGAAAATGCCTGGAAGTTTACAGTAAAATCTCCCGAGGCGTGCATTGCCTTCGGCGTGGACAGCCAGGGCGACGAAACCGTGTATTTTATCCGGGACAATGGCATCGGCTTTGATATCTCCCGGGCCGGGAAACTTTTTTCGGCGTTTCAGCGCTTTCATCGCGCGGAGGAGTTTCCCGGAACCGGCATCGGGCTGACGACGGTTCAACGGATTGTCCATCGCCACGGCGGTCGCATCTGGGCGCAAAGCCAGCCGGGACAAGGGACAACTTTTTATTTCACACTGGGATTGCCAGGCGTAAAAAAAGAGATCTAAAAACCAAAGGAAGTGGGGATTATGTTAAAACCATTGCGGCTTTTGATCGTGGAAGACTGTGAAGACGATGCGCTCATTCTGGAGCGCGCCGTGTGCAAAAGCGGTTATGATCCTGTCACCAGACGGGTGTGCTCCTCCGAAGCAATGGCGCAGGCGCTGGTGGAAGAATCCTGGGACATCATCCTTTGCGATTTCAATCTGCCGGGCTTTACCGCGCTCGACGCGATTGCGCTTATGCAGATGATGGCCATCGATGTGCCTCTCATCGTGGTGTCCGGCGCCATCAGCGAGGCCACCGCGCTGGAATGCATTCAGCGCGGGGCGTCCGACTACATCATGAAGGATAATCTGTCGCGCCTGGGGCTTTCAGTGGCCCGTGAAATGGAAAAAAAGGCCCTGCGCCAAAAGCAGCTTGAAACGGAAGCGGCGCTTCGCGAAAGCGAAGAAAAATACCGCACGATTCTGGAGAGTATTGGTGACGGCTACTATGAAGTCGATCTGGCGGGGAAATTCACGTTTGTCAATTATGCGCTCGCGCGGATCTGGGGCTACCCGCCCGAGGACATGATCGGTCTGGACGGGCGCGTCTATACAAGTCCCGAAACTTACCGGCGGATGTTTGCCGCGCACAACGAGGTCTATCGCACCGGACAACCCAGCCGCCTGTTTGATCAGGAGATCATCCAAAAAAGCGGTGACATCCGGCATATTCAGTCTTCCTTTGCGCTCTTGACCAACGCGACGGGCCATCCCGTCGGGTTTCGCGGTGTCGTTCGCGACATCACCGAACTGAAAAAGATGGAAAACCAGCAACAAGATACGCTCGAGCGGTTGCGCAAAACCCTGGGTTCCACCATTAACGCCATTGCGGGAATGGTGGAGACGCGTGATCCCTATACGGCCGGGCATCAGCGCCGGGTGGCGGACCTGGCGCGGGCCATCGCCACGGAAATGAAGCTTGACCCCGGTCGCATCGACGGATTGCGCCTGGCCGGAACGATCCACGATCTGGGCAAGATCGCGATTCCGTCGGAAATTCTGACCAAGCCCACGCGACTGACGAACCTGGAGTTTGAGCTGGTGAAGACCCATGCCCAGGCGGGTTATGACATCCTCAAAGACATTGACTTTCCCTGGCCTATTGCGCGAATGATTCTGGAGCATCATGAGCGCATGGACGGCTCCGGCTATCCCCAGGGGCTTCAGGGGGACGATATTTTGCTTGAATCGCGCATTCTGGCTGTGGCCGATGTGGTGGAGGCAATGGCGTCGCACCGCCCATATCGCCCCGCCCTGGGCGCAGGCCCGGCACTGGCGGAAATCGTCCAAAATAAAGGGCGCCTCTATGACCTGGATGCGGCCGACGCGTGCCTGAGGCTCTTTGATGAAAAACGCTTTGACTTTGATGTCAAACGAAGAGAAAATTCCTTAAACACGCAAGTGGCGCCCGGCGCTTTATAAAAACCACGGTGCGGGGGATCAACCATGCTCACAGCGCTGAAAGTTTTGATTGTAGAAGATTCCGAAGACGATGCGCTTCTGCTTTTACGCACGCTGCGCAAAAGCGGCTATGAACCTGCGCTTCGACGGGTGCAGACTGCCGAGGAGATGACCCGGGCGCTTCTGGACGGGGGGTGGGATGTCATTTTGTGCGATTACCACCTGCCCGGATTCAGCGCCCCGGAGGCCATTGCTCTGGTCAAAATGATGGCGCTCGATATTCCCCTGATTGTGGTTTCCGGCGCCATCGGCGAGGAGACGGCGATGGAGTGCATCCATCTGGGCGCTACGGACTACATCATGAAAAGCAATCTGGCGCGCCTGGGGCTGGCCGTGGCTAGAGAGCTCGAAAAAAAGGACATGCGCGGCCGGCAAAAACAGACGGAAAGCCAGCGGGCCGAGGCGATCGAGGCGCTTCGCTTAAGCGAAGAAAAATTTCGCACGATTGCCGATTACACCGTCAACTGGGAGTCGTGGTTTGCGCCTGACGGGATGTGTTTGTGGGTGAACCCCGCCGTGGAGCGCATCACCGGCTACTCAGCCGACGAGGTGATGGCGATGCCGGATTTTGTATCCGTGATCATCGACGAGCAAGACCGGGGCTCGTTTCGCAATTATTTTCAAAATGCGCTCAAAGGTACCCGCGGCGATAATTTTGAAATCCGCTGCCGGCACAAAAACGGCGGGCAATTCTGGCTCAGCGTGGCGTGGCAGCCGGTTTACGACGCCTCCGGCCGGTATCGGGGCATCCGCACCAGCGGACGCGATGTCACCGCGGTTAAAAGCGCCGAAGGGGAACGGCGCGAGCTTGAGCGAAAGCTCTATCAGGCGCAAAAGATGGAGGCGCTGGGCACACTGGCCGGCGGCATCGCGCATGACTTCAACAACATTCTAAGCGGCATCATTGGTTACGCCGAGCTGGCCGCCATGCAGCCCGACGCCGCGAGCCGAAAGAGAAATATCGGACAGATTTTAAACGCCGCGGAGCGCGCTCGAAATCTGATCCGTCAGATTCTGGCGTTTAGCCGTCACGTCGAGCTTGAAAAAAAGCCGATGGATTTTAATCTGGTCGCAAAGGACGCCTTGAAGCTTCTGCGCGCCACCATTCCCGCCACGATTGAAATGCGCCAGGAGCTGGCCGAAAAGCCGCTTGTGATTTACGCCGACTACACGCAGATGCACCAGGTGATCATGAACATCTGTACCAACGCCCTCCAGGCCATGGGCGAAAAGGGCGGGACGCTGAGTGTCCGGGTCAGTTCCGAAGAGGTGCCCGCCGGATTTTTTCAGGCCGACGCGGAGCGGCCGCCGGGTCGCTATGCGTTAATCTCCATTACCGATACGGGGTGCGGCATCGATGCGGCGCATCTGGGCCGTTTATTTGATCCCTTCTTTACCACCAAAAAACCGGGCGAAGGCACAGGACTGGGGCTCGCGGTGGTTTACGGCATTGTCCAGGATCACGGCGGCGCTGTTTTGGTGCAAAGCAAGCAAGGCCACGGCTCGACCTTTGACGTCTATCTGCCGGTTCTGGAGACGAGCGGGCTTCAGGCCGAAGTGGAAGATACGGCAGAACTGCCGCATGGGCAAGGCAATATTCTGCTCGTCGATGATGAAAAGGATGTGGGCGACATCGGGCGCGTGATTTTGACGTCTCTGGGCTACCAGGTCCGCGTCTGTTCGGACAGCCGCGAGGCGCTGAAGCTCTTTTTGGAAAATCCCGGCGCGTTTGATCTGGTCATTACCGATATGAACATGCCGTTTATGTCCGGCGCGGAGCTTTCCAGGCTGATCCTGGCGGAAAAACCCGATCAGGCCATCGTGCTTTGCACGGGCTACAGCGACTATATGGACGCAGACCGGGCCGCAAAGCTTGGCATCCGGGCCTTTGCCCTCAAACCCCTTACGAAAAGAAAACTGGCCCTCCTGGTTCGAAACGTTCTTTGCGCCTGAGACGACGGCTACGCGCCTTCGGCGGGATTTTCGGGTCAAATCATTCTTGCCTTCACGAAGCGATTGTGGAATACTCCCGGTCACCAACTGGGGTGAAAATACGCATGTCATTGCAATGACATGAAAAAACCATACATTCGATCAAGGAGGTAGTCAGATTATGCCAAATGCAGTGATTGTCAGCGGTGTGCGCACCGCGGTAGGCGCCTTCGGCGGCTCTTTAAAAGATGTTCCCGCCAAGGATTTGGGGGCGCTCGTGATTCGTGAGGTCCTGATCAAAGCCGGGCTTCAACCGGGGCTTCCCGTCCACGCCAAAGAGGACGCGCCGGATACGGCCAAAAGTGAAGGCCTGTGCCCCGTGGAACAGCAGTACGCCCAATGGGAGGCTAAGCTTCGGAAAATCGCCGTCGATGAGGTGATCATGGGCAATGTTCTGAGCTCGGGTCAGGGGCAGAATCCCGGCCGCCAGGCCATGATTCGCGCGGGGCTTCCCAAGGAAACGCCCGCCATCACGATTAACAAAGTCTGCGCCTCCGGCATGAAGGCCATTGCTCTGGCGGCCGCCTCCATCAAGGCGGGCGACAATGAGGTGGTGATCGCCGGCGGCATGGAAAACATGAGCGACGCGCCGATTGCGCTTCCCAAAGCCCGCTGGGGCCACCGCATGGACATGCCGTTTGGCAAAACCACCGACCTGATGGTTTTTGACGGCCTGTATGAAATCTTCAATGGCTATCACATGGGCATCACGGCGGAGAATATCGCTGAACGCTATGGCATCTCCCGCGAAGAGCAGGACCGGTTAAGCCTCGAAAGCCACACCCGCGCCCGAAGCGCCATTGCCTCCGGGATTTTGAAAAATGAAATTGTCGGCGTGACGATTCCGCAGAAAAAAGGCGATCCCAAAGTGTTCGACACGGATGAGCGGCCGATGGACACAAGCATGGAAAAGCTTGCGAAACTCGGCACGGCCTTCAAGAAAGGCGGCACCGTGACAGCCGGAAACGCCTCCGGCATCAACGACGCGGCAGCCGCTCTGCTCATCATGAGCGAAGACAAAGCCAAATCGATGGGGCTTAAGCCGCTGGCGAGAATCACCGGCTACGCCTCAGGCGGCGTTGATCCTGCGTACATGGGCCTGGGGCCGATTCCGGCCGTGCGCAAGCTTTTGCGCCTTACCGGCACGTCGGTGAAGGATTACGGCCTGTTTGAACTCAATGAAGCCTTCGCGTCGCAGGCGATTGCCTGCCTGCGCGAGCTGAACATTCCCTGGGACATCACTAATGTCAACGGTTCGGCCATCTCCATCGGCCATCCGATCGGCTGCTCGGGGGCGCGCATTGTGCTTGCGCTGGTCAATGAGATGCAGCGCCGCCAGGTGAAAAGGGGCATGGCCTCGTTGTGTATCGGCGGCGGTATGGGCATGGCGCTGGCCGTTGAAGCGATGTAATAAACACTTGTAGGGAAAGGTTTCAAACCGTTCCCTACGCATTTGGAAGAAGAATGCCGCATTTAAAAGTTAACGGAATTTCAATCTATTACGAAGAAAAAGGGGCAGGCGAACCTTTGGTGCTGATCAACGGCCTCGCCTTTCCGATGGATTTGTGGTTTGCGCAAATTGACGAACTTTCAAAGGATTTTCGCGTGATTGCCCTGGACAACCGGGGCATCGGCCGAAGCGACAAGCCGGATGAGGACTACAGTATTGCGAAAATGGCCGCCGATACGGTGGAACTGATCCGCGCTTTGGGCATTAAAAAAGCGCACATCGCGGGGCTTTCCATGGGCGGGTTCATTGCGCAGGAAATTGCCCTGTCTTATCCGGAAGTGGTCAACCGGCTGGTTCTGGTGGCCACGAGCCTGGGCGGGGCCAGATCTTTGGAACTGGGAAGGCCTTTTTGGGAAAAAGCGGCGGCAGCCATCGCCGGAAAGCCCGCGCAAGAGGTTTACCGCATTGACCTGACGCTCATGACGTCTCCGGGTTTTGCGAGAGCGCACCCGGAGGTTATGGATCAGGCCGTTGGTTTGCGCATGCAGAATCCTCAGCCGCTTGATGCCTTTTTGCGCCAGCTTGCCGCCTGCAACGCGTTTGATTCAACCCTGCGCACGGGCGCGATTTCAGCGCCCGCGCTGATAGTTTTGGGAAACGACGACCCGATTTTCCCGATTGCGCTGGCTGACGATTTCCGAAAGACACTGCCACACGCGAAAATGATCATTTATGAAAAATGCGGCCATGCTATTCACCTGGAAAAACCTTCCGAGCTGAGCTGCGACATCCGGGCGTTTCTGAAAGGCTGATGGAATATCAGGCTTATAGACCGAAGGTCGATCGTCCACGTCGAAGGCGGTCTGTCAGATGAGCGATTTTAAAATAGTCACGCCCGATGAGGCTCTGAAGGTTGTCAAATCCGGCGATCATATCCATTTAAGTTCCGTGGCGAGCTCGCCGCAGTGTCTCGTGCAGGCGCTGTGCCGGCGTGGTCGCTCGGGCGATTTGCGAAACGTCCACATCCATCATCTGCATACCGAAGGCCCTGCGCCATACGCCGATGCGGAATTTGAAGGCATTTTTCAGCTCGATTCTTTTTTTGTCGGGCCCAATGTCCGACACCGCACACAGGCGGGGTTTGCCGACTACATTCCCGTTTTTTTGAGCGAAACGCAGCGCCTGTATCGTCAAAAGTATCTGTCCTGCGATGTGGCGATGATTTCGGTCAGCCCTCCCGATGACGACGGTTTCGTTTCGCTGGGTACGTCCGTGGATGCGACACCTGCCGCGATGGAGGTGGCCCGGGCGGTGATTGCCGTGGTTAACCCGCATGTGCCGCACAGCTTCGGCGATGCGCGCATCCCGATTGATAAAATCGACTATTTTGTGGAAGACGACACACCGCTTGAGACCATTTGTTACGCCGAGCCGGATGACATTGAAGAGGCCATCGGCCGGCACTGCGCGGGACTCATTGAGGATGGTGCGACGCTTCAGATGGGCATCGGCGCGATTCCCAACGCCGTTTTGTCCAAGCTCGGCTCTCACAAGAATCTGGGCATTCATACGGAAATGTTTGCCGACGGTGTCATCGCTCTCATCGAAAAAGGCGTGATCAACGGCGCGGCCAAAACGATCGATACCGGCAAAATGGTCGCCACGTTTCTTCTGGGATCAAAAAAACTCTATGATTTTACGCACCACAATGACGCTGTGCGCATGATGGATGTCGGCTACACCAATGATCCGTTTATTCTGTCGCAAAATCCGAAAGTCACGGCGATCAACTCGGCGCTGGAGGTTGATCTGACCGGCCAGATTTGCGCCGACTCCCTGGGAACCAGGGCTTACTCCGGCGTGGGCGGGCAGGTGGATTTTGTCTATGGCGCGTCGCGTTCCATCGGCGGAAAGCCGATTCTGGCTCTACCGTCGGTGACGAATCAGGGCCTCAGCAAGATCACGCCGACGCTCACGCCCGGCGCGGGCGTGGTGACCACGCGGGCGCACGCGCACTGGCTGGTGACGGAATACGGGGCGGTGA